>MGUG01000029.1 GCA_001799845.1 Elusimicrobia bacterium GWC2_64_44 | reverse complement strand
TCCTGCACCACCTGGTACTTGGCGGCGAGGTCGCGCATCATGTCCACGTACTGCGAGCCCTGGCCGGGGAACAGCAGGCCCACCTTGGCCTGGTTCATGCCGGTCTTGAAGGTGTAGACGCCTTTGAGCTTGAAGTTAAGCGGCGGCTCGGTCCAGGTCTCGGGCTTGCCGGATTTCGCCAGCAGGTCCACCTTCTCCAGCAGGTCCTTCGGGGACTTGGCGACGATAGAGACGCCGAAGGCGCCCTTGGGCTTGAGCATGGACGGCTGGGCGTAAGTTGCCAGCGGGTAGGCTTCGGGCCAATGCCCGAAAACGGCGGCGGCCTCGTTCTGGGCGTTCTTTATGACGTCGGCGGGCGTGGCGCCGGTGAAGGTCACGGCCTCGCCCTGCAGGTTCGCGAAAGGCGCGCGGGGATTCTCTACCACCTCGACGGAGGCGGCGGGAGTCTCTGCGGCGGCGCCGGCCTTGGCGTAGCGCTGGTGATTAGGGCCGGTGTATTCCTCCATCGTCACGTGGAAGTTGGTGCCGCCGAAGCCGAAAGAGGAAACGTTGGCGCGGCGTATGCCGTCCTTGTTCCACGGCGCGGCTTTGTCTATGACCTTGAAGAGGTTGAGGTCTATGCCGGGGTTGGGGGTCTGGTAGTTTATGGAGGTCGGCAGGGTCTTGTTGTAGATGGCGAGCGCGGTCTTGGCTATGGAGACGGCTCCAGCGGCGGCCTTGGAGTGGCCTATCTGGGACTTAACCGAGGTCAGCCCCAGCTTCTTGCCCGCGCCCATGTGGGGGCCGAACACTTCGCCAAGCACCTGCACTTCGGCGGCGTCGCCCACCTTGGTGGCCGTGCCGTGGGCTTCCACGAAGTCCACGTCCGCCGGGGAATAATCCACGCCGGCGAAGGCGTTCTCTATGGCGATCTTCTGGCCCTTGGGGTTGGGGGCGGTGATGCCCTTACCCTTGCCGTCGGAGGAGGCGCCCACGGAGTTGATGAGCGCGTAGATCTTGTCGCCGTCGCGCACCGCGTCGGACAGGCGCTTGAGGATATAGATGGACACGGCCTCGGCCATCACGAAGCCGTTGGCGCGCGTGTCGAAGGAATAGGAGCCTTCGGCCGACAGGGCGCCTATCTTGCAGAACTTGACGTAGGCCGGGGGCGACATCATGTCGTCGGCGCCGCCCGCTATGGCCATGTCGAACTTGCCGGCGCGCAGGCCCAGCACCGCGTAATCCAGGGCCGCCATCGAGGAGGCGCAGGCCGCGTCCATGGTCATGTTGGGGCCGTTGAGGTTGAAGACGTTGGCTATGCGGCCGGCCGTCACGTTGGCGAGCTCCCCGGGCATGGTGTCCTCGGTGATCTTGATAATCCCCTCGTCTATGCCGGCCTCGTACTCCATCAGCATGGAGTCGCGGGTCTGCTGCGGCAGCGCGGAGAAGGCGGCGGTCTTCTTGAGGATATCCTCGTTGTAGAACTTGTAGACCCGCATGTCGGTCATTTCCTTGCGGGTGGCGCCCATGGCGTTGCCTATCACGGCCGCGGCCATTTTGGGGTCGAAGGCCTTTTTGTCGTAGCCGGAGTCTTCCAGCGCCATGCGGACGGCCTCTATGGTCATCTGCTGCAGGCGGGAGATCTGGTTGGCTATCTGCGGGGGTATCTTGTACTTGAGGGAGTCGAACTTGAAGTCCTCGATGAAGCCGCCTATCTTGGAATAGGTCTTGTCCGCGGCCTTGTGGTCTTCCGAAAAATAGAGTTTCCAGTCCCAGCGGTCGGCGGGGACTTCGCCTATGCAGTTGCGGCCTTCCATGACGTTCTTCCAGAAGGCGTCCTTGTTGAGGGCTTTGGGGGCTATGACCCCGAGACCGACTATCGCTATCTTTTCATTGTTGTTCATATCGTTTTTACCTTTAGTCCTTACGAATGCTGCGCCCAGCCCCTGGTCACTTCAGGGGCCTGAGTTTGAGCCGGTGTTTAGGAAAGTCGGTAAGGACTGGCATTGATTTGTTGACTATATTATACCAAAAAAGGACAGACACCCCGGTATGACATAAATCAGTTCCCTTTTATCTTTATAAATATTAGAATCATATTCCATAAATCGCGGTTTGAGGAGAAACTGATGGATACTCTGGCCTTGAGCCGGCTGCAGTTCGCGGTCACCGCGATGTTCCACTTTTTGTTCGTCCCGCTGACGCTGGGGCTGGGCTGGCTGACGGCCTGGTTCGAGACGCGCTACGCGCTGGGCGACGACGCCTACCTGCCGATAGCCCGCTTCTGGGGCAAGCTTTTCCTCATCAACTTCGCACTGGGCGTGGTGACCGGGCTCACCATGGAGTTCCAGTTCGGCATGAACTGGGCGGAGTACTCCCGCTACGTCGGGGACATTTTCGGCGCGCCGCTGGCGATTGAGGCCCTCGCTGCCTTCTTCCTCGAGTCGGTGTTCATCGGGGTCTGGATCTTCGGCTGGGAGCGGCTGTCCAAAAAGGCGCACGCCGCCTGCATGTGGGTAGTGGCTTTCGCCACCAACATGTCCGCGCTGTGGATCCTGCTCGCCAACGGCTGGATGCAGCGCCCCGTAGGGTATATCCTGCGCAACGGCCGCGCGGAGATGGTGGATTTCGGCGCGCTGCTGACCAATCCTTACGGCTGGCTGGAGTTCTTCCACACCGTCTTCGGCGGCTGGGTGATAGCGGGCTTCTTCGTGCTGGGCGTTTCGGCCTGGCATCTGCTGCGCAAGAACCAGGAGGACATGTTCAAGAAGTCGTTCGGCGCGGGCGCGGTCTTCGCGCTGGCCAGCTCGCTGCTGGTCGCAGGCGTCGGCGATATGAGCGGAGTGAACGCCGCCAAGAACCAGCCGGCCAAGTTCGCGGCGATGGAGTCCGTCTGGGAGACGCGGACGGCCGCGCCTATGACCCTGCTCACGGTGCCGCGCCTGAACGGCGAGGGCAACGCCGTGGAGGCGCTCAGGATCCCCTATCTGCTGTCGCTGCTGGCTTTCCACGACCCGCAGGCCGAGGTTAAGGGCCTCAACGATATCGCGGCGCAGGACCGCCCGCCGGTACTGCCGGTGTTCCTCAGCTTCAGGGCCATGGTGGGGCTGGGTATGCTGTTCATCCTGCTTTCGGGGCTGGCCGTGCTGGTCTGGTACAAGGACTGGTTCGCCAGGTACCCGAGGCTGCTGCAGGTGCTGGTCTTCGCCATACCGCTGCCCTATCTCGCTATCCAGCTTGGCTGGCTGGTCACCGAGCTGGGGCGGCAGCCCTGGGCGGTCTACGGGCTGCTGCGCACGGCGGACGCGGTCTCCAAGACCGTGACGCCGGGCCAGGTCTGGCTGTCGCTCGGGGGCTTCGTGGTTTTCTATTCGGCGCTGGGGCTGGTGGATTTCTGGCTGCTGGCGAAATACGCGAGAAAGGGTATGGAAGGGTAGCGGCATGACATGGGGCAGGAACGCAGTGGCGGGGTCCTGGCAAGGTATTCCCCTTCGCCCCAGACCCGGGAACCGTTGCGCGGTTCCCCCGCCTGGGGAAATTAAGGCGGGGCCCCCCTCCCCAACTGGGGCTTGCGGGGAACACCTTGCCACCCCGCTGACACTTTTTGTGTGCGGAGAGTGAGGAAAACTTTATGGATTACGCTAAGATCTGGTTCGTGCTGTGGGCGGTGCTGTGGACGGCTTACTTCGCGCTCGACGGGTTCGACCTGGGGGTCGGCTTCTCGGGCTGGCTTGCCGCCGACGGGGCGGACGAGCGCGGCGGGGTCTTCTCCTCGGTCGGGCCTTTCTGGGACGGCAACGAGGTCTGGCTGATCACGGCGGGCGGGGCCACTTTCGCGGCCTTCCCCCCGGTCTACGCGGCGCTGTTCAGCTGGCTGTACCCGGCGCTGTTCCTGCTGCTCTTCTCGCTGATAGCGCGCGGCGTGGCGCTGGAATTCCGCGGCAAGGTGGCCTCCGCTCCCTGGAAAAGTTTCTGGGAGCGTACCGCCGCGGTCTCGAGCCTGCTGGTCGCCCTGCTGCTCGGCGTGGCCTTCGGCAATATCTTCCGCGGTCTGCAGATCGGGCCGGACGGCTACGCCGGCACTTTTTTGGGCCTGCTGAACCCGTACGCGCTGCTGACCGGCGCGCTCTTCTGCGCTTTCTTCTTTTTCCATGGGCAGCTCTGGCTCTCCTTCAAGGCGCCGGGCCGCGCCGCCGACCGCGCGGCCGCCCTGGCGGGGAAGGGCTGGTACGCGCTGGCGTCCCTGTTCGCCGCTTTCGTCGTCTACAGCTGGGCGGGCACCGGGCTGTCGGGCAATTTCCTGGAACGCCGAGCCCTGCTGCTCCTGCCGCTGCTGGCGGTTCTTTCGCTCGGCGCCGCGAGACTGCTGTTGGCCGGCGGCCGGCGCAGGGCGGCCTTCCTGGCCTCTTTCGCGGCCATCGCGACCTTCTCGCTGACGGGGTTCGCCGGCATTTACCCGGCCCTGCTGCCGTCGGCGATAGACCCCGCTTTTTCCCTCACGGTCTACGACTCGGCCTCCAGCGCCTACACGCTGCGCCTGATGACCTGGGTGGCCGTACTGCTGCTGCCGGTGGTCATTGCCTGCCAGCTCTGGGTCCACCGCCTCTTCGCCGTCCCGCTGTCGGCCGCCGAACTAAAAAAGAGCGGCATGTACTGAAGCCGCTTTTTTTCGGAAGTTATCTTCGGGCCTTCACGGCGCGAAGTTAATATATTATTTGCTAATATAGGCTTTATGAACATTAAATTCTGGGGCGCGCGCGGGTCCATACCCGTGTCGGGGAAGAATTATAATAAGTACGGCGGCTGTACCACCTGCGTAGAGGTGCGCTCGAAGAAGGACGACCTTATCATCGTCGACGCCGGCTCCGGCATCCGCCTCCTGGGCAAAGAGCTCCTCAAGAACTCCAGCAACAGGTTCAACATGCTGTTCACCCATTCGCACTGGGACCACGTGCTCGGCTTCCCGTTCTTCGCCCCCATCTACAGCAAGAAGACGCACATAAACATCATGGGCTGCTCGTTCTCGTCGGACCCGGTCCGCGAGATCATAGCCAAGACCATGCAGCCGCCCGGCTTTCCGGTCAAGTTCGAGGAGATCGAGGCCCGCTTCGATTTCGGCTCGATCTGCGCCGGCGGCTGCGATATCGGCGGGCTGCAGGTGCTGCCGATACAGCTGAGCCACCCGAACAACGGCCTCGGCTACAAGTTCGGCGAGGGCGGCAAGACTTTCGCTTTCCTCACCGACAACGAGCTGGGTTTCATTCACCCGGGCGGCAGGAAGCCGGAGGATTATGTGGCCTTCTCTCGCGGCGCCGACCTGCTGGTGCACGACGCGGACTACACCCCGGAAGAATACCCCCGCCGCCGCACCTGGGGCCATTCCACCTGGGAGCAGGCGCTGGACCTGGCGCTGAAGGCCGAAGTGCGCGCGCTCGGGCTCTTTCACCACAACCAGGACCGCACCGACCGCGACGTTGAGCGCATAGTGGCCGAATGCTCTCGCCGCGCCCGCCGGGCGGGGTCCAGGCTGAGATGCTTCGCGGTGAGAGAAGGCCAGCAGGTAAAACTGTAAGTCCGGAGATCATATGCCAGCCAGATTCAACCTTTACTCCGCCTGGATAGACCCCAAGTTCTACGGCTGGGCCGCCGTCTTCGCGGCGGCGCTGCTGCTGCTGATCTACGCCGTCCGCCGCTACCGCGGCCTGGGGCGCGCCGCCTGCTCCTGTGACGAGCCGGCCCACGGTCCGGAGACTGAGCCCAACCCGTTCCTGGAAGAGCCGCCCGCCCGGCCCGCTCCGGACGCCGCCGTCGCCTCCGACCCCGGGCAGGAAGAAAAGACCCTGGTGCTGGCGCCTGGCGAGCAGCTGGCCTTCCTGGCCGCCGCCGACGCCGCCGGTTCCGAGTTCGCACCGCAGCAGGAAGAGCCGGCCGCGGCGCCGGCAGCAGAGCCGGCCCCCGCGGAAGCGCCGGTCCCCGAACCTGAGCCCGCGCCTGCGCCGGCCGCAGCCCCCGGCCACGCCGCCGAGACTTTCGTGCGCGGCATCTACGCCGGTATCAACGACCTCGACGAGCGCATGAAGACCATCGAGGCCGCTCTCTCCAAAGGCCATGTCAACGCCGATTTTACGGTCAAGTTCCTCGAGGATATGGTGCAGGACATGGATAACCTGGATAAGTCCAAGATAAAAGCCAGGCTCGAATACCTTCTCTCAGACCTGAAGAAGTAGGCAAGTGAAAAAACTCCTCCTCCCCCTGCTGGCGGCGGCGCTGGGCGCCGCTCCGGCGCAGGGAGGCCTTTTCCCCGACGGCGCCTTCAGCGACGAAGCCCGCGGCCTGACCGGGGCCCAATTCCTTAAAACCCCCCCGCATGCGCGCTTCGGGGCCCTCGCGGGCGCCGGGCTGGCCCTGTCCGGGAGCGAATGCCTCTTTGTCAATCCCGCCGGCGCCGCTGCCCAGCCCGGCGGGCTGGCGGTCACCTGGGAGGCGCTGCTGGCCGGGTCCTCTCGCACCGGCCTGGTCTATTCCCGCCCGACGTCCAAGGGCGTTTTCTCCGGCGGGCTGGTCTATAATAATTCTTCGCCCGGGCTGGAAAAGCTCGACGGGGCCGGCGCGGGCGTCGGCGCCGACCTGACGGCCTACGACCTGTCGGTCGGCGCCGGCTGGGCGCGCCGCCTGCCCTGGGCGGACCTCGGCGTCGGCCTGAAATACGTGAAGTCCCGCCTCGCCGAGGCCTCCGGGGCCACGGCCGCGCTGGACGCGGGCCTGGTCTTCCGCGAGCCCGCCCCGTCGCGCACCGAGTTGGCGCTCAACTTCAGGAATCTGGGCCCGCCGCTGAAGCTGGGCTCGCAAAGCGCCCCGCTGCCCTTTGAGCTGGGCGGCGGCCTCAGGTGGAAGTACACGCCTGATTTCAATATTCTCGCCGAGGGCCGGCTGCCGGCGGACCACTCGCCGTACCTGGTGTTCGGCGCGGAGTGGTTCATGCCCTTCTCGGCAGGTGCTGGCCTGGTGCTGCGCTCGGGGATGAATTTCAGGAATTACGACGACCTGGGGGCCATGGGCGCGTTCGCCTGCGGCTTCGGCCTCAAGCTGGGCGGGCTTTCCGTGGACTACGCTTTTACTCCCTACGGGGACCTGGGCGCCGCGCACCGCATGACGGCTGGCCTGGCGTGGGGCCCGTCCCCGGCCGGAGCGGCGCCGGCGGCGGCGCTGCCGCGCGGGGCGGCGCTGGCCGTGGGCCCGTTCTCCGCAGGCAGCGGCGTGACCGAGACCGAGGCCGCCGTGGTCCGCAACCTGCTGGAGGCGGAGCTCGGCAGGACCGGCAAGTTCCGGATAGCGGAGCGCTCCAAGCTGGATTTTATCCTCGCGGAAAAGAAGCTGGCTTACGCCGGGCTTTCGGAGCAGGAAGCCGCCGCCGCGCTGGCCAGGTCAGCCGGCGCCGAGCTGGCGGTCTACGGCTCCGTGGCCAGGTATCCCGACGGCTACCTGCTGACGGCCGGCCTGGCCGACGCCGTCTCCGGAGTTGCGCTTCGCGTTGAAACTGCCGCCGCCACGGAAGACTACCTCTTCCGAGACGCCGCCCGCCGCCTCGCCTCTGCGCTTTCCAAATAATCGCTATCGCCGGCTAAGACGACGCGCGTGCCGGATGGCCGGAACGCAAAACGCGTTCGGCCACACCGTGGCCTCACTCTGCCTCAGTCCTCGGCGCTTACGCAAGCCTCGGCCTTCGGAAGGTTTTGCTAACCCGGTCATCCGGCACCCGCGCGACTTTGGCGCTTGTCAGGATTTGATTATTTGGTTTCTTGCAGCTGCTGGATTCGGACGCGGTTGCGGGCGGTGGGCTCCAGCTTGTTGGCCATGCGCGCGGCTTCCAGGGCCGGCGCCTTTTCACCCAGCTTGGCGTAGATGTCGCAGAGGCGCCCGTAGTAGGCGGCGTTGGCGGGGTCCTTGGAAATATAGATGTTCACCAGGCGCGCCTCGGCGCGCAGCCGGTGCCGGATCTTCTTGGCGTCCAGTTGATAGACGCTCTCCCGGTAGAGGCAGAAGCCGGCCAGCAGCGTGACCAGGAACACGTTGAAGCTGGCAGCCGAGGTGGGCCACATGACGAAGACGAGCAGGTTGGAGATCAGGACGCAGAAAAGCGTCAGGGAGCCGGCCAGGAAGGCGTCGCTGAACATGATCGTGCCCTGGCCGTATTTCTTTTCGCGGCGCTCGATGATCCACACCACTATCCAGGAATAGACCAGCGCGAAGGCCGTGCAGTAAGCCAGGACTTTCAGGAACCACATCAGCCCGCCGTTGCCAGCCTGCGGCGGATTATCTTCAGCATCGGCGCGTGGATGCGGCCGTTGGTGGCCAGCGTCTCGGCGCCCAGCCCGGGTCCGACCCGCCACGGCTTGCCCGAGAAGTCGGTGGCCCTGCCGCCGGCCTCCTCCAGGATGACCTTGCCCGCCGCCACGTCCCACGGCTTCAGGCCGAACTCCCAATAGCCGTCGGTGCGCCCGGCGGCCAGCCAGCAGAGGTCCAGCGAGGCCGCGCCCATGCGCCGCACGTCGTGCGAGATGCGCATGAACTCGGAGAAGAACCCGCAGTAAAAATCAGCCCGCTCCGCCCGGTCGTAGGCGAAGCCGCTCACCAGCAGGGACTTGTCCAGCGACGGGGTGCTGGTCACGCGCAGGCGCCGGCCGTTGACGAAGGCCCCCCCGCCCTTCGAGGCCAGGAACAGCTCGTTACGGAAAGGGTCGCAGACGCCGCCGGCCTTCAGGACGCCGCGCTCCGAGAAGCCGATGGAGACGGCCGCCGCCGGGAAACCGTGCGCGTAGTTGGTGGTGCCGTCGAGCGGGTCTATGATCCAGAGGCGGCCGTTAGGGGTTTCCTCCAGCGGGCTCTCCTCGGCCATGAACCCGTCGTCCGGGAAGGCCCGGCGTATCACGGCCTTCACGGCCTTCTCTGACGCCAGGTCGGCGGCGGTCAGCAGGTTCGCGCGGCCCTTCAGCCGGTAGCCCACTTTGCCGAACTTGTCGGCCAGGATCTTTCCGCCGGCCAGCGCTGCCTTCTTTAAAACTTCAAGTTCTTTCATTTGTCTTTCTCCGTTACAGGGCCATGCGGGCCGCCGCCTGTTCCGCGGGCAGCGCCGCCTCCAGGAAGCTGACGCGGCGCCCTTTCAGGGCCGCGCGGGCGGCCTTGATGAAGCCGCGCTTGAAATGGAAATGGCTGATCAGCCCGCCGGCCAGCGCTACCTTCACCGGCTTCCTGCCGCGGCCGGCCGCCGTTTTGAGCAGGGCTGCCAGCTCTTCCTGCGCCTGCGCCGTCAGCCTGGCGGCGTGCCCGTGGCCGTCCAGCGCCAGCAGCAGCAGCTTCTTGGCGTAGGCGGCCGAGCGGCCGTGGCCCATGCCGGCGGCTTCTCGCAGGCGTCCGCGGAGCTTCAGATACTGCCGGCCCAGCCAGCGGCCGGAGCCGGGGTCGCCGGAGACCGGGTTGAAGCCCCCGGTCTTGATAAAGGCCCCGGGGCGGCCGCCAAAGACCACCGCGCCGGTGCCGGCTATCAGCAGCAGGCCGTCCTTGCCGCGGAAGGCCGCGTAATGCGCCGCTTCCGCGTCCGAGACCACCTGCTTTAAATTCAGTTTGCCTGCCAGCGCTTTTACCAGGAAGGCCTTCTTCCAGGGGCGGCTGAAGGCGCCCCGCGTGGCTATGACCAGCGGAGCTTCTGCCCCGCCGGGCCAGCGCGAGACCAGCTGCGCCAGCTTTTTGGGCAGAGAGCGCAGCGGCTCGGTGCGGAAACGGGCAGTTTTGACCGGGCGCAGGCGCGCGTCCAGCGCCGCCACCCTGGTCCAGCTGCCGCCGCGGTCCACCCCTACGGCTGCGATAGTCGAAGTTTTGCCCATATGTGCCGTCTTGACGACGGGAACAGGGAAATGATATCATATAAGAACATTAGCAGTCCTATGATAAAACAGGCAGACGGCGTAAGTCTCTCATCGGTAATAACCCCCGAAACAGTAGTGTTCCTGGACGGCCCCCTTTCTAAAGAGGAGGCCGTGCTCCGCCTCACCGAGGCCATGCTCCCCCAGGTAAAAGACATCATAGGCCGCAAGGCCCTTTTCGACCGGGTGGCCGAGGTGGAGAAGCTCAACCAGGTGCTCGAGAGCGGCTTCTACATCCCTCACGCCAAGTTCCCCGAACTTCATAATTTTTTCGCCGTGCTGGGCGTTTTCCCCGAAGGCTTCACCGACCCGGCCACCGGCCTGAAGGTCCGCGCGGCGCTGCTGCTGCTGTCCCCCCACAAGCCCGCCTATTTCCAGCTCCACCTCAACATGCTTTGCAGGCTCAGCCAGACCTTCCAGCCCGAGCTGATAGAGAAACTGGCCGCCCTGCGCGACCCGGCCGCCGTCGCCGCCCTGCTGAAGGGCAAGTAATCCACAGCGCTTCCCTCCACCGGGCCGGCCTTCCTGCCGGCCTTTATAAATATATATAATTGCATTATGGTTCCCAGCCATCCCAAATTAAAGCAGGTATTCGTTCTGAGCACGGCCATGCTCAGCTTTATCTCCTTCTGGAAGGCCGCCTCCGTGGTCCTCTGCGATTTCGGTTCCAGCGCCTACTACGCCGGCGGCATAGCTATGAGGGCCTTCGGCCCCGCTTTCCCCTGGTTCGTCATGGGCGTCATGCTGTTCTCCGGGCTGATGCTGGCGGTGTACACCGAGTCCTGTATCATGTTCGTGCGCGGCGGCGTCTACGTGGTGGTGCGCGAGGCCATGGGCAAGGTGATGGCCAAGTTCTCGGTCTCCGCCCTGGTCTTCGACTACGCCCTGACCGGGCCTATCAGCTCCGTGACTGCGGGCCTGTACCTCGGCGGACTTCTGTCCAACATCCTGCCGCTGCTGCACATAAACTGGCATGTGCCGGACAGGGCCTTCGCGGTGGTCTTCGCCGTGCTCGTGACCGCCTATTTCTGGCGCGCCAACATCCGCGGCGTCGAGGAATCCGCCGATGATAACCTTAAGATCATCAGTTTCGTGGCCGTGGTGGCCGTCCTGCTGCTCGGCTGGTCGGGCCTCACTCTTTACCAGCGCGGTTTCACGCTCCCGCCTTTCACGCCGGTATTCTCGGAAGAAGCGCTAGGCTGGACCGTGCATTTCCCCTGGCTGAAAGCCGTCGGCCTGATCGGCATCGTCATGGCGTTCGGCCATTCCATCCTGGCTCTTTCCGGCCTTGAGACGCTGGCCCAGGTGTATAGGGAGATAGAGGACCCCAAGGTCCAGAACCTGAAGAAGGCCGTGGTCCTGATCTTCATCTTCAGCGTGCTGTTCACCGGCCTGCTCACTTTCATTTCGGCCCTGATCATCCCCGCGGACCTGGTGGCCGGGAAGTACGCCGAGAACCTGCTCAGCGGTTTAGCGCTGGAGCTGAACGGCCCGTATTGGGGCCGCCTCGGCATGCAGGTGCTGGTGGTGCTGTCCGGCACTCTGATGCTGGTGGGCGCGGTCAACACTTCCTTCGTCGGGGCTAACGGCGTGCTTAACCGCGTGGCGGAGGACGGCATCCTTCACGACTGGTTCCGCCATTTGCACAAGAAGTTCGGCACCACCCACAGGATCGTTAACATAATCGCCGTCATACAGGTCCTGATAATCCTCGCCTCCGGAGGCGACATCTTCCTGCTGGGCGAAGCCTACGCGTTCGGCGTGCTGGCCAGCATGAGTTTTAACGTCATGTCCGTGGTCATACTGCGCTTCAAGCGGATGGAAGAGGAGCGCGAGTGGATGTTCCCCTTCAACCTCAGGTTCGGCAATGTCCACTTCCCTGTGGGGCTCCTGCTGGTACTTGTGGTGCTGCTTTCCGTCACGTTCATGAACCTGCTGACCAAGAAGATCGCTACCATAGGCGGCCTGATCTTCACCGCCGTGTTCTACGGCATCTTCTACGTCTCCGAGAAACTCAACGAGAAGAAGGCGCAACTTTACACCCCTGACGACGATAACGACGAAAAGCTCAACCTCCGCAGGGAAGCGGACATCCTCAACGTGGTGCCGGAACTGACCAAGGACCGCCGCATCCTGGTGCCGGTGCGCAACCCCAACAACCTGGTGCACCTGGCCGCGGTGCTGGAAACCGCCGACGACGACACCACCGACATCATCGTGCTCAGCGCCAAGATAGCCAAGGGCATCCAGTCCGGCGGCGAGACCATGTCCGACGAGGACAAAGAGGTCTTCAGCGCCGTGGTGCTGCTGGCCGAGAAGTACGGCAAGACCGTGAAGCCCATTTTCGTTTTCTCCAACGATCCGTTCCATTCCATGGCGCAGGTGGCGCAGGCCGCCGGCGTCGACGAGATAGTGATGGGCGTCTCCGGCTCCACCGGGGCCGAGGTGCAGCTTGAACACCTGGCGATGGCCTGGGGCATGGCGAAGAAGCCGGACGCCCCGGTCAAGCCGGTGCTGGCTAAGGTGGTCTGGCAGGGCCGCCAGATGACTTTCCAGCTTTCATAATACAGAGAGGGACTTATGGCTATAAGGCGCATCTGCAAATACGGCGAGAAGATACTGGATAAGAAGACCAGAACGGTGGTCTTCTCGGAGATAAAAAAGGACCTGGCCGCCCTGCTGACCGATATGTTCGAGACCATGGAGGCCGTGGGCGGGGCGGGCCTGGCCGCCAACCAGATAGGCCTGGACCTGCGCCTGGCCGTGATAAGGATCCACCGCGAGAACGAGGAGCCGCTCAGCATCGTCATCATCAATCCGGAAATGGTGGAGAAGTCCGGCAGCATGTACGAGGACGAGGGCTGCCTCTCCTTCCCGGGGCTCTTCGCCAAGATCCGCCGCGCCGCCAAGGTGAAGGTGCGCGCCCTCAACGAGAAGGGCCTGCCGATAGAGATCAACGCCGAGGGCCTGTTCGCCAAGGCGCTGCAGCACGAGATGGACCACCTCGACGGCATCACCTTCGTGGGCCGCCTGCCGCTGATGTCGCGCCTGAAGCTGAAGCCCGCGCTGATGAAGCTCAAGGGCCAGTGGAAGAAGATAGACGAGAGCAAGATGAAGCCGATGTGAGCCGATGGCCAAACTGCGAATAATTTTCCTGGGCACGCCCGATATCGCCTGCGGCTTCCTGCGCCGCGCGGCTTCCCTCGGCCACGAGGTGGCGGGCGTGATCTCGCAGCCGGACCGGGCCTCCGGGCGCGGCATGAAGATGTGCTGCGCCCCGGTGCAGGCCGCCGCCTGCGAACTGCGCCTGCCGGCCTTCAAGCCCGCCTCGAAGCAGGAACTGCACGCCGTAATTTCCGAGCTGAAGCCGGACCTCGGCGTGGTGGTGGCCTACGGCCGGCTGATCCCGGAAAGTACGCTGGCGCTGGCCAAACACGGCTTCCTCAACGTCCATTTTTCGCTGCTGCCTAAATACCGCGGCGCCGCGCCCGTGCAGTGGGCGCTGATCAACGGCGAGAAGGTCACCGGCGTAACCCTGTTCTGGCTGGACAAGGGTATGGACACCGGCCCCGTCTTCCTGCGCCGCGAAGTGCCGGTGCTCGACGGCGACGACGCCGCCTCCCTCTTCGCCCGCCTGACCGCCGCCGGCGAGGAGCTGCTGGAGGAAGGGATAGCCAAGGTGGCTGTCGGCGCTATCTCCAGCGAACCCCAGGCCGGAGAACCGTCCCTGGCCCCCAAGCTGACCCCCGCCGACGCCCTGCTGGATTTCGACGCGCTCGCCGCCCCCGCCATCTTGGGCCGCGTGCGCGGCCTGGCCTGCGGGCCGAGGGCCCGCTTCCGGCTGCCTGCAGCCGGCCGCCTGCTGACCGTGCAGCTGGTCTCGGCCGCGCAGGCCCCCGAGCCTCCCGCCGCGGCCCTTCCCGGCGCCGTGCTTTCCGTTGAGCCCGGCGGCGGCTTTGTTGTAAAATGTGCCTCGGGCGCGCTGCTGGTGAAGACCGTTAAACCCGAGGGAAAGCGAGAGATGTCCGCCGCTGATTTCCTCAACGGCCTGCGGCTGAAGCCCGGCGACCGCCTCGCCTAGTTCCAAGGAGAATACCCGTGGGATTCAAAGAATTCTGGCAGAAACATTTTTCCAACTCCGACGAGCGGATCGTCAGCCCCGGCTTCGTGCTGCGCGTCGGCGGCGTCGGCTTCGGCCTCTTCTTCCTCACCTATTTCCTGTTCTCCTGGACGATGGAGACCGTGATCCACAACCGCAAGGAGGTCATCGTCCCCGACATCTCCGGCAAATCCACGGTCAACGCCCTGCAGATCCTCTCCGAGCAGAACCTCGCCATGAAGATAGAAGGCACCGAGTTCAACGAGGCGGTGCCGATCGGGACCGTGCTGCGCCAGGTGCCGGGCGCGGGCTCCACGGTGCGCGAAGGCAAGATAGTCCGCGTCATCTTCAGCCAGGGCGGCGAGTCGGTCTTCACGCCTAACCTGCTGGGCCTGCCGCTGCGCAACGCCGAGCTGATGCTCCGCCAGCGCCAGCTGGTGCTGGGCCAGGTCAGCGAATCCTATTCCCTCAAGGCCGAGAAAGGCACCGTCCTGTCGCAGGACCCCAAGCCCGAGCTCAGCGTCTCCAAGAACACCATGGTAGAGGTGGTGGTGTCCGCCGGCGTCCCGCCGGCCGGCATCATCATGCTCCCGGATTTCCGCCAGAAGAAGAGCGACGAGGCCCAGCAGTGGGCCGCGCAGAACAATGTGACGCTGCGCCTGACCGAGGACTCGGGCTCGCTGTTCCCGGGCGGCACCATCATCGACCAGGACCCGGCCCCCGACACCGTCGTGGCGTCGGGCGGCAAAGTTTCGCTGACCGTCAGCTCGCGCAAAGGCGCCGGCGGCACGGAGCGCGAGTTCCGGGTGCATTACGAGGTGTCGCAGAGCGGCTCCCAGCGGCACATCCGCGTGGTGGCGCTGGGCAAGAGCGGCGACCGCGAGATCTTCAACGGCCTGCGGGACCCCGGCTCCAAGATCGACCTGTCGGTCCCCTACGCCGGGGCCGAGAAGATCCGCATCTTCGTCAACGGCATACTCGTAGAGGAGCGGCCCGTAAAATGAAACCCTCCTTCCCCACCCCCTCCGGCCGCGCCGCGCTGGTGCCGTCCGTGCTGTCGGCCGACTTCGCCTGCCTCAAAGGCAGCCTGAAGCCGGTCAATCGCCTGGCCGACTGGGTGCAGGTGGACGTGATGGACGGGCGCTTCGTGCCCAATATCAGCTTCGGCCCCGACATTACCGCCGCCGTGCGGCGCGCGAGCCCCCTGCCGATAGACGCCCACCTGATGGTGGCGGAGCCCCTTAATTTCCTGGACGCCTTCGCGCGGGCGGGCTCGGACCTGATCACCGTGCACGCCGAGGCGAAGGACGCCGCGGCCTGCCTGAAAAAGATCAGGACCCTCGGCCTGAGAGCCGGTCTGGCGCTGCGGCCCAAAACGCCGCTTTCCCGCGCGCTGCCGTACCTGCCCCTGCTCGACCTCCTCCTTATAATGACCGTGGAGCCCGGCTTCGGCGGCCAGGCCTTCATGCCGGCCATGCTGCCCAAAGTGGGCGCGGCCCGGCGGGCCATCCGGGCCTCCGGCCGCAAGGTCTGGCTGCAGGTGGACGGCGGCATAAACGCCGACACAGCCGTGCTGGCCGCTGTGGCCGGCGCGGACTCTCTGGTGATAGGCAGCGCGCTCTTCAAGTCGCCCGATCCCGCGGCTTTCTTAAAAGGGCTGAAGAAACTCTGAGGCGACCATGGCTAAAAAAATACTGATAGTCGAGGACGAGCCGCTCATCTCCAAGGTGCTGACCATCCGCCTGGAAAGCCTGGGCTACAAGGTCATCGCCGCGTTCGACGGGGAAGAGGGGCTGGACCTCGTGAAGAAGGAAAAGCCGGACCTCGTCATGCTCGACATAGGCCTGCCCAAGCTCGACGGCAACACCCTCTGCGAACTGATCAAGATAGACGAGGCCACCAAGCACATCAAGGTCATCATGCTTACCGGTCACCGCCAGATGAACGAAATGGAAAATTCTTTCAAGGCCGGGGCCGACGTCTACGTCAACAAGCCTTACGAGTGGTCCCGCCTGATGGAACACATCAAGAAGCTTATCGGCTGACAAAAGCCGCCAAATATAATATAATAAGAGTTCGCGCCGGCCCGCACGGGGGCGCGTGAGCGATTTTTGTCGTAAGAGTCAAGGAGGACATCATGGCAGTTGTTTTGAGGCTTCAGAGAATAGGCAAGCGCACCCAGCCGCATTACCGGATCGTGGCCATCGAGAAATCGAGCGGTCCCCACGGCCAGCCGCTGGAGGTAGTCGGGCATTATAACCCGAAGGCTACCAAGGACAAGGAAAAGGTCACCATCAACGGCGAGAAAGTCGACCGCTGGGTCAAGAACGGCGCCAAGCCGTCCGACACCGTCGGCACCCTGATCGCCCGCGCGCGCAAAGCCGAGAAGGCCGCCGCGGCGCCGAAGTAAGCGGAGGACCGCCCGATGAAAGAAGTTCTAATGTACATCGTCGGTTCCCTGGTGGAGAAGCCGCAGGAAGTGAAGGTCGGCGTCAACGAGGACGGCGACGTTACCCGCTTCAAGCTGACGCTTTCCTCCTCCGACCGCGGCAAGGTCATCGGCAAGGAAGGGCGCGTGGTGAAAGCCATCCGCACCGTGCTGCAGACCGCCGCCGCCAGGCAGAACAAGAAAGTCTACCTGGACATAGATTAAAGTGCGGATCGACGCGGTCACGCTTTTCCCCGGGATGATAGACGTCCCGCTTTCGGAAAGCATAGTGGGCCGCGCCAGGCAGGAAGGGTTCCTCGAGCTGGGCTTCGCCAACCCGAGGGATTTCACGGAAGACCGCCACCGCACCGTGGACGACAAGCCTTACGGGGGCGGCACCGGCATGCTGATGATGGCCGAGCCGGTGTACAAGGCGCTGAAGTCGGTCAGGAAGAAAGGGTCCTGCGTGATCCTGCTGACCCCCAAGGGGCGCCGCTTCGACCAGAAGCTCGCGCTGGAGCTGGCGAAGAAGAAGCACCTGGTCTTTATCTGCGGGCACTACGAGGGTATCGACGAGCGGGTGACACCGCTGGCCGACCTGGAACTCTCGATAGGCGATTACGTCCTCACCGGCGGAGAGCCGGCGGCCGTGGCCGTGATAGACGCGGTGACGCGGCTGATCCCGGGCGTGCTTAAGAAAAGCGACGCCACCGTGAACGAGACCTTCACCGAAGGGCTGCTGGAAGCGCCGCACTACACGCGGCCGGCGGTCTGGAGAGGCAAGAAGGTGCCGCAGGAACTGGTCAGCGGCAACCACAAGCTCATCGCCGAGTGGCGGCGGGCGCAGGCCGAGGCCCTGACGGGCAAGGCCCGGCCGGACCTGGCTCCGGCGAAGAAAAAGATCCGCGGCGCGGCGAAGAAATAAATTTGTTTCAACTAATTAGGAGGCAGTATGAAAGACATCTCTAAATACCTGGGCTTTAAGACGGATAAGTTCGATTTCCAGCCCGGCGACTCCGTGAAAGTGTACACCAAGGTCGTGGAAGGCGACAGTGAGCGCATCCAGATCTTCGACGGCGTCGTGATCTCCCGGCGCGGCAGCGGCATTTCCGCCAGCTTCACCGTGCGCAAGATCTCCTACGGCGTGGGCGTTGAGAGGGTCTTCCCCCTGCATTCCCCCCGCATCGACAGGATCGAAGTGACGAAGAAGGGCAAGGTCCGCCGCTCCAAGATCTACTACCTGCGCGGCCTGGCCGGCAAAGCCGCCCGCCTCGACGAGGTGGAGAAGGTAGCGGCCGTAGCCGAGCCGCAGGCCCAGCCTGCCGCGGCTCCCGCCGCCCAGCAGCCCGCCGCGAAGTAAAACGGTCGTTACCCCCCGCGCTTCCGGCGCGGGGGGCTGCGGTACAGGTGCAACCGTGCCATTAAGCAGATTCGACCTTTCCTTACTTGAAACCAAGCGGCCGGCTTATCTCGTCGGCGTAGACGAAGCCGGACGCGGCCCGCTGGCCGGTCCCGTGACCGCCTGCGCCGCCTGGATCCCCACCGCCTCCCACAGCCTTATTTCCCCGCTGGTCAACGACAGCAAGAAACTTTCCGCGCCCAGGCGCGAGCGGGCCCTGCGCCTCATGCTCGCCTCCGGCGTGCGCTTCGGCTTCGGCTTTGCGCACCCCGGCGAGATCGACCGCGAGAATATCCTGGAAGCCACCTTCAACGCGATGGGGGCCGCCGTCAGGCGGCTACTGCGCTATACCGGCGCGTCGCCCGCCTCCGCGCTGCTGCTCGTAGACGGGTCTCACCGCATCAAGCGCCTGGATTCCTGCCTGCAGCAGCCGGTGGTGGACGGCGACGCCAAATCCTTGTCCATCGCGGCGGCCAGCATCTACGCCAAGGTAGTGCGCGACCGCTGGATGCAGGTGCTCGACGCGCGCCATCCCGGCTACGGCCTGGCCGGCCATAAAGGCTACGGCACCGCGGCGCACCTGGAGGCGCTCGGCCGCCTGGGCCCCAGCCCCCAGCACCGCCTGAGCTTCGCGCCGGTGCGGCAGGCCGCGCGCGGCGGAGCCCCGGCGTGAACACCAAGGGTGTCGTTTACGAGGAGCGGGCCGCCGCTTTCCTGCGGGCCGCCGGTTTCGAGATCCTGGACCGCAACTGGGCCTGTCCGCTGGGCGAGCTGGACATAGTGGCCCGCAAGCTGGGCACCATCGCTTTTGTGGAAGTGCGCGCGCGCTCCAATCCGGCCTACGGACTCCCTGCGGAGACGGTGACCCGCGCCAAGCGCGCGAAGATCATCAGGACCGCGCAGGCCTGGATCAAGGCGCACGGCGCCAAGGCGGACACCTTCCGCTTCGACTTCATCGGTATCACCCCCGGCGCCGAGCCGGAGCATATAGAGGACGCTTTCAGCGCGGACGGTTTTGGTTTCTGAAGCAGGCCGGCCGCATTTAAGGAGACAACATGGACTCTTCCGAAATACTCAGGAACGTCGAGCATACCGCGGGCTGGCTGCGCAAAGTGGCCACCGGCTTCAAGCCGGAAACCGCCATCATCGCCGGCTCCGGTCTGGGCGGCGCGCTGCCCCGCCTGGAGGACAAGGTCGCGGTTTCCTATAAGGATATCCCCGGCTTCCCCGCCCCCACCGTTAAGGGCCACGCCGGCGAGCTGATCTTCGGGCGCATGGGCGGCTCCGACGTGGTGATGATGAAGGGCCGCTTCCATTATTACGAGGGCCGGCCGCTCTCCTTCATCGCGTTCCCTATCCGCGTGCTGCGAGCGCTGGGCGCGAAGAACCTGCTGCTGACGGCCGCCGTCGGCTCCCTGAAGCCGGCCATCAAGCCCGGCGACATGCTCATACTCAGGGACCACCTGAACCTGATGGGCTCCAACCCGCTGATGGGCAACTACCACCCCGCCTTCGGCGAGATGTTCCCCGACATGAACGACCCCTACGACCGTGCGCTGCGCAAGGAGGCCATGAAACTGGCCAAGAAGCTGCGCATCCGCGCCAGGGAAGGCGTCTACACCGCCGTGACCGGCCCGTCCTACGAGACCCCGGCCGAGGTGAAGATGTACCGGCAGCTCGGAGGCGACATCGCGGGCATGAGCGTGGTGCCCGAGACCATCACCGCCCGCCAGCTGAAGCTGCGCGTGGCCGGCCTCTGCTGGATCTCCAACTTCTGCAGCGGGATCTCCAAGCAGGTGCTGTCGCACGAGGAAGTGCTGGAGCTCGGCGAGAAAGTCTCCGGGAAGATGCAGGGGCTGCTGGAAGGCCTGCTGAAGTCCAAAGCTATAAAGGGTTAAAAAGGAAATATCATGAGAATGCTCGACCTGCTGCTT
>MGUG01000028.1 GCA_001799845.1 Elusimicrobia bacterium GWC2_64_44 | reverse complement strand
TCCACGATATCAGGGCCGTGGGCATCTGCAACGGCTCGCTTACCATGCACAAGGGCGTCTCCGACCTGCTGGGCGCGCGCATGGAGGACACCGAGATAGATTATGTCGGGCCCAACCATTTCGCCTGGGTGCTCGACGTGCGCCGCAACGGCCGTTCCGTGCTGGGCGCGGCCATAAAAAAGCTGATAGAGAAAGAAGGCCTGCCGACCGCGCTCAATATCACCAAGGTCAAAATGACGCCGGAGATAATGGCGCGCGCGAAAATAATTCCTACCGGCTACCACAAGTATTTCTTCCATGCCGGCGCGGTGGTAGAAGAGGACAAAACCACCCCGTCGCGCGCGGCCAAGGTGGCCGAGATAGAGCGCCGCATCTTCGCGGCCTACCGCTCGCCGTCGGTCTCGGAGATCCCCGAGGCCGTAAAGGAGCGCGGCGGCGCCTTTTACAATGTGGTCGCCTACGACGTTATCGCCTGCCTGCTGGGTTTGCAGAAGAAGCGCGTTACCGTGGCCGTGCCCAATAACGGCACCTATGACGGCTTCGAGAAGGAGCATGTCCTCGAGATGCCCTGTATGATAGATAAGGGCGGCTATAAGCCGGTGAAGACGGCGCAGCTGCCGGTCTTCGCCAAGGGGCTGTCGCAGCGGATAAAGGCCTACGAGGCGCTTACCGCCGAAGCCGCGTGGAAATGCGACTTCGACCTGGCCTACCAGGCGCTGCTGCTGAACCCGCTCACGCCCGACGCTGACGTCACTTTCCGCCTGCTCAAGGCCGTGCTCGCGCAGAACAAAGCCTTCCTGCCGCCCTACAAGGGGGCCCGGTGAAATATTTCCTGGGCGTGGACAGCGGCGGCACCAAGATAGCCGTAGCCCTGCGCACGGAAGCCGGGGCGGTGCGCGTGGCGCGGGTAGCGGGCGCGAACCTGGAGGTAAAGGGCGTAAAAGCAGTTTACGCGCTTATCAAGCAAGGTGTGGATAAGCTGGCCCGCGGCAGAAAGATAGAACTGTACGGCGCCCGCTTCTGCCTTTGCGGCCTGGATTTCCCCCGCGACGCGGAAATGGTGGGACCCTACTTCAAGGAACGCCTGAAGCGAGATTTCGGCTATACCGGGCCCATGAGCTTCGAGAACGACGCCTTCGCGGCGCTGCGCGCCGGCACGGCGCAGCGCCCGGGCTTCATAATTTCCCTCGGCACTGGCTTCACCATAGCCGCCATCGACGCTAAAGGCCGAGAGCGCCTGGTCTGCGATTACCAGGTAAGGAACCTGCTCAACACCATGCTGCTCGGCGTATCGAGCGCGGCCCACGGCCTGCTGCCCGGCAATAAGCCCTCGCGCCTGCTCGGCGAGATAATGCGGCTCGCGCGCTGCAAGACGCCCTATGACCTGCTGGCGCGGCTGTGGGCCTGCGATTTCAGGGAATATGCCAAACCCCTGCCGCAGGAACTTAAATTCAAGTTCGTGCCGAGGTTCTACAAGTATTACGCCAAGGGCGACCCGCTGGCCGTCATGATACTCGGCGAATACGTGGAAAGGATAGCGCGCGCCCTCTCCGCCCTGAAAAAATTCGCCGGCGGCGAAGGCACCGTGGTCTTCTCCGGCAGCTTCTTCACCAAGTACCCCAAAGAAAGCGCTTTCTTCAGGAAGGAAATACTGCGGCAAGCAGGCTTCCGCCGGGCGCGGCAGGTAACTCTGGACAAGGAACCGGTCTACGGGGCCGTACTCCCCTAGCCGGCACGCGCCGTCTTTTCCGAACACCGCCACCCATACAACAAATTTGTTGTATTCCAAAAAAGCGAAAAAACGGCCGGGCTTCCCCTCCGGCCGGGGCGGGCCCGGCGCCGCGCATTATGATAAAATTTACAGATACTGGGTCAGCCGGGGATATGATGCCGAAGATATTAATAGTTGAAGATGATAGATCCGTGCGGGAAATGCTGAAGACCTGCCTGGAAGCGCAGGGCTATATGGTGCTCGCCGCGGAGAACGGCAGGACGGCCATAGATTGGGTCAGGGAAGTCCGCCTGGACCTGGCCATAGTGGACCTCGGCCTGCCGGACATGAACGGGCAGGAAGTCTGCTCGGCCATAAAGGGCGACCCGAAAACCCGCTCCACGCAGATCCTGATCCTCACCGGGGACGTCAGCAACGAAGCCCGGATACGGGGCGACGCGGACCTCTTCCTTACCAAGCCGCTGGCTATCGCCGACCTTAAAAAAGCGGTGGGCGGCCTGTTGGAGAAGGCGCAAAAGAGAAGGCTGCGGCCGAGCGCCCGTATTAACTGATAGCTAAAGTCCTTTTCCGGCAGAACCTCGAGCACCGGGGAGTTTTGTTTTCGGTTTACTTGGGGAGCTGCAGCGAGGCGCTGCGGCCCTTGTCCACGAAGTCTTTGGTGTAGAAAGTGCTCCTGACCACCCTGAAGCCCCACTTCACATAGAGCTTTTTAGTCTTGGCGCGGCCCTCGTCCTTCGCGGGGGCGAAGTCCGCTTCCGTGAATGTGATGGCGGGGTTGCCTATGTTCCAGTTGAGGGGGAACTCGTAGGTCCTGACACCCCTGGACGCGTCGAAAAGGCCGTCGCGCATCAGCTCCACGCTGATCTCTACCCGGCAGCCCCAGTAGTTGGCCGAGCGCTCGGTGTCGAATTTCAGCGTGAACTGTTTCGAGCTTTCGTCGTAGGTGAAGGAGGCCAGGTCCAGGGCCGTAGTGGCGGGCGCTATGAGTTCGCCGCGCAGAGGCTCGGCGGCCCTCTCCAGGACCGGCTCCGGCAGGCCCTCGGCCGCCTCCGCCTTCAGGGCGCTCAGGGAAACCGCGGGACCGCCCGCGCCGTCAAAATCGAAACCGGCCGCCCGGGCTGCCGGGCAGGCCTGCGCCAGCGCCGCCGCCAGTACCGCTGTGAGTATCCTCTTATTGTTCATGCTGTCTCCTTGCTTTAGCCTCAAAATGGTCATCGTCCCTGACGGTGCAATTTTTATGCCAACACCCGGGCCATGTCCGCCAGCGGAGCATCCCCGCGGCGCGGGTGTTCCCTAGGCACTTCATATTTGGGATAATTAAGACCATGAGTACACTTTTCGCGGCACTTAGGACAGAGCGCGGGCGGCACGTGGCCTCGGCCGTTTTCCTGGCGGGCCTGTCGGCCATGTTCCTGTTCTGCGGCTACGAGTTCATCCGCTCTCCGGCCGAATCCCTCTTCATCGAAAAGTTCGGCGCGGCCGCCAAGCCCTACGCCATAGCCTGCGTGCCCTTCATGATGGCCGCCATGATCTACGCCTACGGCCGCCTGCTCTCCGCGGTGGGGGCCAAGAAGGCCATGGCCGTCTCCATGCTGGCCAGCGCGGCCTTCATGACCCTGGCCTGGGCCTTTCTGGACACCGCCGGGCGGTGGCTGGCCTTCCTGCTGCTGGTCTTCAAGGAATCCTACGTCGTCATCATTTCCGAGCAGTACTGGTCCTTCATCAACAGCGTGCTGCGTGACGAGGAGGGCAAGGTCTTCAACGGGCCCGTGGCCGGCCTCGGCGCGCTGGGCTCGCTGACCGGCGGCTGGCTGCTGGCGCGCTACGTGATGGGGATAGGGACGGAAAATTTCATTCTTTTCGCGGCGCTCGTGATCCTGCCAGCCGCGATCCTGTCCTGGCTGAGCTATAACAGCGCCGGCGAGCCCGCGCCCTCGGCCGAGGAGGCGGGGGGCAAGAAGGGCCATCTGCACCTGAGCATCCTGCGCGAGAACCGCACCGTGCTGCTCATCGCCTTCATCATCTTCTCGGCGCAGGTGGTGGCCACCGCCCTGGATTTCCGCTTTACCCAGCTGGTGCAGGAATTCATGCCGCAGAAGGACGCCCGCACCGCCTACCTGGGAAACTTCTGGATGTACGTGAACGTCTTCTCGTTCGCCATGCAGTTCCTCGCCACGCCGCTGCTGCTGCGCTACATCCCGCGCCGCGCCATCCTGACGGCCATTCCGGCGGTGCACATCCTCTCGTGCCTGCTGCTGTTCTTCGCCCCGGCCCTCGGCCTCGCGTCGGCCGCCTTCCTGCTGTTCAAGGGGATGGATTACTCCATCTTCAGGGCCTCCAAGGAGACGCTCTACATACCGTTCTCCTACGACACGCGCTACCGCGCCAAGCAGGTGGCCGAGGCCTTTACTTACCGCTTCGCCAAGGGCCTGACCGCGCTCTGGGTGTCGGGCCTGCAGGCGCTGGGCACGGTGGCCCCGGGCTTCTACCCGGCGCTCGGCGTGATCTTCTCCGGCGCGTGGCTGGCCATGTCCTTTCCGCTGACTGCGGACCGGCGCGAAAAGGCCTGAGCCGTTACGGAAAAAGAAAAAGCCCGGACAGCCGGGCTTTTTTCTTTGGCGCGCGGGAACTAGAAGGTGAGGCCGGCCGAGATGCGGTGCACCGTGCCGAGGTCGCCGAAGGGGGAGAAGGCGTAGTCCAGGCGGTAGTCGGTAAAGCGCACGCCGCCGCCCAGCGAGACGTTGCGCAGGCCGCCCAGGTCGGCCACGGAGCGCGTGTTGGCGCCGGCCCGCAGCGCGAAGTCCAGGTCCGCGTAGACGGGGATCTTCACTTCGGCGCCTACGGCCGCGAAGGGCAGGCCGTCGCGCGCGGCCACCAGGTCGGCGGTCAGGTCGAGATACTCCGACAGCCGGGTCAGCGTGCCGAAGCGCAGGATCAGCGGCAGCGGGGCCTCTTCCTTGTCGTAGCGCAGCGTGCCCATGATGTTCTGCGCCGTCAGGCTCATGCGGAAGCGGTTGTCGAACATGTAGGGCATGTTCAGGCCGATGTCGGCGGAGACCGTGTTGTCGTCGGAAATGATCCGGGATTTGACGAACTTGCCGGTGGCGCCCAGCACGAAGCGCTCCTCCGGCTCCTTGTTGAAGCCGGTGATGTAGCAGGCGAACCCGACGTTGACCGCGGAGTCGTAGGGCGCGAAGTCGCCCAGCACGATGCCGCTGGAGTCGGTGCGGTCTATCTTGCCGTAGTTCATGTACTTGAACGAGACGCCCCACGAGCCCACTTCGCCCGCGGTCTCGGCGTAGGCGAAGTAATCCACGAAGGTGCCGGACAGGTACGGCGCGTGCATCATCACCAGGGAGTTCTTCTTGATGTTGATGAGGCCCGCCGGGTTCCAGTCCAGCGCGAAGGCGTCGTCCGCGAGGGCCGAATAGGCCTCGCCCAGGGCGGCCCCGCGCGCGCCGGCGGCTATCTTGAGGAACTGCCCAGAGGCGGTGCCGGCCGAGCCGGCGTCGAAGCCGGCGGCCGCCGCCGGGCGGGGGCCCGCCAGGGCGGCGAGCAGCAGCGCCGGCAGTAAAGCCGCGCGGCCGAAATTCACGCCCTGTTTCCTCTTCATAAAATTTCCGCGCTCCTCAGCGCTCCAGCGCCACCTTAAAGCTCTTGCTCGCCGTCTTGCCCTTGGTCTGGATGAAAGCTATGTAGACGCCGCTGGCGGCCTTGCGCCCGTCGTCGTTGAGGCCGTCCCAGTGCGCCATGCCGTTGACGTCCGCCTTCAGCGTGCGCACCAGCTCGCCCAGGAAGGTGTAGATCCTGACCTTGGCGAGGGCCGGCAGGTTGGTGAAGTGCATAACGTCCGAGACCGAGTTGGGGCGGTACGGGTTGGGGTAGATCTTGACCCCCGCCAGGCCGGTCTCCGGCTGCGACTGCATGAGCTGGAAGGTTGACAAATGCCAGGTCTGGCCGGAGACGCGGTTGGCGCTCGTGTCGGAGACCGAGGGCAGCGGCACCCAGACGGCGTTGGCCTCGTCGTAGAGCGCTATGACCAGCCGCGAGCGGTCCGTGCCGGGCGGCAGGTCGGAGAGGCGGTAGGGGATGGTCACCGTGATGGCGCTGCGCACCAGCGTCGGCGGGAAATAGTTCAGCGAGATCCCGATCCCGGTGGGGGTCAGGACCGACACCGCCGAGAGCGGCGGCGCGAAGACCGAGACCGGCGCGAGCGTCAAGCGGGTGGAGCTGCCGATGGAGCCCTGCGGCAGCAGCACGGAGATGGTGCCGTAGGAGGTCTCCAGCGTGATCTCGTTGGTGGTCTGGGCGGTGGCGTTCTTCTGCGACGAGGCGAGCGTGCGGGTGGAGCGCTCCACGTCGACCGCCGAGGGATAGGCCGGGGGCGGGGAATACTGGGTCTGCGCTCCGGCCTGGCCGCGGGCCTGCACGCGCACCCAGTAGGTGGTGTCTATCTGCAGGTCGGAGAAGGTGCAGCTCAGCGCGTTGACCAGGCGCGAGGAATTTATCACGGAGTAGTCCGCGCTGGTGGAGGTCTGAACGTAATACCAGGTGTGCGAGGAGTTGCCGTTGGGCTCCCAGCGCATGGAGAAGCCGTCCAGCATCGGGTCGAAGAAGGTCTGGTCCTGGGCCACCAGGTACGGGGTGGTGGGCAGCGTCAGGGTGGAGCCAAGGTCCGTGGCCGGGTCGGTGGGGACGCCGGTCAGGTTCAGCGCGGAGACCCGCAGGTAGTAGCTGGCGTCGGAGACCAGGCCCGTGAAAGAGGCGGACATGCCGAGCGTCGTGGAAGAATGCACGGTGCCGGTCATGTCGGAGCTTGAGGAAATGTAGGCCGTGTACCAGGTCACCAGCGGGATGTTGCCGCCGGTACCCCAGTTGGCGGTAAGCCCGTAGTTGGTCACCCCGGTGGCGGCGAGGGCGGCCGGCGGATAGGCGGCCGTGGCCATGGCCGCGAAGGTCACAGCCGGGATGGCGCGGTTGAGCCTGTTTATGGCGGTGACGCGGGTGTAGTAGGTGGTATTGGGCCCGAGCCCCGAGAAGGTGGCGGACGACAGCACCGTGATGGAGGAGGCCAGGATAGGAGAGAAATCCGAATTGTCGTCGAGCTCCACCAGGTAGCGGGTATCGGCCGGGTTGGAGTTGAACAGCCACCTCGGGGTCATGGAGTTGGGGGTCAGGTTGAAGGCCTGCGGCACGGGGGGCCTGCACAGGGTGGCGGTGGACAGCGCCGGGGCGTAGCTGACGTAGCCTTCGGAGTTGAACGCGCCCGCCCTGAAGTAGTAGCTGGTGTTGGACGCCAGGCCGGTCAGCGTCAGGGTGCTCTGGCCGATGTCGGTGGTGCCAGAGGAGAACAGCACCGGGGAAAAGGAGGGGTTGGCGGCGGCTTCCAGGAGGTAGCGCTCCGCGGAGTCGGCCTGGGTGGCGCCGCTCAGCTTGTCCCAGGAGACGGCGACGCTGGACTGGTAGACGCCCGGCGCGGCCAGGCCGGTGAGCGCTTTGGGCAGGGTCTGCCGGTATAGCGGCAAGGCTTCCGAGTAGATAGTGGTCCCGTTGTAGAGCGCGCCGGCGCGGAAGTAGTAAAGGGTGTTCTCGTCGAGCCCCTCTATGACCAGCCCGGTGAGGGCCGGGTTCGCGGTAGAGGCTTCGGCGGCTATCGAGCCGAAGAAGCGGTGTACCGAGGCCTGCGCCACGTGCCGCTGCGCCGCGGAGTTGGGCGCGTAGCTCAGCGCCGCGCTGGAACTCCAGACCGAGTCCAGCGTCACTCCGGACAGCGGGAGCGGGAAGCCGGTCCTGGTGGAGGACAGCAGTGTATAGTTGGGCGTGTTCTGCCAGTTCAGCGTGCCGAGGCGCAGGTAATAGGTGGTGTTGGCGGCCAGCCCGGAGAGGGCGAGTGACCGCAGCGTGTCCTCAACGGAGTAAGTGACGGAGGAGAGCACCGTCCCGCCGCCGCCGAAGGGGGCCGTGGAGGCCTCCAGACGGTAGCCTTCACAGGCGAAGTGCTGCGGGGCGGTCTGGAGCGGGAAAAAATCTATGACGATCTCGTGCGGGTAGGCGTGCGGCCAGGTCAGGTCGGCGGAGATCGGCAGCGCCAGCGTCACCGAAGAGAGCCGGGAGCTGTAGTTGGGCGCGTAGGCGGTGTTCAGCGAGGCGGTCCGGAAGTAGTAGGTGGTGTTGGGATAGAGCGTCGTGATGGTCAGGGTGCTCAGGCCGGCGATATAAGAGGCGGAGGATTCTATCACGCCGCCGGCGAAGTCGCTGGTGGAGGCCTCCAGGCGGTAGCCCATGGCGTCGGCCGGAGCCAGCGCCGTCCAGCCCAGCCTGGCCGAGCCGTCGCCTACAGCCAGGCGCGTCAGGCCCAGCGGGCGTGCGCCCAGCGTGGTGAAGGAACGGACCTCCAGCATGTTCGCCAGGCCGGGGTGGTTGAGGGTGCCAGCCTGGTAATAGTAGGTGGTATTGCGCAGAAGGCCGGCCAGGTCGCGCGAGCTGACGGCCGGGTCGGCGGTGCTCCAGGTCACCGTCGGGATCATGGAGGTGTTCGGCGAGTAGTTCAACCTGTAGCCCTGCGACCGCAGCGCCTGCACCCCGGCGTCGTTCAGCGCGTTCCACGAGACCGCCGCGGTGGTCTCGTGGACGGTGTGGCCGACGCCGGTGAGGCGCATGGCCAGCGTGGAGGTGGAAATGACCCCGGTATAGGGAGTGACGGCGCCGGTTAGGCCGCGCGCCCGTACCTTGAAGTAGTAGGTGGTGTTGGCGTTGAGGCCGCCGGCCATCACCGGCGGGTAGCCGCCCGCCACGGTGGTGGAGGCCGTGAAGCCGGCGTTGTCGGCGTAGAGCAGCTCGTAGCTGGTGTGTTCCGGGTTGCCGCCGGTGTTCCAGCCTATGGTGATGGCCGCGGTGTAGGAGGAGTCGGCGGTGAAGTAGGTCGAGAGTGAATAGATGCCGGCGGGTGTCGCTGCCAGGGTAATGGTGCTCAGCACGGAAGAATACTGTCCGAGGTCGCCGGCGGATTTGACCTTGAAATAGTAGGTGGTGTCGGGAGCGACGCCGGGGAAACTGTGGGGCGAAGCGGCCGCGGGGCCGCTGGCCGTGGTGACGGTAAAAGTGGGGGTCGTGGAAAGGGCCGCGATGAATGGCGCGGTGCCGCCGGTCCAGGAGACGTTCACGCTGCCGGTGCTGACGGAGGCTATGGCCGGGGTCGGGGCGGCCGCGCGCGCGGGAACGCCGGCCGCCAGAAGGCAGGCGGCGGCGAGAAGCGTTTTGGCCCTAGGGAACATGATAATAGTTTAACAGAGCGCAGTATAAAATCAATGACTAATATGTTACAGAAAAATCCGGGGGCCGCCCCGGCAATTTGCGTGGTGCGCGGTTTCTATTATATTATAAATTGGATTTCAAAAGAGCGTCCTCCCGGAGTTTAACTGCATGCGGTTCCTGTCATTCAAAGCGGTCGTCCTGTGCGCCCTCGCGGCGGCCGCCGCGTGCGTTCCCTGCGTCCCCGCGGCCGCCCAGCCGGCGCAGGCCCTGCCGGCCTTCGCGGCGGCCGCCGGAACCCCGCTGCTTTCGCAGGCCGCCGCCACCGGCACGGTGGTGGGCCAGGGCGGCAATTACGCCGTGCCGCTGGCCGACGGGCGCACCCTCTGGCTGCTCAATAATATCTGGGCCGGCGAGCTGCGCCCGGGCGGCCAGGCCGCCGTCTGGGGCATAGTGGACGGCGGCGCGGCCCTGGTTTCCAGCACCTCCCCCTACGCCCAGGCCGGTGACCTGGCCTACGTTTCCGACGAGAACCGCTGGCCGCTGCCGCTGCTTTCCGGGGACCTGAAGGAATACAGCCAGGTGCGCAAGTTCTGGCCCCGCTCGTTTTTCTGCGGCGCCGGCAAGTGCCAGGTCTTTTACTCCATAATGAACAATTACGGCCCGGAGCCCTACGACTACTTCCGCGTAGGGCAGGGGGTGGCGACAGCCGCCGATCCCGGCGGGCCTTACGAGAAAGCCCGCAGGGACGGGCGCTACTCCCTCTGGAACGACATAGAGCCCGCTTTCGGCTCGGCGCTGCTGCCCGACGAGGACGGCTGGGTCTACGTCTATGGCCGCGTCATGAACGCCCCCGGGGAATACGCCGCCCGGCTGGCCCGCGTGAAGCCCGACGGCCTGGCCGACCGTGAAAAATACGACTATTACTCTCTCTCCGAGTCTACCGTGGCCTGGACTTCCGACATCTCCGAGGCCGCGGACGTGCTGCCGGGCATGCCCGAGGAATTTTCGGTTTCCTACAACGACCATCTGAAGGCCTACCTGGCCGTCTACTCCGACCCCGAAGGCGGCCGCGCCCTGGCGCGGCTGGCCCGCTATCCCTGGGGCCCCTGGGGCGAGCCCGCCCAACTGCTGCCCTGCGCCAAAGAGGATTACTGCTACGGGGCCAAGGAGCAGCCCGGCTTCGCCGCGGAGGGCGGCAAAAAGATCTTCGTAACGCTGGAAAAGAAGAACTCGCCGTACCTGTACGAAATTATTTTCGAGTGAGGGAAACATGGCCGACTATAATATACTCGTGATCAACCCGGGCTCCACCTCCGACGAGGTGAGCTACTTCCGCGGCGAGAAAGAGGTCTTCCATAAGACCGTCCGCTACAGCCCCGAGGACCTGAAGCCCTATGAGCGCGAGAAGATAACGGCGCAGTTCGACCTGCGCAAGAAGATGGCGCTGGAGGCGCTCAAGGAACACGGCGTGGACGTAAAGGAACTGCACGCCGTCATCGGCCGCGGCGGCCTGGTAAAGCCCATAGAGGGCGGCGTCTACGCGGTGGACGAAGCGCTGCTCGCGGACCTGAAGGAAGGCGTGCTGGGCGACCATTCCTCCAACCTCGGCGGCATCATAGCCCACGACATCGCCGGAGCCAACGGCATCAAGGCCTTCATCGCCGACCCCGTGGTGGTCGACGAAATGCTCCCGCTCGCGCGCTACTCCGGCATGCCGGAGAACCCGCGGATATCGATTTTTCACGCGCTCAACCAGAAGCGCTGCGGCCGCCACGCCGCGCGGCAGCTGGGCAAGCCTTACGAGGAATGCCGGCTGATCGTAATGCACGGCGGCGGCGGCGTCTCCGTGGGCGCGCACCTGGGCGGCCGCGTGATAGACGTCAACAACGCGCTCAACGGCGACGGGCCTTTCACGCCGCAGCGCTCCGGCGGCGTGCCCGCCGGCGGCTTGGTCAATATGTGCTTCAGCGGCAAGTATACCAAGCAGGACATGATGCTCAAGCTCAAGGGCCAGGGCGGCCTGGTGGCCTATACCGGCACTTCCGACTGCGTGGCGCTGGAGAAATACATCCTCACAGGCGAGATCAAGCCCGGCAGCGGCATAGACCCTGACAAGATGACCCGCGACGAGGCCCGCGAGGCGGTGCACGCCATGGGCTACCAGATCTGCAAGGAGATAGGCGCGCTGGCGGCCGTGCTGGAGGGCAAGGTGGACGCCATAGTGCTCACCGGCGGCCTCGCCTACGACAAGGTGCTCGTGCCCGAGATCAAGCGCCGCGTGGGCTGGATAGCGCAGATCCTCTCCTACCCGGGCGGCGACGAGATGACGGCGCTGCGCACCGCGGCCGAGACCGCGCTCAGGCACCCGAACCAGATAAAGAAATACTGATTTTGTTTCAACTTAACTTACTCCGGAGGAAAACATGAACTTCAAGAACTTTGACGAACTTTTGGGCATGGTAAAGGGCAAGACCAACCGCATAGTGGTGCCCGGCGCCAACAACGACGAAGTGCTGACCGCCTGCAAGATGGGCGTGGAGCACAAGATCATCTCGGGCGGCATATTGATCGGCCCCAAGGCCCAGGTGGAGGAAATGGCCAAGAAAGTCGGCCTGAACCTCGGCCTCTTCGAGATCGTCGACAAGTCCGACTACGCCGAGATGTGCAACATGGCCATCGAGCTGGTCAAGGCCGGCAAGGGCGACTTCCTGGTGAAGGGCCTGGTGGACACCAAGTTCTACATGAAGGCCATCCTCCGCAAGGACATCGGCGCCGTGGCCGAGGGCACCGTGCTTTCACACTTCGTGCTGTTCGAACAGGCCAACTACCACAAGCTTTTCGCCGTCACCGACGCGGCCATCATGATAGCCCCGACGCTGGACCAGAAGGCCATGATCGTCAACAACGCCGTGGACATGATGCGCATGCTGGGCGTGGAGAAGCCCAACGTGGCCGTGGTCTGCCCGGTGGAGAAGGTCAACGAGAAGATCCCCAGCACCCTGGACGCCGCCGAACTGGTGAAGCGCAACCAGGAAGGCAAGATCAAGAACTGCGTGGTGGAAGGCCCCTACGACATCTACATCTCCTTCTCCAAAGAACTGGCCGCCGAGAAGGGCATCAAGGGCGTGGTGCCGGGCGAGACCGACATCGCGCTGTTCCCGGACCTGGATAGCGCGAACCCGGTCTACAAGTGCCTGTCGTTCTTCGGCGCGGGCATGAAGTCGGCCACGCTGCTGGCCGGCTCCAACATCCCCGTCATCCTCCCGTCCCGCACGGACACGCCGATGACCAAACTGCATTCGATAGCCCTGGCTTGTTACCTCAAGGACAAAGCCGGCGTGCTGACCAAATAAGGAGACTGAACTATGGCATGGGATTTTTTAAAGAAGATCGTAGGCGGTAAGGAAGGCGGGCAGGGCGCCCCCGCGGCGGCCCCGGCGCCGGCGCCCGGCGCGGCCAAGCCGCCGGAGTTCCCGAAGCCGCCCAAGGCCCCGGCCGTTCCCGCGGCGGCCAAGGCCCCGGCGGCCAAGCCCGCGGCCCCGGCCAAAGAGAAACCGCACGCCGAGAAGACCGACGACGAACTGGCGGCGGAACTGGATAAGATGTCCCCGCAGATACTGGCGCAGGCCAAGGACCCGCAGATGCGTGCGCTGATCATCGGCATCTACCGCAAGATGCTGGTGGCCGGCGTGGACGTCAGCGACGATAAGGCCGTCAAGAAGTGGATGCAGCGGCACCCCGAGGTGATGAACGGCGGCGAGACCGTGAAGGTGGAGACCGTGCGCCGCGAGGAGCCGAAGGTCGGCCGCAACGACGCCTGCCCCTGCGGCTCCGGCAAGAAATACAAGAAGTGCCACGGTGCCGGAAAATAGCCAGCCGGGGACGTTGTTGAGTTGTTGACTTTTTCCGTGTCTGACCGGCTTTTCCTGTTGCTTAGCAGCTAAAAAGTCAACAACTCAACAACGTCCCCACCCCAAATAAAAAACCCCGGTTCGCGCCGGGGTTTTTTATTTGCTGTTAAGACTTTAGTTGAAGGTCATCGTCGAGCCGTCGACGGGCTCCAGCGGGGGGATGGCCAGCGTGCGCGCCCTGTTCTGCTCGCTCAGGTCGCGGAAGCCGCCCAGGCCGGTAACGTCGTAGGTCCACATGCCGCCGTTGGTGGAGAAGGGGGTGGAGACTATGTAGTTCAGGTCGGCCTGCAGGTGCGCCACCGGGGCGTCCGCCGTGCCCACGTTCATCGGGTCGGACATGCGCACGTTCAGCGAGAACTTCCAACCCCACTTTATGTTCATGGTCAGCGGGCGCACCGTGAAGTTGGTGATGTAGTGGCCCTTGATCGCGTCGTTGCGCTGGGCCAGGGTGGAGATCGGGTCGGTGCCGGCGCGCATGGCCACCAGGTTCTGGCCGTTGTAGTAGAAGGAGACCGCGTACTTTATCTTGATCACGTCCACCTGCATCAGGTTGGTGACGGTGTAGGTGTAGACCACTTCCTTCTTCTTCCAGCCGCTGAAGTTGGCCCAGTTGAAGGAGAAGCCCGGGATGGCGCTGGCGTAGGAGCTGGAGAGGTTGGCGTCCGGCTTGCCGCTGTTGATGACGTTCCAGGCCTGCACGCCGCCGTTCACTATGGCGCCGGCGGCTACGACCTTGGTGTCGGGGATGGTGTTGCGCAGCGGCACGGGGAAAACGTCTTTGTCCGTCAGGTCGGTGACGGTCTCTTCGGAGGTCACGGTGACGGCCGAGGTCTTGTAGTAATCCTCGTCCTGTCCGGCGAAAGCGGGCGAGTAAGAAACGCAGAGGGCGGCTACGGCCAGTAGAAGTTTTTTCATTGTGTTGTCTCCTTGTCCCTTCATGTATATAGTTTAGCCCATGGCCGCCAAAGCACAAGGGGCGGGGGGCCCAGGCCGGGTATAGGCCTTCAGTCCCAATTTATGGCCGGCGTTTCCAGGGCCGGCTCTTCGTTCCTGACCGGGGGCAGCTGCAGGGTGCCGGCGATGGAGGTCTGCAAATTTCCCAGCCCGTCCACGCTCATGGTCTCCATGCCTATCTTGGGCTCGTCGCTGAACGGCTTGGCGAACAGCCACTTAAGGTCCGTTTCCAGCAGGGCCACCGGCTCCTCGGCCGTCCCTATGTTCATCGGGTTGGACATCAGCACGCTAAGGGAGACCTTCCAGCCCCACTTCATCTTTATCTCAACCGGCTTGACCACGAAATTGGCGATGTAATGCCCGCGCTTGAGCGGGCTGGTGCCGGGGGTGGCCAGGGAGCCGTGGAAGAAGGAGGCCTCGTAGACGATGTTCACCGCGTCGTCGCCCTGTATGAAATTGCCCATGGTGAAGCGGTAGCGCCGGGTGACCTTTTTCCAGTCGGACATGTCGTTCCAGTTGAACTGGAAGCCGGGGATGGCGCTGGCGTAGGCCGAGGCCAGGTCGGCGGAGGGGCGGCCGTTGACTATGACGTTCCAGACCTTGAAGCCGGCCATGACTATGAGGACGGGCGCTATGGCTATCCGGTCGTCTCCGGCGGGTCCTGGAAAAAGCTCGGCTGCCTCGGCCCGGGTGAGCGGGACGGAGGTTTCGCTTAAAAGAACGGTCTTTTGGTCGTATTCCGGTTCGCCGGCCCAGGCGGCCGGGGCGGCCAGGGAGAGCGAGAGCAGGGCGAGGAAGATCTTTTTGAAGTCCATTTTCATCCTTGTTACCAGGTGCGCACGGGACCCACGTCCACGTGCACGAAGCCGTCGGAAGGGTAGTAGCCCACGCCGCCGGCCCGCAGCGCCCGGGCCGCGTCGCGCAGGGCGGAGGTGCGCACGCCGTCTATCTTGATGTCGGCGGCCCAGCCGCGCATGTGCAGGCTCTGCTTGGCCACGCCGCCGGAGGCGTCGGCCAGCGCGCCGTTCAATTCGGGGCTGCGGTAGCCGCAGATCACGGTGACGGTGCGGTTACCCAGGCGGTCCTGCAGCGCGTCTATTATCTCTATAAGCTTGGCGGGCACTTCGGTCTCCCGGCCGGTCAGGCGGCAGCGGAACAGGCGGCGGATCTGGGCCAGGGCCTGGGGGAGATAATTTCCGCGCGCGTCGCGGTAGCGGACCTGCAGGGTCTCCCGGTGCCACTGGTGGTAGAGGGTCACCGTGCCGTCGCCGCCCAGGTTCTCGCCGTCGGGGGCCTGCTGCAGGCCCTTCTCGGAGTTCTCGAGGGGCGTCTCGCGGTCGGCTATATAGGAAGCGGCCTCGGTCTCGTCCATGACCGAGAGCTCGGCGGCGGGCGCGGGCAGCGCCAGCAGCTGGGCGGAGGGCTGTATGTCCCCGGCGGAGATCATGTGGAGGCCGAAATCGGCGGCGAAAGCGGAGGACGCCGTTATCAGCGCCGCTATCGTCAGTATGGTCTTGCCGGGTTTCATAATGGTCCTCTGCTATAGTTTAGCTGAACCACGCGGTTCAGCAAGCGCCGCAAGTCCCAGGCCGGCGCGGGGAAATGGGCCCGCAAAATAGGACCGGTGGGCCCTTGACAAAAGTCAGCCCGGCCTTTATCCTATTTGGGTCGCCGGATATAGTGTATCCTTAACCTTTATATGAGGAAGATGCTCTCCGCTTTTTTCTGCATTTCCCTGCTCGCCGCGGCCCCCCTGCGCGCCGAGGACGCCGGCCTGGCCGGCGCGCCGCCCCCTTCTACCGACTCCGCGCCCGTTGAGCAGGTCCCAGCGCCCGGCGGCCCGGCCCAGGGCGGCAGCGACCTGGATGTTTTCCGCCTGAATACCGCCGACAACCCGCTGGACTCCGTGGGCGCCCTGCTGCGCCTGCTGCCGCCCAAGACCAAACCGCAGATAGAGGAATTCAAGGCCGAGCATTCTTACAGGCTCTCCGAGCTGATGTTCTCCCTGCATAAAGCTTACAAGGATAACCAGCTCAGCCGCGAAGAATACCTGGAAGTGACGCTCAGCCTGGCCCCGTTCCAGCTGCGCACCATACAGGGCCGGACTACCGGCCCCGGCTCTACGGCCCCCGGCGGCGGGCACCGGCGCGACCTGGTGGATACTCTTACCGACGTCCGCGTGGCGGCCGCCTCCGGCGACTCCCAAAAGGCCGAAGAGACGCTCCGCGCGGCGGTGAAGGAATACCCGCAGAACCCGGGCGTGCACACCACGGCCGCTTCCTATTACAACGAGGCCCGCGACTACAAGGCGGCCGAGCGGGCCGCCACCACCGCCCTGGGGCTTAACGATACCGACCCGGACGCCTACAAGGCCAGGGCGCTGGCCCGCGCCTCGCTGGACGACCGCAAAGGCGCCATAGAGGACATCAAGAAGGCGATGTCGGCGGACCCGCAGGACGAATCCGCGCGCGTGCTGTCGGCCCTGCTGGAAAGCCGCAAGGCCGTGCCTACGCTGCGCTCCATCTCTTCCGTGGACGAAATGCGCCGGGCGCTGGGCGACAGCGGCGACGCCCCCGACGCCGTGAAGGGCTCCCGCGGGAGCGCGCTGGGCTCCCTGGCCGGGGCCGGCGGAACTGAGGCCGCCGCGGCCCCGGACTTCGCGCGCTCCAAGGCCTATCTTAAGACAGCCGTGGCCAAGAACCGCCTGGGCGACTACGCTGGCGCCGCGCGCTACGCCGGACTGGCCATAGAGAAAGACCCCGGCAACTTCGAGGCCTATCTCGAACGGGCCAACGCCAACAATTTTCTGGGCCTCTACGACGAGGCCGTGCGCGACGCCGGCCACGTGATAGAGCGCGACCCCGGCAACCTGCAGGCCTTCAATATGCGCGCCTGGTCGCTGAACCGCAAGGGCAAGTCCGACGCCGCCGCCGCCGACGCCAGCCGCGCCATAGGCATCAACCCCGGGTTCGCCGACGCGTGGTTCAACCGCGCGCTGGCCTACGAGAAGCAGGGCGACTACAAGCGCATGCTGGAGGATTTCAGGCAGGCGGCCGCGCTTTCCGGAGCGTATTCCCGCCGCTACCAGGACGCCGTGTCGCAGTACGGGCCGCGCGTGCCGGGCTTCAGCCCGGCCGGGCAGTTCAAGGCCGCCGGGGCCGCCGAACCCGGCTCCGCTCCGGCCAAAGACGGCGCCCCGATGAAGCGCTTCCTGACGCTCTTGTTCTTCACCCTGACCGGCGGCGCGCTGGTGGCGGCCGGGCTGGTGCACATCATGACTTCCCGGACGCCGGGCCCGCAGGCCGCGCGCGCCACGCACCCCGACGTGCTCTCTCCCTCGGTCTTCTACGAGGGCGTGGCCACCGGCAAGTACAAGATAGAACGGAAGCTCGGCGAGGGCGCCATGGGCGTGGTCTACGAGGCCACCGACCAGTCCCTCGGGCGCAAGGTGGCCATCAAGAAGATGGGCGACGAGATCAAGGTCAACGAGCGCGAGAAGCAGCGCTTCCTGGAGGAGGCGCGCACCGTGGCGCTGCTGCACCACCCCGGCGTCATAGAGATCTACACCATCTTCGAAGAGGAAGACAATATTTACCTGGTCTTCGAGCATGTGGACGGCCAAACGCTGGACAAGGTGCTGGACAAAGAAGCCCGCATCCCCTTCGACCGCGCGCGCCGCATGTTCAGCGAGGCCGCCGGCGCGCTGGTCTACGCGCACTCCAAGAACGTGGTGCACCGCGACCTGAAACTGGCCAACATCATGCTCTCGTCGGATGGCGGCGTAAAAGTGATGGACTTCGGCCTGGCCTACCGGGCCCGCGAGACCATGGCCCGCATGTCCGGCGGCGAGGTGGTAGGCTCGCCCGCCTACATGGCGCCGGAGCAGGAGCTGGGCGCCTCCTCGGTGCAGTCGGACATCTACTCGCTGGGCGTCTGCCTCTACGAGGCGGTCAGCGGCGTGCTGCCCTTCCAGGGCCCCGATTTCCACTACCAGAAGACGCACCGCAAGTACCAGAAGCTCACCGACACCGTCCCCGGCCTCCCGGCCGAGGTGGACGCCATCGTGGAGCGCTGCCTGGAGCCCGACCCCGAGAAGCGCTACACCAGCGCCGAAGACCTCCGCCGCGACCTCGACGCCCTGGCCTAGTTCCAATTCCTTCACAACTAAAAGCACCGGCCCCCCCGGTGCTTTTGTTTTTATTGCTGAAGTTCGGCGGCCTACCGCAGGGGCAGGACCGCAAAACGCGTTCGCGCACACCGTGCGCTCACTCGGCACTCGCCCTCCGCGCTACGCAAGCGTCGGGCTCGCGACGGTTTTGCTTGTCCTACCCCTGCGGTCTCCGCCTGCTACTTCTCTGTTAAAACATAGCCTCTCGCCAGCCTGAGCGGAGGGGACGGCCGGGGAGGGGTTCCGTGCGACTTTGGGGAAGGGGGTCCCGCCCATAATTTCCCAAGGGCGGGGGAAACCGCGCAACGGTTTCCCTCTGCCAGGAGCACGGGGCCCCTTCCCGGCTGGCCCCGACTGGGCTTCTCGCTGTCCTCTTGAGTGTGGAAAATTGGGCGGCGGTCAGCGCTTTATTTTGAAGAGGCGGGAGTATTCGAGGGCGAAGCCGGTGGTCAGGTTGGAGGCAGAGCCGGGGAGTTTCTTGCCGGTGGCCAGGAAGAACTTCAGGAAAGGGCTGATCATGATGTCGCCGTAGAGGCGCGTGCTCAGCTTCAGGTTCAGCTCCAGGCGCTCCTTCAGGTCGTAGACCGTGTCGAAGCGGCTGCGGGCGAAGAGGCGGTAGTTGCCGTCGGCGTCGAGCTGCAGCGCCGTGCCCGGCAGCGGCAGCCCCAGGCGGAAGCCCGTCTCCATGGCGAACTTGGTGCGCTCCGGAACGTAGGTGTAGACCTGCTCCGTGGAGAGCCCGAGGTAAAGTTCCTGGATAGCCGCCCCCTCGAACAGCTTGAAGCCGCCGCCGCCGCGTACCACCTTGCGCAGCGGCATCCCCTCGGCGCGCGAGAACTCCGTATCGTAGGCGGCGGAGGCGTAGGGGCCGATCACCAGCTGCCCCAGCCGGCCGTTGAACTTCTTCATACGGTAGATCAGCTCGCTCTCGTAGGTCAGCTGGTCGGCGCTCTCCGTGGTCAGGTGCGGCTGGCCCTTCGGCCGCAGGGCGGTGCGGCCGTAATCCGCGGAGATGCCGGCGTCGAACCGGAATTTCTCGGAGTAGACCTCGGAGAAGAGCCGCCCCGAGCCCTGGAACATGGTCTGGTTCACGGCGCTCAGGCGGGACTCGTTCACGCTGGCGTAGCCGCCTGGGCCCTTCACCTCTGTGTTCACCAGCTGCAGCGACAGGCTGCGCAGGTTCAGACGCCAGGTGTTGCGCGGCGGAGTGATGTTGCGCGTCTCCTCCAGCGCGGCCGCTTCCCAGAGCTGGCGGGCGGGTATCCTGTTTTTCAGGGCGTCCAGGGCGCCCACCACGGTCTCGTGGAGAGTGCCCGGCAGGCCCGGCCGTTTCCTGAGGAGCTTGACGAAAGGCTTGCCCGCGGCCAGGCTCGCGGGCAGCGCGGTCAGGTAGGTCTCAGAAGGGTTGATGGGCAGCCCGGCCACGCGCCCGTTCTTGTCCACCCCGGAAACGGCGTAGTACTCGCCGCCCTCGTAGGCCTGCGGGGAATAGCTGCCCGGGGAAACCGGCGGCGGGGCCTTCTGCAGCAGCCCGGAGAGGAAGAAGCCGGGCACCAGCGCCAGCTCCATGGGCTCGTCGGTGCCCAGCCAGGTCTTCACCATGGCCGTGGGGATGTCGCCCAGCACCTTGCTGCTGAAAGGCCGCACCTTGACGACGGCGACTTCCGAGCGGAAAGCCTTGCGCGCCAGCGAGGCGGCCAGGTTGAAGAAGCCGGGGATAGTGTAGTCGGCGCCCACGCCGCGCAGGTCGGGCAGCAGGCCGTCGCCGCTGCCCAGGAAGTACCTGGCTATGCGCTCCTTCATGTAGACCTGCTCGCGGTAGAGCAGCGGCTCCCGGCGGTCCTCCGGCGGGGGCAGGCCTTCCAGGGCGGTCAGCGCGCCGCGCGGCCCGAACTCCAGGCGCAGCACGCCCGCGCCGCGCGCGTCGGGGTAGACCGTCAGGGCGGGGGCGGTATGGGACTCCTTGTCCCACTTGCGCAGCTCCACGCGCGTGCGCCGGCCGCTTTCGGCGTCCCAGGTCTTGGGGCCTATCAGCGCGTCTATCCCGCGCGCGCCCAGCAGCCAGCCGAACTCGTCGCTGCCCAGGTAAGAGACCGCGATCACGACCTTGGCCTTCTTGACGCGCCGCAGCTCGTTGATCACGGCGAACAGCGCGTTCTGGTCCTTCGGGTCTATGATCTCGTACGGGGCGCCGGCCAGGTCCGCCAGCGCCGCGGAGCGCGACGGAATCAGCGAAATGAACGCCACGGTGTAGCCGCCGATCTCGCGCAGCGCGTAGGGCTTGATCAGTTTGGCCAGCTCCGGGTCGGTGACCTTCAGGTTGGTGCAGAAAAACTCCGGCGTGGAAGAGGAGACCTTGATGGCCCCGGCCTGCGACCAGGTCCAGAAATTCCGGAGGTCCTGGTAGTCCAGCGCGGCTATATCCGTGCCGGCCGCGGCCATGTAGTCGAAGGTGCGCCCTGGCCCGGCCTTCATCACCATGCCCGCGAGCGAACTGCCCGCGCCCAGGCTCAGCATGACCGCCGAGCGCTTGTCGGCCGCTTCCTCCACGAAACGCCGGTTCAGACCTCCCAGCCCCATCGGGATGGAGAGCGAGGTGAAGACGGCCCGCGCGCCGCCGGCCGATACCAGGTGGGTGAGCTTCAGCGTGGGCTCCCAGAGCGCCCGCTCGTCGCGGTCCGGGATCTCAAGGACCTTGAATTTTATCCCTGAGGGGGAGAGCCCCTCGAGGATGCTCGCCTGCCGCCGCTCAACGCTGAGGTAGACCCGCATCTCTTCTTCCAGCAGCGGCGCGAAACTTTCCACCAGGTCCTTAGGCGGCAGCAGCAGCGAGGTGCCGCCCTCCAGGATGCCGGCCTCCTCCAGGAGCGTGTAGGAGGTAGTGGCGTTGAGCTCGGCCGCCGACAGGTCCTCGGGGCCCTCCAGCAGGAATTTGGCGCCGTTGGTGTAGACCTTCTCGGTGATGACCCGCTCCAGCTTGTAGGCGGAGGTGGAGTTGATGATGTCCTCCACGGCCTGCGAGATGTCGAAGGAGATGCGGTAGGAGTGGTCGAAATAGTAGACGGAGGCCGTGCCCGCCGAGGCGGGAACGGCGGCGAAAAGCAGTGAAAGGAGCGTCGCGGCGAAGCGCATATTTTTACAAGATTAGCATTTTAGCGGGACTACCAATAAATCGGTATAATATAAAAATACACTTTAAACGCACGGAGGTGCCTACATGAAAGCTCTCGTGAAAGCCAAGGCGGAAAAGGGACTGTGGCTGCAGGACGTGCCCAAGCCGGAGGTCGGGGACAACGAGGTCCTCATCAAGATAAAGAAGACCGCCATCTGCGGCACCGATATCCACATCTACCAGTGGGACGAGTGGGCGCAGAAGACCATCCCCGTGCCCATGCACGTCGGGCACGAGTTCGTGGGCGAGATAGCGCAGCTCGGCAAGAACGTGAAGGGGCACTTCGTGGGAGAGCGCGTCTCCGGCGAGGGCCACCTGGTCTGCGGCCACTGCCGCAACTGCAAGGCCGGCCACCGCCACCTCTGCATCAATACCAAGGGCGTGGGCGTCAACCGCCCCGGCTGCTTCGCCGAATACCTGGCCATCCCGGCCGAGAACGTATTCTCCATCCCCGAGGGCGTCTCCGACGAGGAGGCCTCGATCCTCGACCCGCTCGGCAACGCCGTGCACACCGCTCTCTCCTTCGACCTCATCGGCGAGGACGTGCTGATCACCGGCGCGGGGCCTATAGGCATCATGGCCGGCGCCATCTCCAACCACGTGGGCGCGCGCCACACCGTCATCACCGACGTGAACCCGTACCGCATGGAGCTGGCGGGCAAGCTGGGCATAAAGAACGTAGTGGATTCCAGGAGCCAGAAGTTGTCCGACGTGATGAAGGCCCTCGGCATGACCGAGGGCTTCGACGTGGGCCTGGAGATGAGCGGCAACGCGGTCGCCTTCAACGACATGATCGCCAACGTCAAGATGGGCGCGAAGATCGCGCTGCTGGGCATCCTGCCGCCCAACACCACGATACCGTGGAACCAGGTCATCTTCAAGGCGCTGTTCCTCAAGGGCATCTACGGCCGCGAGATGTTCGAGACCTGGTACAAGATGTGCGCCATGCTCACGAGCGGCCTCGACATCAAGCCCATAATCACGCACCGCTTCCCGGCCAAAGACTTCAAGGAGGGCTTCGAGATCATGTCCTCGGGCCGCTCCGGCAAGATCATCCTGGACTGGACGGACGTCTAAAGGCGGCGCGCGGGGGCATTATGAAATATTCGGAACACTTCGACAGGCTCTGCGAGGCGCTGGAGGGCTCCGGCGCCTTCCTGGTGGCGCAAGACGGCAAGGGCAGGGTCAACGTCATGACCATAGGCTGGGCGCAGTTAGGAATTATCTGGGGGCTGCCCATCCTGACGGTGCTGGTCCGTCCTTCGCGCTACACCCACGTCCTGCTGGAGAGCGCCGCCGGTTTCTCCGTCTGCGTACCTAAGCGCGGGGAACTGAAAAAGGAGCTGGCCTACTGCGGCTCCAAGTCGGGGCTCGAGTATGACAAGGTCCGCGCCCTGGGGCTGAAGCTCAAAGAGGGCGTGAACGGCGTCAAGTACCTCCAGGGCTGCGAGCTCGTCTACCAGTGCGAGCTTTACGGCCGGACCGACCTCCAGCGCGAGGCCCTGGCCACCGGAACGCTCAGCAAGTATTACCCGGACGTCGAGGTACCGCACACCGTTTACTTCGGGAAAATACTCAAGGCGGAGCTTTTTTGATGAAACTTTCACAGTTTGCGGCTACGGCCCTGTGCGCGCTGCTTCTGTCCGGCTGCGGCCTCTTCAAAGAGAAGGCCGCCGATTTTTACCTGGGCCGTGCGCGCAAGACCGCAGAGCTGCAGGCCCCGGCGGAGGCCGAGGTGAAGGCCGCCTTCGCCTCGATAGAGAAGGCGCTGGACTACGCGCCCGGCTCGCCGCAGGCGGTGGACCTGCTGGGCCGGCTGTCCGACGCCGCCGCCAAAGGCGGCTTCCCGGGCGCGCAGGAGCTGGAAGCCTCCGCGCTGAAGAAAGCGCTGGCCGGCAGCCCGCTGAACTGGGCCGCCAGGGCCGCGCTTACCGGCTTCTTCGCCGCGCGAGGAGATACCGGCGGCCTGGAGGCCATGGCGGCGCAGGCGGCGGAACTGGCAGCTTCCGGTGATCCCGGCGTGAAATACTGCGCGCTGCTGGCCGGCCTTTACGCGCGGGCCTCGGCCCTGCCGTGGCTGGAATCCGAGGCCTATCTGGCGATGAACAAGTCTCCGGAGATACTTTTCGAGAAGGCCGCCGCGTACGGCGCCGCCGCGGCTAAAGCGCTCGAGTTGAAAGGCGGGCTTGAGAGGCTGGCTTTCGGGCCCGTGGACGTTAAAAGATACGCTCCGGCGGGGCTCAGCTCCGCCGCGGAGGTCGCGATGTCCGACGCGATGGGCGATATCCGCGTCTACGCGGCCATCAACAACTTCAACCAGCGGGCCGCCGCCAATCAGGCTTTCCGCAAGAGCGTGGAACTGACCGTGCAGGGCAATGTCGCGCTGGTGAAAAAAGAATACGCGCAGGCCCGCGCCTTCTACCAGGGCGCGCTGAACCATTACCCGGTGCTGCTCGACGCCCGCCGCCAGCTGGCCGAGACCGATTTTCAGGATGGCGCCGCGCTGGCCGCTGTGGGGGGGAACCCCAGGGCGGCCGCCCAGCTGCTCTACAAAGCGCTCGCCGGAGTCACGGCGGTGCTGCAGCAGCCGGAGGGGTTCGGGAACCAGATCCCCTTCATTAAGCCGCAGCGCTTCCTAGGCGAGACCTGGGCGCTGAAGGCCGCGGTGCTGGCCGCGCTGCGCGCCACGGAAGGCGCCCGGCTTAAAAATGCCGCCAAGCAGGAGGCCGAGTTCAAGGCCGCCCTCGACGAGGCGCTGAAGCTCAACCCCGAAGGCCGCCTGGCCCGGGAATTGCTGGAGCGCTATACCAAGGAAGGCTTTTAGCCCGCCGCGCCATGCCGCTCTACCCGCTGCCTATCTGCCTGGCGCTGTGCCTGGCTTTACGCTCCCCGCTGGGAGCGCAGGAGCCAGGGGTCTCCACCGCCGCCCCGGCGCGGGTGCAGAGCCCGCTGCTGCTGACCATCTCCAAGGATTCCTACCGTTCCCGGGTGGGGCTGGATTACGCCATACGCTGGGACTTCTCCGACCTGGCTTCGATACGGCCCAGCCTCGGTTTTCTGTATTCGGGGATCAAAGCCGTTTCCGGCTGGGACATAACAGAGAACACGCGGGTGGAATATTACGGCTTCAAGACCAATCCGTGGCGGCTGATAATCGCAAAAGATAAAAAGAACGGCCACGGCCCGGCGTCGGCGGCCGGGGGTCCTGCCGACGGGACGACCAGCGAGGTGGTGACGCGCGCCACGCCGGAATACCGCAAGCGGCTGCGCCTTTCGGTCTCGCCGCTGGTGGACGACCTGAAGCGCAATTTCGACGACGGGCTCAAGGATTTCCTGCTGCGCAGCTCCCTGAAGGGCGCTTCCCCGGAATGGGAGAGGATGGGGGACGCCAACCGCAAGGCCTTCGTGAAGGACGTGCTGTCCATCGGCTTCCTGGACATCCCGGTGCCGGTCGTCAAGCAGGCCAAAGAGGGGCTGGAGTACATCAGCAGCGAAAAGAACGGGGCCGCGCCTAAAAGATAACGCGCGTACGCCGATAAAAAAAGAGCCGCCGGGAGGCGGCTCTTTCTTTTTTGCGGCGCCGCTATACCGCCACGGCGGCGCGGCCCTCCGAGCCGTCTATGCGGATGTCCAGCGGCTTCGGGAAGCGCAGGTGTCGGATGTAGTTCAGCTCGGCGAGCGGCTTCTCGGCCAGCAGCTTGTCCCAGTTGATGAAGGCGTCGGGGGTGGTAGCGTGGATGGTGAAGTAGCCGATGCCCAGCGAGGTCACGTTGTGGAAGAAATGCGTGCCGTAGGACGGGTCCACCACGAAATCGCCGTAGGCGGCCTCTATGATGATGCGCGAGCCGTTGATGTGGTGCCATTTCACCGGTATGCCCAGCGCCGGGTCGCTAGACCCCCAGCGGCCTGGCCCCAGCACTATGTAGGAGCGGCCCTCGGCGCGCAGCCGGGAGTTCAGCTCGCCGATCTCCTCGGCGATCTCGCGCGTCTTGAGCGCGTCGAATTTCTCCGGGATGACGTAGATCAGGTCGGAGATCTCCCTGACCGAGCCGTTGCCCAGCGCCTGCGCGCTCAGGCAGAGCAGGCTTTCGGGCTTCAGGTCCTTCAGCGAGACTTTCTTGACCGGGCTGCGCGACACCATGGGGCGCATCTGCACGATGTTGAAGAGGGCGGCGCCGGTGGCCGGGTCGTAGTCGCAGGCGAACTCCATCTCGATGTTGCAGCCCATCGCGTCCTTACCCATCTCGGAGAGCTCGCGCAGGATCTCGGCCAGCGGCAGCACGTCGTTCTTGAGCAGCGGCGCGAAGGTGACCAGCCGGCGGCCCGGCTCGGAGATGCCGTCGTAGATGCGGTCGTTCTCCGCCGAGTAGGTGGAGCCCACCAGCTCCAGAGAGCCGTCGGCCTCAGCCTCCTCCACGCCGGCGGTGAGGAGCGCGGGCTCCTCTTCGAAGCGCAGCGGCGCCTCCTCGCGGGCGGTCTTCAGCGCGACGAACTGCTTCTGCGAGTTGGCGAGGAAGTCCTGGATCGTCGAGAACTGGTGCAGGTTCTGCGGGTGCGCCGGCGAGAAGCGCAGCGCGGTGAAGCCCTCCACGATGGTCTTGCCCAGGCCCAGCGCTATGTGCGCTATCGGGTCCTCGGCGCCCAGGGGCGGCACGGGGTAATAGTTGTAGGACTGCATCACGCCGGCGAAGGCCGGGTAGTGGCGGCCGCCGCCGTAGTCGTGGCCCACCACGCGCTGGATCATCACGGCCATCTTCTCCTCGTCGATGACGAGCGGGTTCAGGCGCCGGTAGGCGCGCGCCTCGCGGGAGAACACCGAGGCGTAGATGAACTTGACCGCCCGCGCCAGCTCGTCGAGGCGGCGGGCCGGGTCGGGGTGGTTGTTCGCGAGCATGTAGGTCTTGTAGACGCCGGCGAAGGGCTGGGTCTTCGAGTCCTCGAGCAGGGAGCTCGAGCGCACGGCCAGCGGGCCGTCGAGCTTGTCGACGATGGCGGCCAGGTCGCGCATCACGTAGTCGGGCAGGCGGGCGCGCTCGAACAGCGCGGCGTTCTCGTCGTTGGTGCGGTTCTCGTTCATCATGGCGTCCAGGCCGTTCTGCTCCATGAAGAAATCGAACACGTCCGAGGCTATCACCACGGTGTTGGGGACGGTCACTGTCACGTCCGGCCAGCGGTGCTCCAGGTCGGTCTTGCTGAGCAGGAAATCCACGAAGGCCAGGCCCCGCGCCTTGCCGCCTATGGAGCCCGCGCCTATCTTGCTGAACGGGGCGGAGTCGTCGAACATCCGGCGGTCGAACTTCAGCACGGTGCCCAGCTGGGTCTTGTAGATGAACTGGTGCATCGTCTCGATGAGGTACTTGCGCAGCTCTTCCGCGTTGCCGAACTCCGAGATCTTCTTGGGCCGGATGTGGTAGGCCATCTCGAACTCGGTGCGGGCGAGCAGCCACTTGGAGAAGTGGTTGCGCCCGGCGTGGTAGAGCACGGATTCTATGGGCACCACCTTGAGGAGCTTGAGCATGGTGTGCAGGTCGGTCGCCCGCGCTATCTCCATGCCGTGGGTGTCGGTGAAGGTGAAGTCGCCGAAGCCGAAGTAGCGCTGGATGAAGGCCCTCAGCTGCTTGGCCAGGTCCGGCGCCGCTTTATGCATGAAAGAGGCCTCCAACTGCGTCGCGTTCTGGGAGTACTTCGCGTTGGAGGACTGCAGCAGCACCGGCATGTCAGGGATGTCGGCCTTGATGCGGCGCGCCAGCTCCAGGCCGGCCTCGGAATTGCAGGCGCCGCCCATCGGGTACTCTATGTCCGTGATCACGCCCAGCAGGTTGCTCTTGTATTTCTCGTAGAGAGACCAGGCCTCCTCGTAGGTGCTGCAGAAGAGGATCTTCGGCCGCGCGCGCAGGCGCAGGCTCTTCTTCACGGGGTTGAGCTCTTCGGCCATCACCACCTGCGTCTGCTTGAGGAGCTCCGTGTAGATGATGGGCAGGTAGGAGGAGTAGAACTTGATGTTATCCTCGACCAGGAGTACGGCCTGCACGCCCACCTTGGAGTCCTGGTCGAAGTTCCTGGCGTCCTCGATGATGTTGATGATGGCGGAGAAGATCTTGGTGTCGCCGCTCCACAGGCAGACGCCGTCGGCCAGGGCCATCGTGGAGTCGGGGATGTTCTTGATATCCTGCACGTTGAAGGAGAGCAGCACCACCGGCAGGTCCGGCCGCCCGGCCTTCAGGCCGCGGAAAAAGTCCGCCATGTCGGTCTCGCCCACCTGGATCATGGCTATCACCAGGTCGTAGGAGCCGCGCTTCACCTTCTCCAGCGCCAGGGCCGTGGTGGGGACCCGCGTTATCTTCGGAGTGCCGCGGCCGGACTCGGGCAGCTCGCCGAAGAGCGCCTCGTTGAGGCGGTCGTCGTCCGCGAGCAGGAAGGAATCGTAAAGGGAGGCGACCAGCAGGACGTTCTTGATCCTGTGCGGCATCAGCTTTTCAAAGCCGCCGAACTCTATCTCGTAGTCGCCTGGTTTCTTGGAAGTGGGCATGCGGATATTTTACTAATTACGGCGGGCCCGGGGCGGGGTTGTCAAAGGGTTTTTATTATGTTTATATATAAATATCGTTTCGCACAATTCAAACAGGAGACCCCGTAAAATGGAAAAACCCACGCTTAAACCCAAGTGCCCCAACTTCTCTTCCGGCCCCTGCGCCAAGCGCCCCGGCTGGACCGTGGACGCCCTTAAGAACGCGCTCGTGGGCCGCTCCCACCGCTCCAAGGAAGGCAAAGCCCGCCTGCAGGAAGTCTCCGACCGCATGAAGGCCGTGCTGAAACTGCCCGCCGACTACCGCATAGGCGTGGTGGCCGGCTCCGACACCGGCGCCGTGGAGCTCGCGATGTGGACCCTGCTCGGCCCGCGCTCCGTCGACATCTTCGGCTGGGAAGCCTTCAGCAAGGGCTGGATCACCGACGCCGTGAAGTACCTCAAGCTCAAGGGCGTCAACGAGTATAAGGCCGACTTCGGCAAACTGCCGGACCTCTCCAAGGCCAACGCGGCTAACGACATCATCTTCACCTGGAACGGCACCACCTCCGGCGTGAAGGTCCCGGACCTGAACTGGCTCCCTAAGAACCCGGAAGGCCTCGTGATCTGCGACGCCACTTCCGGCGTGTTCGCCATGGACATAGACTTCACCAGGCTCGACGTGGTCACCTTCTCCTGGCAGAAAGTGCTGGGCGGCGAGGCCGCGCACGGCGTGATCATCCTGTCGCCGAAGGCCGTCAAGCGCATGGAAGAGCAGAATTCCAAAATTACCTGGCCCGTGCCCAAGATCTTCCGCCTCGTGGACGAGAAGAAGCTGCTGCCCGGCGAGCTCGAGTACAGCACCATCAATACCCCGTCGATGCTCTGCGTAGAGGACGCCATAGACGCCCTGAAGTGGGCCGAGACCGTGGGCGGCCTGGACGGCCTCGTGAAGCGCTCCACCGCCAACCTGGCCGCCTTCGAGCGCTGGGTGGAGAAATCCTCCTGGATCTCTTTCCTCGCCGAGACGAAGGAGACCCGCTCCAGCACCTCGGTCTGCTTCAAGATCAAGGCCGAGTGGTTCGCGAAGCTCTCCGACGAGGACAAGGTCAAGGCCGCCAAGAAGATCACCTCCATGCTGGACAAGGAAGGCGTGGCCAAGGACATCAACTCCTACGGCAAAGCCCCGGCCGGCATCCGCGTCTGGTGCGGCGCCACCGTAGAGACTTCCGACATAGAAGCCCTGATCCCCTGGCTCGACTGGGCTTACGAAGCCGTCGCCAAAGAATACTCCAAGGAGGCCGTGAAATGAGCAAAGTCCTTATAGCCGATAAAGCCGATCCCCTCTGCGAGAAGGTCCTGAAGGACCGCGGCATCGAAGCCGTGGTCAAGACCGGCATGAAGCCCGAGGAGCTCAAGGCCTGCGCCCATGAGTTCGACGGCATCATCGTCCGCTCCGCCAGCAAGATCACCCGCGAGATCATAGAGGCCGCCAAGAATCTCAAGGCCGTGGCCCGCGCCGGCGCCGGCGTCGATAACGTCGACCTGGTCGCCGCCAGCGAGAAAAAAGTGCTGGTGATGAACACGCCCTTCGGCAACACCGTGAGCACCGGCGAGCACGCCATCGCCATGATGTTCGCCATGGCCCGCCTGATACCGCAGGCCAACGCGTCCACCCACGCCGGCAAGTGGGAGAAGAACAAGTTCGAAGGCGTAGAGATCACCGGCAAGACGCTGGGCGTCGTCGGCTGCGGCAATATCGGCGCCGTGGTGGCCGACCGGGCCAAGGGCCTGCACATGGACGTGCTGGTGTTCGACCCCAAGATGACCACCGAGCGCGCCCGCGAGATCGGCGTGAAAATGGTCACCCTGGACGAGCTGTACGCCAAGGCCGACTTCATCACCTATCACGTGACCATCAACCCCAACACCAAGGGCATGATCAACAAGGACGCCATCGCCAAGATGAAGAAAGGCGTGCGCCTCATCAACTGCGCCCGCGGCGCCATCATGGTGGAGGCCGACATCAAGGCCGCCATCGAGAGCGGCCATATCGCGGGCCTGGCCTGCGACGTGTACGCCGAGGAACCCGCTACCTCGCACATCTTCTTCGGTATGGAGAAAGTGATCTGCACCCCGCATATCGCCGCCTCCACCAAGGACGCGCAGGTGACCGTGGCCAGGCAGGCCGCCGAGCAGATAGCGGATTTCCTGCTCACCGGCAAGCGCACCCACGCGGTGAACGGCGACAAAATATAACCGGCCGCCTTACGCCCGGGTCCCGGCGACGGGGCCCGGGCTTATTTTCAAACAAGGACAGGTAACATGGCAAAACTCCCTCTCTTCTCACCTATCTTCGGCATACGCCCCGCGCCCGGCAAGGCGCAGGAAATAATCGCGCCGCCCTACGACGTGATGGACTCCGACGAGGCCCGCGAGATGGCCAAGGGCAAGCCCAACAGCTTCCTGCACGTGTCCAAGGCCGAGATAGACCTGCCGCCCGGCACCGACGTGCACGACGAGAGCGTCTACAAGAAGGCCGCTGAGAACTTTGAAGGCATGCTGAAATCCGGCCTGCTGATCCGCGAGGGCAAGCCCTGCTTCTACGCCTACCGCCTGCAGATGGGGGCCCATATACAGACCGGCCTGATGGTTGGCGCCTGTGTGGAGGACTACGACAATAACCGCATCCGCAAGCACGAGTTCACCCGCCCCGTCAAAGAGGACGACCGCGTGAACCAGATCAAGTACGTGAAGGCACAGACCGGCCCCGGCATCATCGCCTACAAGCAGGTGGCCGAGATCGACGCGGTCATCAAGAAGAACGTAGGTAAAGACCCGCTGTTCTCCGCCACCGGCGCCGGCGGCGTTATCCACACCCTCTGGCTGATAGACGACGCTGCCGACATAAAGGCCATCGCCGACGCCTCGGAGCGGCAGAAGACCGTCTATATCGCCGACGGCCACCACCGCTCCGCCGCGGCCAGCCGCGTGAAGAAATTCATGGTGGAGACCCGCGGCTCGGCCCACACCGGCACCGAGCCCTACAATGTCTACCTCGCCGCCGCTTTCCCGGTCAACGAGATGAAGATCTGGGATTATAACCGAGTGGTGAAGGACCTCAACGGCCTGACGCCGGAGAAATTCCTGGAAGAGGTGAAGAAGAGCTTTGAAGTGAAGGAAGCGGCCGGCCAGGCCAAGCCGGCGGCTCGCCGCGAGTTCGGCATGTACCTGGGCGGCAAGTGGTATCTGCTGAAGCCGGTCGTGAAGACCCCGACGAAAGAGGAAGACCCGGTGAAGGCGCTGGACGTCAGCGTGCTCAGCGACCTGGTGCTGGACCGGGTGCTCGGCATAAAGGACCTGCGCAAATCCGACCGCGTCGACTTCGTGGGCGGCATACGCGGCCTCGGCGAACTCGAGAAACGCGTGAACTCCGGCGAGATGGCAGCGGGCTTTGCGCTGTACGCCACCTCGCTCGAGGAGCTGATCTCGGTGGCCGACGACAACCAGGTCATGCCGCCCAAGTCCACCTGGTTCGAGCCCAAGCTGGCCGACGGCGTGGTCTCCAACCCGCTGCTCTGACGCCCCGGACCTTACATGAACAAGATACTCATAGTCGACGACGAAGAGAACGTGCTGCTCCTGGTTTCCCAGGCCTTCGCCGGGCACTGCGAGGTGCTCACCGCGCCCAGCGGCGAGCTGGCGATAGAGATCATTAAAAGAGACAAGCCTGTCCTGGTCTTCCTGGACATCTCGATGCCCGGCATGACCGGGCTCCAGGTCCTGGAGCTCATCCAGGAGCTGGGCCTGCCGCCCGTGGTCTGGATGCTGACCGGGGACGAGGACCTGGAGATGGCCGAGCGCACGCTGAAAGGCGGAGCCAAGGGCTACATTACCAAACCTTTCGACGTGGACCGCCTCCGGACGGTGGCGTTCAGCGCCCTGGCCGACCTGGAGAAGGACAAAAAGGGCACCAGCGCCGACGATAAACCCTGGCGCGTCAAGAAAGATAACAAGTGAAACGGTCCACCGCCTTCGCGCGCTTCGCCCCGGGCCAGCTGGCCGCGCTGCGGCGGCTGGATTCGCCGCGCAAAGTCCAGGACTTCCTGGACTACTCCCTCGCCTATAACGAAGAAAAGCCGGACACCTGCTGGTCCCCGCTGGAAGTGCTGAAACGGGGCAAGGCCCACTGCATAGAAGGCGCGATGCTGGCCGCCGCCGCCTTCCTGCTGCACGGCCGGCGCCCGCTGCTGCTGGACCTGCGGGCCAACCCGCGCGACGACGACCATGTGATAGCGCCCTTCGTGGAGAACGGGCGCTGGGGCGCGGTGGGACAGTCGCACTTCCGCGGCCTGCGCTACCGCGAGCCGGTCTACGGCTCCTTCGGGGAGCTGGCGCGCAGCTACTTTGAATTCTACTACAACGCCCGCGGCGAGAAAACGCTGCGCGAATACTCGGCCCCGCTGGACGCCGCCGCCCTGAAGCCGGACTGGCTCTGGTCGGAGAAGAACGTCTTCTTCGTCAGCCGGCGGCTGGACGCCCAGCGGCATTACCGGATAGTCGGCCACGCCGGGGAGGATAGCCTGAGAAAGGCCGACTCCCTGCTGCTGGAGGGGGAACTGCTGGGCGGCTCAAAGCTGCCGCTGGCCCGCCGCCGCGCCAGGCCCTATTCCGCCCTCAAGCTCCCGCGGCTCTGAACCTATGCTGAGACTCGGCCTTTGCTGCAAGTTCGAGGGGGAGCCCATCAAGTTCCTGACCGCCACCGCGCTGCACACAGGCCGCCTGGCGCCGGGAGCGCGCGCGCGCAAACTGGCCGGCCTCTGCGCCGCCAACGCCTCGGCGCTGCGTGCTTCGCTGGAGTATTGCGCGGCGCACGGCATAGGCTGCTTCCGCGTGAACAGCCAGGTCCTGCCGCTGGCGACGCACCCGGAGCTGGGCTACGACCTGAAAGACCTGCCAGGAGGCCGGGCTATAATCGCCGATTTTGAGGACTGCGGCGCGCTGGCCCGGAAGCTCGGCCTGCGCCTCACCTTCCACCCCGACCAGTTCATCCTGCTCAGCTCGCCCAACCCCGCCGTGACCGCCGCGTCCGTAAAGGAACTGGATTACCAGGCGCAGGTCGCGGAGTGGATAGGCGCGGACGTGATCAACATCCACGGCGGAGGCGCCTACGGCGACAAGGCCGGAGCGCTGGCGCGCGGCGGCCGGGCGCTGAAGAAGCTGGGCCGGGCCGTGCGTTCCCGGCTCGCTTTCGAGAACGACGACCGGACCTACACGCCGTCGGACCTGCTGCCTTTCTGCCGGGAGCATAAGCTGCCCTTCGTCTACGACGTGCACCATCACCGCTGCCTGCCCGACGGCCTGGGCGTGGAGGAAACCACCGCGCTGGCCCTGAAGACCTGGGGCCGCGAGCCGCTCTTCCACCTCTCCAGCCCCAAAGCCGGCTGGCGGGGCTCCGACCCGCGGCCGCACCACGACTACATAGACATCAAAGATGTTCCGGCCTGCTGGCGCGGGCTCGACCTGACCGTGGAAGTGGAAGCCAAGGCCAAGGAGCTGGCCATTAAAAAATTGCGGGCGCAATTGGGGGCGAAGAAATGGAAATTTTAAAGACCGAAGAGGTTTTCGGGAACCTGCCGGACGAGAAGGGGCGGTTCAAAAGCCTGAAGTTCTACGCCCTGCCGGAGGCCGAGTGGCGCGGGAAATAGCGGCGCTGCTGCTGTCGGCCGCGTTCTGCTCCCCCGCCGCGGCGGGGGAGCTGAAAACCCATAAACTCCGGCATGGCGGCTATGAGCGCGTCTACAGGGTCTACGCGCCGGCTAACCTGGACAAGGCGAAGAAATACCCGCTGCTGTTCGTGCTGCACGGCGGCGGCGGCTCGGGCCGCAGCATGAAGCGCCTGGCGCGCGGGAGCTTCGAGCGGCTGGCCGACGCCGGGGGCGCGCTGCTGGCCTACCCGGACGGCCTGGACGGCCACTGGAACGACTACCGCGGCGACGAGAGCCGCAAGGCGCAGCGTGAGAACGTCGACGACGCGGCGTTCCTGTCCGCCGCCGCCGGAGAGATAATTAAAATTTACCAGGCCGACCCGGCCCGCGTCTACGCGGCCGGCATCTCCAACGGGGCGATGATGAGCTACGCGCTGGCCTGCCGCGCGGCCGACAGGTTCGCGGCCGTGGCGCCGGTGGCGGGGGCCATGCCGGAGCGGCTGGCGCCGGACTGCAAGCCGGGGCGCCCGGTGCCGGTCCTGATCATGAACGGCACCGAAGATAAGCTGGTGCACTGGGAAGGCGGCCATGTGACCGGGCCCTTCGGCAGGAAGAAGCTGGGCCGGGTGCTGTCGGCGGAGCGGAGCCGCGACTTCTGGCTCTCCAACAATTCCTGCGACCCGGCTAAAAAAGCCGAGAGCGTGCTGAACGCCGACCCGAAGGACGGCACTTCGGTCATGCGGGAGGTCTACGCCGCCTGCGCGGCCGGGGCCGCGGTGGAATTCCTGCGGATAGACGGCGGCGGGCATACCTGGCCCGGCGGCCTGCAGTACCGTTCGCAAGCCGTTATCGGCCGGACCTCGCGCGAGTTGGACGCGGCGGCGGAGATCTGGAAATTCGTGACGAAGTATTCGCTGCCGCCTGTGGGAGGAAAATGAACACTGCGAAGAACCTGGAACAAGGCGCAGCGCGGCAGGCCCACGCCTGCTGGTCCTGCGGTGAGGCCGTGGCCGAAGGTGACAATTACTGCCGGCACTGCGGCAAGGGGCTGGGCGACCATATCCCCTGGCAGTACCGGCACTGGGGCATAATCGCGCTCACGCTGGCCGGGCTCGGTCCCTTCAGCCTTTTGTTCGTGTGGCGCTCTCCGTTCCTTTCAAAAGAGTCGAAGATATTTTATACGGCGGCCATAACCGCGGGAACGGCCTTCGTAGTCCGTTCCTTCTACAAGGTCTGGCAGTACTACGAGACCCTGCTGGGCGGCGGCCTGCAGTATTGACCTTGGACATGGGCCCAATAACAGGCCCTTGTTGGGCCTTTTGGGCCTACTCTCCGGCGCGGCGGTTTATTAAGATATAGCAACGGGTTTGGATAGAGAGGACAGCATGGCTATTACTTGCAACTTCGAGAGAGACGACAGCGAGACCAAAAAGAGCGACAAGGTCATAGTGCGCATCGCCCCCGGCCAGGTGATCGGCAGCGATACCCCGGCCCTGAAGCCCGTCAAGAACGGCGCCTATCTCTGGGTGATGGACCACCGCCGCCGTTCCGCCAGGAGCTGGCGCGCGGTCGCCCAAGTCAACTGAAGCGCCCCCTTAAGACGAGAAAACCCGCCGTGGCACGGCGGGATTTTCTTTTTCCACGGGCATCTTGCGCGGAGCTGAAAATCCTGCTAGTATGGTCCTGTAGGAAGCGGGCAAGCCCTGCGGCACAATGAAAAAAGCCTTCACGCTTATAGAATTGATGATAGTCGTTGCCATTATAGGCATTCTTGGCGCTATCGCCGTTCCAAAATTTTCCGACCTGATAAACAAGTCCCGGGAGGGAGCTACCCGGGGGCACCTTGGCGCTATCCGCAGCGCGCTGCATGTCTATTACGGCGACAACGAGGGCATTTACCCGGCCGGCGCCGCCGGCTCCAATACCACTTTTCTGCAGTCCTCGCTGGCGCCTAAATATATCTCCGCGTGGCCCCAGGCCTATACCCCGGGCCGCCATAACAGGACCGGCACTGTGGATACCATCAACGGCGGGGACCCCGCGGCCACAGACCCTTCCTGCGAGGGGGAATGGGTCTATGTCGGCAACTCCGCCACGCCGGAGTGGGGGCGCATCAACGTCGAGTGCTACCACCTTGACCTGAAAGGCGTGCCCTGGAGCAGTTACTGAGCCGCGCTCCCTCGCCTCCGGTTTTTCTTCCTGATATCTTGCTGCCGCTCCTGGGTCTTTAGACCCAGACGCCTATAGTCCATTGTTCCCTTTGAGCGCGCCGGGGAAAGCGGTAGACTATTCTCAGGAGACTATTATGAAGAAGATACTTCTTGCCGCCCTGATCGCCGTGTTCGCTTCTTCCGGCCTGCTCAGCGCCTCCAGCCTGGAGAGCCTGCGGCGTTCCTCCGAAAATATCGAGGTCAATACTTCCGGCCTTAAGAAAAAGTCCGCCGCGGCTGAAAAGACCGGCGCCTCCGACTCCGGCCTTAAGAGCAGGCCCGCCACCGCGCAGTACGAGATCACCCCCACCCCGGTAAACGGCTTCGCCGAACTGATCCGCGCCATTCTCAAGCTGCTGTTCAGCCCCAACGGCGACATCGAGATACAGAATCCTTCCACCCAGGTGCCCGAGGTGGAAGGGGTCATGGAAGACGACCAGGAGGAAGAGACCTACTCGGAAGGGCAGGCCTACGACCCAGTGGACCTGTCCAGCCTGCCCCAGGACCCTTTCCAGCCGCCAGCCCAGGCGCAGCAGCCCCAGCAGCCCCAGCAACCCCAGCAGCAGGGCCAGCCCCGCGTCGATATCGGCGGCGGCCAGGGCGACCGCATTCCTGACGACCTGCGCCGCAAGGCCATGGAAGCTTTCAGCGCCAACCAGGGCCGCATAGAGAACAAACGCTACATCGGCGTAGTCGATTTCGCGCAGCACTCCAGCCGCCAGCGCTTCTGGATCATAGACCTGCAGACCGGGGCAGAGCGGGCCATGCGCGTGGCCCACGGCACCGGCTCCGACCCCGACGGGGACGGTTTCGCCACCCGCTTCAGCAACGTGCCCAACTCAAAGGCCTCGTCGCTGGGGCCCTACCTGACCGGCGCGCTCTATACCGGCAAGCACGGCAAGTCGATGCGCCTGCACGGCCTCTCCTCCACCAACTCCAACGCGCTCTCCCGCGCGGTGGTGGTGCACGATTCCAACTACGTCCGCGAGGCTAACGTGCGGCAGGGCCGCTCCTTCGGCTGCCTGGCGGTGGCCAACAGCGAGATCGCCGCGGTGCTGGCCTCGCTGCGCGGCGGCGCCCTGATCTACGCCGGCCTCAGCAACAGCGAGTTCTAGCCCGCTGCCGGAGCAGGAAAAGCCGCGCTCGCGCGGCTTTTTCATTTGCGCCGGCGCGGAAATCCTGCTAACATAAACGCTGCGCCGGGCGGCCGGCGCGGAGGTAAAAATGGCCCATAAATTCAATTGCGCGGTCTGCGGGAAAGAGATAGTGGTGAAATGGCTGAACCCCGGCGACACGGCCAAGTGCCGCGCTTGCGGCGCCTCCTCGAAAGTGCCGGAGAGCGCCGCGCACGTGCCAGACGATTATGCTTCCGCCGCGCCCGCCCCGGCGCTCGCGGAGGCGCCGGCCAGGCCCGGCTGCGCCGCCTGCCGCTACCTTGAATCTTCCCCTACCGACAACCTGGAAGGCGTCGGCTTCTGCCGCCGCTACCCGCCGCGCCCCGGAGAGGGTTGGGCGGCCGTCACCGCCGCGGACTGGTGCGGCGAGCACGCCCCTAAAGAGGCGGCCGGCGCCTGAAAAGATAATTAAGCGAGGGTATAAAAAAAGCGGCGGAACCCGGGGGTTCCGCCGCTTTTGTTCGCCCTTTCCTATCTCGGGAATTTGGGAGGGGGCGGGGGGATGGGGTTCATGGGGCGCTCGGCCGGGGGCGGCGGGGAGGCCGGCGCTGCGGGCTGGCTGGCGGCCAGCTGCTTCTGTACCTCGGCCATGAGCACGTCGGGGTTGGTGGGCTTGCGCAGCGCGGAGACGTTGACCATCTTGGTCAGGTCGCCCAGGGTTTCCGGCTTGCCGGTGGAAAAAATTATCGGCACCAGGTCTCCCTCGGCGCGCAGGGTTTCGTAGACGTGCAGGCCGCCGCCGCCGGGGATGTTAAGGTCCTGCAATATCACGCCGGCCCGGAACTCGTGCTGCGCCGCGATGGCGCCGGGGGCGGTGTCAGCCGTGCGCACCTCGAAGCCGGCGTCCTCGAAAAATTCCTTGGAAAAATCCACTATCGCCGGGATGTCGTCAACGACCAGTATCTTTGGCATAAGCTCTCCTGTCTATCTCTAATTATAGACGATACGGAGGGAAAAACAAAGAGGGCGGAGCTTTTGGCTCCGCCCTCTTTTCAGGCTCGTCTAAAGACTTCTTAGACCAGGCCCTGGGCCATCATGGCCTCGGCGACTTTCTTGAAGCCGGCCATGTTGGCGCCCGCCACGTAGTTGCCGGGCATACCAGCCTCTTTGGAGGCCGTCACGCAGGCGTTGTGGATGTTCACCATGATGCCGTGCAGGTGCTTGTCCACCTCTTCGCGGCTCCAGCTCATGCGCATGCTGTTCTGGCTCATCTCGAGGCCTGAGGTGGCCACGCCGCCGGCGTTGGACGCCTTGCCGGGGGCGAACAGTACCTTGGCGCTCTGGAAGGCCTCGACGGCCTCCGGGGTGCAGGGCATGTTGGCGCCTTCGGTCACGCAGACCACGCCGTTCTTTATCAGGGTCTTCGCGTCGGTCTCGTTAAGCTCGTTCTGGGTGGCGCAGGGCAGGGCCACGTCGACCTTCACTTCCCACGGCTTCTTGCCGGCGTAGAACTTGGCGCCGAACTTCTTGGCGTAGGGTTCCACGATGTCCTGGCCGGAAGCGCGGAGCTCCAGCATGTATTCCCACTTGGCGCCCTTGATACCGTCGGCGTCGTGGATATAGCCGTCCGGGCCGGAAATGGTGACCACCTTGCCGCCCAGGTCGTTGACCTTCTGCACCGCGCCCCAGGCCACGTTGCCGAAGCCGGAGACGGCCACGGTCTTGCCCTTGAAGCTGGTGCCCTTGGTCTTGAGCTGCTCTT
>MGUG01000027.1 GCA_001799845.1 Elusimicrobia bacterium GWC2_64_44 | reverse complement strand
TGGGCGATGTCGGGGCTCTGGCGGCCGATCACGTTGATGACGGCGCAGGTCTCGTAGTTGAAACCGTACTTGGAATGGGTGTAACCGATATCCTTGACCACCTGGCGGACCAGGGCGTCCACGTCCACGTAGGTCTTGGTGGTGATTTCGCCGCCCACGACTACCATGCCGCGGGTGATGAAGGTCTCGCAGGCCACGCGGCCCATCTTATCGTCCTTCATAATAGCGTCAAGGACCGCGTCCGAGATCTGGTCGCAAACCTTGTCGGGGTGACCCTCGGTCACCGATTCTGAGCTCACAAACCGCTTACCTTTGAAGTTCATGTTATATACCCTCCTGAATTATCTATAAATTATACCAATTTTCCCCAATATATTGCCTTAAAGCCCCAGCTCCCGGCAAAAAAGAGCCGCGAGAAGCCCAGTCGGGAGCCGGCCGGGGTGGGGTCCCGTGCTCATGGCAGAGGGAAACCGTTGCGCGGTTTCCCCCCGCCTTGGGAATTTAAGGCGGGGCCCCCTTTCCCCAAAATCGCACGGGACCCCACCCCGGCCGTCCCCCTCCGTATTTTTGAGACGATGCTGTAACAGTCTAAATCTGGCGGAGACCGTGGGGATGGGTTCGGCAAAACCGTCACGGAAGGAGGAGCTTGCGTAGCGCGACGACTGAGTGGCGAGGGCCGAGCACTGTGTGCGTGTGGAGCGCAGCGACAATGCACCGAGCCCGGGTTTTGACGGGCCCGTCCCCACGGTAGGACGCCAAACATGAGCGCGTTTTGCGTTCCTGCCCCCTGCGGTAGGCCGCCGACTGCGCGACACCAAAGCAGAAGGGCCGGCGGTCAGCCGGCCCTTCATCGGTCGCAGTCGACCTTGCTATTTATGCTCGATGAACTTGAAGGCGAGGTCGAGGAACTTTTTGGTGTTCTCGGCCGTGTCGGTCTCGGCGTAGGTGCGCAGCAGCGGCTCGGTGCCGGACGGGCGCATCAGCACCCACCAGTCGTTGTCGAGCACTATCTTGAGGCCGTCGATGGTATTGGTCTCGGCTATCTTATGGCCCAGCAGGATCTTCGGCAGCTTCTTCTTGATCTTCACCGCGAACGAGTGCTTGTTCGGGATGGCCTTATCCAGCTTGAAGTCGCGCCGGATGAAGGCGGACTTGCCGTACTTCTTCTCGATGGCCGCGTACATCTCCGACACCGTCTGGCCGGTCTTCACCGCCATCTCCATGAAGAACAGCGCCGTCAGCGCGCCGTCGCGCTCCGGCAGGTTGCCCTTCCAGGTGTAGCCGCCCGACTCCTCCACCCCGAAAGTCACGTCCTCGTTAAGCATCTTCTCGGCGATATACTTGAAGCCGACCAGCGTCTCTTCGAAAGGCAGGTTGGCCGCGCGCGCGATGCGCTTGGTCAGGTAGCCCATCGACACCGCCTGCGCGATCTTGCCCTTGTATTTCCCCGTGGCCAGCAGGTGCTCCAGGATCAGCGGCGCCGTCTGGCAGGGCGTCATATACACGCCCTTGTCGCTCACCAGCGCAAAGCGGTCCGCGTCGCCGTCGAGCGCCACGCCGAACAGCGCCTTGTGCTTCTTCACGGCGGCGATCAGCTCCTGCATGTTCTTCTCCACCGGCTCCGGCGCCATGCCGCCGAACAGCGGGTCGTGCCGCTCGCGCAGCTTTATCACGTTCTTGGAATCGAACAGCGGCGAGGCCGTCTCGGCCCCCACGCCGTGCATGAAGTCTATCACCACCGGGCCCTTCAGCTTGGCCAGCGTCTTGGCCGCGTTAACGCGCGAGTTCAGGTACTCGGCGTAGACCGGGCGAAAATCCTTGACCGGCAGCGGCGCGCCGCTCGGCTTCATCGGCACGGCCTTGGTCACGTAGCTCTCGATATCGGCCGTCACCGACGGCGGGGCCGAACGCCCGTTCTGCTTGACCTTGATGCCGTTCCAGTAGTGGTCGTTATGGCTGGCGGTGATGACCACGCCCAGGCCGTAGCCCTTGGTGGTCAGCAAGCTGACCGCCGGCGTGGGCAGCGGCGTGGCGCTCAGCGTCACGTTGAGGCCGTTGGCGGCCAGCACTTCGGCCAGCGTCCGGGCGAAGCGGTCCGACATGAAACGGCGGTCGTAGCCCACGGCCACGGCGGGCTTCTCCATGCGCATGTACTTATAGGAGATGTAGTCGGCTATGCCCTGCGCGGTCTTGCGCACGACGTCGTAGGTAAAATCCTTGCCTATCAGGCCCCGGAAGCCGTCCGTGCCGAAAGAAATGTGATTCGCCTGGTGGGAACTCATTAATACTCTCCTTAGGCCGGCGGCTGGCCGGCCCCGCAACAAGGGCTATATACTATTAAAAATATAGAGGAAACTCAAACCGGCAGGCCGAGCCGGGCCAACAGGCCGGGCAGCGCCGCGGCCGCGGCCCGCTCCAGCGCCAGGGCCGGGCGGGGCGACAGGCCGGACTCTATCACGCCTGCCACGCCGTGCCTCTTAAGCGCGCCGGCGGGCAGCAGCGAGCTGCCGCAGACCACCAGCGCGGGCACGCCCAGCCGCCGGGCTGAGGCCAGCGCCGCGCCGGGGGCCTTGCCGTAAAAAGTCTGCTCGTCGAAGCGCCCCTCGCCGGTGATCAGCAGGCGGGCCCGCGCCAGCCGGTTCTCGAACCCGGTCTTGCGCAGCACGAAGGCGGCCCCGTCGTCGAGCTCCGCGCCGAAGAAGGCGGCCAGCCCGGCGCCGAGCCCCCCCGCCGCGGCGCCGCCGCGCAGGCGGGCCACGTCCACCGCCAGCGAATCTTTCAGCACTCGCGCGTAGCCCAGCAGCGCGCGCTCCAGGAAAGCCACCTCGCGGGGCCCGGCCCCTTTCTGGGGGCCGAAGACGCGCGCCGAGCCGAGCCGCCCGCAGAGCGTGTTCCTCACGTCGGCCAGGCCGGTCACCCGCACGCCCTTCAGCCGCGCACGCGCCTCGCCGGGGAATACCGCGGTGAGCGCCGGCAGCCCGCGCGCGCCGGGCGCCACCTCGCGCCCGCGCCCGTCGAGCAGGGAGAATCCGAAGGCCTGCGCGCAGCCGGCGCCGCCGTCGTTGGAGGCGCTGCCGCCCAGGCCCACTATCAGCTCACGCGCGCCGCGGCGCGCGGCTTCCAGCATCAGCTGGCCCACCCCGCGCGTGGAGGCCTCGAGCGGCCGCAGCTTCACGCCGGAGAGGCGCCGCAGCCCGGCGGCCTCCGCCATCTCTATCACCGCGGTGCGCCCGGCCAGCAGCCAGCGCGCACGCAGCCCGGCGCCCAGGGGCCCCTCGACGCGGCTTGTGATGATCTCTCCCCCCAGCGCGGGAGCCAGCGCCTCCAGCAGCCCGTCGCCGCCGTCGGCGATGGGCAGCACCTCGGCGCGGGCGCGGGGGCAGGCGGAGCGCAGCGCGCGGGCCACGGCCGCGCCGGCTTCGGCGGCGGTCAGCGTCCCCTTGAACGCGTTGGGGGCTATCAAAACCTTCATACCTAAATGATAGAATAATGGGAGCGGATATCGAAATTTCAAGAATGGAAAACAAGAAACCGGTCATAGTCTACCGCTACGGCAGCGGCCTCTACGTCAACCTGACCAACAGGTGCCCGACGGCCTGCGTCTTCTGCGTGAAGAACGCCTGGAAGATGGACTACCGCGGCAGCGACCTGGACCTGCGCGGCGCGGAGCCGGCCCCGGCGGAAGTGCTGGCCCTTGCCAAGACAGAGTGGGCCGCCGGCCCCTTCTCGGAGCTGGTCTTCTGCGGCTACGGCGAGCCGACCATGCGCCTGGAAGCCCTGCTCGCCTGCGCGCGCCTCATCCGCAACGGCCGCGCCGAGCCCGTGCCCAAAGACCTCCGCATCCGCCTCAACACCAACGGCCTGGCCAACGCGGTCTGGGGCCGCAACGTAGTGCCCGAGATGAAGGGCCTCATCGATTCCGTGCACGTCAGCCTCAACACCTCCGACCCGGAGCAGTGGCGCGCGGTAATGCGCCCGCTGGAGCCTTGGGCCGCCACCGGCTTCGAGAAGGTGAAGGAATTCATCCGCGAAGCCGCGCTGCTGCTGCCGGAGACCGTAGCCACCGCCGTGGAGGGCCCGGCTCTGGACGCCGCGGCCTTCCGCGCGCTGGCCGAAAAACTGGGCGCCGAAGTGCGCCTGCGGCCCCGTCTGGAAACGGAGGCCGGCAAGTGATGGAAAGAAAAGCCATGCTGATGCTGCTGGCCGCCGCCGCGCTGGCGCTGGTCAGCGTGCCCAGCGTGATGTTCAGCAGCGCCTTCAAGAAATATTTCAGCTTCGTCGGCCACTGGAGCGTGGCCAGCGTGAAGCCCTCCCGCACCGGCATCCTCCCGCCGCTGCACCAGCGGGCCGACCGCCCCTCCGAGCCGCCGCAGCCGGAGCTGCGCTTCGTTAAATTTTCGGTGAAGATCGCCGGCGCCAAGGACGTGCGCATCGCCGGAGATTTCAACAAGTGGAACCCGGACGCCCTGGCCCTGGTAAAGAAGGACGCCAAGACCTGGGAAGCCCTGCTGCCGCTGCCTCCCGGCCGGTATAAGTACATCTGCCGCGTGGACGGGCAGGACGTGCTGGACCCGCTCAACCCGGACACAGATGTCGAAGCCGGACGCAAAGTTTCGGTGCTGACAGTAAAATAATGCCTTTAAAGAGCCTCTCACTCGCAGCCACCCTGCTGCTGACGCCCGCCTTCGCGGGCGCGCAGCAGGCCCTGCTCTGGGTGCCGGCCGGGGAGACCGGCGCGGAAGAGATCCTCTCCGTGCTGGAAGCGGGCCCGGACCTGCGCCTCACCGCCGCCTTCCCCGCCCTGCCCAAAGCGCTGGGGGAGCGCATCAAGAAGCTGGAGAAGGAGGGCCGCCTGGAGCTGGCGCTGCGCCCCGCCGGCGACCCGCCGCTGCCGCTGCTCTACTATCCCGCCGCGCCCGAAGTGCGCTGGGCCGGCAAGCCCTCCACCGCCGCGCTCTACACCGACCAGTATTTCCTGATGCTGCGGCTGGCCCAGGCGCGCGACGCCGCGGTCCGGGCGCTGAAGAAAAGCCCGGCCGGCCTGGTCTCGCCCCCGGGCGGCCTCGCGGCCGATTATTTCCCCATCGCCCGCGCGCTGGGCGTCAGGTGGATAGCCTGCGGGCCGCTGGCCAGCACCGCCGCGGCCGTGATGGAGAGCGGCGGGGTCTACGCCGTGCCCTTCGTCAAGTTCTCCACCGCGCCGCAGGCCGGCCTGGCCTTCACGCTTTTCGACGAAACCTCCGCCGCCGACCCGGCCGCGCTGCGGGCCCTGCTCGCGGCCGAGCTGAAGGCCTCGGTGCCGCAGCAGCGCCTGACCGTCACCGAAGCGCTCGCCCTGGTTGTCTCCACCACCGCCGCCGCGGCCGACATCTCCGCCGCAGCCGCGCCGTGGAGCGCGGATTATTCCCCCTGGGCCTCCGCGCCCGCCCAGGCCGGCGCGCTGGCCGCCATGGCGCAGACCCGCGAGGCCCTGATGCTGCACCTGAACGCCGCCCAGGGCAATTACCTGCAGGCCGCGCCGGCCTTCGACGAATATTTCACCGCCGAGGAAGGCGACAAGCTGCTAGCCCTGGCCTCGCCCGAAGCGGAGACCGCCAGCGAGGCGGAAATAGAACTGCGCAGCGCGCTCGCCAACGCCTACCGGCTGATGCAGAAGCCCGCGCCCCCGTGGGCCTTCTCCAGCCTCGCCGACGCCACCGCCGCGCCGCAGCAGGCCGAGAAACTGGTGGTGTCCCGGCTGCCCGGCGGATTCTCGCTCAAGAACCTTCCCCGGCCGGCCGCGCCCCCGGCCAAGACCCCGCGCCTGCCGGACTCGGCCGACCCCGGCAAGATCTGGAAGCTCGACGGGCTGAAGGTGACCTCCACTCCGGAAGGCATCCTCTTCCAGTTCGCTCCCGGAGCGCTCGACAACGCCCTGCGCCAGCCCTCGGGCTTCAGCCATATCCGCCTGGACCTCTACATCGACGTCAACCACAGGCCGCGCGCCGGCATGACCCGCCCGCTGGAAGGCCGCCCGCTCAGGATCTATCCCGACAGCGCCTGGGAATACGCGCTGGAGGTGACGCCGGACGGGGCAAAACTTTATAAGACCACCCCCAAGGGGCCGGTAGCCGCCGGCTCTTTCCCGGCCAAAGCCGACGAGGGCTGGATCAGCGTGCAGCTGCCGCCCTCGGCGCTGAGGGGCAGCCCCGCGCTGTGGGGCTACGCCGCGCTGCTGCTGGCCCCCAAGGCGGGCGGCGGCTACGCCATCACGGATTACATAGCGGAAGAAATAGCGGGCGGCTATGTTTACGCGGTGCAGCCCGCGCGGAAGTAAATTCAAGACGAGGGGCGGAGGGGTTATGGCCGACAGGGACAAGATAGTTTCTTTCGCGGATTCCTACCTGGATTCAAAGAACATCAAAGACGCCTCGCTCAACGGGCTGCAGGCCGAGGGCGGCAGGGAAGTCAAGAAGATAGCCTTCGGGGTCTCCGCCTCGCTCGAGTGCATAAAGCGCGCCGCCGCCTGCGGCGCGGATATGCTGATAGTACACCACGGCCTGCTGTGGAAAGGGCAGACGCAGCCCGTCGCGGGCCCGCTCAAGCGCAAGCTGGAAACTCTTTTCGACGCCGGGCTCTCCCTCTGCGCCTGGCACCTGCCGCTCGACAAGCACCCGTTGGTCGGCAACAACGCCCGGCTGCTGGCCCTGCTCGGCGCAAAAAAGCTGAAGCCCTTCGGCGCCTACGACGGCGAGACCATAGGCTTCAGCGGCACGCTGCCGAAGCCGGCAGATATCGGCGACATAGCCGCCGCGCTGGCGATAAAGCTCGACGCCGAGCCGCTCTGCTTCCGCTTCGGCGCCGAAAAGATACGCACCGTCGGAGTAGTCAGCGGCGGCGCGGCCCGGATGTTCGAGCAGGCCCCCGCCGCGGGGCTCGACCTCTACCTCACCGGCGAGGCCGGCGAGTTCGTGCAGGAATACGCCCGGGAGACCCGCTCCAATTTCATAGCCGCCGGCCACTACAACACCGAAAAGCCCGGCGTGCAGGCGCTGGCCGCCGTGCTGGAGAAGAAATTCGGGGTCAAGACGGAATTCATCGACATCCCCAACCCGGCTTAGACCGCCGGGCGAAACGAGCGCCGCGGGGATAGCCCCGCGGCGCTTTTTTCATGGAAAGCTCAGGCTTTTTCGGAGCCGACCCGCGGGATCAGCAGCACGAGGAAGGACAGCGCCAGCGTCGCGCCGGCGTTCAGGGCCAGGCAGAAATCCACCGAAAATCTCTCGGCCAGCAGGCCGTTGGTCATGAAGGCCAGCGGCATCACGGCGTAGGCCAGCGTGGTCAGCACCGCGAAGAACCGGCCCTTCATCTCGTCGGGCACGGTGGCCTGGAACAGGGTTATGGCCAGCGTATTGCCGCCGCCCAGCGCCGCCCCGCCCGCGAACAGGATGGCGCAGACCAGGTATTTATTCGCCGCGAAGTAGAGCCCCGTGAAACTGAGCCCCACCGCCAGCACCGAGACGAACAGCCAGCGGTAGACGCTGCCGCGTGCCTCGCGGAAGCTCAGGTACCCCGCCAGCGCCGCCGAGCCTCCGGCGAAGAAGGTCTCGAACACCGCCAGCCAGGTCACCGACGCCGCCAGCTTGAACTTCACTATCATCGGTATCAGGATCAGGATGGGCGAGACGAAGAAATTGAAGGCCGCGAAGGTCAGGATCAGCGACAGCAACGGCCTGTTGCCGAAGGTGTAGGCGAGCCCCTCTTTGAACTCCGCGATGAAGGAGCTCTCCGTCCTCTCCTCCGGCTCCAGCGGCGTCCGGATCCCCCACACGGCCGCGAAAGAGGCGGCGTAGCCGGCCGCGTTGAACAGGAACGCGCCGGCCACGCCGGCCGCGGCCATCAGCACGCTGCCCAGCGCCGAGCCGACCACGTTGGAGAGCTGCAGCACCGAGGCGTCGGCCGCCACGGCTTGCGGCATCTTCTCCTCCGAGGTGAGCTTCAGGATAGAGGCCGCCACGGCGGACTCGAACAGCGGCCCGAAGCCCGAGATCAGGAAGCAGATGGTATAGAGCCAGTAGAGGTTCAGCCGGCCGCTCCACAGCAGCAGGCCCAGCGCCAGCACCAGCGCCGCGCGCGCCCCGTCGGCCGCCAGCATCACGGCGCGCTTGTTGGAGCGGTCCGACAGCGTGCCCAGCAGCGGCCCGAACAGGATCACCGGCAGCACGTTGACCGTCATGACCAGCCCGAGGTGGAACTTGGACTTGTCCCCCGCCTCGGACAGCACCCACCACGCTATGGCGATGGAGAAGAACTTGTCGCCCACGGCGGAGATCACCCGCCCGGCGAAGAGCCGGCGGAAATCCGCGAAAAGCGCCAGGGGGTGGGTTTTGACGCTGCCTATTATTTCGCGCATTGGGCCCCTTTCCTGGCGCAGAACTCTTCCAGGCTGGCCATGAAGGCCGCGACCTGCGCGTTCAGGGAGTGCTCATGCCCGGGCAGGTGGTTGCGCTGGTAGATGGCCGCCTCGCGGCGCAGCTCGGCGAGCCGCAGTTCCCCCGTCAGCACCGGCTCCACCAGATTGACCGTGTCGCCGGGGCGCAGGTAACGCATCTCGCGCTCCTTGAGCCAGGCCGCCGGGGCGGCGGAGCGGCGCACCAGGGCGGCCGTCACGTTGTCCCAGTAGACCACCGCCCACTCGGAGCGCGGCAGGTAGAACAAATAGGCCGGGCGCCAGTACACCCTCTCCTTGCCTGCGCCGAGGCGCTGCTTCACCGGCACCTTCAGCTCCTGCAGCCTTATCAGCATCAGGTCGAATTTGTATTTGGCTATCAGGGCGCGCCAGCGCTCCTCGCCCTCGTTGAGGCCGGTCACCTCGGAGATCTTGTCGTGGAACAGGTAGCGCCCGTCGATGAAGGGCCTGTAGTCCGGGGCCAGCTCCCAGCCCAGCCAGCCGCCCCAGCCCCAGTGGTTATAGAGCCGCAGCCCGGCCAGCTGCGGCTTGTTGGCGCGCAGGAAGGCGGCCAGGCCGTCGGAGCCCCAGATCACGGCTTTGGGCGAGGCCGAGTACTGCGTCCAGACCAGCGAGTAGTAGAACCAGAACAGCAGGCAGGCAAGTCCCGCCGCGCCGGCCAGCACCCGGCGGCGCGCCGCCGGGGAAGGGGCCTCCCAGGGCAGGGCCAGCGCGTAGGCCAGGCCGGTCAGGATGAAGAAGGGGATATGGCGCGCGTGGCTGGCCGAGGCCCAGGCGAAAAAGAGCAGCGCCGAGAAATGGTGATACACCGCGTAGCGGCGGCGCAGCGTGAACCAGGCGAAGCTGATAAGCACGGCGGGCAGGGCCAGCACGTAGGGCCACTGGTAGGCGTTGGTCAGGTCGAAAGTGCTCCACTCCTGGATGTGGGCCTGCAGCGTGGCGATGTACTGCTGGTGATTGGCTATCACGGCGTAGACTTTCCAGCCGTAGGGATTGATGAGGCTGGCCGCGAGGCCGGTAAAGAAGATCTTCAGGTACTCCAGGCTGCGGCGCGGCCGCGCGAACGGCGCCTGACCGTAGATCCAGGGCAGCTGCTCGGTGAAGAACTCGCCGAAAGCGTAGATGCCGACCAGCGCCAGGCCGTAGAGGTAGCCGGCGTGCAGATTGGTCCAGAGCGCGAAGAAGGCGGCCGCGGCGGCGTAGGGCAGCGGCCCGGGCTCGGCGGCCAGCCGGCGCCGCTCCAGGAAGTACAGCGTCAGCGCGAAGAACAGCAGCGTGAAATTCTCGGGCCGCAGGTCGCAGTTGGGCATGATCGCCGCCGCGAAGAAGGGCAGCAGCAGCGGCAGCGCCAGGCGCCGCCCGTAGAGCAGCAGCGTCGAGCGGAATGTCAGCAGCGTAAGCCCCAGCAGCAGCGCCTTGAAGAGCTGCAGCGCCCTGAAGCCGCCCAGCTCGTACAGCAGGTAGTAGCAGACCTGGGACAGCCACTCGAAGTCCACCCACTCAGCCCCGTAGAGCGGCCAGGAGAGGAAATCCGTCCGCGGCGGGGCGAAATGGGCCGCGGTGTACTTGCCTGCCGAGAGGTGCCAGTAAATGTCCGGGTTGATGACCGGCATCAGGAAGGCCGAGCAGGCGATAGCGAAGCCGGCCCAGCCGAGGAAATTTACTATCCTGTCGCGATCCATTGAAGTTAATTCTATAAAATAGCCGTCCCCTGCCGGGAAAAAGAGTTTCTCCACACAACTCAGCATCTCGCGCGGGTGCCGGTGGACCGGGTTAGCAAAACCTTCCGAAGGCCGAGGCTTGCGTAGCGCCGAGGCCTGAGGCAGAGTGAGGCCACGGTGTGGCCGAACGCGTTTTGCGTTCCGGTCCACCGGCAGGCCCTGCGCAAAAAACGCGAAAATGCTAAATTATTTGCATGGAAAAATATTTCAAGTTCGCGGAACGGGGCACCAATTTAAAGACCGAGCTCCTCTCCGGCGCGGCCACCTTCCTGACGATGGCCTACATCATCTTCGTCAACCCGGGCATCCTGTCGGCGGCCGGGGTGCCGTTCGCAGGGGCCGTGACCGCCACCGCCGTAGGCGCCGCCGTGATGAGCGTGCTCATGGGCCTGGTCGCCAACCGGCCGCTCGCGCTCGCTAGCGGCATGGGCATCAACGCCGTGCTCACTTTTTCCGTCATCGGCTTCCAGCAGGCCAACGTGCCGTGGCAGGTGGGCATGGCGGTCATTTTCATAGAGGGCCTGCTGATACTGGGCCTGGTGGTCACGGGCTTTCGCGAGGCGGTGATGAATTCCATCCCCCTCAACCTCAAGCGCGCCATCGGAGTGGGTATAGGCCTGTTCATCACCGTCATCGGCCTCAACGAGGGCGGCGTCATCCGCCCGGCCCCGATCACGCTGGTCTCGCTGGGCGATTTCTCCCAGCCCTATGTCTGGGTCACGCTGATAGGCTTCTTCACCGCCGCTTTCTTCATGGCCGCCAAGGTGAAGGGAGACATCCTGTGGGGCATCCTGGCCGCGAGCGCCGCGGCGCTGGCGCTGGGCGTGACCGCCGTTCCGCAGGCCGCCTTCGCCGCGCCGGATTTCTCTACTTTCTTCGCCCCGTTCCACATCGTGGCCGGCAAGCCCGCCCTGCTCCACGCGCTCACCCCGGCGCTCGGTTTCACCATCTTCGCCATCATGCTGACGGACTTCTTCGACACGATGGGCACCGTGGTGGCCGTGGGCGAGCAGGCCGGCTTCGTCAACCATGACGGCACGGTGAGGGACATCAAGAAGATCCTGCTGGTGGACTCCGGCGCTGCCGCGGCGGGCGGCCTGTTCGGCGCGAGCTCTATCACCACCTATATCGAATCCGCCGCCGGCGTGGCCGAGGGCGGCCGCACCGGCCTCTCCGCCGTGGTCACCGGCCTGCTGTTCGGCCTGTGCGCCTTCTTCTCGCCGGTCATCCAGATGGTGGGCGGCGGCTACCGGCTGCCGAACTCCAAACACTACTGCCTGCTGGTCAACAGCGGCTTCACGCCGCCGGCCGATGTGATACCGCCCGGCTGCGGGGACTACTTCGTGTACCCCATCACCGCGGGCGCTCTGATAATAGTAGGCTCGCTGCTGATGAAGACCGTGCGCGAGATAGACTGGGACAAGTTCGACGAGGCCCTGCCGGCCTTCCTGACCATGATAGGCATACCGCTGACCTACAATATCAGCTACGGCATCGGCTTCGGCTTCATCACCTACACCGCCATCAAGCTGGCGCAGCGCAAGTTCGCCGACATCCACCCGCTGATGTATCTGGTCAGCGGCGCCTTCCTGCTTTCCTTCGTCCTGGCTTCCAAGTAGCCCCCCGCGGTCAACCCCTCCGGCCCTTGACATGTCAAGGGCCGGCTATTATACTTTTATAAGCGAACTATGTTAAACCGTTACCGCTCGTTCTATGAAGACCTCGCGCCTGCTCCTCGCTGCCGCCGCCTGCGCCCTTCTGGCGGGGCAAGCCCGCGCCCTGTTCACCGATCTCGGTGAAGCGGGAAACGCCGCCGTCTCCTCTGAATTCGACGCTTACAGATCGGCCCATCCTTCCGGCGCCTGCCGGGCCGAAGGCCCCGGCAAGCGCGTCCTGCTGACCGGCTACGGCCTCTTCGCCGGGCGCGGCTACAATATCTCCGGCGAGGTGGTAAGAGCCATGGCCGACCCGGCTTTCTGGCCCTCGGACCTGCTGCTGGCCGAGCGGGGCGCTTTTGCCGACGGCCAGCCCTACGCGCGCCGCCTGACCCCGGAGCAGTTTTCCAATGGCGCCGTCGCCCACAGCCGCAGCCTGCGCCTCGACGGCCAGCCGTACCAGGTCTGCTTCCTGGCCCTGAACGTCGCCTGGGACCTGGCGGCGGCCATCCTGGTCTACGAGGCCGGCTTCTTCAGGCCGGACATGATCATGATGACCGGCGGCGGAGCGCCGGAGGCCCGGTTCGAAGGCGCGGCGATCAACACCCCCGCCCGCCTGTCCGGCTTCGATTCCGCGGGAGTGATAGACAAGCGCAACACCCCCAATTCGGACTGGCTGCTGCAGGACTACCCGCCCGGCCACGAGCTGACCACCACCTGGGACGGCGAGCGCCTGGCCAACGGGGTCAGGGCGAAAGTCAGTGAACTGGGCTACACGGTCTCGGCACCCGCCCGGCAGAGCCCCGGCAACGATTACATCTGCAATAATATCGCCTTCGTGGCGCTGCACGCCGCCGGCGGCAACAGGCCCACCCGGCTGGCCGGGAGTGCCGCCGCGGGCCCCGGCATAGTCTTGCCCGCCCTCAACCTGCAGCGCGGCACCATAGTGGGCTTCTTCCATTTCCCCGATGTACCCACCCACCACCCCGACCTGGCCTCTTACGGCGGCGGCATCTACGGCTGGGCCCAGGTGCTGGCCACGGCCATCCACGGCTCGCTGGGCTCCGCCGGCGGGGCCCGCCCTCCCGCGGCGCGCGGGGCGGAGGGCGAGGCCTTCCGCTCGAGGCTGCTGGGGCGCTTCGGCAGCACCGTTTTGCCGTAGCGTCAAGGCTCCGGGCATGAAAAAACCGCCGGGCTGCCCGGCGGTTTTTCTTTGTCCCGGTCTTTATTCGGGGATTTCCTTGGTGAGGCAGTGGATAGCGCCGAAGTCTGCGCCGGCGCCGCCGGAGTTCACGGGGATCACCCGGTAGCCCTCGGCCTCGAACACGGCCTTGGCCTTGAGCATCTTTTCCTTCACCGCGTCGAGGTACATCATGAACACGGTGTCGTTGACTATCAGCACGTTGGCCAGCGACAGGTGCACGTCGTCGGGCACCATGCGGATCTTGGTGTAGCCGGCCTCCTGCAGGGCGGGCACGAACTCGGCCTTATTGGTGACCACGGTGTCGTTCTTGAGGAAGGTGACGTATTCGTCCACGTGGCACACGTTGGAGCGGCACGGGAAGGTGACGGTCTTCACGCACTTGAAGGTTCCCTCGTAGAGCGGGTGCCTGAAGCCGGCCGAGAAACAGCGCCCGGCGGCGTCCGCCATGATATTGCCGCCGCGCAGCTGGCCGCCCGTCTCGGACACGTCCAGGCTGTCGATGGTGCGGTAGCCGAAGCTGCTCTGCGTGTAGTCGAGCAGGTCGTTGAGCGGCTTGCCGCGGATGATCATGTTGAAATTGTCCCACTTGCCGGTCTGCAGGTCCTTCACGGGCAGCAGGCCGTAGTCGCGGAACCAGACATGGTTAAGGTGGTAATCGGCCTTATGGAAGGTGTCCACCAGGGCCATGTTGCCGCCCTTGCTGCGCACCTGCTCGAGCGAGGCCCGCAGGTCCTGACCGGGATTGCCCACCAGGATGGCGCGCACGCCCATTTTGCTCAGCTCGGCCGCCGTGGTGTTGATGGCCTCCATGATGTTCTCTATGCTCATGTTGCCGTAGCTCTTATTGTCGCGGGAAGGATCGTAAGGGGCCAGGAAAACGGTCTTCACGCGGTCCAGCGCGGGGATATAGGGGCGGTACTTGCCGGCGTTGGCGGTATGGTTCACCACCGGCTTCTGCACGTACACCGGGCGGTAGGGCACCTGCATCCTGTCGGGCAGGCCGGCGGCGGGCACGGCCATGGCGCCTATACGCTCGCCCAAGCCGGGGAAAGAGAAATCGGCGGCCGCCGCGGGCAGCGCCATGGAAAGCATCAATAAGGCAGTATATTTCATTAGAGCTCCTGACTTGTTTACCGCTGACTAAATGATACAGATAAAACGGGGGACGGGTTATGAAGCCAAGGGCCCACTCCGGCGGCGTTATTTGGACCGGCTTTTATAGGCCCATGGTCCCCGCGAATTTAATATAATTTCAGCGGGCACCAATGTCTTATTACAAAAGACTCAAGAGGGATCTGCTGGACGCCGCGGCGGCCGGCATTATCACCCCCGAACAGGCCGGCAGGGCCTGGGACAAAGCCTACTCTTCAAGAACCTTCGCTTCCTTCAAGGCCGCGCACTGGATAGGCGCGGCCGCCGGGCTTTTCATAGCGCTCGGCGCCAGCCTTATAATCGCCAGCAACTGGGACAAGATCGGCGCTATCGCCAAGATGGCCGCCTTCCTGCTGGCTTTCGCCGGCGTCGCCGAGGCCGCCCAGCGCCTGGACGACAAGCCCGCCGCCGCTATCCCGCTGGAAACACTCTGGTTCTTCATGCCGGTGCTGGGCATCGGCCTCTACGCGCAGATCTTCCAGCTCAGCGGCGACCCGGTGAAGCCCTACCTGGCCTGGGCCGTCCTCTCCGCGCCGCTGGCGGTGCTGTCGCGGCGTCCGCTGGCCGCCTACCTGGTTTCACTGCTGCTGTTCATCGTTCTCTACTGGGGCACGCTGAGCGGCGGCAATATGCTTTCCCTTACCCTCTTGCGCGGAGCCGTTGAACGGCTGCCGCAGGCCTGGCACTGTGCGCTGGCCCTGGCCGTGCTCGGCGGCGGCGTCTGGCTGTACCCGGGCAAGAAGCTGGGGCTGCCGCTCGGCGCGGCCGTGGCCTGGACCGCTTTGCTGCTCTTCAACCGCACCGCCCTGCACCTGCGCTCAGAGGGGCTGGTACTGCTGGCGGTAATGTCGCTCGCGGTGCTGTGGCTGGCCTGGGGTGACCGCGACGACGGGGAAAGGCCCGCGCTGCCGCTGCTGGCCTGGACCGCCGCGGTCTACACGATGACCTTCTTCTGGCATTACCGGGCGAACGAATACTACGGCGGCACCCCCGACACGGCGGCCGGCGCCGCCGTGGCCTGGTGCGCCTTCGCCGGCGCGCTGGCTTCGGTGGCCCTTAAGAAGCAGCCCCTGCTGCCCGGCGGCAAGACAGAGGACACGCTGGCCCGGGCCCTGCTCGCGGCCTCGGTGCTCTGCGCCTTCTTCCTCTTCGGCGCCACCGAGGTCCATGCCAAGGCCATGGCCGTCATCGCCAACCTCATCCTCGCCGCCTTCGGCGCGGGCTGCATCCTGGCCGGCGCCAAGACTTCCGACGAGAAGCTGATAAACCGCGGCATAGCCGTGATAACCCTGACCGCCGTCACGCGCTTCTTCGACCTTTTCGGCGGGCTGCTCAAGAGCGGGCTCGCTTTCATCGTCACCGGCCTCGCCTTCGCGGCGCTGGCCTATTTCGTCAACAGGGGCAGGAAAGCCCTGATCGAGGCGGTGAAGAAATGACCAAGCTCCGCCTCGTCCTCGCCGCCCAGCTGCTCTTCTTCACGGCCTGGGGCGGCTGGCTGCTGGCCTCGCGCTACTCCGATACGCCAGAGTTCTACCTGGCAACCTCCCCGTTGGACCCGCGCGACCTGATCTCCGGCACCTATGTGGCGCTGACCTACGATATCTCCCGGCCCGAGGGCGGCGCGTGCGCCTCTTTCACCGGCTTCGGCCCGCTGTTCGTCAAGCTGGAGCCCCTCGGCGCTACCGCGAAAACGGAGGCCGGGGAAGTCCAGATCTACGAGGCCGCCGACTGCGCCAAGACCGCCCCGCAGGCGCCCGGCTGGGCCGCCGCCACCATGCAGTACAACGGCAGGCTGACCGCCGTCTACGGCATAGAGAAATTTTTCCTCAACGAGAACGACCCGCGCAAGGACGCCCTCAGCGGCTCCGTGCTCGCCAAGGTAAAAGTAGACAAGAACCGCAAACTGGTTCTGTTGGATCTGGTAAAGAAACTCTGACCGCCAGCCGGCGCGCCCGCGCCGCGCAGCCGCCAGCTGGCGCAAACCGCGAGGTTTGCCCTTCAACCAAGGAGGCCACACATGCAGCGAACTCAGGAAATGACCAGCGTGCAGCCGGACTGGGAGAACTTTTATCCCCGCCCCATCTCAGAAAAGATCCCCTTCTTCTCCAGGGACGGGCGCGTCTACGATTGCCTGTTCGCCCAGCAGCTCAACCGCGACCTGCTGACCCTGCTGTTCCGCACGGCCGACCGCCTGCGCGAAGTGACGCAGCACAAGGACGGCGCGGACTACGTCTCGGGCCTGCTTTCCGACAAGCGCGCGATGCTCTACTTCGCGCAGCCCTCCACCCGCACGTTCATGTCTTTCCTCAACGCCGCCCACATCCTGGGCGTGAAGACCAGCGAGATCCGCGACAGCTCCACCTCCTCCGAAGTGAAGGGCGAGACGCCCGAGGACACCGTGCGCACCTTCTCGAGCTACGTGGACATGATCATCATGCGCCACCCCACGCCCGGCTTCGTGGAAAAGACGGCCTGGCTGATGAACCGCACCGGCCGCCCCGTGCCCATCATCAGCGGCGGCTCCGGCAAGGACCAGCATCCCACGCAGGCGCTGCTCGACACCTACACCCTCTACCGCAGCTTCAACGGCGACATGGACGGCAAGCACATCGTGATGGTGGGCGACCTCAAGCGCGGCCGCACCGTGCGGTCGCTGTCCTACCTGATGAAGAACTACAACAAGATGTCCCTCTCCTTCGTCTCGCCGAAGGAGTTCAAGATGGAGGCCGACATCCTGGACTTCCTCAAGCGCCACAACATCCCGTTCCAGGAGACCGAGGATTTCAAGGGCGTCATGAAGACCGCCGACGCCATCTACATGACCCGCATCCAGGACGAGCACGACAAGGCGGGCGAGAGCAAGGGCGTGGACTACTCCCCCTTCTACTTCAGGCAGGAGAACCTCAATGACATCAAGAAGACCTGCGTGATCATGCACCCGCTGCCCCGCCGCCACGAGATAGAGGTCTCCGTGGACGACGACCCGCGCGCCGTGTTCTGGCGGCAGGAGCGCAACGGCATGTGGGCCCGCGCCGCCCTGATGGCCTACATCTTCGGCGTGGACGGGAAGATCAGGTAAAACAAGCTGCAGACAACAAAAAAGCCCCCGGTTCTGCCGGGGGCTTTTTGTTTAGCCTTTCAGTTCAGTCCTCTTCAAGGTTCGGGTCTCCGGCGCAGGCCATGCGCCCGTCACTTCCCTGGCGGCAGCCGCTGGCGCGCCCGCCGCAAGCCATGCGCCCATCGCGGCCCTCCGCGCAACTTGTGCTGGCCCCGCCGCATACCATGCGCCCGTCGCGCCCCTCGCGGCAGCCGTTGCCGCCGCCGCCACAGGCCATGCGGCCGTCGCGGCCCTCGCCGCAGTCTATGGTAACCCCGCCGCATACCATGCGCCCGTCGCGCCCTTCACGGCAGCCGTGGGCGCCGCCTCCGGCGGCCATGCGGCCATCTCTGCCTTCCCGCCAATCAATGGTCCCCCCGCCGCAGGACATGCGGCCGTCACGCCCTTCCATGCACATCGAAGAACCTCCGCCGCAGGACATGCGCCCGTCAGCGCCTTCCTGGCAATTACCGGCCCTGCCGCCGCAAGTCATACGCCCGTCGCGGCCTTCCCGGCAATTACCGGCCGCGCCGCCGCATACCATGCGTCCGTCAGCGCCTTCCAGACAATTAATGACCGTGCCGCCGCAAGCGGCGTGCCCGTCCCTGCCGGTGCGGCACACTCCGCCGCCGCCGCCGCACACCAGGTGCCCGTCCGAACCTTCCTGGCAATCCAGTGTGCCATACCCATAATTGATGGGCGCGACCCATTTCGAAGCGGGAAGCGGGGGTTGGGCACACCCGGCGTCCGCCGAATTGAGCAGGGAAAGGAAAGTACTGCCGCGCATCACGGAGGGCATTTCAGCCTCGTAAGCCCTTAAGTTGCCGGCGGCAACACCTGTCAGCAGCAAGGCGAACATTAGCTTTTTAATTTTCATCTTTATCCTTGATCGAATCGCTCTTTTTTACGGAGCAATTTTAATGCCGGGGCAGCATCTCGATCCCGACAAAAAGCCCCCGGTTCTGCCGGGGGCTTTTGTTTGCCTCGTGAAGGCTTAGTCGCTCAGTACCGAGGGGTCCGAGAAGCGGTCGCGCAGCGAGTTGGCCTGGCCCAGCTGCGAATTGTAGCCGGCCTGCAGACCCTCGTTGTAGACGTTGTAGGAGTTCGCCAGGTTCTCCTCGTTCTTGATGCGCTTGTCGGTCTGGATGTCGAGCTTGGCGTAGATATCTTTCACGTCCACCAGCTGGATCAGGACCTGCATCAGGCCTTCGTAGCCCAGGCGGCTTTTGCCCTTGCCGGCCAGCACCTCGGAGAGACGCTTGGACTTGTCCTTCTGGCCGCCGGCAGTGCGCACGCTGGCCAGGTCGGAGACGATTTGCGCCACGTTGGTGCAGAAGCTGTTGACCACGGAGATCGGGTCGAAGGAATTATCGCCGTCGCGCTGGTACTCGGCCAGCAGCTTGCGGGCGGCCTTCCAGTCGTAATCCACTTTATTGTCGGCGCCGATCTTGAAGAGGTGCTGCACCTTGCTGATGATTTCCTTGTCCAGGCCTTCCATCACGTTGAGCACGGCCTTCATGATGCCGACGGCGGGGGCCGCGATGATGTCGCGCACGGCTTCCTGGGTGAAGACCAGGGAGAAGGACATCAGGGCCGACTTGTAGCTCTTGGTGTTGTGCACCGGGTCGCCCCACTCGTCCACCTCGGTGCTGTTGGCGTCGTCCAGGCGGGGGAACAGGGTGTTGACGTCTATTATGAACTGGCTGTTGGTGCCGTTGCCCTGCGTGCCGGCGTACTTGAGGATCTCGTTCATGTTGACTACCATGTCGCGGGCGTCGCTCTCGTCGTGCTTGATGTAGCCCTCGTAGCGCTGGTAGACCACGGCCGCGTCGGAGACGTCGCCCCGGCCGTCCTCGTAGTTGACCACGTAGAAGTTCTGGTTGGTGTTGTGCTTGAAGATCTTGCCCACGATCGGTATGTTGATGTTGCTGACCGAGGTATTCTTGGAGGCGTTATGCACGTGCAGTACCTGGTCGCTGCCGGAGACCTGGTAGCGGTCGTAGCGCTGGCCGGCGTTGGCCTCGCGGTGCAGCACGATGGGCAGCACTATGTTGGACGCGTGGGAGTTGCTGTTGAAGTGGTTGGAGCCGGCGAACGTGGAGTTGAGCCCCAGGCCGTCTGCGGCCACCTGCGACACGCTGTTCAAGGCCTCCTGGCCGGCCGCGGTGTCGTCGAGAGAGGAGAAGTCGTTGAAGCGCACGCCCATCTCTATCAGGCGCTTGATGATGCTGAGGTCGCCCTTGAGGAAGTCCACCAGCTTGGCCACCTGCGCGGGATTCTTGGCGTCGATGATGAACTCCAGCAGGATCTTCTGGCCCTTGGCGCGGCTGGCCGAGAGGCCGAACTTCAGCGCGATGTATTTATTAAATTCCTTAACGATGGCCTTATCGAGCTCCTTCATCAGGAAGCCCTCGGCCTCGGGCAGGCCGATCATGCCCGCGTCGAACGAGGTGCCAACGGAGGCGCCGGCGCTCTTGACCGTGATGCGGTCCAGGCGGATGCGCATGCGGATCTGGTCCTCGTTCATCTTGAAGAGGGTGACGGAGGGCTTCAGTTCCTTGGAGGTGCCGAGCGAGAAACCGACGGTGAGCCAGGGCTGCACCGGGTAGCCCAGGCCGCCGGAAACGCCCATGTGCAGGCGGGCGGGGAACTTCCAGATCTCGTTGACGCCCATCTCGTTGATGCGCTTCTCGTTGATGGGGAGGATGGTCTTTACCTTGCGGAGGTCCAGGATCTTCAGGAGGTTCTTGCAGTACTTGTCCTCGTTGGTCTTGCGGACCACCACCGACTTGCCTTCCAGGCCGCCCGAGAAACCGATATTGAAGGTGTTGCCGTTGATGTTGAAGATGTCGGTAAAAGTGTGGCCGGCGTCCAGCTTGACGCCCACTTCGTCTATCACGGCTATCTTATTGTCCGGGTACTGCTTCATGGAGCGCTTGAACTTGCCTTCCACGCCTACGATGTCGGCGATGTCGAAGCCCGCTTCTATCGGTATCTCCACGTCGCGGCAGATGTCGTCGAAAACGTCGCTTTTCAGGTCTTCCCAGAAGTGCAGGAGTTCGTTGTTGCCGGTATTGGGCTGAACGGGCTGGGCTGACGGGTCTTTCTGGTCCTGCGTCGCGGGAGCGGAGCGCAGGCCGTTGACCAGGTCCGCCATGGAACCCTGGCCGCTGCCGTCGAAATATTGGGAGAACTCCGCCGAGTGAGCCGGAGCGCAGAGCGCGCAAACCAGCGAGAAGAACACCGCCGCGAACACTTTATTGGAAGGTTTAGTATGGGTCATTGCTAATAGTTTAGCGGAAACAAGCGCTTTTCATAAGAGGCCAAGTACCCATGGCGCGCGCGTTTTAATGCCTATACGCTTTGGGCCCACCCGCGGCCAGGGGCCTAGGTCCTTAGGCCCCGGTCCGAGTGGTCTATATATACGCGTTTATATGTGAAATATACCCTGCAATAGTGCTACAATTCCTTTTTTAGCCTGCGGCGCACGGGGGAACCAACGCTATACACCTATTTCTCACCGCCGCCGGCGTTGCTATTTTATATATATTAAAAGGTGAACGTTGATGACCATAAAAAACCTTAGGACCTCCGCGGCCGCGCTTTGCGCCTGTCTTCTCCTCTCCTGCCTTACCTCCCCGCTTCAGGCCGCCATCTCAAAAACCTCAAAACGCGTACTGCGCCCCAGGAGCGCCGTCTCGGCCGTGGTCTCCGACATGACTGCCGCCGCCCTGTCCACCAGCAGCATAAGGTGGAGCTGGTCCACCGGCACCTACACCGGCATAGACGGCTTTTACCTGTATTCCTCCAGCACCGCCACCAAGATAGCCCTGAGTTCCTCCACCGCGTTCTACATAGACTCCGGGCTGGGAGCCGACCAGTCCTACACCCGGTGGCTGACCGCCTACCAGGGCGCCACCGAGGGCAGCGATTCCCACCACATCCAGAAGTACACCTACGCCATACCGCCGGCGCAGATAGCCATTTCCACCGACGCGCCCGTGGCCGCCCCGACCACCAACTCCTTCGCCCTGCCCTGGGCCAGGCGCACCGACAACGTTATCTCCACCAGCGCCTATGCCGAGATACCGCCGGACTATTGGTTCCCGAACCCCGTGCACGCCAGCGCCTATGCGATCGAGTGCTCTACGGACGGCGGCTTGACCTATGTCCGCAACCGCACCTTCTTCGTGCCGTGGGAGACCTTCCCCGTCATGAGCAACAGGCATTACATGATAAGGATGGCCGCCGTGAACGGCGACGACGAGGTGACCCCGGGCGTCTATAGCGCCACCCGTACCTTCACCACCCCGCCGCTGACCCCGGCGGACTTCACCGCCGTGGCCGTCTCTTCCTATACTATACAGTGGCGCTGGGACAAGGACATGTTCGCCGGCACCGAGATCGCCGGCTTCAAGGTCTACCGCTCCTCGATAGCCGAGGACGGCACCATCCCCGAGCCGGGCGACTTTGGCGAGGTCATAGCCACCCTGGGAGCCGGCGTCAGCGACTGGACCGAGGTCTACCGCGATACTCCCACGCTCCCGTCGGCCGACTCGCGCCACACGCGCTGGCTGAAGGCCTACGGTTTTTTGGAAAGCGAGAGATCGCAGTTTCACCAAAAGTACACCTACGCCGTGGCGCCCGGGACCACCACCGCGGAGTGGCGCGACCCGCTGCCGTACTGGGCAGTCCACGTCTGGGAGAATTCCCTCAGCCTGAACTGGCCCACCTTCGGTGTATCCACCGATGTGTTCTCCGCCGAGTGGCGGCCGGGCGTGGCCAGCAATTACGTGATAGACCGCTCTACTACCGGCGGCTTCACGGTGGCCGTCACCTCGACCATAGTCGGCCAGCCGGTACAGGCCGTCACAGGGCTGACCGAGAATACCAAGTACGACTTGCGCATAGGCGCCATCAACGGCGACGGCGAGCAGACGCCGGCCAACGGCCCGAACCCCTTCGCCTACAGCCAGCTTTACCGGGTGATGACGCGCCCGGGCACCCCCTCCGACTATGCCTGCGCTCCCTGGACGGACACGGCCGTGCACTGCACCTGGACTCCGGGCGCCTATACCCACCCCGAGTACCTGACGGGCTACTTCCTCAGGGGCGTGTCCTATCACCCCGATGGCTCGGACTACTGGACCCCGTCGTACCCTCTGCCGGGCGTGGCGAGCAGTGAGTATAACCTGGATTACCTGCTGACTAACAGTACGGTCACCGCCTACATCACGGTGGGGCAGACGGACCCGGACTGGGTGGCCGGCAACCCCCATTTCGACGCCAGCCCCCAGGAAGCGGAGTACTACTACAACAACTTCGGAAGTTACTCGCTCAGCAGCAACGGCTACACCTACGCCACCCCCCCGAACGACGTCGCCTTCGCTACCATAGCCCCGCACGGCCTCGGCATGTGGTGGCTGGAGCCCGAGGTGCCTGCCACGCAGTACCGCGTGGAGCGCTCCACCACGCTGGGCCCCGCGGGCCCGTGGGTCTTCGTCGCCAGCGTCACTGGGAATAGCTATCACGACTCCGGCGTAGACATCTCCACCGCGGGGCTGGCCGTCTACACCACCTACACCTACCGCATAGGCGCCATCAACCTGCTGGGCTTCCAGACGCTGGACCTGTCCACGCACACCGCCGGCCACCGCAAGGACTACAGCTTCGCCGAGAGCACCATGACCAAGCACGGCGCGCCGTCGCTCTTCGCCTTAGCGACAGGCACCAATTCCATACGCTGGTTCTGGACCGAGTCCTATTCCGGGGTGACGGCTTACAATCTCTACACCTCCACCGACGGTCTCATAGCCCCCGGCCTGGGCGCGGGCGTCTTCCTCTATAACGAGGTGGCGCTCTCCAGCGCCAACGCCTTGTATACGCGCCGCGTGCGCTCCGTTACCGCCTACGACGGACTGGGCGACTACGACGAAGTGCCGGCCTACACGCTGGCCAACGCGCCGGCGTCGGTGGCTATAACCAGCACAGGCTCCTACACCATGACGCTGGGCTGGCCGGCTACCGAAGCTTCCCGCTACAAGGTGGACCGCTCCACCGACAGGGTCAACTGGACCCCCCGCCGCGACTGGAGCGACGTGCACGTCTCAACCTGGTTCAACGACTCGGGCCTGCGCTACGCCACCACCTATTACTATGCCGTCAGCGCCTACAACGGCGACGGCGTGGTAGCCCTCTCCAGCGCCATCACGGCGGCCGTGACCGCCGTACTGCCCGGCATCTACACCCCCGTCTCAGCCGCGGCGCTCCCCCTGGACATCACGGCGCCGCTGCAGGGCGGAGGCTCTATAACGGTCACCCTCCCGGCCGGCACGCCCGACGGCTTCTTCTGGCTCAGCACCGCCGCCGCCGCCTCGCCGTCCGACGTCTCCAAGAACGCCATCGACGACGCCAACGCCAGGCTGACCGAGGCCAGCATGGTCCCGGGCAACATCGTAGAGCTGCACCTGTTCGACCAGTTCGGCAACGTCTCCACCGCCGCCCTGCCGTCCCCCGCGCGGATCGCCATAACCTACCCTGACGCGACCGATGACGGCATAGTGGACGGGAGCCTGGTGCGGACGCCCACGCTGCGCCTCTATAACCTGGACACCGACGCCCTGGTCTGGAACCGGGTGCAGAATTCCGTGCTGAACTCCGGCGCCAAGACGGTCTCCGCCGACCTGCCGCATTTCTCCTTCTACGCCCTTGCCGGCGACGACTTCGCCTCGACCTTCATGGGCGTCGCGCTCTCTACCGTCAGCCTGCAGTGGAAGTGGCCCACGGTCAACGGCGTGGACGGGTACTACCTGTATTCCTCCAGCACGGCCACCAAGATCACCGTCAGCTCCAACACGAGCGCCTACATCGACTCGGGGCTCTCCCCCAACAGGCCCTACACCCGGTGGGTAGCGCCGTTCACCGGCGCCGCCGAGGGAACCGCGTCCTCGCGCGTGACCAAGTACACGCACGCGCTGCCGCCGGCCTCCTTCGCGCTCAGCTCCGTTACCGCCGTCAGCGCCTACCTGGAATGGCATTACAGCACCGCCACGGCCTACGCCGTGGAAGGCTCCACCAACGGCGGGGTCAGCTATTACCGCATCAGGGACGCCTTCGTGCCGTGGCAGACGGTGCCGCTGATGAGCAACAAGGCCTACCGCCTCAGGATAGGCGCCATCAACGGCGACGACGAGCTGTCCCCCGGCTACTACACCACCGTGCAGCTGGCCACCACCCCGCCGCTCAACATGACCATGACCGGCGCCGCGATCTCCTCCCACACCATCCAGTGGAGCTGGGACATCAGCGCCGTGGCCGACACCGGCGTGACCGCCTACAACATCTATAAGTCCACCACGTCGGAAAGCGCCGGCCCCGCGGCCGGCGAGACAGGCACGGTGGTGCAGACGCTGGGCGTGAACACGACCTACTGGATAGAGACCTTCGCCAATACCGGCAGCCCGCTTGCCAACTCGCAGCACGCGCGCTGGATAAAAGCCGCCGGCATACTGGAAAGCGAGGGCCGCGCCGTCTACACGCGCTACACCTACGCCATCGCCCCGTCCACCTGCGCCCCGACCTTCCCGGACTTCCAGAACGTATTCAGCAATTCCGTGAACCTCTCCTGGACCGCCTCCGGCGCCTCCAAGTACGTCATCGAGTACGCCACCGCCACCCTGGCGCAGAGCTCGGCCAGTTTCAGCGTAGGGCTGACCTCCGCCGTGGTCCCCGGCCCGTCGTCCGTGGCCGGCCTGCAGGGCAACACCAAGCACGACTTCCGGATCGGCGCCATCAACGGCGACGACCTCATGACCCCGGACAACGCGCTGAACCCGGAGGCCTACAGCGCCCGCTACAAGGTGATCACTCGCCCGCCGCCCACCGACGTCTCGGCCGCCGCGGTCACCGACACCGCGATCAAGTGGAGTTGGTCCACGGGCACGTTCACCAACATGGACTACATAATCGGCTACATCATCGGCATAGGCAGCACCACCCCCGAGCTGGGCAATTTCGTGCTGCCGATAGATTATATACTGGGCACCAACACCACCAATTACACGCTGGACTACCTGATAACCAACAGCGTGCACGAGCGCTATATCTGCCCGGACCAGAGCACCGCCACCTACAACTACGCCTCCTTCAACGGCCTCTGCGTAGCCGCCACCGGGGCCACGTTCGCCACCCCGCCCAACGACGTCAGCTTCGACACCATCACGGCGCACACCGTGGGCCTCTGGTGGAACGAGCCGGAGATACCGGCGACGCAGTACAGCGTGTGGCGCGCCACGTCAACCGGCGAGGACGGCCCCTGGGTCTTCCTCTCCAGCGTGGCCGGCAACCATTACCTCGACACCGGTCTGGACATCTCCGCCTCCGGGCTCACCACGTCGACCACCTACGCCTACCGTATCGGCGCGATAAACACCCTGGGCATACAGACCCTTGGGCTCGCCGACGCCACCGGCGGCAACCGCCGGGATTACAGCTTCGTGGAAAGCACCATGACCGTGCAGCGGTCGCCGACGCTCTTCGCGGCGGCCACCGGCAGCTCCACGATAAACTGGTCGTGGACCAACGACGTGCCCGCGGTGCTTTCCTACAACCTCTACACCTCCACCAACGGCATCCTGGCGCGGAACCTGAGCGCGGCCACCACCTTCTGGGTGGAGGTCAATCTATCGAGCGCCAACACCGTCTACACCAGGCGCATCCGCTCGGTCACCACGGCCGGCGAAAGCGACTTCTCCGAAGCCTCCGCGGTCACCTTCGCGGCCGCCCCGGCCGCGCTGGCCGCCTCGGCCACCGACGTGCACTATGTCACGCTGGGCTGGACCGGCAACGGCGGCACGCGCTACCGGCTGGACCGCTCCGAGGACCTGGTCACCTGGACCACGGTGCGGGCCTGGGCCGACGCGCTGAGCGTCGCCGCCTACACCGACACCTCGCTGCACGCGGCCGCCACCTACTACTACGCGGTCCGCGCCTATAACCAGGACGGCGTGCTGACGGTCTCCAGCGCTACCTCCGCCGCCATCCGCACGCTGGACCTGCCGGCCAATGTCACGCAGGTCTTCTCCACGGCCGCGGCCTCGCTGGCCATCAACGCCCCGCTGCCCGGAGTGGGCACGCTGGCTGTCACCCTGCCCGCTGGCGCCGTCGCCGCGGACAACTATGTGCAGGTCAGCACCAGCGCCGGCACCGTGCCGGCCGAGGTGACCAAGGCGAACCTGGACGCGGCCACCGCCAAGCTGCCGGCCAACACCCTGGTGCCGGGCACCATCGTGGAGCTGCGGCGCTGGGACATGTACGGCGCGCTGGCCACGGCCGGCTTCGCAACCCCGGCGCGCGTGAGTTTCACCTACACCGACGCCACCAACGACGGCGTGGTGGACGGGACCGCCATCGCAGAGGACACGCTGCGCGTCTTCCTGCTGGACCCGGTCACCCTGGTCTGGTACCCGCAGCGCAACTCGGTGACGGACACGACCGCCAACACGGTCTACCTCGACACCAGCCACTTCTCCATCTACGCGCTGGGCAGCCAGGCGTCGGCCGTGGGCGAGCTCGGCACCGTCTTCGCCTACCCGAACCCGTACAAGCCCGGCAGCGCCGGCGCTTTCGGGCAGTCCTCGTTCGGCGAGGGCATAGTCTTCGAGTCCATGCCCGCCGGGGCCAAGGTGAAGATCTACAGCCTGGCCGCCGGTTTGGTCCGCGAGCTCGCCGACGACGACGGCGACGGGCGCTGCCTGTGGGACGCGCGCAACGCCGACGGCTCGCGCGCCGCGTCCGGTGTGTACATTTACGTAGTCAGCTCCGGGGGCAGTAAGAAGACCGGAAGGGTGGCTATAATAAAATGAGGACCAAGACCATGACCCTTAAACCGATCATCCTGCCCGTCCTCGCCCTGCTGGCCCTCGCGCTCCCCGCGCGCGCGGCCGACGAGGGCGTGTCCGGCGGCCAGTTCCTGCGCATAGGCGTGGACGCCAAGGCCGCAGCCCTGGGCGAGACCGGCGCCGCCGCCGGCGGCGCCCGCGCGCTGTTCTACAACCCGGCGGGCCTCTCCGCGCTCAAGGGCCCCGAGCTGTACCTGTCGCACGCCCGGTGGATAGGCGAGACCGGCTACTCCGGCCTCGCCTTCGCCAGGAAGGCCGGCAGCGGCGCCTTCGGCTTCGCGGCCGCCTACCTGTCGGGGCCGCCCATAGACAAGTACGACAAGTTTGGCAATGACCTGGGCGAGACCTACTCCGCCAGCGACATCGCGGCGGCCGTAGGCTACTGCCCCAAGACCGACGCTGCCGTGGCTTTCGGCGTGAACCTTAAATACATACGCAGCAGCCTCGAGGACGAGACCGCCTCCGCGCCCGCGCTGGACGCGGGCCTGCGCTGGACGGCGGCCAAGGACAAACTTGTCTTCGGCGCTGCGCTGCAGAACCTCGGCGGAGAGCTGAAGTACGCCGGCGCGGGCGACCCGCTGCCGCTGACCCTCAGGGCCGGCGGGCAGTATAACGTGGTCATCCAGAAAGGCCGCGGCCAGCGCATGGACCTGGCCTTCCTCTCCGACGCCAGCTACCTCAGGGACTCCGGAGCGGCCCTCGGCGCGGGCGTGGAATTCACCAGCGCCTACGACAAGGATTACATGTTCGCCCTGCGGGCCGGCTACAAGACCGCGGCTAACGGCGACGCCTCCGGCGTGTCCGGCGGCATCGGCCTGGAGGCGGCGGCCTACACCGTGGATTACGCCTTCGCGCCGATGGGCGGCCTGGGCACCACGCACAAGTTCTCCGTCACCGTGAAATTCGCCGGCATCAGGAAGCACTGACCGCCCGCGTCCCGCCGGGGCAAACCCCGGCGGGCTGCTGTGTATTCTAAATCACCTTGTTTTCCCCAATAGACCTGCTATAACATAAGCCTGAGGGGCAACGGCGATACCGACAGGCCGCGTGGTCTGGATCGTAAAGCCGGAGTTTTATTTTTTGGCCGGTCGGGAGGGGATATGAGCGGCTCGGCTCAGCGGCTAAACATACTACTGGTGGACGACAGCGAGGACGACGCCTTGATGGCCCGCACCGTCCTGGAACACCTGAAACTGCCCCACAAACTTAAAAGCTTCTGCGACGGCAGGGAGGCGCTGGATTACCTGCGCTGCGCCGGCAAGCACGCCGGCCGCAAGCCCGCCATGCCGGACCTGCTGCTCGTGGACATAAACATGCCCCTCATGGACGGCCTCACCCTGCTGCGCGCCATCAAGGAAGATAAGGCGCTGAAAAAGCTCCCCGTCATCATGCTCACCAGCTCCACCGCCCGCGAGGACATCTCCCGCAGCTTCGAATGCGGCGCCGCCTCGTACCTGACCAAACCCAGCAGCTACGAAGGCTACAAGAAACTCCTCCACAGCTTCGGCAACTACTGGCTCACCGTCTCCGCCCTGCCGGAATAAAGGAAAAGGCCATCCCGCTCAAGGATGGCCTAGCACATTACCCAAAGCTATAGACCGCAAGCCCTCCCGTATTCCCCCATCGTCTCGAGCGGGCGACAGGGAGCGGCAGCGACCGTTCTTCATAAGGAAATTTCCATCGCCCGCTCCAAAATTTTAGGCCACCCTGACGGGTGGCCTAAAATTTTGGAGCGGGCGATGGGAATCGAACCCACGTCTCAACCTTGGCAAGGTCGCGTTCTACCATTGAACCACGCCCGCTTAATGCCAACTACTGCGCTACCCGAATATTTTAGCAAAAAGGGCGGCGTTTTTGAAAGTACCGCCCTTTCTTTTCAATAATGCTCGGGCGCGTGCCCCTCTTTCACTTCCTTGGAGAACGACAGACCCAGCAGCATCACGGCCAGCGCCAGGTAGCCGATAGTGAACTGGTACGGCACCTGCCGCATCATATCGCCCAAGTGCCAGGGCAGGTACATGTTGCCGTCCGGGATGGCGGAGTGGATCACGCCGAAGAAGGTCAGCACGGCGCAGACGCTCACATAGAAAGCGGCCGCGCGCACCTGCCGGTCTATGAGCTTGGCCATGAAGGCGCCCCACAGCATGCCGGTGAGAATAAAGCCGTTACCCAGCGCCACCGTCACCAGCAGCTCGGGCAGGCCTTTGTCCGCGGCCATCATGTTCTTGTTGAAGAGCTCGGTGGGTACCATGCCCGGGTTGGACAGCTTTATCTGCAGCATGCGCGCCACCGTGGGGAAGTACGCCATCGCCACGGCGGGAGCGTGCCTGACGGGGCAGGCGTGGAAGGCCTGGCACATGATGTCGAGCGCGACGAAGATGAGGATAGGCGCTATCACGGCCGCGGGTATGAGCTCCACCATGAAGCCGAGGTAGCCCAGGAAGCCGCCCAGGCCGATGAACAGGCCGGTCAGCAGCGTGTAGCCGGCGCGGGCGCCCATGGCCTTGTAGGCCGGCTGGCCGATGTAGGGCGTGCTCTGCGCCACGCCGCCGCAGACGCCTGCCACCAGGGTGGCCACGGCCTCGGTCAGCAGTATGTCGCGGGTGTTGAAGTCGTCGCCGGCCACGCGGGCGCTTTCCGTCACATTAACGCCGCCCACCACGGTGAGGATGGCGAAGGGTATGGCTATCGGCAGGTATTTAAGCGCGTCGCCCAGGCCCTTCATAAACTCCATCGTGGGTATGGGCAGGCTCAGGTATAGCGACAGCTCGGGCAGCGGCTTGGGCGCGCCGCCGGCGAGGCCGTGCGGGGCGAGTAGGTAATAGAGCGCGGTGCCGATGGCTACGGCGCCGAACACACCGGGGAAGTTGCGGGGTAGCTTGATGCCGGCCACCAGCGTGTACATGATCAGGCCGAGGGCGATGAGGCCGACAATTGGCATCTTGAAGACTTCGAGCAGCGGGAAGAAGCCGATGAGCGCGAGGCCGATGCCGGCGAGGGAACCCAGCAGGCCCGCCTGCGGGATCTGACGCTGCAGCCAGCCGCCGATGAAGGAGAAGGCGAACTTGAAGACGCCGATGAGCACCATGGTGGCCATGCCGAGGTACCAGGTCGCCATGCCGGCGTCGTACTCGCTCATGCCGTTGGCCCTGAAACTGAGGAAGGCCGGGCCGAGCACGGCGAGCGCTATGCCGATGGAGGACGGCGTGTCGAGGCCGAGCGGCATGGCGGTGACCTTCGCGTTGCCGGTCTTTTTGGCCAGGCGGAAGGCCATCCAGGTGTAGATGAGGTCGCCGAACAGCACGCCGAAGGCGGTGCCGGGGAACATTCTTTTGTAGACGATCTCGGCCGGGAAGCCGAAGGCGAAGATGAGGATGCCGGCCATGAAGGACAGCACCGTCATGTTATCGAACATCAGGCCGAAGAAGCCGTTGATGTCGCCCATCGTGAACCATTCGTATTTGAAAGGTTTTTTATCGTCTGCCATGTTCCCTCCTAACCTGCGCGATCTTGCGGACAACTAAAATTTATAGGCCAGCGCGCCGCCGACCGCGCCTTCGGGCGACAGGTACGGCGCGAAGCGCACGGCGGAGGGCGCCACGGGCGCGCCGCGTTTGGCGGCGGTCTTCCCCCCGCGGGCGATGGCCTTGCCTATGCCGTAGCCCACGGCCCAGCCCAGCGGATAGTCGCTGGCCCAGTGCACGCCGTTGTTGACCATCTGGAAGCTCAGCGCGGCCAGCAGCGCGTAGCCCACCGGCTTAACGAATTTCTTCTCTGGGTAATTTTCGGCGATGACCGTCATGGTCATCACGCAGGTGGCCAGGTGGCCGGAAGGGAAGGCGTCGTAGCGGGTGCGGTGCGCCTGAAAGTCCTTGAAGGAAGGGAACATGCGCCAGACGCCGCGGTCGGCGGTGGCGGCGCGCGGGGTTTCGCGGCCGGTCACGCGCTTCATCACCTGCGTGGTGAAACCCGTGACCAGCAGGCCCTCGGCCAGCTGGTGGCCGGTCTGCGCGGCGCGCCAGTCGTCTTTCAGCCAGCCCGCGGCCTCGAAATAGCCGAACAGCCCGAGGTTCACCCAGCCGTCGCCGATAAAATAGAAAGCCGAGCCCAGGTCGCTCGGGCCGCGGAAGATGGAGACGCCGCCCACCTTCAGATAGGTCTTGGTCTTGTCCACGCGGGAGATGTTGAGGCGCTTGCCCACGCGCTGAGTCTCCTCGTAGATCTCCTGGTCGTACTTGATGAGCAGCACGGTGGAGGCGCCGATGGCCGCGAGCCACGGCAGGTTTTCTTTCTGGAAGCTTTGCTTTACTGCCAGGCCCCAGTCCGAGGGGCCGGCGCCTATGGTGCGCCACAGGCCGGGTTTGGCGTATTCCAGCGTAGAACCGTCTTTGAGGGTATAGGTCCTGGTCTGCGCGGCGGCCGGCGCGCACAGCACGGAGAGCAGGCAGGCGGAGATTACGGCGTTGCGCATCAGCCCCGGGCCAGCTTCCATTTGGTGCCGCCGGCGGCGTCCTCTATCAGCACGCCCTTGTCGGCCAGCTCTTTGCGCAGCTCGTCGGACCGCTTCCAGTCCTTGGCCTTGCGGGCGGCCTCGCGCTCTTTTATCAGCGCGGCCAGCTCGGGGGCCAGCGCGCCCGCCTCGGCGGACTTGAAGAGGTCCAGCGCGGTCACTTCCTCGGCGGCGGCGGCGAAGGCCAGCCGCTGCGGCGCGGGCAGGGAGGCGTCTTTAAGCGTCTCCCACAGCACGGCCATGGCGGCGGGCATGTTCACGTCGTCGGCGAGCGCGGCGCAGAAATCCTTGAAGTATTGGGCCTCGCGGTCCAGAGAGTGCGGCGCGGTGCCGGCCTCGGCCTTCACCTTCTGGGCGAGAGCCCGCAGGCCGTCGAGGCCGCGGGCGGCGGCCTCCACGCCTTCCCAGGTGAACTCCAGCTGCTTGCGGTAATGGGTCAGCATGCAGTAGTAGCGGTAGGCCAGCGGGTCGTAGCCGCGCTGCGGCAGCGACGACACGGTGAGGAAATCCCCCGCGCTCTTGGACATCTTGCCCTCGTCGCCGGTCACCAGGAAGCGGGCGTGCATCCAGTAGTTGGAGAAAGTCTTGCCGCTGGCGGTTTCGCTCTGGGCTATCTCGTTGGTGTGGTGGATAGCCACGTGGTCCTCGCCGCCCCAATGTATGTCTATGGTCTCGCCTAAGTGCTTAACGGCCATGGCCGAGCACTCCATATGCCAGCCGGGGAAACCCTTGCCCCAGGGCGAGTCCCATTCCATCTGGCGCTGCTCGCCTGGCGCGGCGAACTTCCAGACGGCGAAGTCGGCGGGGTGGCGTTTGGCCGAGTTGGCCTCCACGCGCGCGCCGGCCTGTATACCTTCGACATGGGCCTTGCCCACCAGCTTGCCGTAGTCCGGCAGCTTGGCCGTGTCGAAGTAGACGCCGTCGCCGGGAATGTTATAGGTATAGCCCTTCTTCTCGATGGCCAGCGCCATGTCTATCATCTCCTGCACGTAGTCGGTGGCGGGGCAGAGCACGTCGGGCGGCAGGCAGTTGAGCGCCTTGTAATCCTTGAAGAAAGCTTCCGTGTAGAACTTGGCCACTTCCCAGGCGGTCTTGCCCTCGCGCTTGGCGCCCACCTCCATCTTATCCTCGCCGGTATCGGCGTCGGAGGTCAGGTGGCCCACGTCGGTGATGTTCATCACGCGCTTCACCTTCCAGCCAAAGAACTTCAGCGTCCTGACGAAGGCGTCCTCGGAGATGTAGGTGCGCAGGTTGCCGATATGCGCGTAATGGTAAACGGTAGGGCCGCAGGTGTAGATGCCCGCCTCGCCCTCTTTGATCGGCTTGAAGAGCTCCTTCTGCCGCGTCATCGTGTTGTAGATCCTGAAGTTCATGACAGCTCCTACTGCTTGCCGGCCAGCGCCTTCTTAAGTCTGGCTTCCAGATCTTCGTAGAAAGCGCCGCAGAGCTCGGGCCCGCGGCGGACGGCGTATTTGTCCTGCATGATGCAGGAAACTTCTATTTCGGAAAAGGGATAGACCGCGCCCTTGGGCGCCAGCGAATAGGTGAAGCCGATCTCGCTGAACGAGGCCTCGGCGTGCCGTTTGACGGCAGCGTCGTAGGCGGCGGTCAGCAGCGGCTCCAGCGCCGCCTCCAGGTCCGGGTCCGGCGTCCTAACCAGCTTGAAAGTGCGCTTCTCGAAGACGGTGGCCGCGCCGGGGCCGGCGGGCGGCTCCCGCTTGCCGTCGCCGCCGGGGCGGGCGCCCGAGCAGGCGGCCAGCAGCCCGGCCGCCAGCGCCAGCAGCGCCGCGCGCCTCATTTCAGCACGCTCACTATCGCGTAGCAGACCATGGCGTCGCCGTGGCCCACTTCGCCCAGGCCTTCGCGGCTCTTGGCCTTCACGCTTATGTCGCCCTTGTCCATTTTCAGGATCTTGGAGAGCGACTCGCGGATGGGCTCGTAATACGGCTTGAGCTTGGGCTCCTCGGCCACTATGGTGACGTCCACGTTGATGATGCGGGCCTTTTGGGAGGCGAGTATCTCAAGCGTCTTCTCGGCTATGGCCTCGCTGGAGATGCCCATGATGGTCAGGTCGGTGGGCGGGAAATAGACGCCGATCTCGCCGGCGGCCACGGCGCCCAGGAGCGCGTCGCAGATGGAGTGCAGCACCACGTCGCCGTCGCTGTGGCCCAGCAGGCCTTTGGTGTGCTCGATCTTCACGCCGCCTATGATCAGCGGCCGGCCCTCCACCAGGCGGTGGATATCGTAGCCGAAGCCCGCGCGGGCCACGGGGATCCTTATCCGGGTGCTCACCTTGGCCGCTTCTTTTTCGTCTTTCATAAAAGCCTCCGCTATCAGCAGATCTTCCGGGGTGGTTATCTTGATGTTGCGGTAGGTCGAGGGCACCACCGCCGCCTTCACTCCCAGGGTCTCCAGGATCTGCGACTCGTCGCTGTAATCCTTCTCCGCGGCCGCGGCCAGCAGGCGCTCCAGCACGTCGCGCCGGTAGCACTGCGGCGTCTGGACGGCCAGCAGCGAGGCGCGGTCCGGGGTACTTTCGAACCGCTGCCCGCCCGCGGCCACGGTCTTCACCGTGTCTTTCAGCGGCACGGCGGGCACCGCGGCGCCCGCGGCGGCCGCCTGGTCCAGGCAGGTCCGGATCAGCTCCGCGTCGGCGAAGGGCCTGGCCCCGTCGTGCACTGCCACCAGCTCTGCGCCGGGGCTTACCAGTTTAAAAGCGTTGCGCAGCGACTCGGTCCGCGTGGCCCCGGCGGGCGCGGTCTGCACGCCGGCCCTGGCCCACTCGGCGCCGTGCACCGCAAGGTTCGCGGGGGACAGCGCGAGGATGATCTTGGAGAACAGCCCGCTCGAGGCGAAGACCTCCACTGTGCGCTCTATCAGCGGCCGGCCGCCGAGCAGGAGATACTGTTTCTCCCGCCCCATGCGCGAGCCGGAGCCGCCGGCCAGGATGATGGCCTCGGCTCCGGGGGTCTTCTTCTTGATGGACACCGTAGGACTCCGGTCTTAAGGCTGCTTGGGCCCCTGCGCGGCGGCCTTGCCCTTCACGCGGGTGAAGATGATGCGCCCCTGCGAGGTCTGCAGGATGGACTGCACCACCGCGTCCACCTTCTTGCCGATGAACTCGCGGCCGTCCTCGATGACGATCATGGTGCCGTCGTCGAGGTAGCCCACGCCCTGCTCCTTCTCCTTGCCGTCCTTCATGACGAAGACGCTCATGTCCTCGCCGGGCAGGACCACGGGTTTGAGGGCGATGGTCAGGTCGTTGATGTTGAGCACGGTCACGTTTTCCAGCGCGGCCAGCTTGTTGATGTTGAAGTCTATGGTGATGATGGAGGCGCCGAGCTCTTTAGCTATGACCACCAGCTTCATCTGGTTGTCGGCCGTCTCCTTGATGTCGCGGTCGATGACGCGGAAGGGAATGTCGCGCGACTCCTGCAGGCGGGCCAGGATGTCCAGGCCGCGGCGGCCCTTGGCCCGGGCGATGTGGTCGGAGGACTCGGCCAGCGAGTGCAGTTCCGTCACCACGAAGCGCGGGGTAATGATGCCGCCGGTGATGAAGTGCGTGTCGCAGATGTCGAGCACGCGGCCGTCCACGATGGCGCTGATGTCCAGCACCTTCATGTTCTTGCCGCCCTTCTTGCCCACGGACAGGATGTTCTTGTCCAAGTCGTCCATCTCGGGGATCTTCTTGACGCTGACGATCATGCCCAGCAGCGCCAGCGCGTAGCTGATGATCAGGTTGTACTTGAGCCAGATCTCGTTAAAGCCCGGGTTGGCTACCTGGGCCACGCTGTAGTCCAGCAGTTTCGAGATGATGATGCCGGCCACCGCGCCCACGATACTGATGATCAGCGAGAAGAGGCTCACGCTCTCGAAGACGTACTCTATGCCTATTATCACCAGGCCTATCAGCACGCCGAAAGCAAGGCCCTTGAGGTCCTTGGAGACGGTCAGCCAGGTCAGCACCGGCGTTACAATGAGGGCAGCGGCCCTGAAGATCCAAACTATCATGGTTAACTCCTTGTCACTTGCCCGCTTTCGCGGGGATTAATTTCATCAGGGCGGCGTACAGCCCGCCCAGGTCGCGCGCGACTTCGAGCTTGAGGGTCTTGAAACGCCCCTCGTCCTTCTTAGGCAGGCGCGGCACGAAAGCTGTCTTGAAGCCGAGGCGCTCGGCCTCGGCCAGGCGCCGGTCCAAAAACCCGGGGCTGGCCGCCTGCGCCAGTATGCCCACCTCTCCGATAAAGACGCAGTCGGGAGGCACCGGGATATCCTTGTAAGAGCTGATCAGCGCCGCGCAGAAGGCCATGTCCAGCGCGGTGTCCTTCACCTTGATGCCGCCCTGCAGCGAGGCGAAAACGTCCATCTCGTCGAAGCGCAGCCCCACGCTCTTCTCGAGCGCCGCTATCAGCATCTGCGCGCGGTTGAGGTCCATGCCCGTCACGGTGCGGCGCGGAAAGGGCAGGTAGGACTTGGTGGCCAGCACCTGCAACTCGGCCAGCATGGGCCGCGCGCCCTCGAAGGCCACGGCGAAGGCGCGGCCTATCAGCGCCTTGTCGCGGTCGGTCTCGCTCATCAGCAGGCCGGCGTCGTCCACAGGCCGCAGCCCCTTGGAGGTCATCTCGAAGATGCCGGTCTCGTCCACCGGGCCGAAGCGGTTCTTGTGCGGGCGCAGCACGCGGAAGACGTTGCTCTTCTCCGCGTCAAAATAGAGCACCGTGTCCACTATATGCTCCAGCACCTTGGGCCCCGCGAGGGAGCCTTCCTTGGTGACGTGGCCGAGCAGGAACAGCGGCGTACCGGCGGACTTGGCTATCTTCAGCAGTTCGGCCGCGCATTCGCGGATCTGCCCCACGGAGCCGGGGCTGCCCACGAACTCCGGATGGTACATGGTCTGGATGGAATCTATGACGAGGAAGGCCGGCTTGAGCTTGCGGAATTCCTCGATTATCTTGGCGAGGTTGGTCTCGCTCATCAGGTAGACGTTGTCGGGCCTGGCGCCAAGGCGCTCGGCGCGCGAGCCCACCTGCGCCAGCGATTCCTCGCCGGAGACGTAAAGTATCTTGCCCGCCTTGAAGGCGCCCGCGGCCAGGGCCGCACAGCTTTCTAGCGTCAGCGTGCTCTTGCCTATGCCGGGCGGGCCCGCCAGCAGCACCACCTGGCCCTTCACCAGCCCGCCGCCCAGCGCTCGGTCCAGCTCGGTGATGCCCGTGGGGGCGTGCTCGGCCTTCAGCGCGCGCGCCTCGGAAAGCTTCACGGGCGCTTCGGAAAAATCGGTCAGGCCGCGCGCGGCGGCGGCGGCCTTGGAGAGGACCTGCTCGGCCTCCTCTATCAGGGTGTTCCAGCCGCCGCAGCCGGCGCACTGGCCCGCCCACTTGGGGGAGGCCTGGCCGCACTGCTGGCAACGGTAGATGGACTTGAGCTTCATGCTATTTCTTCATGGCCCCCAGGGAAGCGAAGCCGAACAGGTACGCTATGTCCTTATCCTCGAAAATGAGGCGGGTGGTCAGGTTCACGCGGCTGGTCTCGGCCATGTCGTTGAGGCGCATGCCGGCCGAAATATATTTATTGATGCGGGCGTCCACGCCGGCGTCGTAGCGCGGCTTGTTGAAGAGGCGGCCCTTGATGTCGCGGTTGCGGGTGAACTCGGAGCCCTCCACCAGGAAGGCGATGCGGTCCCACTTGGTATTGAGGAACGGCGCCCAGCGCGCCCCGAAGCCGCCGGAGCCGCGCAGCACGCCGGCGTAGAGGTCGAAGTTGCCCACATCCCAGCCCAGCTGCGCGTCCACGGTGTTCATCACCTCGTAGTCGGTGCCGCGGGCGGTGTCCTTGGTGTTGATCATGTTGGCCGCGCCGAGGTAATAGTAGCGCTTCTCGCGGGGGTAGATCTTCACGCCGAAATCGTTCTTGGAGGAGTTGGCGTTGGGCTCGTACTTGTAATCCCAGCGCAGGTAGGTGCGGAAGCCGCCCACGCGGCCCAGGGCCTCTTTCACGGACACTGAGGCGTCGCGGATATTGCTGACGGCCTCGCTGACGTCGGCCTTCATCTTCTGGTCGCTCACCAGCGCGCCGGCCACGCCTTCGCCGCGGTTGACCTTGTCCACTATCGCGTCGGTCTTCGCCAGCATGCTGTCGAGCCTGGCGGTGATGGAATCCAGGCGCTCCACCACCTTCTCGGCGTGCGGCTGGCTGTTGGCCACCAGGTCGTTGACGTTGGCGGTGATCTCGCGCAGGTTGCCCATGACCTCGTTGAGGTCGTGCGCCAGGCGGCCCTCGCCGTTGATATCTTCCACCATCTTCTGCAGGCTGGTCACGGCCTTGGACAGCGCCCGGTCCAGCGGCAGCGAATCGTCGCCCGGCACGGTGGCGCCGGCGGGGATGAGCCCGGAGGCGGCGCGCCCCTGGTCTATCTGCATGTACTTGGAGCCTATCATGCTGGTGGCGCCCACCAGGAAGCGGGCGTCGCGGTAGATCTTGACGCCGTCCTTGATGGCCAGCTCCACTATGACCTTGTCTTCTTTGAGGTAGATCTGTTTTATCTTGCCGACTTCCACGCCGGAAAGTTTGGCGGTGGCGCGGTCGGGCAGGCCGGCGACGTCGCTGAATTCCACGTAGACGGGATAGTACTTCTGGAAGGAGTAATCGCCCAGCAGGAAGACGGCGGTAGCGAACAGGACCCCGCCTATTAGTACAAAAACCCCCACCTTCATCTCGCTGTTCATGTGATCCTTAGCCAAAGCGTTAGCGCCCAATGATATCTATATACGATATCCATTATATAAAAAAGGGGGCGCGGTGTCTTCCAAGGGGACGGAACGCAAAACGCGGGTCGGCCACACCGTGGCCTCCCCTCCGCATTCGTCGTCGGCGCTTACGCAAGCCTCCTCCTCACGAGGGTTTTGCTAACCCGTCCCCTTGGCAGGCACCGCTGGGGAGTGGAAGGAAGAAACAAGGAAATTGCTTAATCGCAGGTGTTCTGGCGGACGCGGGAGAGGTGGGAGATGCGCATGAACTCGCGCACCTCGGCGTTGGCGGAGAGGCGGAACTTGTCCGGTTCCGAAACCTCCACGAATTCGCCCTTGGAGAGCATGGCCACCCGGCTGGAGATGTCGAGCGCGAGCTTCATGTCGTGCGTGACCACCACGGAGGTGATGCCGAGCTTCGCGCGCATGTCGGTGATGAGGTCTTTCACCATGCCGGTGGTCACCGGGTCCAGGCCGGTGGTAGGCTCGTCGTAAAGTATGTATTTCGGCTCGGCAGCTATGGAGCGGGCGAGCGACACGCGCTTCTTCATGCCGACGGACAGCTCGGAGGGCTTCAGGTTCTCCACGTCCTTCAGGCCCACCAGCGCCAGCTTGGCTTTCACGATCTTCGGGAACTCGCTCTTGGGGATGTCGGTCAGGTACTTCAGGCCGAAAGCCACGTTCTCCAGAACGGTCAGCGAGTCGAACAGCGCGCCTTCCTGGAATAAATAACCAAAACTCCGGCGGACCTTGGCCAGGGTGAACTCGCTCCTGGTGGAGGCGATATCCTGGCCGTCCACTATTATCTGGCCGCTGTCCGGGCGCAGCAGCCGGATGAGGCATTTTATAAAGGTGCTCTTGCCGATGCCGGAGGGGCCGATGACGGAGAACAGCTCCCCCTCCTTTATCGTGACGGTAATATCCTTCAGGATGCGCTTCTCCCCGAAAGCTTTATTGAGGCCTTTAATCTCTATCATAATTCACCACCAGCCTCAGCGGCCTGGCCTGGGGTTGTTCCCGAGCACCCGTTGCGGAAGGGGGCCCCGCCATAATTTCCCAAGGCGGGGGGAACCGACGCAAGGGTTCCTGCAGTCCGGGTGAGAGGGGACAGCCCCAGGCCAGGCCGCGCCCCCATCATATTCCCACCGCCACGAGGATGGCGCTGATGAAATAGTCTATGACCATCACCAGCACCATGCTGGCGACCACGGCCTCGGTGGTGGCCTTGCCCACGCCTTCGGCGCCGCCCCGTGTGTTCATGCCCTTGTAGCAGGAGACCGTGGCGATCATGAAGGCGAAGGCGAAGGTCTTCAGGAAGCCGTGCATGAAATCGCCTATCTCGACGTAGGTGTAGATGTCGTTCATGAACACCGACGTCGGGATGCCCAGCCGCACCACGCCCACCAAGGCGCCTCCGAGGATGCCCAGGAAGTCCGCCAGCACCGTGAGCAGCGGCAGCATGACCATGAAGGCTATGTAGCGCGGCACCAGCAGGTAGCGCGTCGGGTTGGTGCCCAGGGTATAGAGCGCGTCTATCTGCTCGGTCACGGCCATCGTGCCTATCTCCGCCGTGACCACGGCGCCCGCGCGGCCCGCCACGACGATGGAGGTCAGCACCGGGCCCAGCTCCTTGAGCATCGTGAAAGCCACCATCGTGCCGATGTAGAGCGGCTCGTTGAAAAGGTTCTTGGAGGAGTTGCCGGTCTGCAGCGACAGCACCATGCCGGTAAAAAAGCTGGTCAGCGCGGTCACGGTGACGGAGTCCACGCCTATGCTCACGCACTGCTTCACCGTCTCGTGGACCTCCAGCTTGGAGCGGAAGAACCAGAAGAACACGGAGCGCAGCATCAGCGCGGCCGAACCCAGCGCCTGGGTCAGGGCGATAAATTCGCCGCCGATCTTTTCGGTCAGGCAGTATTTCATTCGACGAACACCCTCGGCACGCGGGCGGAGACCTGCGTGAAGATCTCGTAATTTATCGTGCCCGCCAGCTCCGCCAGCTCTTCCGCGGTCACTTCTTCGGCGCCCTGCCGGCCCAGCAGCACCGCCTCCGACCCGACGGCGGCCTCTTTAACGGCGGTCACGTCCACCATGGTCATGTCCATCGTGACGTTGCCCAGCACGCGGCAGCGCTTGCCTCCTATCAGCACGTCGGCCTTGTTGGAGAAGCGGCGGATATAGCCGTCGCCGTAGCCGGCGGGCACGGTGGCTATCTTCATGGCGCGGTCGGCGCGGAAGGATTTGTTGTAGCTGATATAGGCGCCCTCGCGCACGTTCTTGAGGAAGACGATGCGGGTCTTCAGCGACATCGCCGGCTCGAAGCCGGACAGCCCGCCGTAGGCAGCGATGCCGCAGCGCACCATATCGAGGCGGCTGACGGGGAAATTCATGGTGGCGGCGGAGTTGGCCGCGTGCAGCGTCAGGCCGCGCGCGCCGCGCAGCTCCAGCTCGACGGCGGTCTCGCTGAAGATGGCCAGCTGCGCGCCGGTGTAGTCCGGGTCGCTGTCGGCGCTGGAGAGGTGCGTGTAGACGCCGCCTATCTCCACCCCCTCGTGGGCGCGGAGCTCGTCGTAGATCTTGAGCACGGAGGGCCGGCGCGCGCCGATGCGCCCCATGCCGGTCTCCAGCTTGACGTGGCAGACGGCCTTGCGGCCGGCCGCGCGAGCCGCTTCGGCCACCTGCCGCGCCGCGTCCAGGCTGGCGATGGTCACCATCAGGTCGGAGTTGATGGCCTCCACAAAGCTCTCGAAAGGGTACAGGCTGCCCAGCACCAGCACCGGGCTCTTCAGGCCGGCCGCGCGCAGCGCCAGGCCCTCCTCCACGCTGGAAACCCCGAAGCCGTACGCCAGGCCCTCGCGCTCGGCCAGGCGCGCCAGCTCCACGGCGCCGTGCCCGTAGGCGTTGGCCTTGACGACGAAAAGCAGCCGCGCGGGCGCGGCTGCTTTCTTCAGCTTCTGAAGGTTCTTCCTTACGGCTGAAAGCCGTATTTCGGCGATGGTCGGGCGCAGGATGGTTGCCATGAAAGGCCGGCAGCGCTCCTAGTAGACCGAGGCCGTCTCGGCCCCCATGGGCTCCGGCGCCTGGGTGGCCAGGTTCTCGAACTTGGTGTATTCGTGGATGAAAGCCATTTCCACGTCCCCGACGGGGCCGTTGCGCTGCTTGGCTATGATCAGCGTGGCCTTGCCTTTATGGGTCGGGTCCTCGCGCTTGTAGTACTCCTCGCGGTGGATCAGGCCCACCAGGTCGGCGTCCTGCTCGATGGAGCCGGAGTCGCGCAGGTCGGAGAGCTGCGGGCGGTTGCCCTCGCGGCCCTTGTCCTCGCTGCGGCGGTTAAGCTGAGAGAGGGCGACGATAGGCAGCTCCAGGCTGCGGGCCAGGTCTTTGAGCAGGCGGGAGATCTCGGCCACTTCCTGCTGGCGGCTCTCGCTGCGGCCAGCGCCGCGGATGAGCTGCAGGTAGTCTATCACGACGAGGCCCAGCTGCTTGCCCTCGTTCTTGAGCTGCGTCATCAGCTTGCGCGTGCGGTTGCGGATGTCGAGGATGTTGAGGCCGGGCGAGTCGTCCACAAAGAGCGGCGCCTCCGAGACCAGGCCGGTAAAGCGGGTGAGCTGCGGCCAGATATCGCGCGACAGCTGCCCCTTGCGCACGCCGCTGAGGTTGGCGCGCGCGGCCGAGCAGATGAGGCGCTGCATGATGGAATAGCGGTTCATTTCCAGCGAGAAGAACGCCGTGGGGACCTTCTTCTCGACGCAGGCGTGGTATGCCATGTTCAGCGCCAGCGCGGTCTTGCCCATCGACGGGCGGGCCGCCAGGATGATCAGGTCCGACTTCTGGAAGCCGCCGGTCATGTCGTCGAGCTTGGCGAAGCCGGTGGGCACGCCGGTGACGGCGGAATGCTGGTTGTAGGTCTTCTCTATGCGGGCCAGGGTCTCGCCGGCCAGCGTGGCGGAGGAGGCGAAGCCGTGGTCGGTGTTCTTTTGCGCGACGGAGAGCACCTTCTCCTCGGCGTAGTCCATGATCTTGTCGACGCTCTCGGAGCCGTCGAAGGATTTCTCCACGATATTGGTGGAGACGCGGATCAGCTCGCGCAGCAGCGCCTTTTCGCGCACGATGTTGGCGTAGGCCTGCGTGTGGGCGGCGGTGGAGACCTTCTCCATCAGCTCGGCCATGTATTTCTGGCCGCCCAGCTCCTCCAGGCGGTTGGTCTTCTTAAGCTCCTCGGACAGGGTGACCACGTCCACGGGCAGGTTGCGCTGCCGCAGGTCCAGGATGGACTCGTAGATCCTGGCGTGGATGTCGCTGTAAAAATGTTTGGGCTCCAGGATCTCCAGGATCCCGTCGATGGCTTCCTTCTCGATGAGCATGGCGCCGAGCACGGCCATTTCCGCCTCGGTGGAATGCGGAGGAACCTTGTTATAGCTCATGTGAATCCCCTGCCCTGTTTGGTTTGTGATGACAAACCCGGGCTCCGGCCATGGCGGCCTCGGCTCCGGGCTTATCAGGAATGACCGCTGTGACTTACTTGCTCTGCGCGGAAACCGCCACCTTTATCTTGGCGGCTATATGCGGCTTCAAAGCGATCTCCACCTCGAAGGTGCCGACGGCCTTAAGGGAGGCCGGCAGGCGGATCATGTCCTTGTGCACTTCGATGTCGGCGGCGGCCAGGTTCTTGATGATGTCGCTCTTGGCCACGGACCCGAACATCACGCCCTCTTCGGAAACGGGGCGCGAGAAGGAAAGGGTGATCGCGGAAAGGCGCTTGGCCAGGTCCTGCAGGCCGGCGTCCTCCGAGGCGACGCGCTTGGCGCGCTTGTCGGCGGAATTCTTCCAGGCGCTCAGCGAGCCCTCGGTGGCCAGCTCGGCCATGCCGCGGGGCATCAGGAAGTTGCGGGCGTAGCCGTCTTTCACGGTCTTTATCTCGCCGGAGCGGCCCAGGTTGTTAACGTCTTTTTTGAGTATGACTTTCATGATTTGCTCCAATTAGCCGCTATAGGGCATGAGGGACAGATTGCGGTTGATCTTCACCGCGCGCATGATCTGGCGCTGGTGCCTGGCGCAGGCGCCGGTGATGCGGCGGGACAGGATCTTGCCGGTGTCGGTGCAGAACGATTTGACGATCTGGGCCTGCTTGTAGTCCACCAGGGCGATCTTCTCGGCGCAGAGGCGGCACACCTTGCGGCGCGGCGCGAACCTGCGGCCGCCGGGGCGGCGGAACCCGCCGGGGCCCTCGCGGTGCGCGGGCGCTCCCTGGGGCCTGGGCGCGGCGGTCTCCGCCGGCTTGGGGGTGGTATTTTCGGTATTCTCCATAGTATTAGCTCCTACCTGATTTCTAAAATCCTGCTAGAACGGCACTTCTTCTATGCCGCCCTCGGCGCCGGGCTTGGCCTCGGCTTCCACGGACTCCTCGGCGGGCGCGGACTTCGGGGCGCCTTCGCCGGCGGGGCCGTCGAAAGACATGATCTGCACGCGGTTGGCGGTCACCTTCATCTCTTTGCGCTTGGCCCCGGTCTTGTCGGTGTATTCCGACATCGTGAGGCGGCCGTCCACCAGCAGCGGGGTGCCCTTGCGCATTTTCTCTTTGCAGCGCTCGGCGGCCTGGCCCCACACGGTGACGGACACGAAGATGGTGTCGTCCTTCCACTCGCCGGAGGCCTTGTCCTGGAAGCGGCGGTTCACGGCGAGCCCCAGGCTGGCCACGGCCATCTGCGACTGGGTGTAGCGCACCTCGGGATCGCGGGTCAGACGGCCCGCCAGCATCACCGAGTTGATCTCCGGCATCCTTAATTCCATAGAAGTAAAAAACTTCGGCTTAAGGCTTCTTGACGGCCACCGGCTCGACGGTAGCTTTCATCATCAGGGCGCGCAGTACGGTTTCCTGCAGCTTCAGGGCATGGTTAATGACCTTCACGCTTTCGGGAGTCGCCTTGACCTTCATGTAGACGTAATAGCCGTCGCGGTTCTTGTTGACGGCGTGGGAGAACTTCTTGCGGCCCAGCCTGTCTTCGGCAAGGACCTCGCCCTTCTCGTCGGTAAGGACCTTTTTGGCTTTTTCCACGGCTTCCGCGACTTCGGCGTCGGTAAGCTGGGGATTGATAATCAGCATTAACTCATAGGTATTCATAGTAGGGTAATAATACCAAATCCCGGGCGGGTTTACAAGAAGGCCTCAGGGACGGGGCCGGCAGACCAGCACCTGGCGGGAAGAATTCCCGTCGAAAGCCTCGCGCCTGAAGCCGCCGTAGCGGGCCGCCACCCTGAAACCGTTGTAATGCGCCAGCGCCAGCAGCTCTTCGGGGAAAAAACACCGCAGATTCAAGCGTTTTTTGACGGTTTTGCCGTCTTTTTCGCGCCTGTAATACCAGTCTATGCGCGAGGTCTGGGCCACTTTATCATAGGAATAGCGCTCATTGACCAGAATTTTACCCGGGCCGGACGGATCGTCATAGTAAGCCACCGGCAGCAATTCCTCCGGATCGCGCGTCAGGTAGCGCGGATCGGGGCTGAAAGCGTCGAAGATGAAGCGCCCGCCAGGAGCCAGGTGGCGGCGCACCGAGGCGAACAGGCCCTCCATGTCCCGCCGGCCGCCCAGGTGCTGCACGGAATTGAAGGCCATGAAGATCAGCTTGAACTTGCGGCCCAGGCTGAATTTGCGGGCGTCGCCCGGCACGAAGCGCACCTGCGCCCCGGCGGCGGCGGCCTTGGCGCGGGCCTGCGCCAGCATGGGCGCGGCCGAGTCCAGCCCGGTGATATCCACGCCGGCCTTCTTAAAAGGTATGGTCAATCGCCCGGTGCCGCAGGCCAGCTCCAGCACGGGGCCGCGGGCGCGGCGCGCCTCGGCAAGGTAGTAGTCGGCGTCGCCGCTGGCGGGGTCATTGAAGGCGTCGTACTGCAGCGCGTCGCCGTAAATTTCCGAACCGTCGGCTATCTTCAGTCTGGCCATACAAGATTTTATCTTTTTCTGACTTGCTATAATCCCTCTTGATGACCATAGAGAAATTCCGGGGCGCGCTGGCGCCGGCGGGCCTGCTGCTGGCCGCGCTGCTGGCCTTCGGCCTCACGCTGCGGGTGGGGTTCATGTGGGACGACCACCGCATGATAGAGCAGAACCCGCGCCTGGCCCTGAGCGCGGAGAACCTGGCCGCCGCCTTCAAAGGCGACCCGTTCGCGCAGGGGCTGAATTATTACCGCCCGCTGCAGACGGTCAGCAATATGACCGACTTCGCCGTCTGGGGCCTGCGCCCCTTCGGCTACCACCTGACCAATCTGCTTTTCCACGCGGCGACGGCGGTACTGTTCTTCTACCTGGCGCTGGCGCTGGGCCTGGCGCGGCCCGCCGCCTTCTGGGCCGCCGCCCTGCTGGCCGCGCACCCGGCCGCGGTGGAGCAGCTGCTGGTGATAGCCGGCCGCGCCGAGCTGGCCTCGTCGGCCTGCGTGGCAGCCTCGCTGCTGCTCTTCCTTAAAAGGAAGCCCCTCGCCTCCTTCTTCTTTTTCGCGGCGGCCTGCGGCTTCAAAGAGAACGGGGTGGTCACCCCGGCGCTGGCCGCGCTCTGCCTGTGGTACCTCAAGCGCGAAAAAAAAGATTACCAGGCGCTGCTGCCTTTCTTCGCCTTCATCCCGTTCTACCTCGCGGCGCGGCATTTGGCGCTGGGCATGGGCACGCTCTCGCACGGCCTGGCCCCGGTGCTCTCCGGCCTCTTCCTTAAAGTGCCGGCGAGCGTCCTGGCCTACCTGAAAGAAGCTGTTTTTCCTTTCGACATGCACTCGCACCGCCTGCAGCCGGACCTGGCCCTGCTGCGCTGGGCCGCGCCGGCGGCGAGCGCCGCGGCGGGCTATTTTCTCTACCGGAAGGGAAGCAGGCTGGCCGTCTTCTGCGCGGGCTGGTACCTGCTCAACCTGGCGCCCAAGCTGCCGCTGCTGGCGGCCAACGACCTGATGCTGGACCACTGGGTCTACCTGGCCAACGCCGGGCTGTTCCTGCTGTTGGCAGACAAACTGGCGGCGGACAAAGAGCACCGCCCGCTGCTGCCGCTGGCCGCGGCCGTGCTGATGACCGCGAATTTCTTCAACATCGGCCTGCGCGACACCGACCTGCGCATCTACGAGCACGCCGCGCAGAGGTCCACGTCCAAGCCGATGCTCTACAACCTGGCGCGCGAGTATTACCTGGCCGGGCGCTATCAGAAAAGCCGCCTGCTGCTGGAGCGCGTCTCCGCCGGCGACCCGGACAACCCGCTCTACCTCGACGGGCTGGCCCTCGCCAGGTCAAAGGACGGCGATCTGCCGGGCGCGCTGGCCGCTTCGGACCGCGCGCTGGCTTTGAAGCCGGGCGACCCGGAACTTTTGTTCAACCGCTACGGCGTCTGGATGGACGCCGGCCGGAAGGCGGAAGGCGCGGAGGCCCTGGCCGCGCTACTGCGGGCGCATCCCGCTTTCCCCCCGGCGCTCCTGGCCGAGGCACGCGCGCTGCTCTCCGCCGGCCGCGAAGCGGAAGCCGAAGCGGCCTACCGCCGCGCGCTCGCCGCCGGCTCCGGCAGCCTGGAGACGCTCAACGACCTGGGCGTACTGCTGGCCAGGCGCGGCGACTACGCCGGCGCGGAAGAGCTGTTCAGGCGCGCCCTGCGCCTGGCACCCGGCGGCAGCGCGGCGCAGAACCTGCGGCGGCTGGAAGCCCTGAAAGCGAAAGGCCGGCCCCGCTAAGGGCCGGCCTCCGGCGTTGCGCCTCCGCGCTCCTCAATCTTTTTTAAGTTCCGCCTGCATAGCCTTGACCTCGGCGTACACAGCGCGCTCCCGCTCCGAGAGCGCTTTCATGACGGCCTTGAACTCCGGCTTGTTCATCACCTTCATCAGGTCGGCGTAGACCACTGCGGCCGCGCCGGCCCGCGCCGCGCGGGCGCGCAGCGAGGCCTCCAGCGACCGCGCGTGCGGTATGGCGCGCTGGCGGAAGCCGGTGCCTTCCTTGAAGATGCGGCCCAGGTCCAGCAGGCGGGTGCGCTTCTCTTCTATAAGCTTCTCGTATAATTCGGCGGGCTTCTGCCCTCCGGGCGCCGCGCCGAAGGCGACGATGTCCACTTTGCAGGCGGAGATATCTTCCATCTCGCCGCTGATGGCGGCGCGTATCAGTTCTTTTAGCGTCATAAATTTGCTCCCAGGGAAACCTTTATCACCACTTTCAGCACCGGGGCAGGCCCGCCGGCGGCCAGCCGCGGCGCGTGCGCGTCCTCGGGGTAAAGCACGGCCAGCTCTCCCGGCCCAAGCCGCAGCGGCGTCCAGGCGGCCGCGCGGCCGAAACAGACGTCCTTCGCCCCGTCGTAGGGCTCGCTGACCTGCACGGCGCCCAGCGGCGCCCAGCCTATCACTTCGCTGCCCGCGGCCAGGTACTGCACGTCGATATAGGCCCGGTGGGCCTCGAAGCGCGGCTCCGCCGCGGGCGCGGTCTCGTAGCGCTGCACCAGCGCGAAGACGCGGTCCCCGTCGATCTCGTATCTGCCGTCGGGGAGCGCCGCCAGGTCCGGGCGGCGCAGAAAGGCGAAGGCCCTGGCGAAGCCGTCGGTGCCCGGCGCCTGCCGGTCAGCGTTCTCAAGCAGCGTCGCGATCATAAATACCTAGTAGGCCAGCTCGGCGGAGACCACCGGCGCGAAGATGGTCTGGTTGTGGTTCTCGCGCAGGGTCTTCAGGTAAACCTTGAAATCGAAGATATAGGCGAAGTGCCAGGTCTTGAGGCTCTTCAGGAAAAAGAGATCGCGCAGGGCCGCGGGGCGCAGCGAGTGGTCCGCCTCGGCGGCCCATATCACGCGCCTCTCGAGCGCGTCCACCAGCCCGTCCTGGCGCAGGTTTTTGTCGGCGGCCTTGATCTCGTTGGAGAAGTAATCGTTCTTGGCCCAGAGGTTCACCCAGTAGGCGGCGTTGGCCGGCTTGGAGACGTACTGCTGCAGCTGGCCGGCATTGACCTGGTGCTGCACGAAGATATCCAGCCACCAGCTGCCGGGCACCAGCGGCGAACCCAGCGTGACGAATTTATCTATGCGCACTTCGGGCGCGGAGGCGGCCAGGCGGTGCAGCGCGGTATGCGCGAGCAACGTGCCCCAGCTGTGCGCCACCAGGTAGACCGGGCGGCCTTCGGCCCGGGCCTTGGTGAAGATCTTCTTTATTTCCGCCTCCACCAGCGGCACGGCGGCGGCGCTCTCGTCGGGATCGCGCGACCAGCGCACGGGCGCTATCTCGTAGCGCCCGGCGGGCAGCACAGCGGCCAGGCGGGAATCCAGGTAATCGTCCGGCTGTTTGGGCTGGATCACGTCGGACTTGTAAAGCTCGGCCGCGGCCAGGTCTTCGCCCACGCTGGCGAGGCGTTCCTCGAACAGGCGAGTGTCCAGGCGCGAGCCAGGCTTGAAGTGCTCCAGGAGCTGCTTGAAGTAGGCGAGTTCCAGTTTGCCCAGGCCTACCTGGCTGAAATCCACTCCGACGATGGAAATGACCACGGGCTTTTTGGCGGACTGCGGCGCGCGGGCGGGCGCGGCGGGCTCCGGGGCGGGCGCGGCGGCCTCAACGGCGGCGCAAGGCGCCCCGGACTCAAAACAAGAAGCGGCCACGGACCCGGAGAATGACAGGGTAAAAAGCAGTGCGGTTATAAAACGCGTCATAACAGATTTATATATATCTTTGCCGCCCGAGTCAACCGCGGGCGCGGAGGCGGACGGATTCGAGGCGCTCGAGGTCGCCGATGTCGCTCCAGAAAGGGGAGTCATCCACGAAGCCTTTTATTTTTTCGCCGGCGGCGGCGAGGCGCAGATAGACGGGCGTGACGGAGAAGACGCCGTCTTCGGTCATTTTGGCGAAGATCTCCGGCGAGAGCACCTGGATGCCGCTGAAGGCCAGGGGCCGCAGGCCCGGGGCCGCGGCTTCCCCCTCCCGGCCTTTCAAATTCAGTTCCCCGTCGAACAGCAGCCGGCGCTTGGAGGGGCGGTCGCGCACGGCCAGGGTGGCCAGCGCGCCCGAGGCCAGGTGCGCGGCGTAGAGCGCACGCAGGTCCATCTCGGAGTAGACGTCGGAATTGCAGGCGAAGAAGGGACGCCCGTCGTTGAGCAGCGCGGCCGCCTTCCTGAGGCCGCCGCCGGTCTCCAGCGGGAAAGCCTCCTCGCGGGAGAGCTCTATCTTAAAACCGAAATTTCCTTTCGCGCGCAGGAACTCCGCTATCTTGTCGTGAAAGTGATGCGTATTGACCACGAAGCCGTCGGCGCCGGAGGCGGCCAGGCGCTTTATCACCAGCTCCAGCAGCGGTACGCCGTTGATGTCGACGAGGGCCTTGGGCAGGCTGTCGGTGAGCGGGCGAAGGCGGGTGCCGAGCCCCGCCGCGAAGACCAGGGCCTTCACTTGGCCGCGCCCCAGTTCTCGCGGTGCGTCACTTCCACGCGGGCGCCGTATTTCAGCTTCAGGTGCGCGGCCAGCGCCTCGGCGCAGTACACCGAGCGGTGCCGCCCGCCGGTGCAGCCGAAGGCCACCGACAGCGAGGTGAAGTTGCGGGTCTGGTAATTCTCCACGCTCTGGCCGGTTATAGAGAAAACTCCGGCGAGGAACTTCTCCACCTCGGGCTCTTTCTTCAGGAACTCCGCCACCGGCTTGTCGCGGCCCGTGAGCTGCGCGTACTCCGCGTAGCGCCCGGGGTTTGGCAGCGCGCGGCAGTCGAAGATGAAGCCGCCGCCGTGGCCGCGGTCGTCCAGCGGCACGCCGTTCTTGTAGGAGAAGCTCATGATGCGCACGGTCAGCCCCAGCCGGGTCTGGCCGAACTGCCGCAGGTAGGAAGAGGCCGCGATCCGTTTGAAGCAGGCCGTCAGCTCAGGCGTTTTGACCTCCAGCTCGGAGTTGCGCAGCAGCCACTCGAGGTTGCGCACCGCGTAAGGGACGCTCGCGAGGAAATGCGTCTTGCGCTCGTAGAAGCCGCGCAGGCCGTAGGCGCCCATGGCCTGCATGATGCGGACATAGACGAAGGCCGGGTAATACTTCATGAACCCGGCGGCGTCCTGCCCGGACGCCTCCTGGTAATATTTGCACAGCTCCACGCGCGTCTCCGGCGGCAGGTCCGCCTTGCCGTCGTAGAGCAGCGAAGCCACGTCGTACTGCGCCGCGCCGCGCCGGCCGCCCTGGTAGTCTATGAACCAGGGCTCGCCGTTGCGGAGCATGATGTTGCGGCTCTGGAAGTCGCGGTAGAGGAAGTAGTCCGACGGGGCTTCGAGCAGGAAGTCGGCGAACCGGGCGAAGTCGTCCTCCAGCTTGGCCTCGTTGAACGGGATCTTGGCCAGCTTCAGGAAGTAGTACTTGAAATAGTTCAGGTCCCACATTATGGACTGCCGGTCGAAGGCGGCGCGCGGGTAGCAGAACTTCAGGTCCAGGCCGGCTTTTACCTGGGACTGAAACTTCGGCAGCCAGTCCAAAACTTTTTTGTAGGCGCCCAGCACCTGCGGCGGTATTTCCGCCCCGCGCTCGGCGGAAAGGAACTCGAACAGCGTGGTGTTGCCGAGGTCCTCCTCGAGGTAGACGCCCTGGGGAGCATCCTCGCCGTAGATCTCGGGGACCGGCAGCTTCTGCGCGCGGAAATGGCGCGAGAATTCCAGGAAAGCGCGGTTCTCCAGCTTGTCCGGGCCGAAGACCCCAATGACCGTGCGTTTGCCGCCCGTCAGCCTGAACAGGCGGCGGGCGGAGCCGTCGGCCTTGAGCGGCTCGAAGCCCTCCGGCTCCGCGCCGAAGGTTTTCTTATAGAGGGCGCGCAGCGGCGCCTCCGGCTGGGACTTGAGCTCCGCGGTTTGGGCTTCTTTGTTCTTTAAAGGCATGGCTTAAATGAGGCACCAGGTCAGCAGAACCGCCACCCCGACGGTGAGCGCCGCGTCCAGCAGGCCCACCGCGGAGTTACCCTTCAGCACCTCCTGCCGGAAAGTGGCGCCCGGCAGCAGCGCCAGGTCAGCGGCCCAGCGGAAGCCGGCTATGCCGGCCGTGCCGGCGGCGAAATAGAGCACGGCGTCGAAGATGCTGCGCCCCCAGCCGAGGAACTCCCCCGAGAGCGAGCACCAGGCCATGAAGCCCAGCCCCAGTGCCACTCCGGCCGCGCTGACGGCGGCGGCTTCATTGCGCTTCTCCAGCTCGGCGGCGAGGTCCACCTTGGCCGCTTTGAACCAGAGCTTGACCGCAGCGGCGAGCAGCAGCTGGCCCAGCAGCCAGAACACCGAGATCGTCATGCCGTCGGCTTCGCCCCACGACGCGCCCAGGATGACCAGGCCCAGCGCCGCCTCGTGCGCGGCGCGCAGCAGGCCGGCGCCGATGGAGCCGTCCTTGATGCGCTGCGCCAGCTTCAGGTCCTTGAGATAGGTCCAGTCGGCGGCCCACATGGAGGCGTTGAGCAGCAGCAGCGCGTAGAGGCCGAAGGCCACGGTCTGGAACGCGCCCTCGAGCGGCGACTCCACGGCCCAGGAGATGGTCCCGCCCAGCGACAGGATGACGGCGAGGAAGTAGCCGCCGGCGTCGAGCGCGGCCGCGGGATTCCTGGCCTCCAGCAGCTTCCAGTCCAGCCGGCCGCGGGCGGGGTTCACCGTGTACAGCAGGCGCGCCAGCCAGCACAGCAGCAGCGCCAGCAGGCCATAGCCCAGCGATTTGAGTATATCGTATGCAGTTTCCATCATCTGACCGCTCCTTCCAGCCGCGAGACCAGCGTCCGCGCGAGCTGCGGGTAAAAATAAAGATCGTGCGCCCCGGCGCTGCGCGCCAGGAACCCGCCGAAGCGGGCCTTGAAAGCCGAGAACCTGGCGTAGGGGTGGTGGGGCTGGTCCGCCGGGGCCACGCCGTACATGTCGTAAAGCCCGCAGCCCAGGTCCCGCGCGTCGCGCATGACCTGCCAGTGCATGGCGTAGCTGGCCATGGTGTGCTTCAGGAACGGCGACGTGCCGCCGTAGAGGTAGGTGGCCTTGTTGCCGAAGAACACCGCCACCAGCGCGGCGGCCGGCATGCCCTTGTAACTGGCCAGGTAGACCCGCGCCATGCCCGACGGGCCCAGCGCGTCCATCAGCCGCGTGAAGAAGCCCACCGGCTCGCCGGTGAAACTGTGGCGCGCGCAGGTGAGGCTGAAAAGTTCGTGGAACTCGCCGGTCAGGGAATTGTCGGAGGCGGAGACCACCTCCACGCCTTTGCGCCCGGAGAGGCGCACGTTATAGCGGCCCTTCTGCGTCATGCCGGCGAGCAGACGCTCGTCGGGTCCGGCGATCGGCACCAGCAGGGTGGGCGTGGGCACCAGGTCCAGCGGCGCCCGCGCCGGGGCGCCCAGCCACGGCGGCAGCGCGCCGAGGAAAGGCTCGAAGCGCGCCATGGGGGAATTGGCTTTTTCGGCGAGGGCCGAGAGGCGACCCTTCAGCAGGGCGAAGCAGGCCTCGGCTTTGGCGGGGTCCTCCCAGGGCAGCACGGGACCCTGCGGCAGCGCCAGCGGCGACACGCCGAGCGAGGTCTCCACGCGGTAGACCATGGCGCCGGCGATCAGGCGATCCCGCTCGAAGACGCCGAGGCGCTCCACGGCAACGCCCTCGTCAGCCTTGAAATCGCTCCACTCCCGGCTCTGCATGAAGCCGGAGGCGGCCGAAGCCCTGACCAAAGCGTTCCAGTCGCCGGAGTGCTCGCGGCCCAGGTTTTGAAGCTTCATAGGTTGGACCTGGCCTCCAGCAGGACTTCCAGCACGGCCTTGCGCGGGTCCACCGGGCCCATCTGCGAGCTGCGCCAGGCCAGCACGGCCGCCACGTAGGCGTCCAGCTCGGGCGTGGTCTCCATCAGCGGGTAGGTCATGCGGCGCTCGCCGAGGAAAGGATAGGAGAGTATGGTCCCGTCTTTGCGCAGCAGCGTTATCTCGGCCTCGTCCACGAGGAAGAGACCGGGGGCCAGGCGCTGCCAGCCGGGCTGCACGGCCGGGGCGGGGATGGCGGGCGCCGCGCCGGTGACGGCGCGCAGGCGCTCGGCGGCCTTCAGCAGCGAGCCGCGTATCCGGCCTATGTTCTCGGCTTCGCGGGCGTTGGCGCGGATCTCGCCGGAGACGGGGGCCGCGGGGCCGGCCCAGGCCAGCCACTTGTCGTAGGCGGCCAGCGCCTTGTCGGCGGCCTGCACGTGCTGGTCCACCGCGCCCAGGGAGTTCTGCACCGTGCCCGGCTCGGGCCAGAACTCGAACAAAGGCTCCGGCCGCTGCTTGTCCAGCAGGGCGAAGCCGTCGGGGCGGGCGTGCAGCAGGTATTTCGTAGGGCCCAGGCTGTAGAACAGTTCGCCCTCGCGGGAAACGTAGGCGTCGTCGGCCAGGGCGAACCAGAGGCGATCCTCTTTTACCCCGGCCGGGGCGTCGGGCGCGCGGTAGCGCAGCAGCTCCGCCGGCCTGGGCTGGCCCGACGGCGGCACCACCAGGAAGATGTCGGCGGCCTGGTAGGCCGGGTGGTGAAAGGGCGAGCGCGCGTCCTGCGTGAAGAAAGTTATCTCCAGTTCGCCGCCGGAGCCGTAGTTGGAACCGTGCGAGGAGTAGCCCTTGGCGTAGGCGTTGTCGGGGTAGGCCATGTTGGCGAAGACCAGCAGCGTCATCAGCACCGCGAAGACCTGCCAGGCGCGGCCGCCGTCGGGCACTACGCCCTTCAGCAGCTCGGGCAGCTTTTCGCGCAGGAGCCGCAGGTCGGCGCTCAGCTGCGCGGGGAGGTCCTGAGCGCAGCCCTCCAGCTCGGCAAAAAAGCTTTCCCAGTCCAGCCGCCGCAGGGTTTCCAGCAGGCGCCACTCCCACTCCGGGGAGAGCTGCGGCCAGCCCTGCGCCCCGGAGCCGGGCAGGCCCGCGAGCAGCCGGCGGACGGCGGCGGAATCGCCGAAGTCGGCCAGCGCTCCGCCCTGCTGCAGCGGCGGCTCCTGCAGGTTGATAAGGCAGAGCAGGTCGCCGGGTTTCTTTATCACGCCGCTGAGCGGCAGGCCGCGCTCCAGGCCGGCGGCGCGCAGGCGCAGCGTCTCGCGGAAAGTTCCGGAGTTCAGCCAGGAGCTCCCGCGGCCGAAGCGCAGCGCCGAGAGTTCCTCGTCGCGGACGGGTTTGGCGGAGGCCAGGAACATCCCCCAGTCGCCGTAGCCGTGGGCGCTGAAGGAGGGAATGGACACGCGCAGGGGGCGCGGGTAGAGCCGCGCGGCGGCCAAGGTGCGGTAGATGGACCAGAAGGCGGCGGGATGGCGGTCCGGCGACACCGCGTTCAGCGCGAAGACGCCGCCGGCGGCCAGCCGCGCGCGCACGGCGGAAAAGAACGAGCGCGTGAACAGCGAGCAGCCGGCCAGGTCCTCGGGGAAAGTGAAATCGGCCAGCGCGAGGTCGTAGGCGGGGCCCTTGTAGGCCAGGTGCCGCCGGGCGTCGCGCGTATACACCCTGGCGCGCGGGCTGTCCAGCGAGCCGCCGTTGTAGGCGGAAAATTCGGTGCGCCCCAGCTCCAGCACGCCGGGGTCGTAGTCCACCAGGTCCGCGCTCTTCACGCGGCTGCCCGCCAGCAGGCGCTTGAGCGCCAGGCCGTCGCCGCCGCCCAGCACCAGCGCGGAGAGCGGCCGCCTGAAGCGGGCCGCGGCCAGCGCCAGAGCCGGCAGGGCCAGCGCCTCGTGGTACATTCCCTCGTCGCGGCTGTCGAACTGCAGGCTGCCGTCTATGTAGAAGGCGCGCCCGCCCGGCACCTCGCGCAGTTCCAGTTTATGCCGGTTCATCGGAGCCTCCCAGGAAGAAATAGCCCGCGAAGAGGAGAACGGCCGGCAGCAGCGGCAGCGCGCAGGCCGCCAGCAGCCCGCCGGGGTTGTGCGGGCGGGGCGCGAACCGGATGTAGTGGGCGAAGCTGATGATGAACAGGGCCAGCAGCGTGGCGAGTCCGGCGGCCCAGGCCTTGTCGGCGCGGCGCACGCCGCCCATCAGGCGTGAGCCCAGTTCCGCGGCGGCCACGCCTGTCGCCAGGCCGTAGCCCGCGTACTGCCAGTAGGAAAGGCCCAGCCCCAGGGTCTCGAGAATGGCTATCGCCGCGCCTATGCCGACGGTCATACAGGCCGCGAGCAGGCCGCGGTGCGTCCCGGCGAGGTAGGCCATGAACGCCAGCAGGGCCGGCAGCAGAAGCGCTACCAGGTACTCGGCCCCGGTGTCGAAGGCGCCCATCATGCCGCCCACGATGGGCAGGAAGAACAGGCAGGAAAAACCAGCTATCACTAGCGACCCGAGGGCCTCGCCCTTGGGCAGCCCGCGGCGGGCTTTTGCCGGGATGCGCGCGAAGTCGGCCGGGCGCACCACCTGCCCGTCGTACGCCTCGTAATAGTCGGCGTCGGAGCACTGCCAGACCTCTATGGCCAGGTTGCGCTTGCGCGTGGCGTCGTAATAGTCCCAGGTCAGCTTGTTGACGGTCTCGCCCTCGTCGGACTCGGCGCTGCCCTCGGTCTCGCCCTCGAGCGAGAAGTCCACGCCGTCGAACTTGACCTTGGGCGGGGCCGCCTGCATGGAGTCTTTTTCGCGGAAATTTTTCCAGCCGCCGCCGTCGGGGCGCTGTATGCGGCCTATGCCGGTCTGCCGGGTGCAGACCCAGGCCGTTTCGGAAGTGCCGCCCTTGTTCTCTACGGACATCACCAGGTAGCGGGTGTCGCCGCCGCCCTCCAGTTCCCATTGCGTTTCCTGGTAGTCCGCCGATTCGCGGTAGAGGGTGCGTTCGGTAACTTCCCAATCTATAGAGCCCCAGCGCACCCAGTCGCCGGCTCTCATGTCCTGGAGGTTAGTCATCTTTTTCATTCTAGAAATTACCGCCCGCGCGCGCAATATAAATAAAGAACCCCGGCGCGGGCCGGGGTTCCTCGGGGGGCCGGGGCGGGCTCAGCGCAGCAGCGGCCTGAACGAGGCCACGGCGGCCTCGTACGCGGTGCGGTTGGCCCTGGCGACGTCGGCGGGAGCGGAATAGCGGAGCACGAAAAAGCCCTTCTTGACCGGGACCACGTAGAATTTTTCGTAGATGAAGACCTTTTTGGCCTTCAGGGTCCGGGGCGGGAAATATTCGAAGGTCTTGCGCTCGAAGACCTTGGCGTAATAATTACCGGCGCGGCCGTCGGCCACCTTGCCGTAGACCTTGCCGTCGAGGTTGGCGCCCAGCGGCGGCGTGGAATGCTGGCGGATGTATTTCTCGTGCGTGGGGTGCTGCAGGTTGCCCGGCGCGTAGTAGCTGACGGAGATGCGCACCGGGAACTCCCCGCCCCGCGGCGCTATAAAGTCGGCGCCGTAAACCTTCTTCTCCTGGTCGGTCAGGCCGTAAGGCTCGCCCTCGCGCCGCCAGCCCGCCGGCACGTTCACCGTGAAGCAGTCCCGCACGGCGTAGACCTGCGGCCCGGCGGCGGCGCAGGGCCAGGGCGCCGCCAGCAGCAGGAGCAGGGATAGTTTTTTCAGCATCAGGGAAAACCTCCGGCGTTCGGCCGGTTATTTCAGCAGCGGCTTGAAAGAGGCGATAAAGGCCTCGAACACCGGCAGGTGCTCGGCGTATTTGCCGGCGGGGGCGGAATAGCGCAGCGCGTAATAGCCCTTCTTCAGCGGGATCACGGCGAACCCTTCCCAGACCTCGGCCCCGCCGCCTATGGTCCGGTCGGCCCCGCGCTCATGCGTTATGTTCACGAAGAGGGCCGCCTTGCGCCCGCCCGCCTTGCCGTCCTGCGCCTTCGGCAGCGCCGGCACGGCCGCGGGCGCCGCGCCCTCGGGGATGGAATGCACCCGGATGTACTTCTCGGGGGTCTTGTCCACCAGGTTGCCAGGCGCGAAATAGTGCGCCGAGATGCGGGCGCCGGCGTCAGGGCCGGCCAGCTCCACCCCGTAAACCTTCTTCTCCGCGGGGCTCAGGCCGTAGCCGCCGGCGGGGATGACGGTCCAGCCCTCGGGCAGGACCGCTTCGAAATATTTGCCTTCCCGGTGGACCTTGCGGTCGCCGGGGGCGGGCGTATTTCCCGCGCAGGCCGAAGAAGCCGTCATAAGACAGAACATAGCATAAATCAACAAATGCCTGCGCTTCATCACTCGCCTCCCGGTTCGGGCATCAGGGACGTTTTGAGCGTGGTGAGGACCTTGCCCTCCGGATCTATATCATCCCGCCAGTCCAGCAGCTTCAATTCGTCGGTCTTGGATTTGGCCAATGTTTCCCTGTACCAGCTAAAGCGCGTCTTGAGGGCGTCACGCCCCTCCTGCAGCTCCTTGCGCTCAGCCGCCGTCATGACGGCGTCTTTCTGCTGGGCCTTCTGGGCGAGCGCGTTCACGCGCTGCGCGGTGTAGGCGGCGGCGTTGATCTGCCTGGCGGCTTCGCCGCGCATGGAGTCTATGCCGGTATAGCTTTCGCCGTGGTACTGCTTGCGCAGGCCGTCCACGCCGTCCTCCAGGTACCGCTCGGCGTCGGCCCGGTCTATGCGGTCGAGCTTCTGCAGGTAGGCGGGGCCTTGTTTCTTGGTCTTCTCGGCCACAAAAGAACCGTTCATGGCGAAGGCTTCGGCCTCCATCTCCATCTGGTAGGGCGAGAACTTGTCCACCTTGCCGGTGGCGGGATCGGTCCAGCGCAGGAAGTTGAAGCCGCGCTGGGTGTTCCAGACGTCCTGGCGCTGGTGCGTGGTCTCGTGCACGAAGGTGGGCGCCACGTAGGCGGCCAGGTCGCGCATGGCTTTCTTGTCTTTAAGCAGCTCCTCGGGGGTGATCTTGCGCTCCGCGCAGAAATTATCCACCAGCGAGGTGTTGATGCGGGTGACCTTGTCGTCGCTGCTGTACCAGCCCAGGGCGTTCTCCGTGCCGTCCACGCCCTTCTCGAACTTGAGCTGCAGCTTGTTGCCGCCGGTCTTGGCCAGCTTCTTGTCCTCGAAGAAGGTCACCAGCTCGTCGCCGGCCTTGGTGCCGCGCATTTCGTCGGCGAGGGCGCCGGTGAATTTCCCGTTCTTGACCGCGCCCATCCGCGGCCCCAGCTGCGCCGCCTGCGCGTCGGTGATGGGCACGGGCGTGAAGGCGGCGCCCTTGCCGCCGGGAACCACGGCGATCTTGCCGGCTACGCCGCCGGCAGCGTTGGAATTATCGAAGGTGCGGGCGAGGAAAGCGTCGGCATTGCCGCCGGAGTTGGCGCCCTTCAGGCGGTTGGCGGCGTCCAGCACGTCCTTGCCCTTCTTGTCGGCGGCGCTGGGGCCGGCCGGCGGGGCCTTGGCCGCGACGCCGATGCCCTCCAGGAACTTGTCGAGCTTGGCGATGCGCGCCCTGTCGCCGAAAGGCTCCAGGTCCTCTTTCAGGATCTGCACCAGCGGGCCGTATTCAGCGGCCGCGTCCTTGGCCCTGGCGGCCACGGCCGAGGCGGCCAGCAGCTCCTCGGTCTTATCCTTCGCCCAGAAATAAAGGGTCTTGTAGCGGTCCGGCTTGGTGTTGTCGCGGTCGGCGGGGATCACCTCGTTCCAGGAGCCCTCGCTCAGGGTCGCCGACAGGGCGTTGGTCCGGATCTGCCCCAGGGTGTCCCAGCTGCGTATGCCTTTCTTGAAGGCGGCCTCGCGGCCCTGGAGATGTTTATTCACCCACGGGGTGACTGACTCCGCCTTGGGCCCCAGGTTCATCTGAGACAGCACCTTGCGCTCCGTCAGCACGCGCGTCAGGCCGCTGGCCATCGGCATATTGTCGTATTTCACTATGATATCGCGCAGGTCGGCCAGCGCGTTATTGCGCGCCACGGCCTGCACGGCCAGCGTGGGGAAATCCCGGGAGGCCTTGTCCATCAGCTCGCCGCCGCCCTCGGTGAACTGGTCGTTGCACTCGTCGGCCTTGGCGGGCGACAGCAGGTTCTTGGCGGGGTCGACGTTGTTGATGCAGTCCAGCACCATCTGAGCGTCGGCCTCGGTGAGTTCCCTGGCCCCCGCGGCGAAGGGCGCGGCGGCGCTGAGCGCCAGCAGCGCCGACAGCAACAGGTTAAGTTTGGGTTTCATAGCCGTCTCCGACTAGCGCTTTAGCGGTTTGAAGGACGCCACCGCCGCCTCGAAATGCTTAAGGTTGGCCTTGGCCAGGTCCATCGGCGCGTAGTAGCGCAGCACGTAGAAGCCGTTCTTGACCGGCACCACGTAGAACTTCTCGAAAATGTGGATCTTCTTCGGGTGCAGCGCGTCCTTGGGCTGGTACTCGTAAGTCTTGCGCTCGAAGACCTTGGCGTAATAGTTGCCGGCCTTGCCGGTCTTCACGGGGCCGTACACCTTGCCGTCCAGGTTGACGCCGATGGCCGGCGCCGCGTGCAGCTTTATGAATTTCTCCGGCGTGGCGTGCAGCAAATTGCCGGGGGCGTAATAATGCGCCCCCAACAGCACCGCCAGGCCGTCCGCCGCGGGGCCGAAGAATTCCGCGCCGAACACTTTCTTCTCGGCGTCGGAGAGGCCGACGCCGGGCTCCTTCCTGGTCCACCCGTCGGGCACGGCCATGGTGAAATATTCGCCCTCGGTGTAAGGCTGCCCGCCCGCCGCGGGGGCGGCGGCCAGGCACAGCGCCGCGGCCAGGAAAAAGTGGCTCATAGCGTTCCTTTAAAGACTGGGCACGGCCAGCCCGGAGGCGGCGGTCCCGTACTTCTTCCTGAAGGCCAGCGCCTCGGCGTCGTTGGCGGTGTTCTCCCGGTAGATCTGCGTGTACCACTTGAAGCGCGTGTCCATCAGCTCGCGGTAGTCGCGCAGGTTCTGCTGCTCGGCGCGGGTCATGCCCTTGGGATTGGTGCGCGCCTTGGCCTCCAGCGCCTGCAGCTGGGCCGCATAGGTCTGGGCCGACTTGAACTCGCGCGCCGTGCCGCCCTCGAAGCTGTCGATCTTCGGGTAGAGCGGGGCCTTCAGGGCGTCCAGCGCCTCGGCGCCGCCGGCCATGAACTTCTCGGCGTTGTCGGCGTGCATGGGGTGGAAGCTCTTCCAGCAGGCCGGGCCGCCGTTCTTGGAGCAGTACTCTATCATGTGCTTGGAGGACTCGGTGTTGGAGAGGTTCTCCTTGGCGCGCGTATACGGGTCGGTGCTGCCGTTGGTGTACTTCTTGAAGTCTATGCCGGCCGCTATGGCGCGGGCGGTCTGGTTCTGGTGCTCGGCCTCGTGCACCATGACCGGCGACACCTGCAGCGCCAGGGCCTTCATGGCGGCGGGGTCCTTCATCATCTGCGGCACGGTCATGCCGCGCTTGGCCGCGAACTCCTCGGCGACCTCGCTGTTGATGCGGATGACCTTGGCGTCGGGATCCCAGTAGCCGAAGGCGCCCTCGGCGCGTGTGAAGCCGAAGGCGAGCTTGTTGCTGCCGGCCTTGGCGTACTTCGGGTCGCTGTAGAAGGCGTTGGTGCGCTTGCCGGCCTCGGTCTGGCTCATCACGTCGGCCAGGTAGCCGGCCGGTTTGCCCTTCTCCATGCGCATCATGGATTCGCCCAGCGCTTTTTCCTCGGCGGCGGTCATCTTGACCGGGGTGATGGGCTTGACCGCGGTGCCGGTAGCGGTCCCGGTCTTGGTGCCGGAACCCGTGGCGGCGGGCTTTACCGCGGCCATGGCGCCCGCGCCGAAGGCGCCGGTGCCGTCGAAAGCGGTGTTAAGGTACTCGCCGCGGCCTTCCGCGTTAAGGCCCGACAGCTTGCCGCTGGTCGCTGCCAGGTCCTTGCCCTTCTTGTCGGCGGTGCTGGGCTTGGGGGCTTCCTCGCGGATACCGGCGGCGGCTGTGATGGCCTGCAGTTTGCCTATCGAAGCGCTGTCGCCCACGATCTCCAGGTCCTCGCGCAATATGCCCGCCAGCGCGCCTATATTCATTTTGGCGGCGGCGCCGGGCACTTTGGCGGCGGCCTCGAGGCGGATGGTCTCGGCCTTGGCCCATTTGGCCAGCTCGCGGTAGCGGTCCAGGATGTTCTGGCCGTTCCAGCCGCCCTTGTTCTTGCTGTAGGGCGCGGCGGAGAGGGAGGCGGTGCGGATGCCGCCGAGCGCGTCCCAGGTGCGCACGGTCTTCTTGAACACGCCGTCGCGGGCGGAGGCGTACTTGCCCACCCACTCGAAGGCCTGCTCGGGCTTGGGGCCCAGCTGCAGGTCGCAGAGGGCGCAGTCGGATTTTTCCAGCACGCGGGTGAGGGCCAGCGCGCCGTCAGCGCTCTCCTGGCGCACCACGATCTCCTTGAGGTCCAGCAGCGCGCTGTTGTAGCCGATCATGTTGGCGGCGGACTCCGGGTTATCCTGGGAGTACTTGGTCAGCAGGGTAGGGCTGCCAGCGTTAAGGCCTTTCACGCACTTGTCGGCCGTCTCCGGGGAGAGCAGCTTCTTGGACAAGTCCACGTTTGATGCGCATTCCGTTATCAGCGCCTGCTCCGGCGCGGTGAGCGACGCCAGCGCCGGGTACGCAGGCAGGGAGATCATTAAGGCTATTAAAAGTTTTGTCATATAGGTACCCTCTCAGTTAATACGAGCGCTATTTAAAGTGTAATAAGACGGTTGATTATTGTCAAGGGCCAGGAGGACCCGCGGGGCGGGCCCGGCCGGCACTTGCGGCCGCGGGCGCCCGGTCGGCCGCCGCCAGCGCCGCCAGGGCCTCCCGCATGAGGGCGGAGAACCTGTCAGCGTCCAACGGGTCCTTCTCGTCGTTCCAGGAGGCCGAGAGGCAGTACCACTGCGACCTGTCGTTCTTCAGCAGCCAGGTCGCGGAGAGCACGCCCGGCTCCGAGCCCCCCCTGTAGCCCGCGTACAGGAAGTCCGCCCCGGCGCCCAGACCCGGGTCGAGGGCCAGCAGCTCCAGCGCCCCGGTCCCGCCCTCCCGTTCCAGCCACTCCATCACCCGGCAGAGGTCGGCCGGGGAAGCGAACCACCCAAGCTTACCCACGCCGAAGGGGCTGCGCTGCGGTTTCGCCGGGCCCGGCTCTGCGCCGGCCAGGGCGTCCAGAAAGCGGTATTTTTCCGCAGCGGGCAGGTTCAGGTATTTGAGCGCGGCGGCGGTATCGGACTTCAGCTTGAACATCTCGGAGGTTTTCAGAAAGGGGCGCAGGCGGGCGGAATCAGGATCGCCCAGCGCGGCCAGCGAGTCCTCCAGCTTCCTGCGGCCGAGCGCGGTTATCAGCGCGTCGGAGGCGGTGTCGTCGCTCTCGGAGAGCATCAGCGCCGCGAGCGTATGAGCGGTCAGCGGCGAGCCGTCCGGCCAGGCCCGCAGCCGGCCCGAAGGCGGGGACTTGTCCTCCTCGCGCAGCCTGAAGACCCGGTCCCACGGCACGCCGGCCCGCACCAGGGCGCCGAGCACGTAGAGTTTGAACGCCGGGCCGACGGCGAAGTGCTCGTCGCCGCCCAGCTCCTCGAGGTCCTCTGGCTTCTCGCCCAGGCGGCGCGCCAGGAAGCCCTTGCGCCCGGGCAGGGCGGCCAGGTCGGCGCGCACGCTCCGCAGCGCGGCGTTCCGCAGGTAGGCAGGCTGGAAGAAAAGGCCGGTGATCAGCCCGCTCTCAGGGGCCACAGAAAGCGCCGCCGGTATGCGGTAGCCCTTGTCCGTGTCGAAGAAGAAATGGCCGGACGCCGCGGCGGAGCTGACCAGCACCACGCGCTCCACCGCGCCGTGCCCGGCGTAAAGCCCGGCGAAGAGCCCGCGCAGCTCCTCGAGCGAAATGTGGCGGAAGAAAGTCTTGTCGAACAGTTCCGGCAGCCCCCCCGGCTCCGCGGCCACCTGCCGCGCCGCCTCCGCCGCCGCGGCGTTCAGGTCCCGCGCCCGGGCGGGCGCGGCGGCGAGCAGCAGCGCGAGGAACGCGAATAAAATTTTCATATTTAAAATTATACAATGCTGAAAGCGGTTTAAGGAGGCGGACCATGGACGAGCTCATACTCAGGGAAGTCAAGGACGGCATAGGCGTGCTTACGCTCAACAACCCGGCGCGCCGCAACGCGCTCAGCCTGGAGCTCTGCAAGCAGCTGGTCACCGCCCTCGACGAGATGAAAAAGAAGAAGGTGCCCGTCATCGTGCTGCGCGCCGAGAAGAACGCCCGCGTCTGGTCCGCCGGCCACGACATCACCCAGCTGCCCAAGGTGCACAACGACCCGCTCGCCTACGACAGCCCGATGGAAGTGGCCTTCCGCGCCATCCAGTGCTACCCGGGCCCCGTCATAGCGCTCATCCAGGGCAGCGTCTGGGGCGGCGCCACCGACCTGGCCGTCACCTGCGACATGGCCATCGGCGACGAGACCGCCACTTTCGCCATCACTCCGGTCAAGATGGGCCTGCCCTATAACGCGTCGGGCATCATGCATTTCATCAACCGCGTGGGCAGCAACATCGCCAAGGAGATGTTCTTCACCGCCGAGCCGGTCAAGGCCGACCGCGCCTACCACTTCGGCATCCTCAACCACCTGGTCAGCTCGAGGGAGGTGGAGGAATTCACCTTCGAGCTCGCGCGCACCATTGCCGGCAACTCGCCGCTGGCCGTCTCGGTGGTCAAGGAGCAGTTCAGGATACTCTCCGAGGCCCACCCCATCAGCCCCGAATCCTTCGAGCGCATCCAGGCGCTGCGCCGCAAGGTCTACAACAGCGGCGACTACGAGGAGGGCATCAAGGCCTTCATGGAGAAGCGCAAGCCGGAGTTCAAGGGCAAGTAAAAGCCCCTCAAATAAAAAAGCCGCCGGTTTTCAGCCGGCGGCTTTTTTATTTGCGCTGCGCCCTAGTCGTTGGTGGCGTAGTTGGGGGTTTCCTTAGTCACCTTCACGTCGTGGACGTGGCTTTCCTTCAGGCCGGCGTTCGAGATACGCACGAAGCGCGCGCGCCGCCTGAGCTCGCCCAGGTCCTTGCAGCCGCAGTAGCCCAGGCCGGCGCGCAGGCCGCCGGTGAGCTGGTGGATGATGGCCGCCACCGTGCCCTTGTACGGCACCTGGCCCTCTATGCCCTCCGGCACCAGCTTTTCTTTTTCCACCCCGGCCTGGCCGTAGCGGTCCTTGGAGCCGGCCTCCATGGCGCCCACCGAGCCCATGCCGCGGTAGGCCTTGTAAGAGCGGCCCTGGAAGAGGATGATGTCGCCGGGGGCTTCCTCGGTGCCGGCGAGCAGCGTGCCGAGCATCACGGCGCTGGCGCCCGCGGCCATGGCCTTGGTAATGTCGCCGGAGAACTTTATGCCGCCGTCGGCTATGACGGGGGTTTTGCTGCGCGAGGCCGCCTTAACGGCGGCGCTCACCGCGGTGAGCTGCGGCACGCCCACGCCGGAGATGACGCGCGTGGTGCAGATGGAGCCGGGGCCAATGCCCACCTTGATGGCGTCGGCGCCGGCCTTGATGAGGTCCAGCGCGCCCTGGTAGGTGGCCACGTTGCCGGCTATCACCTCGCAGCCGTAGCGGCGCTTCACTTCCCTGAGGGTCCGCATGACATTGGCGGAATGGCCGTGGGCCGAGTCCAGCGAAATGATGTCGGCGCCGGCCTTCACCAGTTCGCCCGCGCGCTCCACCGCGTCGGGGCCGGCGCCTATGGCCGCGCCCACGCGCAGCCGGCCCGACAGGTCTTTGCAGGCGTCGGGGTACTGCTTGGTGTTGAGGATGTCGCGCACCGTGATCAGGCCTTTCAGCTCGCCGTTGCGGCCGACGAGCGGCAGCTTCTCGATGCGGTGCTCCTGCAGGATCTTCTCGGCCTGCGCCGGCGTGGTGCCGGGGCGGGCCGTGATGAGCTTGGTGGTCATCGCGGAGGAGACTTTCCTGTCGAGGTCCTTCAGAAAGCGCACGTCGCGGTTGGTCAGCAGGCCCACCAGGCGGCCGCGGGCGATCACGGCCACGCTGGAGACGCCGTGCTTGGCCATCAGCGCCAGGGCGTCTTTCAATTTCTCTTCGGGCGAGACGGTCAGCGGGGCCGAGATGACGCCGCTCTCGTGTTTCTTGACCTTGGCCACTTCCAGGGCCTGCTGATGCGGGGGCATGGCCCGGTGGACGATGCCGATGCCGCCCTCGCGGGCCATGGCTATGGCCAGGCCGGCTTCGGTCACGGTATCCATCGCCGCGGAGATCAGCGGAACGTTCAGCTTTATCGTTTTCGTGAGGTTCGTGCCGAGGTCGGTCTGCCTGGGCATGACGGCGGACTTCGCCGGCAGCAGCAGCACGTCGTCGAAAGTAAGGCCCAGCTCTATCTTGTCCTGAAGCATGATATCTCCTTGGGTATCCAAACTAGTGGAAGTCGGGGGGTAAGGGCCCCTCGCTCCTGGGCAGAATGGAACCGTTGCGCGGTTCCCCCCGCCCTTGGGAAACTAAGGGCGGGTCCCCCTTCCCCAAAGTCGCGAGGAACCCTTACCCCCCGACTTCGCCCGCCTGGCTACTCCCACTCGATGGTGGCGGGCGGCTTGGAGGTAACGTCGTAGACAACGCGGTTTACGCCGCGCGCCTCGCTGACTATGCGCGAGGAAATTTTTTGCAGCAGGTCGTGCGGCAGGCGGCTCCAGTCGGCCGTCATGCCGTCCACGGAACTGACGCAGCGGATGGCTATGGTGTATTCGTAGGAGCGCTCGTCGCCCATCACGCCCACGGAGCGCACGGGCAGCAGCACGCAGAAGGCCTGCCAGATCTTGGAGTACCAGCCGGCCTTCTGTATCTCCTCGCGCATCAGGCGGTCGGCCTCGCGCAGGATCTTGAGCCTGTCGGGGGTGACCTCGCCCAGCACGCGGATGGCCAGGCCCGGCCCCGGGAAAGGGTGCAGCATCAGCACGCTCTCGGGGATCTTCAAAGAGCGGCCCAGCTCGCGCACCTCGTCCTTGAAGAAGTAGCGCAGCGGCTCAATCAGGCCCAGCTTCATCTTCGCCGGCAGGCCGCCCACGTTGTGGTGGCTCTTGATGACGGCCGAGGGGCCTTTGACCGAAACGGACTCTATCACGTCGGGGTAAAGGGTGCCCTGCAGCAGATGGGCCGCGCCCTTTACTTTCTTCGCTTCGCGGTCGAACACCTCTATGAAGGTATGGCCTATGATCTTGCGCTTCTTCTCGGGCGAGGTGACGCCCTTGAGGCGGCCCAGGAACAGCGCGGAGGCGTCCACGATCTTTAGCGAGTAGCCGAATTTCTTTTTGAAGACTTCGGTCATGCGCTCGCGGTCGCCGTGGCGCAGCACGCCGGTGTCGACGAAGATGCACTTGAGCTTGTCGCCTATGGCCCTGTGAGCGAGCACCGCCGCCACGGAGGAATCCACGCCTCCGGACAGGCCGCAGATGACGGACGCGCCGCTGGCCTGCTTCTTTATCTCCGCTATGCTGTCCTTCAGGAAGGAGGCCGGGGTCCAGCGCTCTTTATAGCCGCAGACGCCCCGCGCGAAATTCTCTATCATCTTCGCGCCCATCTCGGTGTGGTGCACCTCGGGATGGAACTGCAGCGCGTAGAGGTTCAGCGCCGGGTTCTCCATGGCGGAGATGTCGGAGCCGGCCGCGCGCGCCGTGACATGGAAACCGGGCGGGACTTTCTTCACTTCGTCGCCGTGGCTCATCCAGACGTTCACGTCGCTCTTGATGCCCTTGAAGAGCCGCGAGCCCTTCAAGATCTTCAGCTTGCTGAAGCCGTACTCGCGGGAGGCGGCCTTGGCCACCTTGCCGCCGTATTCGTGCGCGAGCAGCTGCATGCCGTAGCACACGCCCAGCACCGGCACGCCCAGGTTGAACACCGCCGGGTCCGGCTTGGGGGCTGCCTTGTCGTAAACGCTCGACGGGCCGCCCGAGAGTATAATGCCCCGCGGCGACCGCTTGAGGATGTCCTCTATGGGCGCGCTGTAGGGCAGTATTTCGCAATAAACCCGCAGGCTGCGAAGCCTGCGGGCGATAAGCTGGGTGTATTGGCTGCCGAAGTCCAGGATAAGGATCTGATCCATCAGTTATTCACCTCAAGACCCGCCAGAAAATGTAGGACTACGCTTAAATTCTAACAAATTAAAAGCCCCCGCGCTTCCCGGCGAAACAGGGCATTGCGTTGGGATTGCCCACGCACCGGCCCAGCCGGGCTCCCCGTGAGCGATTTTAGGCCGCAGGGCCAAGGTCCGTAGCGGACCGCCTATCATTAGGGCGGCGGCGAAGAATGTTTGAGCGAGGCACTGTGTGCCGAGCGAGTTCTTTGCCGGCGGAGGACCGCAGGCCCTCTTCGGCCGCGGCCGCTTATGAGCGAGCGGGGAGCCCGGCTGGGCCCGGAGGCTAAGCGAATTTACGCGCGAATTCTTTGCAGAAGAGGTCGAGGCTGGCTTTTTGGAGGATGGTGGCGCGGGCGGCGGCGGAGATCTTTTTAAGCTGGGCGGGCTTTAGCGCGAGTATGCGGTTGAGGCCACGGGCTATGGTGAGCGGGGAAAGGGAATTGTAGAAGAAACCGTTCTCGCCGTCCTTTATGAAGCGCTCCATGTAAGGGGTCTTACGGATGAGCACCGGGCGGCCCAGCGCCATGGCCAGGAAAGCGATGGAGTTGCCCACGGCCTCGTTGACATGCCCGTCCTTCACCGGTATCACCACCGCGCGCGCCTCGGCGGCGGCGGCCTTGAGGTTGTGCAGGTTCTTCGCGAGCGGCAAGAATTGCGCGCCCCGCGGCAGCTTATCGGGCTTGGCGTCGCTGAAGATCTTGAGCCCCAGGCCGGTGTTCTTAACGCCCCCGGCCAGCGCGTCAAAAGCGCGCCCCGCCGAGCCCGCCGAAAAAACATAATCGCCGGGCGCGCCGGGCACCGGCTTGTAGTATTCGCAATCGGTGGCGTAGCCGCGGCGCAGCAGCCGCTCCCCCTCCAGGCCCATCGCTCCCCAAAGTTCCCAGTCGTCGAACTCCAGCATGTAGCCCGCCGTCAGCCCCGACAGCGCCTTGTAGCGCCGCGCCAGGTCCGCCGTGAAGTTATGCCCCGGCATGGGTATCAGGTGATTGGCAACATAAACCTTTTTCGCGGCGTCCGCCTCGCGCGCGAGCCACAGGAAAGCCGGCGCGCAGCGCGCGCGCTTGGGGAAATCCAGCAGCACCAGCAGATCGTACTTGCCCGCCGCTTCGCGCTTGAGCGCCGCCAGCCCGGAGTATTTAATACGCCTGCCGCCCCGCGGCACCTGCGCCCCGATAAATTTATAATCGAAATCGAAGTCGTGGATTATGTCCAGCGCAACCTTGCGCCCCGCCAGCGCGCGGATAAAAGCCCGCTCGAAATGCAGGTTCTCCGGGCACTCCGCAAAATTCGCCAGCAGTATCTTCTTCACAATTTAGATTCTAGTTAATAATCACAGCGTCAGGAAGGCCCGGGCGGGCTCGCTGCGAGCGATTTTAGGCCGCAGGGCCAAGGTCCGTAGCGGACCGCCTATCATTAAGGCGGCGGCAAAGAATGTTTGAGCGAGGCACTGTGTGCCGAGCGAGTTCTTTGCCGGCGGAGGACCGCAGGCCCTCTTCGGCCGCGGCCGCTTATGAGCGAGCGGCGAGCCCGCCCGGGCCGCGGCATGAGAAGGCGGGCAAAAAAATACCCCGGCGGGGGCCGGGGTATTTTTCATTACGCTGAGGCTCGCTTACTTCGCGCCGTAGAGGAAGGTCACGAAGTCGTGCCACTTGGTCGCCTTGTCGAAGGCGAAGTCGGTGTAGGGCGCCTCGAAGATGCCCTCCAGCTTCTCCTGCGGCACGCGGGTCTCCGCGGGCGGCAGGTACACCGAGACGCCGTGGCTCTCGGCCATCTGGTGGTTGGCGCGGTTCTTGCCCACACCCTTGTTGTAGATGACCAGGTCCTTGTCTATGTACTCCTGCAGCGAGACGGCCTTGGCCTTCAGGTCCGCGGCCTTGGCGTGCGGCTTCAGGTTATCGGCCACCAGCTTGGAGTACTGCCAGATGTCGCCGTAGAACGAGATGGTCATCGCCGGGTCCGAACCCGCGCCCACCGCGTCGTAGCGGATCACGCCGTTGCGGGCGGCCTTCAGCGCGTCCACGTCGTTTATCTCTTTGGCCAGCGTCGCGAACTCGGCCATCTTGGTCCCGAGCCCCGCCACCTTGTTAGCGCGCATCGCCGAGAGCTGCACGTTCTTGTTGGCCTTCTCGTAGAACATCTTGAAGGCTTCCACCATCAGCGCGCCGGTCTCTTCGGTGCCCATGGCGGGCTTCTTCGCGATAGCGCCGAGGAACAGGTCGTACGGGTAGCCCAGGCCGGGCACGGTCTCTTCCGAACCCACTATCACCTGAGCCTGGTCCTTAACTTCGTAGGCCACCTCGGCCATGTTCATCAGGCAGGCGTCGAAAGCCAGGATGTCCACCTTGCCGGCCTCGTTGAGGATCTTGCCGATCTGCGCCGTGCGGATGTAGTTGCCGGTCTCGTCGTCGAACGAGATGCCCTTGCTCTCCATGCGCGGGTCCATCCAGCCGGTGCCGTGGTTCCAGATGATGAGCATGTAGCGCTTGGCCGGGAAGCGCTGCTTGGACCATTTCACGAAGTCCACCGCGCGCTTGTAGTCGCCCATGTCCACGACCTTGTCCTCCTGCAGGACGGTCGAGGTGATCTTGTTCTCGTTCTTGTCCTTCTTGACAAGCATGCGGCGGGCGCCGGTCCAGTCGCCGTCCAGGTCGGTGTCGCCGCCGGCCTGGCCTTTCATGCGGCCCTGCTCCACCACGATATTGAGGTCCTTGGTAGAACCGACCTTCTCCATCATGTTGACGTTATAGAGGCCGGCCAGTTCCAGGTCGTTCTTGCCGTTGATGAAGACCATGACGGTCCATTCCTTTATGGCAGCCGGGGCGTCGCCGCCTCTGGCCGCGGCTACCTGCGCCGGCGCGGAAGCGGCCGGGGCGGTGCGGGCGGTGCGGCTGTCCAGGTTAAGCGCGTTGTCCGCCGCGAAAACCGGCGCCAGCAGCCCGAAGACCGCGAGTATCGCTAACGATTTTTTCATAAATCCTCCGTAGAAGTACTTACGCCAATAGTATAGCAGACGGCTTTGACCTGTCAAGGGGCCGGCCGCGCGGCAAGGCCTATACCGGGCCTGGGCCCAATAACTCCGCCCCCCTAGGCCCTGCGCCCGATGCGGCGCCGGCCTTTTTCTGGCAGAATATAACTATACCAAGCAGGAGGTTCTAATGAACAAAGCCTTAGCCGCTATCCTACTCTCCGTTTCCGCCCTCCCGGCCTTCGCCGGTGAAAGCCAGGTCCTCAACCAGGCCGGCTTCACCCTCCCGGCGGTAGAAGTACCCGCCCCCCAGGCCCCCAAGGCCAACCAGTGGATGACCCTGCGCAAGATCACCGTTAACACCGCCCAGCCCGACATGAACGACACCCTCATCGGCCTGGTGCAGCCCGGCCAGGACATCGACAAGGTAGTCGCCGAGCTCAACGCCAACGGCTTCAAGGCCAGCGCCCTCCAGGACAACCAGGGCGGCTACATGGTCTTCGTGGACGTTAAAGGCCTGGACGCGGCCGACTACGCCATAGGCCTCGCCCGCTATTACTACATCAGCGAGGTGAAGGTGGGCCAGCGCGTGCATAACCAGCTCTTCGGCCTCAACAACAAGTCCACCTACGCCGTGAAGCAGGGCACCATCAAGGGCGGCATGAACCACAGCCCCGTGGACGTCAAGTTCGACAAGCTGGCCTGGACCTTCACCGGCGGCATGAACCACTCCCCGGTGGACGTGAAGATAAACCACGACGAAAAAACCATCACCGGCGGCGCCAACCTGAGCCCGGTGGACCTGAAGTTCGACTGGAGCAAGGAAGAAGTCACCGTCTACGGCGGCGCTAACCACTCCCCGGTCAAGTATACCGTCAACTGGAAGAAAGGCCTGCTGGAAGGCCACGCCTCCCACTCCCCCGTAAAGCTCGAGTTCAACATGGGCGAGGGCTACATCGACCAGACCATCGTGAACGTGACCGGCTACGCTGGCCACGCCCCCGTGGGCCTGATCTACAACAAGGTCAACGGCCATATCGGCGGCTACATGAACCACAGCCCCGTTGACGTGAACCTGGTCAACTGCGACCTCTACGACTTCCTGCAGTATTTCTTCCTCTTCATGAAGAATTCCGCGCAGTAAAAGCGGCAGCGCGAACGAAGAACCCTCCCGCCCGGGAGGGTTCTTTTTTTAGCCGCTCCCACGCTTGATTTTCGCGTTTTAAAACGGGCGTTTTAATATATAATATAAACGAATGAAGCGCTTACTCCTCGCCGCCGCTTTTGCGGCCCTGGCCGCAGCTCCCGCCCTGGCGGCGGGCCAGCCCCGCGCGGCCTGGTGGATGGAGAACGATTACTCCTTCGGCTCCAACGGGCTGAAGAAGGATTCGATCACGGTGTACCGAAAAGCCTCGGCCGCCTTCACCACCGGCCTGAACCTCTCTTTTTACAAAGACACCGGCGCCTACGAGGAAAGCGTCTACTCGCTGCGCCTGCCGCTGATGTACTCGCGCGCCGGTTACTTCGTCTCCTTCAAGCCCTTTCTGTATCCTGTTTCCGCTTACACCCGCTCCGGCGCCTACGGCGGCAAGCTGTATTTCCTGACCTCGATCGGGGAAGAGCAGGACGACACCTACACGCACCTCATACTCTCGGGCGCCTGGGCTCAGCAGAAGGCCTTCCTCAGCGAGGGCGGCGTGTTGGCGCGCAAAACCTTCTCGCAGGCGGCCGTAGAGGCGCAGGTGGAGAAGTCCTTCTACAACCAGTTCTTCTTCCTGGCCTCGGCCGCGGGCTTCAACGAACCCGGCAACGGCGCCGCCAACTCCACCCTGGTGAAGCCGGTCCTGGACCAGGCCGACCTGGCCTATTTGGGCACCTTCCGCCCCGTGACCGCCCTGCCCGAGTGGTCCCTGAGCGCGCAGATAGCCCGCAGCATGCGGCCGGATTACGACAGCCATATTTACGCGGGATATAGTAAAATATCCTTCAGGCGGGCGCAGAAGGCCGGATCGTTCATAACGGGCCTCAAGCTGAACCTCAACGAGAAAAGCACCCTGGACCTGGCCTATAACGCCTTCAAGGCTGAGGGCGACGCGCCGAAGAGCTACTACAGACTTTTGTTGCAGCTGTTTTTTTAGGGACCTAGGATGATATTACAATCGCAGGAAAGCCTGGAAATGCTGGTGATGGTGAGCCGGCTGCTTTCCTCCAAACTAGATATCTCCGAACTGCTGACCACCATCATGCGGCTGGCTTCGCGCGTGGTGGGGGCGGAGCGCGCCTCGCTGTACCTGCTCGACGAGAAGGCGCAGGAACTCTATTTCGACGTGGCCCTGGGCCTGCCCGAGGAAGTGCAGAAGATGCGCTTCAAGCTGGGCGAGGGCATAGCCGGCACCTGCGCGAAGGAAGGCCGCTCCATCATCATCGCCGACGCGGCCAACGACCCGCGCCACTCCAAGAAGGCGGACTCCAAGAGCGGCTTTATCACGCGGTCGCTCTTGACCTGCCCGATGATCATCAAGGGCAAGGTCATCGGCGTGGTGCAGGCCGTCAACCGCATCGAGGGCACCTTCGAGGAAGTGGACAAGAACAATTTCGAGGCCTTCGCCAGCCAGGCCGCCATCGCCATAGAGAACTCGCGCCTGTTCTCCTCCGTCAAGGAAGAGAAGCGCAAGATGGAGATAGTCTTCAAGCGCGTCAAGGAAGGCGCCATCCTCACCGACCTCAACGGCGAGATCATCCTCATCAACAGCGCCGCCAAGACCTATCTCGAGCACGACAAGTACAAATTCACCAATGTCAGCGGCGCTTTCCAGGCTTTCGAGATCAAGCCGGGCATAGACAAGGTCTCCTCCTGCGACGACGCCGCCTGCCGCTTCGAGCTGTTCCGGGCCAAGCCCAAGAAGTTCTACATGGACGGCTCGGCGATAAAGCTTTTCAAGGAAGATAAAGAAGGCAATCAGGTCGCCGAGGGCAAGCTGTGGATCCTCACCGACGTGACCGCGCAGCGGCTGGAAGAGCTCATGGCGCGCAGCTTCCTGTCGCTGATCTCGCACAAGTTCAAGACGCCGCTGGCCTCCATCAACGGTTTCGCGCAGCTGCTCAAGGACGAAACGGCCAGGACGCAGCTGCCCGACCTGGTAAAGAAGTCCTCCGAGACCATCCACGCCCAGGGCCAGAAACTCAACGGCCTGGTGGAGAGCCTGCTTAATTTCGTCACCATAGACGACCTCGGGGCGGCCGAGCTGGAGAAGATAGAGTTCGACGCGTCGGAGTTCCTCTCCGAGGTGGCGGAAGTGGCCAAGCTCTGGCACAAGGACCCGGTGCAGGTCACCATTAAGGTGGTGGCTACCGAGCCTGTCATGGTAAAGGCCGACCGCAAACTGCTGGCCACGGCCATCAAAGCCATGGTGGACAACGCCGTGAAGTTCAACCCGGCCAAGGACAAGCTGGTCATCCTTTCGGCGCAGGCCCGCGACGGCTACGCGCTTATCTCCGTGGGCGACAACGGCCCCGGCATCCCCGGCGAGGAGCTGGAGAACATCTTCCACAAGTTCTACCAGGTGGAATCCTCTTTCACGGGCCAGGTAGAGGGCTGGGGCCTCGGCCTGGCGCTGGTCAAGAAAATAGCCGAAGCCCACAACGGCAAGGTCTTCGCCCGCTCGCAGCTGCAGAAGGGCTCCGCCTTCACCATCGCCCTCCCGGCCTAACACAGCTCGCTCACCGCAAAAATACCCGCCCTCCGGCGGGTATTTTTATTTCTTCCCGCGAGATGCAAAGTCGGGGCCAGCCGGGGAGGGGCCCCGTGCTCCTGGTAGAGGGAAACCGTTGCGCGGTTTCCCCCGCCCTTGGTAAATTATGGGCGGGACCCCCTTCCCCAAAGTCGCACGGAACCCCTCCCCGGCCGTCCCCTCCGTCTCTCCGCGGCAATGTCGCATCAGCGGAAAAACCTCGCGAGGCCGAGGCTTGCGTAGCGCCGAGGCCGAGTGTCGAGTGAGCGCACGGTGTGCGCGAACGCGTTTTGCGGTCCTGCCCCTGCGGTAGGCCGCCAACCTTCAATATAAAACAAAGCCCCCCGCTCTTGGAGAGCGGGGGGCCCGGGTGACAGTTGGACTGATTACTTCGTTATCTTGTTTGTGTCGCCCTTCTTGATGTATTCCTGAGTGGAGACGGAGCCGACGCGCTTGAAGCCCCACTTCACAAAGAACTTCTTCGGGCCGCGCATGTCGCTGCTGGTGTCCACGAAGTTGGCGGTCTTCTGCAGGTCGCCCTCCACGAAGGCCAGCTCGTAACCGTCTTTGACGTCGAGGGTGAATTCCTTCTCGCCCTGGCTGCTGTTGAAGAACAGGAAGCCGTCCTTCACAAGCTCCACCTTGATGACCACTTTCTCGCCGGCGTAGTAGCTGGCCCAGCGGTCGGAGACGTTCAGCACGAACTTGCCGTCGCGGAAAGCCCAGCCGGCCTCGGACATGCCGTTGGCGTCAGGAGCCGTAGGCGTGCGGTAGTTCGGGGTCAGGTTGAAGGTCAGGTCGTAGAGGCCCTGGCGGTCGACGCTGTAGCGGTAAGGCGAAGTGCGGGTCTCGAAGTCAACGCGGTTGGCTTCCATGCAGACCTCGAAGCGCTCGCTTTCCCAGGGGAACAGCTGGCGGGCGGGGATGTTCATCTGCGCGGTGGCGCGGAAGGTCTGGCCTACGCGCTCATGGCAGTGGTACATGCCCTGCTGACCGCCCTGGCTGCCGGGATAGGTGTAATTCCCGTGCGGGCCGTAGCTGTTGTCATTGTAGCCGGGCTGGCCGGGATAGCCGGGGTTATAATCCTTGGGGTGGCCGGGCTGATGGCCGGGAGGATTCGGGTGGCCGGGCTGCGGCGGCTTGGGGCCGTTCGGCGGCAGTACCGGGGGAGGCGGCGGAGGGGGCGGGTTCGGAATGAACCGGCATTCCTCGATATATTCGGTGCTGCTCAGGAATTCCCTGTCGGAGGCCTGCGCGAAACCGCCGGAACCGAAAGAGAAGCTCTTGCATTCCCTGCTGTAGCGCACGCGATGGGCGCCGTAATACGGATAAGGGCCCTTCACATCTGTGCTCTTGGCCTGTTCTATGGCGGCCTTCACGTCTACGCCCTGGTTAAAGTCCACTTCAGCGCCGGCGTTGGCGGTAAAGCCAAAGCAGGCAAGTGCCACTATGAGCTTGTTATTCATTCAGTTACAACCTCCGTTACTGGATAAACATCCCTAACACTTAAAGTCTATTATAAAGATATACCTATAATAAGAGGCCAAAGCACTACCCCCCGGCTGTTATTGGGCCCAGGCCTCCTTAGGCCCTTAAGGCAAAAAAAGAGCCCCGGGCCTGGACCCGGGGCTCTTTTATATCCTGGCGCGTTTTTAAGCCAGCTTATTGTCCGCCACCAGCTTCTTCAGCTCGGCCAGGTCGGGGGTTATGGTGTAAGGCTTGCCCACCGACTTCATGGCGCTCTGTATATCCTTGAGGCCGTTGCCGGTGATCAGCAGCACCACGCTCTCGTTCTCCTTCACACGGCCTTCCTTCACGGCCTTCAGCAGGCCGGCGTAGGAGGCGGCCGCCGCGGGCTCGGCGAACACATTGGAGCCGCGCGCTATGCGCGGTATGGCCGCCAGGATCTCGGCGTCGGTCACGCTGACCGCGAAGCCGCCGGAGTCCTTGATGGCCATTACGGCCGCCATGCCGTCGCGCGGCAAGCTGACCGAGATGCTGTCGGCCACGGTACGCCCGCTGACCGGCTGCACTTCGGTGCCGGCTTCAAAGGCGCGCTTGATGGAATCGGAACACTCGGCCTGCACGGCCACCAGCTGCGGCAGGCGCTCTATGATACCCAGGCGATGGAACTCCACGAAACCCTTCCAGATGCCGCTCAAAATATTGCCGTCGCCGACCGGGACGAACACCTTGTCCGGCGTCTCCCAGTTCATCTGCTCGCAGATCTCGAAGGAGCAGGTCTTCTTGCCCTCGCGGGTGAACGGGTTGATGCCGGTGCTGCGGTTATACCAGCCGTATTCCTGCGAGGCCTTCAGGCACAGCTCGAAAGCGTCGTCGTAGGTGCCCTTCACCATGATGACCGTGGCGCCGTAGACCAGCAGCTGCGCCACCTTGGCGGCGGGCGCGGTCTCGGGCACGAAGATCATGGTCTTCATGTCCAGGCTGCCGGTCAGGCACGCGAGCGATGAGGCCGCGTTGCCGGTGGAGGCGCAGCAGATCACCTTCTCCTTCATCTCCAGCGCGCGCGCGGTCACCACGGCGCTCGCCCGGTCCTTGAACGAGGCGCTCGGGTTGCGGCCGTCGTCCTTTATATAGAGATTGTTCACGCCGGCCTCGGCGCCCAGCTTCTCGGCCTTGTAGAGCGGCGTCCAGCCCACCTGTACGGGCGGCACGTTCTTGATGCTGGCCACCGGCAAGATGTCCAGGTAGCGCCAGATGCTGCGCTCGGGGTTGTCTTTGAGCACGTCGTAGTTCAGGCGCTTCTTTATCAGGTTGTAATCGAACAGCACCTGCAGATTGCCGCCGCAGGCGGTGCAATTGTACTTGGTGTCCGTCAGCTTGTGGTCCTTGCCGCAGCGAATGCACTGTAAAGTCTTTATCTTCTTCATAGTTCCTTTATAAGGCTTCTTTAAAAAATACGGTCACCGGCCGGCCAGGGGCCCTGTTCTCCAGCAGCAGGAGCATCGGCGTGCACGCCTGATGCTTGCTGCCCGAATAGGCCGGCATCGCCGGATAGTTCGGCACGTAAAGCGGCTTGGCGGGGTCGCCATCCACGGTGACCACATGCTCGCCGCGGTTCTGCACGCACCAGATCACCGGCGTCCCGCCGAGGCCGGCGGCCGCCGCGTTCTCATACTTGAGGTCCAGGGCGCGGGCTTTCTCCACCAGGGGCGCCAGTTCGGCACGCCTGCCGCTGGCCACGCGGTACCCGTTCCAGGCCGGGACCAGCCACAGCATCAGCAGGTAGAAGCCGAAAAGGGCACCCAGGACGCCAAGCCCCAGCAGGGGCAGCCTCCGCCAGTTCACGCGCCCGGCCGGAGCGGCCGGGGCCGCCTTTTCCGTCTCTTCCGTCATGCTCAACCGGGGATGACCGTGGTGCCGGCTTTGCCAAGCAGGGTAGCCTCGAACAGGTCGGTCTTGGCTATGTAGGCCACGGAGCCGCCGTTCTTGATGAACTCTATCACGGCCTTGATCTTGGGGCCCATGGAGCCGGCCGGGAACGGGGGCGGGACCTGGTTGTAGATGGCTTCCAGCTCGGAAACCTTAATGACGCGCAGGGCCTTCTCGTCGGGCTTCTGGTAATTGAGTTTCGCGCCGTCCTCGCCGGTGAAGATGGTGAGGCTGACCTCCACCTCTTCGCCGCGGGCCTTGGCGCGCGCCATCAGCATGCAGCCCAGCAGGGCGCTCGCCAGATCTTTGTCGATGACGGCCTCTACGCCGGTGTACATCTTCAGCGGCTTCTCGCCCTTGTGGGGCTTGGAGAACTTCACGCCGAAATTGGTGGTATAGGTTTCCACGCCGTCCTTAACCTCGGCCGGCACCTCGCGCACCGGTATGCCGCCGCCGCCCACGGTGATCGGCACTATGCCCTTCTCGAGCATGGCCTCTATCGCGTCTATCTCTACGATGTCCACCGGGGCCGGGGAGGGCACCACGCGGCGCCAGATCTCGTTGCCGGCGGAGTCCTTCTTGTACATCTTCATCTGCCAGCCTTCGGCCATGCGCTGCCTGGCCTCGTCGGAGGTATAGGACTGGCCTATGTATTTGGAGGGGTTCTTGAAGTCGGGGTCGTCCTTGTTGACCACCACCTGCGTGATGATGCCGGCGACGATATTGTCTATGCCGCGGATGTTGAGCACGTTATTGAGCTGGGCCATCATGTAGGACATGGCGCCCTGGGTGTCCGCCACGCAGACGTCGAGCGGCAGCGGGAACATGGTGGGGCGGCACATCTCGGCGCGCTGGATGATATTGCCCACCTGCGGGCCGTTGCCGTGGGTGATCACGTATTTATCCTCGGGATGGGCCTTGAAGATATCGGCCACCAGCTGCGCGGTGTCGGCGGTGCGCTGCCACTGCATGGCGATGTCGGGGTTGATGGTCTTGCCGTCCTTGTCCTTAAGGCCGACGGGGGCGACTTCGTTGCCGCCGAAAGCGAAGATCCTGATCTTTTTCATGGTAGCGTCTCCTGTTTAAGCTCTGTCTTGGGAATTGAACTGATAAATTCGAAGGCCGCCCTCCGGACGGCGCCGGTAAAGCTAGCCAGGTCCTCGCCGTTCTCGTCGAGCCTGTCGAGGAGGCGCAGGGTCAGCTCCAGCTGCACCCCGCCGGCCGCCGGCCTGTTGACGATGTTCCTGGGCGAGGTGCCGGGCAGGCGCGTGCAGGGGGTTTCCGCGGCGAAGCCGGCTTCCTCCAGCCGGCGCGTCACCAGCGCGGCGGCCTTCTTGTTGGAGCCGCCCACGCAGACCCAGGCGCCGCGGTCGGCCTGCGCGTGGAAAGAGAGGCCCAGCACCGCGGAGGTGGCCAGCCGCACCGCGTCGGGATCGTCAAAGCGCGTGGCCGTGACGTGCAGCTTGCCGCTCTCGCGGCCAAGCCAGCCGTTGAAGATGTAGAGGTTCAGGTCGCCGGAGGCCGTGCGGCGGGCCAGCCGCGAGGTGGCCTTCTCTATGTCGCCGCCGTGTATGGCGAACACAGCCACGGCCGAGCCGCGGTCGTAAACCTCGCGCGAATAATCCAGCCCCTCGGTATGCGCCGCCCTGAGGGCGGCCAGGCCGGGATAGGCGTCGCCGCCGCGGCGGTAGGCTCTTTCGCCTGAGCAGGCCGCCAGTAGTAAAGCTGCGCAGGGCAGGAACAGGAGGTTTCTCATGATGAAAACGCCCGGGCCTCCCCGGGTCTGAATATCATATAAAAAATGAGGCCGTGGTGAAATCGGCCGCGCCTGACCGGGTTTTCCCGGCGGCGCTGCCGCGCAGGTTGGGGTGAAGTTAAAGAACGGCCAGGACTGCGCTCTTTAATTCGGTTATATCGAAGGGTTTGCGCAGGAAAGCGCAGGCTTCGCGGATGGCCGCCTCGGCGCGGTCTTCCACGGCGTAGCCGGTCATCACTATCACGGGAACTTCGGGGCGGAGGCTCTTTACCGCCCTCAGCACGTCAAGCCCGTCCAGCCGCGGCATTTTCATGTCGGTGATGACAAGGTCCACGCGGGAGGACGCGGCGATCTCCGCGGCCGCGGCCCCGTCGCACGCGGTCAACACGCGGAAACCGTGCCCGCCAAGCTCCAGGCTTAACAGGTCGCGGTAACCCGCCTCGTCGTCAACGATAAGTATCGTTTTCTCCATGCTTCCATTCTAGCCGAAACACTTGCGCTTTGCAAGTTCAGGGCCTGACAACAGGCGGCTTCACGGCCTGAACCGGCAGATAAACAATGAATTCAGTGCCCTTCCCTTCCTCGCTTTCCAGCTCCAGGCTGCCGTTGTGTTTTTTTATTATTTCATACACTAGCGCCAGCCCCAGGCCGGTCCCTTTCCCCGCCTCTTTGGTGGTAAAGAAAGGCTCCATTATCCTGGTCTGAATTTCCCTGGGGATGCCGTGTCCGGTATCCCGCACCCGTATCTCCACGTAACCGGCGCGCGCAGACAGGGCCGTGCCAATGGCAAGCGTGCCGCCTTTGGGCATGGCGTCTATGGCGTTGTTGGCGAGATTGATAAGGACCTGCTGTATTTTGTTCTTGTTGGCCGGGATAGCGGGAAGGCCCGGTGCCAGCTCCCGCAACATCTCTATCCCTTGTGTCTTGGCGCGCGCGGAAATAAGGGACAGGGACGCGGCCAGGGTCTCGTTGAGGTCCAGGTCCTCTTCTTCGATCTTGGAGGAGCGGGAGAAGACGAGCAGGTCCTGCACCAGGTTCTTGCAGCGCAGCGCCTCCCGTTCAATGGACCGCAGCGGCATGCACATCCCGTCGTCCTCCTTCACCCTTTTCGCCAGCCCCTGGGCGAAGCCGAGGATTATTCCCAGCGGGTTGTTGATCTCGTGAGCCACGCCGGCCGCGAGCTGCCCCACGGCGGACAGCTTTTCCGACTGGACCAGGCGGCCCTGCGCGCTCTGCAGCTCCGCGGTCCGCCGCTCCACCCTTTCCTCCAGCTCCTCGTTGAGCTTGCGTATTTCCTCCTCGTTCTTCCTGCGCTCTGTGATATCGTTGAAGGTGACTACCGCCCCGGCGCTGCGCCCCTCCTTTATGATGGGCCGGGCGGAGTAGCTCACGAAGAAACTGCTCCCGTCCTTGCGCCACAGCACCTCGCTCTCCACGCGGTGCTCGGTGCCCTTGGTGAAAGCGGCGAACATGGGACAATCTTTCACCGGGTAAGCGCCGCCGTCGGCCCGGGTGTGATGGATCCTGTCGTGCAGGCCGTGCCCGCGCAGTTCCTCCAGGCTCCAGCCCAGCATGCCCTGGGCCGCGCGGTTGGCGAACAGGACCTGCCCTTTGCCGTCCACTCCTATTATGCCGTCCCCGGCGGAATCTAGGATCAGCCTGCTCCTCTCTTCCGCGTCTCTGAGCGCCGCTTCCGCCAACTTGCGCCCGGTAATATCCAGCATCGTGCCTATGATGGCCGGTTTCCCGCCGTACACCGTGGTGACGCCGTAAACCTCCGCGTGGATCAGGCCGCCGTCCTTCTTCCTGCCCCTGAAACTGTAATTGAGGGGCTGCACCTCGCCCTCGAGGCGCCTTTTCAGGTTCTCCATTACCAGCGGCCAATCCTCCGGCGCCACCACGTCCTCCGGCCCTTTTTTTTCTACGACCTCGTCCACCGTGTAGCCGAACATCTCCGCCGCGCGGGGATTGACGTAACGGAACAGGCCGCCCTGCACCAGGTAAACCCCGGTCACGGATCTTTCCGTCAGGATCCTGAACTTTTCCTCCGATTCCGTCAGGCGCTTCTCCGCGGCCAGGGTCCAGCGCAGCAGGAAGGGGGTAGTTATCGCCACGAGCAGCAGCGAGTCCGTCAGGGTCTCAAGGAACGCGGACCCGATGCCCAGGTACCCGACGAAGCCCATTATCGCCGTTTCCGAGATCAGGACCAGTACAGCGATCTTGACCGCGAGTTCCGGAAAATAGCGTTTGATGTCTTTCATAAAATCCCGCGCCAGGCCCGTTTAAACCTTGACCGGGAGGAAAATGGTGAACCTGGTCCCTTTTCCCTCCTCGCTCTCCAGCTCTATGCCGCCCTTATGGTTCTTCACTATCTCGTACACCAGAGACAGCCCCAGCCCCGTGCCTTTGCCCGCTTCCTTGGTGGTAAAGAACGGCTCCATCACGTTACCCCTGATCCCCTTGGGAATGCCGTGGCCGGTATCCCTGACGCAGACCCGCACGTGCCCGGGCCGGCCGTCGTCGAGCGACGTGGTAATGGTAAGCGTCCCGCCCGAGGGCATGGCGTCGATGGAGTTGTTGGCGAGGTTGATGAGCACCTGCTGCAGTTTGTTCCTGTTGGCCAGGATACGCGGCAGCCCCGGGGCCATTTCCTGCACTATCTCCACGCTCCGGGTCCTGGCGCGGGCGAAGATCAGCGACAGCGCCCCGGTCAGCGCCTCGTTCAGGTCCAGTTCCTCCGCCTCTATTGTAGAGGACCGGGAGAAAACCAGCAGGTCCTGCACAAGGTTCTTGCAGCGCAGCGTCTCCCGCTCTATGGACTTCAGCGGCATGGCCATCGGGTCGTCGGCTTTGATCCTCTTCACCAGGCTTTGCGCGAACCCGAGAATGATCCCGAGGGGGTTGTTTATCTCGTGGGCCACACCCGCCGCCAGCTGGCCCACCGCGCCCATCTTCTCGGTCTGCAGGACGGACTCCTGCAACTTGCGGATCTCGCGCAGGTCCCTGTACAGCACTATGCTCCCCATGAATTGTCCGTCCGCGTCCTTGAGCCTGGTGGAGATGGATTCCACGGGGATCAGCTCCCCGTCCCTGCTGCGCCGGACGGTTTCGAACCTGGTCATTTCGCTCTGCGGCGGGTCCGCGCGCAGGCGGCGTATGGCCTCCTGCTCCCCCTCCGGCACCAGCAGGTCGAACGGCGAACGGCCGATCACCTCCCCGCGGCGCCAGCCGAACAACTTTTCGGCGGCTTCGTTCCAGACCCGGATGGTCATCTCCTCGTCCACCAGCATGATGGGCAGGGGGGAGGTGGAAGTTATGCCGGCCAGCAAGGCAAGCTGGCGGTTCTTTTCGGCCAGGCCGTCGAGCATCCTGTTAAAGGAGCCGGACAGGACGCCGACCTCGTCCTGCGCGGCCGCAGGCGCCCTTCGGGAAAGGTCGCCTTCCCGCAGGATCTGCTCCATAGTTTCTTTAAGCGTCTTGAGCGGGCCCAGCAGGGCGCCGGAAAGCCAGAACACCAGCGCCGCCAGCAGTACCGCTATGCCGGCGCCTATGCCGAAGATATACCAGCGCAACGCGGCTACTGGCTTATTTATCTCCGACAGCGGGGCCGCGATCACGAGCAGGTACTCGTCACCGGCCTCCAGCGGCGCGTCCAGCACCCCCACGCCGTACAGTATGCCGCCGCGCTCCGAGAGCAGAGGCTTGCCCGGCTCCACCGGCAGGGCGGCCAGCCGCAGCGCTTCGTCCGGCGGCAGTTCCCCCAGCAGCACGCGCCCCGCGGGCGTCAGCAGGCTGGCCTTGAAAGCTTTTTCGCTGTCCAGGATCTCCTCCGCGAAATCCAGGCTGAGCCCGGCCGCCAGCGCGCCGGCGGCGCGCTCCCCGTCGAAGACCGGCGCGGCGAAGACCAGCACCGGCCGGCCGTTGTCGGCCATAAGCGCGGCCCTCGGATTGCCGTAAGTTATTACGTCCTTGAACCAGCCCTCTTTCCTGAACTCCGGGACCGGCAGCGCTCCAGCACTGTTATCCGCCACCACCCGGCCCCCTGAGTTCAGCAGCAGCAGGGGCACGGCCCTGACGCCGCGCCCGGGCGGCACGAGCTGCCGCAGAAAAACGCCCACGTGCGCCGTCAACTCACCGGCCCCGGCCAGGCCCTCCACTATGAACGGCGTGTCCGCTTTACTGTTGACCCAGCGCCACTTCATTTCCAGTTCTTTCTTCAGCGAGTCCCCCTGCTCGTTGACGGTATTGAGCATGTGGGTCTGGATCTGTTCCTCGAGGGCCACCCGGGCTTTTTCCGACACCACCCAGATAGTCAGCGCCAGCGCGGCCAGGTAGAGCGCCAGGAAAACAGCGAGGAACTTGTCGCGCAGGCTGCGGATATTTTTAAGGAAGGTCATGTCAGTCTCTCCGCCGCAGTTCTTTCCAGTCTTCCAGAACCACGGCCCTGCCGCCGCGCACCACGGTACCGTAGACGCTGTCGAAGGCCTGGTGGTCCTGCGGGCCCAGGCTGACCTTAAGCTTCGGGCCCAGGCCGGGATCGAAACCGGTCATGGAATCCAGCGCGTCTATGAACTTTTCCCGCGTCAGGTCGCGGCCGGCGCGCCTGAGCCCTTCCACCAGGATGGCCGCGTCGGCGTACCCTTCCAGGCTGACAAAGCCGGGCTCCGAACCAGGAGAATTTTTCTTCAGGTCTTCCAGGTACCGCGTCACCCCGGGGAAGTCAGTACGGGTTGAGGGCGGCACCACCTGCGTTATCACCGCCCCTTCCCCGTCCGCACCAGCGGCCTTGATGAAAGATTCGGTCCCGACAAAGGAAGCTATAACGAACCTCGGGGTCCAGCCCGTTCTTTTGGCCAGTTTCAGTACCTCGGCCGCGGGAGCGTAGGTGGCGGCCATCAGCACAGCCTCTGGTCCGGCGGCCCGCAGCGCGGCCAAGTCCCGGCCTACCTGCAGGGTATTGCGCGGAAAGGAACCGATAGCCACTGGCGCCGCGCCATAACGCTTAAGCGCGCGCCTTACCCCGGCTAGCACCGCCGCGCCGAAAGCGTCGTCCTGGTGCAGCACCGCTATGCGCCGGTAGCCCAGGTCGTTCCAGAGCCGGTCCACCTGTTCCCGGGTCTCGTCGTAATAGGAAGCCCTGACGTTTATGATATAGCGCTTGAAGGGCTCCCGGAGCAGCTGCGCGCCGGTGAAAAAACCCACCACCGGCACCCGGTTCTCCTCGGCCAGGAAAGCGTGCCTGGCGCCGGTAGGCGTGCCCACGAAGAAAGCCCCGGCGAAGATACCTTCCTTCAGCAGGCGCTTGAAGCAGACCATGGCCTTGCCCGGCTCGTAGCCGTCGTCGAGGGCCAGGAGCCTGAGCTTGCGCCCGTGCACCCCGCCCTCTTTGTTGACCTTGGCAAGGTAGGCCCTGGCCCCTTCCAACTGCCGCAGCCCCAGTTCCGCGTTGGGTCCTTTGAGCACAGAGCAGGAGCCTATGATTATCTCCTTGCCCGTAACCCCGGGCTGCGCGCCGGCCGGCGCGGTGGCCGCGAGGAACGCGGCCAGGACCGCCGCCGCAAATAGTTCTCTTCCGGTCATAACGCCCCCGCCTTGCCCTTCTCCCCGCCCGGCAGCCTGGCCTTCACCGCGGTTTCTAAAACGGTGACGCTGAAAGGCTTGGAGAACATGTCATCTTCCGTGACCCCGAGAGCCAGGAAACTCTCTTTATTCTCTTCCAGGTTGAGAAAGGCGGAGATGACCAGGATCCCAGCTGCCGGGAATTTCTTCCTGACGCCGCGGGCGACCTCGAGCCCGTGCCCGTCCGGCAGGCGCAGGTCCGTGATGAGCAGGTCCAGCCCGTCCAAGGAGGCGGCCTTTTCCAGCGCAACCGCCACGCTCTCGGCGAAGAGCGGCTCGACCCCCAGGCCGGCCAGCACGCGGCCGCAGAGCTTGCGCATGAACTCCTCGTCGTCGACCACCAGTATCCTATAGCTGTCCATTTGGGGCCTCCTTGCAAGCCGGCAGCGTCACTATGAAAGCCGCTCCTTCGCCCTCGCGGCTTTCCACGCGCAGCGCGCCGTGGTGCGCCTCTATTATCCCGTAGGAGATGGACAGGCCCAGCCCCGTGCCTTTCCCCACCGGCTTGGTGGTGAAGAACGGATCGAACACCTTGCCCAGGTTCTCCGCGGCGATGCCGAGGCCGTTATCCTGGAAGCGCAGGGTTACAAGGCCGCCTTCCGCCGAACCGGTTATTATAAGTTTTCCGCTCTTCGCGCCTTCCATCGCCTGGCGCGCGTTCATGATGAGGTTCAGGAACACCTGCTCCAGCTGCCCCTGGTCGCCCAGCACGGCAGGCAGGTCCGGCGGCACGTCTTTGACCACCTCTATCTTGGCGCGGCGCAGGTCGAAACCGGCCAGCTGCAGGGCGGCGTCCACGGCTGGCAGGAGCTGTGTGGGTTTTTCCGCGCCTTTTTTCCGGCGGCTGAACTGCAGCAGGTTCTTGACGATGTTGCCGCAGCGCTTGCTCTGCTGCAGGATGGTCTCGATATCCTCCCGCTGCTGGGCAGAGAGCGTGTCGCTTTTAAGGACTACCTCCGCGAAGCCCATTATGCCCGCCAGCGGGTTATTGATCTCGTGGGCGATGCCGGCGGAAAGCTGGCCTATGGCGGCCAGCTTTTCGGACTGGATAAGCTGCGCTTCCATATTCTGGATCTCGAGGATCTTGTCTTCCAGCCGGCGGTAAAGCGCCGCGTTGTTGATGGCTTGGGTTATCTGCGAGCAGAAGATGGTGGCATGCCGCAGGTCCGCGGCGGTAAAGGCCTCCAACTGCACAGTGCGGTTCACGTTAAGCACCCCCAGCAGTTCCCCCTCCAGGATAAGCGGGTAAACTATGGAAGAGGAGATGCTGGACAGGCTCTGTATGCCGTGGAACCTGGGGTCGTTCTCCAGCGGCCCGTTAATGATGGCGGGCGCCTTGCTCTGCGCCACTATTCCGGCCACCCTTTCGCCCAGGGCCAGGCAGGCCTTTTTTTTATCGGCATCCGCCCCGGACAGGCCGGCCGAGGCCGCCACCTCAAGACAGCCCGCCGGGCTCGCCAGCATGATGGAGGCGTCGTCGGCCTTGAGGATCTGGACGGAAAGTTTCGCCATCACGGGCAGCAGTTCGTCGAGCTTGATGGAGGCCAGCACGGCCTTGCTGGTCTCATAAACTCCCAGCAGGATCTTCAGCTCGTTCTTTTCCAGGGCTTTCTCTATCAGGGAGAGTATCTCGTCGAGGTTGAAGGGTTTCTGGATGAAGTCGTACGCGCCCTTTTTCATGGCGCTCACCGCGGTCTCGATGGTGCCGAAGCCGGTGGACATGATCACCTCCACGTCCGGGTCCAGCTTCTTGATGGCGTCGAGCATTTCCATGCCGTCCATGCGGGGCATTTTTACGTCGCTGATGACGAGGTGGAACTTCTCCCTGCGGAGCTTTTCCAGCGCGTCCTCGCCGTTGACCGCCGTGACCACTTTGTAAGCGTGGCTGCTCAGCTCGAACGAGAGCATATCGCGTATGCCCGGCTCGTCGTCCACGACCAGTATTTTAGCCTGAGCGTCCGCGTCGTCCGTTTGCCTGTTGCCGTCCATGTCAGTCTCCCTGCCGAAAGATCCCGCTTGCTCCGCCTTTCCTCACTCCACGGCTACCCTGGAGACCTCCTCCACGGTGGTCAGCCCCTGGAACACCATTTCCATGCCGCTTTCCGGCAGGGACTTCATGCCCTGCTCCTGCATGGCGCGCCGGATGCCGCTCATGTGCTCCCCGTCATGAATGCGCCGCTTTATCTCGTCGGTCATGGTCAGCAGTTCAAAGATGCCCTGGCGGCCCGCGTAGCCGGTCCCGCGGCAGTGGTCGCAGCCTTTCGGCCGGTAGAACACTGCCTTCTCCAGACTGGCGCGGCCCGGGAACATGTTCTTGAGCGCGCGCAGCGGCGGCCGGTACTCTTCCTTGCAGCGGGGACACAGCAGGCGTACCAGGCGCTGCGCCAGCACCCCGGCGAGGGTGGTGGAGATCAGGTACGGCTCTATGCCCATGTCCAGCAGGCGGCCCACGGCGCTGGGCGCGTCGTTGGTATGCAGCGTGGAGAGCACCAGGTGGCCGGTCATGGCCGCGGTCATGGCGGTCTCCGCCGTTTCCTTGTCGCGGATCTCGCCCACCATGATCACGTCGGGGTCCTGCCGGAGCGAGGCCCGGAGGCCCGCCGCGAAGGTCATGCCGATCTTCGGCTGCACCTGCACCTGCGTTATGCCCATCTGGTTGCCGGCGCCCGCGAGAAGCTCGTACTCTATGGGGTCCTCCAGCGTGATGATGTTTATCAGCGGGGACTTTATGCGGTTGAGCACCGCGTACAGCGTGCTGGTCTTGCCGCTGCCGGTGGGGCCCGTCACCAGGATGATCCCGTGCGGCCTCTCGATGAGGGCTTCAAAGGTGCTCTGCGCGGACGGGGCCATCCCCAGCTTCTCCAGCCCGAACATCACGCTGGATTTGTTGAGGATGCGGATGACCACGGTCTCGCCATGCTTGCCAGGCATGGTGGAGATGCGCAGGTCCACGTTCATGGTCCCGGTCTCCAGGCTGATCTGCCCGTCCAGCGGCAGGCGCTTTTCCGAGATGTCCATGCTGGCCATGACCTTGATGCGCGAAACGATGGAGGCCTGGTGCTCCTTGGGATACTCGTGGATGGTCTTGAGGACCCCGTCTATCCTGAAGCGCACGAACAGCGCCCGCTGCTGCGGCTCCAGGTGGATGTCGCTGGCGCGCATGGTGACCGCCAGCCCCAGCAGTTTATCAACGGACTGCACGGCGTAAGACTCTTGCGGCGTGGCGCCCCCCCCAGCCGGGAGCTTTTTCACGTCTATCGCCAGCGCGGGACAGACGGGGTGCTCCGTGATGGCCTCGAAATTCTGCTGCAGAATCCTGTCCAGCTCCTCCTTGGACACCGGGTAGATCTCCAGTTCGTAGCCGGTCTTGATGCGGATGTCGTCCAGGGTGACGACGTCCGACTTGTTCACCATGGCCAGCCGCAGCTTGCCGTCCCGCAGGCCCAGCGGCACTATCCCCTGGCGGCGCATGGTCTCGTAAGAGATCAGCCTGAGCACCTCGGGCGCTATCCTGGCTTCGGGCTCGTAGTTCATGGCTTCCCCCCGGCCGCGGGCAGGAACTGCGCCACCACGGCCAGCAGGCGCTGGTGGTCGCAAGGCTTGGTCAGGTATTCGTCCGCGCCCGACTCCCAGCCCCGCAGCTCTTCCATCTGCTGGCTGCGCGCGGTCAGCATGACTATAGGGATGCTCCTGGTCTTGTCGTTGGCCTTGAGGATGCGGCAGGCCAGCAGCCCGTCCACCTTGGGCATCATCACGTCGAGGATGATGAGGTCCGGCGGCATCTGCTGCGCCAGGTTGACCCCTTCCTCGCCGTTGACCGCCTCGGCTATCTCGTAGCCGGCGGATTCCAGCCGCGTCCTGAGGATGTCGCGGTTAGTCACGTCGTCGTCCACTATAAGGATCTTTGCCATATTATTCGCCTCCCGCCGGGCGCTCCGCGAAGACCTCTATCTTCTCCAGCTTGCGCTTCACCAGGCTCAAAATATCCGGCAGCTTCCGGGAGCCCTTCTGGATCACCGCCTCGGCCCTCCGGTGCAGGTGCTCCAGCTCACCGCCGCTCAGGTGCCTGGCCGTCAGCACAAAGATGAGCGTATCCCTGAACTTCGGGTCCTTCTCCACCGCTTCCATCACCTCGAAACCGGTCACCTCGGGCAGGGTAAGGTTGAGGAACAGCACGTCCGGCGGGGCCGCGTTCAGCTTGGCCAGCGCCTCCCTGCCGGTGGCGGCCGTTTCCACCTCGTAGCCCTCCGCGGCCAGGGTTTCCCTGATATAGTCGGCCGTAGCCTTTTCCTCGTCGGCCACGAGGACGGTGCAGGCCGCGGCCTGGCCGGGGGCCTTGGGCTTGCAGCCGTGCTCCAGCGCCTTCAGCTTGCCCAGCAGTTCGCGGCGGTCGAACGGCTTTATCATGTAGTCCGTCACGCCCAGGGCGTAGCCCAGGCTCTTGTTGTCCGTGATGGAAAGGATGATCACCGGGATAGCCTTCAGCTCCGGGTCGTTCTTGAGCACCTGCAGCGCCGACCAGCCGTCCTGGTGCGGCATCATGATGTCGAGGGTAATGGCGAAAGGCTTGAGCTTGCGCGCGAGCGCTATCCCCTCCGGCACGCCGAGCGCCCCCGCGAACTCGTAGCCGGTGCCGTGCAGGCTGTCACGCAGCAGGGAGAGCACTTCGGGGTCGTCGTCGATGGCCAGGAACACTTTTTTTCCGGCGGCCAGCGCGGCCTGCCGGAACAGCCTCTCCCCCGCCGGAGCGGCCAGCTCGCTTTCCAGCGGCAGGTCGATGGAGAACGTGGACCCGGCGCCGGGCACGCTCTCCACGTTCACGTCGCCGCCCAGCAGCTGGGCGAACTTGCGGCTTATCACCAGGCCGAGGCCGGTCCCGCCGTACTGGCGGGTGGAGGAGGCGTCGAGCTGCCTGAATTCCTGGAACAACTGGGGCAGGTCCGCGGCCTTGATGCCTATGCCGGTGTCTTTCACGCGGATGGTGAAGCGGGACTTCCCCGGCGAGCGCGCCAGGCACACGGTAATGCCCCCCTCGCGGGTGAATTTTATCGAGTTGCTTATCAGGTTGATAAGGATCTGTTTGAGCTTGGTCCTGTCGCTCTTTATGCGGATCTGCGGCGGGATATCGGCCGTGAGCGCCAGCTTCTTGGCGCCGGCCAGGCAGTCCATCATTTTCAGCACCTCGTCCATCAGGTCCCGCAGGTTGAACTCCTCCAGGTAGACCGGCATGCGGCCAGCGGCCAGCTTGGACAGGTCCAGGATGCCGTTGATGAGCTGCAGCAGGTTCTTGCCGCCCGCCTCCACCCTTTTCAGGGCTTCCTGCTGCTTGGGGGTCACCGGCCCGTAGATCTGGTCCAGGTGCAGGGAGGTGTAACCCAGGATGGCGTTCATGGGCGTGCGGAGCTCATGGCTCATATTGGCCAGAAACTCGGACTTGAACCTATTGATCTCCTTAAGCTCGTCCACCTGCAGGCCGAGGCGCCTTTTTTCCAGCGCGCGAGACACCAGCCGGGCCAGGTCGTCTATCTGGAAGGGCTTGGTGATAAAATCGTAGGCGCCGCGCTTCATGCTCTCCACCGCGTTCTCCAGCGTGGCGAAGCCGGTCACCATGATCACCTCTATCTTGGGGTCCAGGTTCTTCAGCGCGGTAAGCGTGTCCAGCCCGCCCAGTTTGGGCATGGCCATGTCAGAGATCACCACGTCGATGTCCCTGTTCCCCGCTTTCAGCACCGCCTCCTGCCCGTCGGCCGCCGTCACCACCTGGTAGCCGCGCGCGCCGAACTCGAAAGCCGCGAGTTCCCTGAAACCCAGCTCGTCGTCTATCACCATGATCCTGGGCAGAGCCGGCTCGGAAGCCGGTTGGGCCGGAACGTTAGTCTCGTCGCTCATATGGTTTCCCTCCCCGGTCCGGCGCCCAGAAGAACCCTGATCTTTTCTGTCAGGACCTCCGCCCCGAACGGTTTGCCAAGGAAATCATCCGCGCCGGAATTAAGCGCCCGGGACATGGATTCGTCCATGTTAAGCCCGGTCACAGCCAGTATTTTAATGCTTTTCAGTTCCACGTCACCGCGTATCATCTCGCAGATCTTAAAGCCGTCCACCCCGGGCAGGTGCAGGTCCAGGACCAGAAGGGAAGGTCTGAAGGCGTGTACCATATGACCCGCCGCGAAGCCGTCGCCGGCCTCGGCCAGCTCGGCTCCCGGGTAAGCGGCGCTCAGCATCCGCACCAGCAGCCGCCTGTAGTCCGCGTCGTCTTCTACAATAAGGAATTTAAGGGTTCCAGCCTCCAGGATAGCGGGCACCGGGATATTGTGACTGCGCATGAAAACCGCAAGATCTGCGTCCCATACCCTGCGGTGGCCGCCGCCGGTGGTAAAATACACCAGCTTGCCCTCTTCCATCCAGCGTATCACTGTAGGCGGGGTCACCTGGCAAAACCCGGCGATTTCATGGGTTCCAAAAGCGTTTTTTACTTTCTTTCGTTTCATTTGTTTTATTACCTTCTTTAGCTTTGTTATGTTATAACAGGGGTTTTCCTGTTTGTCAAGGCCCAATTTATATCCACCTCCCTCACACGACTGCTTATGCGGGGCCCGTCCCCTGTTTAGCTCTGGCTTGGGTTGGACTGATGATACAAGCTGGCAGCGCGGCCGGGCCGGGATTATTCTTTCACCGGCACAGACAAAAAGCAGCAGCAGGAGTATATGGAAGGAAGCTAATCTTTCGGCAGGGGCCGCAGTTCCCCGGCCCCGAAGCGGCGCAGGTAGGGCCGCATCAGGCCCACGCAGACCCCGCGGGCGGCGCAGTTCCGGCAGGGCGCAGGGTAAGCCCGGTCCTCGGGCGGCAGGCTGACGCGGGCAAGCCCGCGCAGCTCAGGCCGCAGCAGGCAAAGCGGGAAATGGTAGAGCGCGGCCGCCTGAAAGCCGGCCAGGCGGGCCGCGCAGCGGTTCACCGCGGCGGCCGTAGCCGATAATTTCACGGCCAGCTTCGCCTCGTTGCGCGCCCCCCGGCCCTCCGCTTCGTAATGCATGACCACCAGGCGGCAGCCGGGCAGCTCCCGCTTCAGCAGGCCGAGCGTGGCGCCAAGGCGGCGGTAATTCAGTTTATGGAGTATCACCCTGATCTCCAGCGCCGGGGCGCCGGGCAGGGCGCTCAGATTCTTAAGGCCGCGCAAAGTCTGGCGGAACGCGCCTTTGACTCCGGCCACCCGGTCGTGGGCGGCGGCGTCCGGGCCGTGGATGGAGACGCCCAGCGTGAATGGCGGGCGCGCCGCGGCCGCGAAGGCGGCGGCGAAAGCGGGATCCGCGAAGCGGCGCCCGTTGGAAAGCAGCAGCAGTTCCGCGCCCTTCAGCCGCCTGCGGAAATGAGCGACGGCCTTCAGGAACTCCGGGTTCAGCGTGGGCTCGCCGCCGGTCAGGTTCCAGGCCCCGGCGGTGCGCGCGTTCTTCTTGTAGGCCGCGCCGCCGCGCAGGTGGCGCTCCAGCCGCGCGGCCTGCTTCAGGAGGCTGTAATCCCGCGAGGTATTCAGGCAGAAGGCGGCCGTATTGGCGCACATCACGCACTTGTTGTCGCACTTGTTCCAGACGGGGATATCGGGCATGCGGAACCATTCTATCAAATTGAAAATGCCAGGGGCCCGCTCCCTCCTGAAGCCGCTTGTAGGCCGGCCGCGGATTATATAGCATTAGACCTTGGCCGCAGCCCGCACTGCCGGGCCTCGCGCAAGGAGATATGACCGACCCCACCCCCCCCGGCGACAGCACCAAAGACGCGGAAAGATATTTCCGCCTCATAGCGGAAAACCTCACGGACATGGTAGCCCTGGTGGATACCGACGGGCGCCGGCTATATTGCACCCCGAACTACGCTTTTCTCGGCGATCCGGAAAAACTGGCCGGCACGGATTCTTTCGGGGACGTACATCCGGACGACAGGGAGAACATCAAGCGCATTTTCCGGGAAACTTTCCGTACGGGGCAGGGGCAGCAGGCCGACTACCGCCTTACCCTGCCTGGCGGCAAGGTCCGCCAGATCCATTCCCAGGGTGTGCCTATAAAATCCCCCTCAGGCGCGGTAGAGAAGCTGATCGTGATCTCGCGGGACGTTACCGACGAGCGCGAAGCCGCCGAGCGGCAGCGGGCCCTGGAGCTGCAGCTCTTCCAGGCGGAAAAACTGAACTCCCTCGGCAAGACCGTATCCGGAGTGGCCCACGAGCTCAACAACCCGCTTACCGGCATCATGGGATACTGCCAGCTGCTGCTGCGCGACGAGGCCATACAGGAAAACTCCCGCCACCGCGAGGATATTTCCACCATCTTCCGCGAGGCGGAGCGCTGCCAGAAACTGGTGCGCGGGCTCACCACGTTCGCGCGCAAACATAAGCCGGAAAAGACCCACCTCGGGATAAACGGCCTGCTGCAGGACACCCTGAAGCTGCAGGATTCACACCTGAAAGTGGCCGGCATCTCCGTGGCCCTTGATCTGGCTCCGGAACTGCCCAAGACAATGGCGGATTTCCACCAGCTCCAGCAGGTCTTCATCAACCTGCTGCTCAATGCAAGGGACGCCATGGCCTGCCAGCAGCGGGAAAAGAGCATACGCATACGCACCAGCCTCCGCGACCGCAGCATCCTCGTCGAGGTGGAGGACTCCGGCCCGGGCATCCCTCAGGGCTCTTTCGACACCATCTTCGAGCCCTTCTATACCACCAAAGAACCGGGCAAGGGCACAGGCCTCGGCCTCTCTATTTCCTTCGGCATCATTACCGGCCACGGCGGCCGCATCTGGGCCGAGAACGCCCCGGGCGGCGGCGCGCGTTTCCGCCTGGAGCTGCCGGTGATAGCGCCGGCGGCCGGGAACGCCTCGCAGGAGCCTGTCAAAAGCGGCGCGGCGAATAAAGACCGCCGGGTGCTCATCATAGACGATGAACAGTGCGTTGTGGACGTGGCGGTACGCATACTCCGCCTCATCGGCCTTTCGCCCGACACGGCCCGGGACATTGAGACGGCCAAGCGCAAGCTGGTTGCCGGGGACTACGACACCGTGCTCTGCGATTACCGCCTGCCGGAGATGACCGGCCTGGAACTTTTCACCTGGGCCGCGGCAGTGAAGCCGGCGCTGAAGACGCGCTGGATCTTCATAACCGGCTCGAGCGGCGGCGAGGAGCTGGCCGACAGCGGCTGCCCGGTCCTGCACAAGCCTTTCAGCATAGAAGCGCTGCAGGAGATGATAACCTCGCGCCTGAACGCCTAGGCCGGGCCCGGACCGCCCTCGAGACATGACTTTCCCAGGATCCCGAGTAAAGGAATTTTTTTTCGGCATATCCCGCGAACGCGCCGCGCTTATCGCCTTGTCCCTGCTGGGCCTGGCGGCGCGTATCGGCTATATTCTCTGGACCAGGGACGCGGCCCCTCACCCGGACCTCGGCTCTTTCCTCCCCTCCTCGCTGGCCTTCACGCACCCCTTCGACACCTCGCCGCGCGAGCCGCTCTTCGTCTGGTGGCTGTGGCTGCTGGGCAAACTGGGGGCCGGCTCCGCGGCCGGCATCCGGCTGGCCGGCAGCCTCTGGTTCCTCCCGTCGTTCTTCCTGTTCTTCGCCCTGGCCGCCCGCTTCCTGGGCGCCGGGCGCGCCTGGGCCGCGGCCGCGCTGTACGCCTTCCTGCCGGCGCAGGTCCAGTCCGACTCTTTAGGCCTGCGCAACCTCCAGGAGACCTTCGCCCTGCTGCTGCTGCTCAACGCCCTGCACGCCCCGGCAGGCCCAAAGGCCTGGCGCCTGCCCGCCGCCGCGCTGGCGCTGCTGGCGCTGACCCGGGTGAATTATGTCCTGTCCGGCTTCCTGCTGCTGGCCGCCGCCGCCTGGCGCGCCCGCGGCCTGCGCCCGCTGCTGGCTTTGGCGCCGGCGCTGCTGCTGCTCGCCCCGCATCTGCAGAACAACAAGGCCCGCCACGGCGATCCGCTGTATTCCGTCAGCCTGCACGCCAGCTACATCTCCAACATGGAGAACCTGGGGCGCCCCGGCTTTCCGGCCACCGTCTATGAATGGCAGAAGGATCCCTACGCGCAGCGGCTGACCACGCGGCAATGGCTCTTCGAGAACCACACCCCCTGGGAACTGGCGCGCGATTCTGCCAAAGGGCTGCGGAGCGGCCTCTGGGACTTCTACTGGAAGGTCTATTTTTCGCTGGGCCTGCCGGGGCGGGCGGCCGTGCTGCTGCTCGGCCTCTACCTGCTGGGCGCCGCGCTGGCCGCGCTGACTCCGGGCCTGCGGCTCCTGCCGCTCTGGCTGCTGCTGCTGACGCTGCCCTACGCCTTCACCTCGCACGTCTTCTGGGCCGGCCGCTTCTTCACGCCTTTCGCGCCGCTGGCGCTGCTGCTGGCCGTACTGGGCGGCGGGCGCGCCTGGGACACGCTGCGGGGCCTGAGGCCGCGCCCCCGTACCGCCCCAAAGTTGTAGAATATACCCGCGATGGAAATGAAAACCGACGTGCTGGTGCTCGGCGGCGGGCTGACCGGGCTGGCCGCGGCCGAAGCCCTGAAAGACTCCGGCCTGCGCACGCTCGTCCTGGAAAAGGCGCCGGAGCCGGGCGGCCTGTCGCGCACGGCCCGCGCCGGGGAATTCCTCTTCGACCTGGGCGGCCACCGCCTTTACTTCTCCAAGCCGGAAGTCCGCGCCTACACCGAGCGGCTGCTCACGGGGCGGCCGCTGCTGCGCCCGAAGCGCTCCAGCGCCATCTACACCGGCGGGCGCCTGCTCAATTATCCCCCCACCTTCCTCAACGGCGTTCTTTACGCCGCGCCGGTGCTTTTCTCCAAAGGCCGCAAGGTTTCCGGCGCCAAACCGCCGGCCACCCTGAAGGACTGGCTGGACGGCCGCCTGGGCCCCCGCGTCCACGACCGCTATTTCCGGGACTACACCAAAAAGGTCTGGGGCCTCGCCACCGACGAGCTGTCGCCGCTCTGGGCCGAGCGCCGCATCGGGGGCGGCTTCAGCGTCAAAACGCTGCTGCTCGAGCTGTTCGGCGGCAAGCTGTCCTCAAAGGAGAACGCCGCGCGCTTCCTCTACCCGGAGCGCGGCATAGGCGAGCTGCCGGCCGCGCTGCTGGCCGCCGCCGGACCGAATACCGAATTGCTGACCGGGGCCGAGCCGCTGGAACTGAAGTTCCGCGACGGCAAGCCCGCCGCGCTGGTCTTCAGCCGCGGCGGCGAAAAAAAGACGGCCGCCTTCAAACACATAATTTCCACCATACCGCTGCCGGCCCTGGCCGGCCTCATTCCCGGTTTCCCGCCGGGTCTAGCCGCCGGGATCAAGTACCGCTCGCTGGTGGTGCTGTTCGCGGCGCTGCGCCGCAAAAAGGCGCTGCCGCATCACTGGGTCTATTTTCCCGACGAGGACGCCGAATTCTCCCGCCTCTGCGAGCTGGCCAACTGGAGCCCGCTGATGGCCCCCGGCGGCTGGCTGCCCGTTACCTTTGAGTTCTTCTGCGACGAAGGCGACGCCTGCTGGCGGCTGACGGAGGCCGAGCTGCTCGCCCGGGCGCTGGGCTCGCCGGCCTTCAGCCGGCTGGCCGGCGGCTTCGAGGCCGGCCCGGCCGCCGTGGAGCGCCTGGCTCACGCCTACCCGCTGCTCTACGCCGGGTCCGAGGGCCCGCTGGCGGCGGTAAAGAAAGAGCTGGCGGCGCTGCCCAACCTGCAGCTCTGCGGCCGCACCGGCGCGCACGCCTACCTGGACACCGAGGAATGCCTGCTGGACGCCTGGGCCGCCGCCGAAAAAATTAAAAAAGCTTTGTGAGGATATTGTTCGTCCATAACGGCTACGAGAGCCTGGGCATCGAGTATCTCTCGGCCGCGCTGAAGCGGGCCGGGCACGAGACCGCGCTCGTCATAGACCCCTGTCTCTTCGACGAGGCGGGCTTCTGGCGCTCGCCCGCGCTGTCCTCCCTGTTCAGCTTCCGCGGCCGCGTGCTGCGCCAGGCGGAGGCTTTCAGGCCGGACCTGCTCGCTTTCTCGGTCTTCACCGACACCTGGCCCTGGGCGAGGGCGCTGGCCGCCGAACTTAAAGCCCGCACCGGCGCGAGGACCGTTTTCGGCGGCATCCATCCCTCCAGCGTCCCCGACGAGGTGCTGGCCGACCAAGCCGCGGATTTCGTCTGCCTGGGCGAGGGCGACCTGGCGCTGCCGGCGCTGGCCGCCCACCTGACCGCTGGCGGCCCGCTGCCGGCCGGCATCTGGGGCAAGAAGGGCGGGACCGTGGTCAAAGGCCCGCCGCCAGCCCCCCCGGCTGACCTGGACGCGCTGCCCCTCCCGGACAAAGAGCTTTTTTCCGCGGCCGCGCCGGTCTTCTCGGACGGCTACCTCCTGTCCTCTTCCCGCGGCTGCCCGCACAGTTGCGCCTACTGCTGCAACAGCGTGTACCGCGAGCTTTACCGCGCCTCCGGCGTGCCCTGCCTGCGCCGCCGCGGCGCCGAGAACGTGCTGGGTGAGCTGGAGGGCCTGGCGGCCGCGCCCGGCTTCGTGCACTTCACCGACGAGGTCTTCAACTCCGACTACGGGTGGCTGGAAAAGTTCCTGCCGCTGTACAAAGCCCGCGTCGGCCTGCCTTTTTCCTGCTTCGTCTTCCCCGACGCCCGCCTGGCCGCCCTCGCGCCCGCGCTGGCCGCCGCCGGCTGCTTCAAGGTGCAGCTCGGCGTGCAGCGTTTCGACGAGGACAAGCGCGCTGAACTGCTGGGCCGGCGCGCCGCCAACGCCGACATAGCCGCCGCCATAAAGGCCCTGCGGGCGGCAGGGATCTACGTCACATGCGACAATATCCTGGACCTGCCCGACGAGAGCGAGGGCGAGCTGGCCGCGCTGGCCGCGTTCTACGCGGAGCACACCCCGGACCACAACGAAGTCTTTTTCCTGCGGCTCTATCCCGGCACCCCGCTGGCCGCCCGCTGCGCCGGCCGGGCCGACGCGCCCGGAGGGCTGATGCGGCCTTCAGGCCACTCGCCGCTGCCGCCCGGCAGGCAGCGCGCCTGGTTCTCCCTGCTGACGCTGCTGCCGCGCCTGCCCGCCCCGCTGCGCCGGTTCGCCGCCGCGCGCCCCGGGCTCTTCCGCCTGGCCGGCGGCCTGGGCCTGCGGGCGCTGTCCCGCCTGCTGAGCCGGCCGCGCCGGGACTTCCACACGGGCCGCTTTCTGCGCCTGTACAAGCATTTTATCTTTGCTAAACTGAAAGGCCATGGCTGAACTGCAACTCGTGACCGGGGCCGCCGGCTTCCTGGGCCAGGCGCTGGTAAAGCGCCTGACCGCGGCCGGCCTGCCCGTGCGCTGCCTGGTACGGCCCGGCGCCGACGCCTCGCGGCTGGAGCTGCCCGGCGTGGAAATTTTCCGGGGCGACCTGCTGGAGCCCGCAGTCGGCGAGGCGGCGCTCTCCGGCGCGGCCCGCGTCTGGCATCTGGCCGCGCTGGTACGGCCCACTGGCCTCCTGGTCCGCCGCCGCGCGCTACTCGCCCGCTTCAAGGCCGTCAACGAGGACCTCCCGGCGCGCCTCGCGGCCGCGGCCGCGCGCGCGGGGGTAAAGCGCTTCATACACTTCAGCAGCATCGCCGCGCTGGGGCCGGGCGAGAACCTGCGCGACGATGCGCCCCCGGCGCCGCTGACCTGGTACGGCAAGTCCAAACTGGCCGGAGAGCGGCTCTTCAAGGCCGAGGCCGCGCGCGCGGGCCTGGACCATTTGGTGCTGCGCCCGTGCATGGTCTACGGCCCCGGCGCCAAAGCCTGGGAGCCTTTGTTCGACGCGGCGGCCAGGAACAAGGTGCTGGTGCCCGGCGACGCCGCCAACATTTTCTCCATCTGCTACGTGGAAAATTTCCTCGACGGGGCGCTGCTGGCGGCCGGCAAGGCGCCTTCCGGAGCCGCCCTGAACGTCAGCGAAGGCTCCCTCTCCATGCGGGACCTGCTGCTGACCCTCGCCGCGGCCCTGGGCCGCCGGCCGCGCCTGGTCAGCCTGCCCGTCCCCGCGCTGCGGGCCGTCTCCGCCGTGCTCGACGCCGCGCTCGGGCTGGCGGGGCTGTACCTGCCCGGCGTGATGGGCGCGGACCCCGCCCGGTTCAAAGAAGCCTGCTCTTCCTGGTCGCACAGCTGCGAGGGGCTGCGGGCCCTGGGCTGGAAGCCGGCCGTCTCCACCCTGGACGGCCTCGCCGCTTCCCTGGGGGAGAAACTGTGATCCGGCTGGAGCCCCTCTCGCCGGCGGAAACCCCGCCGCCCGGCGGCGCCTACCCGGCCTCGCCGGCCTGGGCCGCGCTCTGCCGCGGACTGTACGGCTACGACCTGCGCGAGTTCCGTATAATGCGCGGCTCCGAAACCCTCGGCGGCTTCAGCTGCGCCGTAGTGCGCTCGGCCGTCTTCGGCACCCGCCTGATCTCCCTGCCCTTTTCCGACGAGCCGGGCCTGCGGCTGCGCCCTGGCGCCGCTCTTTCCCCTACCGAAACCGCCGCCCTCAGGGCCGCCGTCGCCGGCACGCTGGACGCGCTGGCGGCCGAAACCGCCGCCGACTACGCCGAGCTGCGCGGCGCGGACGCGCTGTTCCCGCAAGAGGACCCCCTCTTCGTTTCCGCCGCCCCCTACCTGCGCCTGGTCCTCGACACCTCCCGCCCCTACGAAGAGCTGCGCGGCAATTTCCACAGCAACCTCATCAAGAACCTGCGCAAAGCCGGCAAGGGCGTGGCGGTGGCGGAAAGCCGGGACCCGGCGGCCTTCGCCGCCGTCTATCCCATTTACCTGCGCCAGCTGCGCCGCTTCGGCTCGCCGCCGCTGCCGGCGGCTCATTTCGAGGCCCTGCTGAGCGCGGGCCTTGGCCGTCTCTATACCGCCTCCGTCAGGGGCAGGGCCGCCGCCTTCCTGTTCGCGCTGGTCTGGGACGGGACCTTCTACGCCGACGTCAACGCCGGCCTCCCCGAATACGAGACCTGGTTCCCCAAGATACGGCTGTTCGACGAAACGATACGCCTGGCCTGCGGCGAGGGCCTGCGCGCCTACGACTTCATGCGCACGCGGGCCGGCTCCGGCGTGCACGAGCATAAAAAGAAATGGGGCGGCGCGGAGCTGCCCATCAAGTATTTTTACCGGGTCTATAAAAAGGGCAAGAGCCTGCGGCTGGACCCGGAGCAGGCGCGCTTCGCCCTGCCCCGCCTGCTGCTGCGGCGCGCGCCGCTGGCGCTGCTGAAAGCCGTGGGCCCAGTCATCCGCCGGCACGCCGGGAAATAGCCGCGCCGGCGCGGGCGCCGGGAAATATTTTGTTAAGATTAAACCTATGAAAGAGAAAATTTTACTCGCCGCGGGAGCCCTTTTGATCGCGGGCGCGCTATTCCTGTTCAACGCCAAGCCGGCCTGGCTGTCGCTCGCGCCGGCGCAGGCCGCCGGCCCCGCGGCCATGGTCTATCCCTACGAGGGCTCCCTGTTCCCGGCCGACATGCGCTCACCGGAATTCCGCTGGAGGGGAGCCCAGCCCGAGAGCGGGGAGTGGACAGTGAAGATCTCTTTCAGCGCCTCCACGCGCACGGTTTCGGCGGTCTGCCGGGACACCGCCTGGGCCCCGTCGGAAGCCCAGTGGGCGGAGATCCGCCGCCTGGCCGCGGGCAAGGCGGCCGTTTTCGAGGTGGCCCCGAAGGGCGGCGCCGCCGCCGGGGCTGCCCGAGTAGGGTTCAGCGTCTCGGCCGACCCGGCCGGCGCGCCGCTGTTCTACCGCGCCGTGCCCTCCGGCATGACCTTCCCCGCCGAGAGCGATTACAAACGCATCAAGTGGCGCCTGGCGTGGCTGTCCTCCTACGAGCCGCCCGTCACCGCGATGAGCGGCCAGGATACCTGCTTCAACTGCCACGTCGCCTCGCTCGACGGCCGCACCATCGGCTTCGACTACAACACCGACGAGGTGGACAAGTCCAGCTACTTCTTCTTCAGGAACCCGGGCCGCAGCGTGGCGATCACCCCGGAGATGACCTTCAACTGGAACGGCTACAAGCCCGGCGCGCAGCGCTCGCTGCTGCAGGCCAACGGCTCAGCCATCTCACCCGACGGCCGTACCATAGTCACCAGCGGCAAGGGCCTGACGCTCCTGCACATGCGCTGCACCGATATGCGCCAGTACACCTTCCCCATCCTCGGCGTGACGATGTACCGCACCGTCTCCGACCCGGCGCTCCGCGTGCTGCCCGGCGCGGACGACGAGAAGTTCCTCTATACACCCGCCTCCTGGAGCCCGGACGGCAAGTACGTCTACCTCTTCGGCGGCCCCATACCGGAGCCCCTGCTGGAGATGGGCCGGCAGAAGCTCGCCGGGACCTACAAGGAAGACTGGCGGAAACTGGGCTGGCGCGAGCTGGACAAGGTCTATCCCTTCCGCTACAGCCTCTACCGCATCCCGTTCAACGGCGGCAAGGGCGGCCGCCTGGAGCCGCTGCGCGGCGCGCACGACAACGGCTACAGCAATTTTTTTCCGCGGGTGTCGCCCGACGGAAAATGGGTGGTCTTCAACAGGAGCGCCAACGGGTCCATGCTGGTGCGCGAGGACAGCGACCTCTACATCATGCCGGCCGGCGGCGGCGAGGCCCGCAAGCTCACCTGCAACGGTCCCAGGGCCGATTCGTGGCACAGCTGGTCGCCCAACGGGCGCTGGCTGGCCTACGCCTCCAAGTCGCACGCCGACAGCGCCACTGACATCGTGCTGACGCATATCAGCGAGACCGGAGAGAATTCTCCGCCGGTAGTGCTCACGCAATTAAGGGATAGACAGGGACTGTCGCTGAACCTGCCCGAATTCTTCAACATCAAGCCGGGCGAGCTGCAGGAATTGCTGCCGCGCCTGCCGCCGCCCAGCGTGGGCGAGCCGCACTAGGTCAGAAGCGGGGCAGACCAGCCGTCTTACCCGGGGCCGCCGCCACGCCTTCCACCTCCACCAGCCAGCCGGGGCGGCACACGGCCCCGCGCACCACCGCCAGGGGCAGACCCCCGAAGTTATCTTCGAGATAAGCGGCCACCCGCCGGTGATCCGAGGGGTTGCGCAGGTAAACCACCAAATACATCAGGTCCCGCGGCCCCGCCCCTCCGGAGCGCAGCAGCGCGCCGATATTGCCCATGGTCCGCTTAAGCTGCCGCAGCGCGTCCCCCGGGTAGAGGATGCCGCCGGCCTTGTCGATGCTGGCCGTGCCGGAAATGAAATAATGCGAGCGGTCGGCGTAGCGCACGCGGGTACCGCGCTCGAAGGTGACGTCATAATCCGCCGCGCGGCAAAGCCGGGAAAAGTCGTTGAGGTAAGAGACCTGGCCGGGCCTGAGCCCGGGCACCGAATAGGCGTCGAGCCCCACCTGGCAGCCCGCCCCGCCGGTCGCGCCCTCTATGCCGGTGCTGGAGATGAAATGCGTGGCCCGCGTCAGGCCGTGCCGTTTAAAAAATTCGCTGCGGGCCGCCACCATGCCGGGGTAAGCGGAGGCGATGTCGCCCATGAACAGCCAGGTGCGCACGCAGCCGCCGGCCAGCGTGCCGCCAGCGCGCCGCAGCGCGCCGGCGAGGTCCGAGAATATTTCCTTTGTCTGCTCCGCGGCCGTAAGGCCGGGGCGGCCGTTGAGCCCGGCACTCCAGACCTGCCGCAAACCGCCGGCGCTCACGCTCAGGTGCCCCGGAGCGAGTCTGCGTTTGCGCAGCGGCCGCGGCCCCTGCGCGTGATAAGCCAACAGGGTCAGCTCGCCGCCGGGCAGCGGCGGCTGGCGCACCACGGAGAGCGCCACCGGGCCCTCACCCGGCCCGAGCGAGAACGGCACCGCCCCCAGCGCCTTCAGGCGCGCCGCCGGGCCTTTCAAAAAGATCCGGCGGAAGATCGCGCTGTCCGGGGCCAGCCCCAACTCACGCGCCGCCTCCGCGTACGCCGCGGCCGCGGCCCTGGCCTGGGCGGTGAAGCCGCCGGAAGGAGCCGGCGTCACGGAAATGAAATACTCGGAAGTCCCTCCGGGGATCCGCAAAACCCTGCTTCTGACGGTAGCGGTTGTCGCCATAAGTTCCCGGGCTAAGCCGGCTTCTTCCAGACCAGGTAGCCGAAAATGCCGTGGCGTACTTCGGTCCGCGCGCCCGGCAGGGCGGCCGCGTAGCGGCGGCGGAACTCCTCGTAGGTCAAATGCACCTCGCGCGCCTTGTGCCGCGCCACGCGGGTATCCAGGAAGAAAGCCCGGAAGAAGCCCAGCGCCAGCCGCAGCGGGTTATGCAGCGCCAGCATCTCGCGGTAGTAGCCCAGCGCGGTCAACGGCGGGTTGCCTTTCAGCGCGTCCACGATAACGATCACGCCGCCGGGCGCCAGCCGCTCTTTAACCTTGGCCAGCGCGGCCTCGGCGTCGCCGATATGGTGCATTGTAGAGACGGCCACCGCCGCGTCGAAGGGCCCGGCCGGCAGTTCGTCGGCCTCGATGTCGAGCTCCAGGACCTCGGCCTGCGGCAGGTCTTTGAGCACCCCGCGCGCCACCGCGGCCATGCCGTGCGAGGAATCCACGGCGGCCAGCCGGGCGGCGCCGGAGAAGACCGCCCGGGCGCGGCGGCCCGTGCCGCAGCCCAGGTCCAGCACCCGCCGCCCGTCGGGCGCGGCGAGCTCTTTGAGGTCGTGGTTGTGGATCTCCTCCACCCAGTCCACGTCGCGGCCGTAGTCGGGGGCCCAGGCGTCCCACTCGGCCGGATCGTTGGGCGAGGAAGTCAACTCGGCCGGGTGCGGGCCGGGGCCCGGCCGCGACAGCACCTTGCCGAAGGTTTCGCGGAACCGTTCGGAGTTCATCGGGCAGTCCGTGGCGGAATCGAGGGCGCCGAACATGGCCGAGCCCCACATGCGGCGGACTATCTTCTCCAGAGGCTCGGTGCGAATGTCGCCGAAGGCGAGCGGCACATAGCAGCAGGGTTGCACCTCACCGTAGGGCGAGACGTAGAAATGGGTGCGGGCGGAGCAGCCGCAGACGAACTTGGCCTTGGGCGAGGTGAGCAGCAGGGACTCCCAGTACACGTCGGGCGCCAGCCGCGAGCGCAGCAGCTCTATATCCTCCGGGCCGAACGGCACGTCGGAGCGCTCCAGCCATTTGCCGGCGCGCAGCGACGACAGCACGCGGGTCTTTACGCCCAGCCCGCGCGCCAGCGCTATGAGGCGGTCCAGCCCGCCGTCGCGGAGGCTTTCCTTGGTGGCATAGGTGGACAGGGAGACGTCCAGGCCGGCCTCGGCGCAGAAGCGCAAGGCGTCGAGGGCCGCGCGGAAGGTGCCCGGGCGGCCGCGCAGGCGGTCGTGCTCTGCGGCGTCGGCGCTGTCCAGGCTTACGCCGATGCGGTCCAGCCCGGCGTCCCGGAGAACCCCGGCCAGGCGCCGGTCGAGCAGCAAGCCGTTGGTGTCGAGAGAGGTCACCAGCCCCAGGCGGCGCGCCTCGCGCACCAGGCCCGGCAGCCACGGCACCAGCAGCGGCTCGCCGCCGAAGAAATAGAAGCCGCCGGCGCCCAGCGCGGCCGCCTGGCGGATGAGCGCCAGCGTCTCGTCCTCGCCCAGCTCCGGCCTGCCGGCCGCGCCGTAGGGAGTGGTGCCGCAATGCGTACAGCGGCACTGGCATTTGTAGGTGAGGCCCGCCATCACGGTAACGCCGAACAGCGGCTTGATGACGCGCGCCGCCGGCTGCACTTTAAGGTGGTAGAAGCGCGCGAGCGCCCCCAGCGCCGGCACGGAAAGAAAAGGCCGGAAGAAGCCGCCCAGCCCCTTCTTCACGAAGCGGTTGACCGAGGCGGGCCTGTCGTTCTCTGTGGTCATAAGGGTTTGGGGGCCAGGTCCAGCACATAGCCGCCGTCCCAGGCGTAGGCGGCCCCGGCCCGGCGGCTCTCATAACAGGCCGCCGTGTCCCGGGCGGCTAGCAGCTCGGGCAGCCCGTCGTAAAGCGGGGACCTGGACTGCAGCGCTTCTTCCACGAACCAGCCGCCGTAATATTTTTTTTCAAAGACCAGCCAGCGCACGCCGTAAACGGCCAGCGCCTCGCCGGCCGACGGCGCGGCGCAGTACAGCGCCGCCAGCAGGGCTGTCCGCCTGGCCTCGTGCTCCCCGCCGCCAAGGAAGAGCAGTTCCTGGTCCTTCAGGTCGGAAGAGACCAGCACCGCCTTGCCGGTGAAGACAGGGAGGGCCAGGTTCAAGACCCCATCGGGATAGGCCGCGGCCACGCCGCCGGGCGCGGCGCGGAGGAACTTATAAGCCCCGGCGAACTCGCGCACCGAAGTGGTCTCGTTGTACAGCGGGTGCAGCAGCGCGAACAGCGCGGCGCAGACGGCCGCCGCCGGGCCGGCGCGGAAGCGGCCCGAGCCGAGTATCAGCAGGGCCTCCGCGCCGAGGAACACCAGCGCCAGCGGCAGGATAACCGCGAGCTGCCTGGAGGCGGAGACGGGGTGCAGCGGGTAAAGCAGCGCGAAGGCCGCGCCGCAGCCGGCCAGCAGCGCAGGCACTGCGCGCGGCAGCAGCGCGGGCCGGCCCGGGGCCACCAGCAGGCCCAGGCCGTACAGCAGCGCCAGCAGCACCAGGAAGATGGTATAGAGCGGGGCGTGCTCGTTAAGGTTCAACACCAGATTAGCCCCGGCGTCGGCCGGGTTGGCCGGGTTCAGCGGGGCCGCGAGCCGCTGGTAGAGCTTGGCGGCCTGGAACTCCGGGCCCTGCGCGGCGCGGGCCCTGGCGTTGTTGGCCAGGCCGCTCAGGTTCAGCAGCAGCAGGCACAGCGCGGCGGCTCCGGCCAGGTGCGCCGCGTAGCGGCCGAGCACGCGCCGGGCGGAGAAGTCGGCCCGGAAAAAAAGCGGCGCCAGCGCGGCCGTGAAGCCCACCCCGACGGCGGCGGAGGGATAGACCACGAAGCACAGCGCCGTCAGCCACGGCAGCAGGAGGAAACGCCGCTCCTCCAGCGCGACTGCGAAAGCCAGCAGCGCCAGCGCGCCGTAAAGGCGGGGCACGCCGAAGAAGGTGTCCATGGACAGGAACAGCAGCGTGAACAGCAGCGCGGCGGCCCCGGAGGCCTGCGGCCCTGGCGAAGCCAGGGCGAGGCGCCGCACCAGCAGCGCGGCGGCCGCGCAGCCCAGCACGGCCAGCGCTTTCAGGCCGACGGTGTACGGGCTGACCTTCATGAACAGCGCCGTGAACCAGATCCAGAGGGCCTCCGGGTGGAAGGGCTTCAGGTGCGCGAGGTAGAAGGCGGCCAGCCGGTCCCCGGCGAAGAGACCGCGGTCCCAGAGCGCCTGTATCCAGTAGAAGCTGACGCTGTCGAGGTAAAGGGAATAGACCGGCTCGAAAGCCGCCGGCGTGCACACCGTCACAGCGTAGCCGGCCAGCGCAGCCGCGAACAGGGCGGCGGCGCAGGCCGTGAGGCCGCCGGGGCCGGGTTCGCGGCAGCGCGCGATGAGATCTTTCAGCGTCTTCATACTATGTGGCAGAACTTGCCCGAAGCAGAAATTTTAAAACTTTCTCCGGCGCGCAGGCCATAGCTGCCCTCCGGCAGGGCCAGGGCCGCCCTTATGCGCGCGGCTTCCCGCTCGCCAGCGCCCGGCGGCAGCAGCAGGCCGCCGGCGGCCGCGTCCAGCTGGAAGAAAGGCAGGTCCGAGGGGAACACCCGGTCTATCAGCGCGGCCTCGTAGAGCCGTCCCGAGGCGGTCTCGACGAAATCCTTCAGCCTGCCGCTGAGCCTCACCTGCAGGCCCGCGCGGCCGCAGGCGCAGCTCCGGCGCGCCAGCTCGCCCGCGTCGCCGGTCCGGTAGCGCAGCAGCGGGGCGAGCTTATTGTCCAGGTCGGTGGCCAGCAGCTCGCCGCCGGGGCCAACCTCCAGCAGATGCCGTTCCTCGTCGGCGTGCAGCCAGTCTCCGGAGGCCGGGCAGGAGAGCGCCGCGTAGCCCAGCTCCGTGGAGGCGTACATATTGAAGACTTCGGCGCCCAGCCGCTCTCGCGCCTCGCGCCGCACGGTCTCGCCGAGGGCCGTGCCCACGGTGAGAACGGCCCTGAGACCTTTAAAAACCGGAGTGCCAGCGGCGCGCAGGCTCTTGAGCAGCGCCATCAGCGCGTCGGGGCGGCTGATCAGCAGCCGCGGTTTTTCCGCCGCGGCCGCGGCGGCCAGGCGAGCGGCCTCTACGGGTTCGGAGAAGATCCGCCTGTCGTAATAGACGTTCTTCCTGTTGTGCACCAGCCGGTAGAGAGCGTACTGCTGAAAAAATTCGAAGACTATCTTCCCGAATTGCCCCGCCGAAGCCATGGCCGGCAAATTATTGAAATAGCCGTATTCAACCGGATGCAGCGCGGCGGCCTTATCGCCCATCTCCCAACCAGCGGTCTTCAGCACCGCGAGCAGCCCTGAGTAGCGGGCCACGACCGCCTCCAGGTCCAGGCGCGTCTCGACGCGCTTGGATTGACCGGTGCCGCCGCTTTCCAGGCTCGCGAGGGCCGCGCCGGAATAGCCGGCCAGGTCGGCGCGGGTCATAGGCGGCAGCTTTGAAATTTCTTCCAGCGACGACAGTTCGGTCCGGCCGCCCAGCGCCGCCTCGCACGCCGCGCCGTAAGCCGGCAGGGCGGAAGCGGCCCTGGTCAGCAGGGAATTGACGCGCGCCAGCCTGTCCCCGGCGGGCCCGCCGAAAGCCTCCGCCCGCGCCCGGAAGCCGGGCAGGACCAGTTCCCCGGCGGCGGCTACCAGCGCGCGGCGGAAATTCATTCGCGCCCCCCGGCGGGCAGGTAAACGGCCCGGCGCGCGGCGGCCTCGGGGTGAGCGGCGCGCCAGGCCGCGTTGCGCGGCCAGCACTTCACCACCGGCCCGAAGCGGACATCGCCGTAGGCGGCGGCTATCAGGCCGCTCACGGACAGCTTTTCGGAATCCTTGAAAATGTAAGGCAGGTGCTCGCATGGCGCGAGGCTCCCGTCGGGCAGCACCATGATCTTGTAGGCGGAGGGCAGCTCGCAGTCCACCAGCCCCGTGCGGTCCAGCACGGGCAGCGGGGCGGCGGCGGCGGCCCGCAGCACTCCCTCGCGGTCGCCGTCGGTCAGGCTCAGTTCCTCGAAGCGCCCGGCCCAGGCCCCGGAAGGCACCGGCGGCAGCACGCGCACCGCACCCGCGCCGGCGGCGGCGGCCGCGGCCAGCAGCCCCGCGAGCGAGCCGTCGGCTGCCGTCTCGCGCGTGGCGTAGCAGGAGGCCATGGCGGGCAGGCCTATCCTTCGCGCCAGCTCCAGAGCGTTCACGGCGGCCGAATGGCAGCCGGGCGCAGCCCGGCCCCCGTCGTGGGCGCAGGCTTCGGCCGAATCCAGGCTGACGTTGAGGCAGGCGAGGCCGGCGCCCTTCAGCTGCCGCGCCAGCCCCTCGGTCACGCTGAGGGCGTTGGTCTCCACGAAAACCGTCATCCCCGCCGCGGCCGCCGCGCGCACCAGGTCGGGCAGGCAGGGCACCAGTGTATTCTCGCCGCCGGTGAAGTGCAGGCGCGGTACGCCGAGCGCGGCCAGTTCGCGGATGCGGCCCAGCGCCACCTCTTTGTCCATCACCTGGTCGCGGAAGACCTCGCGAAAGGTGTCGGACGAGCAGGCGCCGCAACGGCACTGGCAGGCGAAGGTGGCCGCGAAGGCCGCCATCCCCGGTATTTTGCGCCTGAGCAAATTGCGCTTGAAGAAATACGAGGCGTAGCGGGCCGCCCGCCGTGCGTCCAGCAGGCCGGCCAGGAACAGCGCGCCGCGCGCCGAGACGGCCAGCCGCCGGGCCGCGTTCAGGGCCGGCGCGGCGGCGCGGCGGGCGTAGACGCGCAGCAGGTAGGACAGGAAATACCTGAAGCTGCCGGCCAGCGAAAAATTCGGATAGGGGTTGCGGTTGCCGTGGTACCGGGCCGCGAGCGCGGCGGCGGCTATGGCCGGCAGGCGCAGGCTGAACGAGGGCAGCAGGCGCCACAGCCCCCGCCTGAGCGCGGCGGTGGCGGCGGCGGGGAACAGAGAGGCCAGGAAAACCAGGTTGCGCAGTTTCGCGCGCTCCGGAGTCCAGCTGTGCCCCCCGTGGCCGTAGGGCACGCTGTAAGTCCCCTCCTCTACCGCCGCGGCCTCGCCCTCCGTCAGCAGGCCGCTGCCGCGCGCCTTTTCCAGCAGCGCGGTGCCCGGGTAATAGCGCAGCCAGTTCACATCGTGGAAGCCGGCCGGGTTGGCGGCCGCGAAGGCGGCCACGCGCTCCAGTTCGGCGCCGTCCTGGCCGGGCAGGCCGAAGATGAAATTGGTATAGGTGTGTATGCCGGCGCGGCGCAGCAGGCGCAGCGCCTTCACGGACTCCTCCGTGCTCTCGGAGCGGCCCAGGCAGTCGCGGCGGATCTTCTCGCTGACGGTTTGCACGCCCATGTTGGCCGCCGTACAGCCAGCGGCCTTCAGCAGGGCCACGGCCCGCTCGCCGGCGTCGGCCGGGTGTATGTTGCAGAAGAAGGGCAGCCCGACCGCGCGCGGGTAGGCGGCGGCGAACTCCTCCAGCCAGGCCAGGTCGGAGATGAAGAGGTCGTCGCAGAAGGAGACGCGCCGGAAGCCGTATTTATTCTTAGCCTCGGTGAGTTCGGCCAGCACGTGCCTCACGCTGCGGCGGCGCAGGAACTTGTCATGGCAGCCCAGGCGGGACAGCGTGCGGCGCATCGAGCTGTTGTGGCAGTAGGTGCAGGCGTTCGGGCAGCCGCGGCCGGTGACCATGGAATAAGTGTCGAGGACGAAGCCGGGGTATTCGCGGAAGAAGAGGTCCTTGTCCGGGAAAGGCAGCGCGTCCAGGTTCGTCTCCAGCCGCACGGGGTTCTTCACTATCGCGCCGTTCTTCTTGAACCAGATATTGTGCAGCCCGTCTAGCGGCAGCCCTTGCTCCAGGCGCCCGGCCAGCTCGCAGACCGCGGTCTCGCCGTCCCCCACGCAGAGCAGGTCCACTTCGGGCCTGGCCAGCGCGGCCTCAGGCGCGGTGCTCGGGTGCACGCCGCCGAAGATCACCGGCGCGGAGCTCAGCCGCTTGAATTCGCGCGCCACGGCCAGCGCCCACTGGAAATGGTCCGACTCGGCCGAGAAGCCGACCAGGCCGGGCCTGTGCGCGGCCAGCCGCCGCGCAGTGCGGGCGGCGCTCTCGGGCTCGAAAAAAGGCAGGCGGAGACGGAAAGAATCGAACAGCAATGGTTCGTAGACGAGCGCGGTTTCATGGCCGCGCGCCTTCAGGGCGGAGGAGAGGCACTCAAGCCCGAGGCTCTCCGTGGCCGCGCGGGCGAAGACCGTCTTCATTGGATAATTTTAGCATAAGCCCGCGCGGCGGCCTGCGGGCACTATGCTATCATTAATATATAGTTATGAAGCTCGTCATACCCACCAACTGGGACGACGCCCTGCCGGACAAGGTCAAAAGGCCGGAAGTCTCCGCCGTCTACGGCAAGCTGGACCGGGATTTCATAGGCGGCGGGCGCCCCTCCAGCATGTTCGGCGCCCTGTCGCGCCGGGCCGCCGCGCGCCACGTTAAAAAGTTCGCGGACGCGGGCAAGCCCTTCTACTACCTCCTCAACGCCGGCTGCCTGGGCAACCGGGAGTGGACCCGCGCCGGCAACCGCGAGATAAACCGCCTGCTGGACTGGCTGACGGACATAAAAGTTGCGGGCGTGACCGTGGCCGTGCCCTACCTGGCCGAGTATATCCGCAGGAATTACCCCCATTTCAAACTGGCCGCCTCGGTGCTCGCCAATGTCAACTCCGTCGAGAAGGCGCGCTACTGGGAAGGCCTGGGCGCCTCGGTCATCACCCTCAACCACACCGAGCTCAACCGCGACTTCCGGCTGCTGGGCAAGATCCGCAAGGCCGTAAAGTGCGGACTGCAGCTGCTGGTCAATGACAACTGCCTGCAGGGCTGCCCGCTGTTCTCCTACCATCACAACGTCATCGCCCACGCCTCGCAGTCGGCCGAGAGCCGCGGCAGCTATACCTTCGACTACTGCCGGCTGAGCTGCCGCCGCATGATGCTGGCCGACCCGGCCAACTTCATCAAGGCCACCTGGATCCGCCCGGAGGACCTGAAACATTACGAAGAGGTCGGCATAGACCATTTCAAACTGGTGGACCGCACCATGACCACCGAAGCGCTGGTCCGCGCCGTGGACGCCTACGCGGCCCGCTCCTACAAAGGCAACCTCTTCGACCTCTTCACCAACACCTCGCGGCTGAACTGGGCCAAGGTCTCCGGCTTCCTTCACAAGCTGCGCTACTACGTGCACCCGCTCAAGCTGAACGTCTTCAAGCTTTACGGCAAGCGGGGCGTGGCCAAGGACATAGAGGTTTACCTGGACAACCAGGCGCTGGAGGGCTTCATAGAGTTCTTCAAGACGAACGACTGCCGCTCCATGTCCTGCGCCGAGTGCGGCTACTGCGCCGAGGCCGCGCGCAAGGCGGTGAAGATAGACCCGGCGCATTGCGCCGAACTGCTGGGCGTGCACGAGAAGTTCCTGGGCGAGATAATCTCCGGCGACATCCTGCGGTACGCCCCCCCAAAAAGGTAAAATTCCAAACTATGGCGGATAAACTGTCTACTAGCCTGACCTTCCGGCTGCGCCCGGCGCTGCGGCGCTTCTACGGTTCGGCCTGGTTCATCTCGTTCACGGCCTTCTATTTCCGCTCGCTGCTGCCGCTCATCCGCCGCTTCGTGCCGCTCTACGGCGTGACGGCCATCCTCTCGATGTCCTACCGCTGCCAGTGCTCCTGCCCGCATTGCGGCGCCGGCAAGTATCCCAAGCAGAAAGAGGGCGAGCTGAGCCGCGAGGAAGTCCTCAAGTTCATAGACGACCTGGCCCGCCTGGGCGGAGCCTGCATCCATTTCTTCGGCGGCGAGCCGCTGATGGCCCCCGCGCTGGAGGAGTACGTGCGCCATACCCGCGCGCGCGGCCTGCTGGCCACGGTGGACACCAACGGCCTGCTGCTCGACGAGCCGATGGTCTTGAAGCTCAAGGCCGCCGGCATCCACCTGGTCCGCGTCAGCCTGGACAGCCCGCGCGCCGAAGAGCACGACGCCCACCGCGGCATCAAAGGCTGCTGGCAGAAGGCCATAGACGGCATGCGGCTGTGCCTCAAGCACGGCGTGCCCTGCTTCATGTCCCTCTACGCCACCAAGGAAAACCTGGCCAACGGCGATTTCGAGAAAATGATTGCGCTCGCGCGCGAGCTGGGCGTCGGCGTGCGCTTCCTGTCCGCCATCCAGAGCGGCCGCTGGGGCCAGGAAGAGGTGCACCTCTCCCCGCCCGAGATCCGGAAGCTGCGGAGCCTGCTGGCGCCCGACGTCTGCTGGGAAACCGAATTCATGCAGCACAAGGACGTGCCCTTCTGGTGCAACTCCATGCTGGGCAACAAGTTCGACGTGTCCGCCTACGGCGAGGTGCTGGCCTGCGCCTACCTGCCCGCCGGCTTCGGCAATATACGCAAGGAGCCGCTGGAAGCCATCGTGAAGCGCATGTGGTCCTCCGAGATGTTCAAAGAGGGTTCCAAGCACTTCGACTGCCCCATGAACGACGCCAAGTTCATAAAGAAGCACGGCGACAAGCTGACCGGCGGCGCCGCCGCCAGATCCGACTGCCAGGCCTGAGCTTACCTATGTCCCTGCCGCCCCCGGGAAGCTACTTCAACGTGCCCGCCTTCCGGCGGGCCTTTCGCTCCTGGGCCGGCCATCCTCTCGTAGTGCGGCTGATGTATTTCGCGCTGCGGCGCGGCCTGCCGCTGGTCAGGAAATTTAAACCGTTGTTCGGGGCCACCGCGCTGGTGGCCCTCACCTACCGCTGCCAATGCAGTTGCCGCCACTGCGGCGCCGGCACTTTCGACGCGCGCGGCCGGGCGGAACTGTCCAGAGAAGAGGTCTTCAAGCTGTTACGCGACCTGCGCGAGGGCGGCGGCGCCGGCGTGCACTTCTTCGGCGGCGAGCCGATGCTGGCCAAGGATATCGTCGAGTACATAGCCGAGGCGACGCGCCTGGGGCTGCGCGCCGCGCTGGGCACCAACGGCTTGCTGATAGACGCCGCCATGGCCAAACGCCTGGCCGCGGCCGGCGTGAAGAACGTGGACATCAGCCTCGACAGCCAGGACCCGGCGCTGCACGACTCCTTCCGCGGCGTGCCCGGCGGCTGGCAAAGGTCCGTGGACGCGCTGGGCTTCTGCCGCGCCGAGGGTATCCCGGTCTACATCAACTATTACGCCAGCCACGACAGCCTGGCGAACGGCGGCCTCGACGGCATGATAGCGCTGGCCGACAGGGCCGGCGCCATGCTGCGCCTGCTGCCGCCCGTGCGGGCCGGCCGCTGGAAAGAGCGCGACGACATAGCGCTCGGCGCGCGCGAACTGGACGGGCTGCGCAGCCGCCTCAAGCCCGGCAAGGTCTGCTGGGGCTACGAGTTCATAGACCGGCCCGGCGTGCCGTTCCTCTGCCATTCCTTCGTGCGCAGCACCTTCGACGTCTCCGCCTACGGCGACATCACCGCCTGCCCGTACCTGGCGCGCTCCTTCGGCAATATCCGCGAAGTGCCGCTGGCCGGGGCCGCGGCGCGCATGTGGGCCTTTGACACTTTCAGCGGGGAGTCCGGTTATGACGGCTGCCCGCTCAACGCCGAGACTTTTTTAGCCAGGCGGGAAGAGTACGAGCGCGGGGGCGCGCGATGAACGCGGGCATGGCCGCCAGGAGCCTCGTCGTTAAAGCCGCGCGGCTCTTCAAGCCGCTGTTCGGCGCGGCCGTGATGCTTTCGGTGACGCGGCGCTGCCAATGCAAGTGCGAGCGCTGCGCGGTGAACGGCGGCGGCAATGGCGGGCCCGAGCTGACGCGGGAAGAGATCCTGCGGGTGCTGGGCGAGGCCGCGGCGCTGGGCGCGCGCGAGGTCAGTTTCTTCGGCGGCGAGCCGCTGCTGCGCCCCGAACTGCCGGACCTGATAAAAGGCGCGGGGGCCCTCGGCCTGCGCGCCGCGCTTACCACCAACGGTTTATTGCTCGACGCCGCGATGGCGGAGCGGCTGGCCGCGGCCGGCCTGGGCGCCGCAGGCGTCAGCCTGGATGATCCCTCCCCCGAGGTCCACGACGCCGGCCGCGGCGTGCCGGGCCTCTGGCAGAAGGCCGCCGACGGCGCGCGCGCGCTGGCGAAGCTCGGCGTGCGGGTGGATATCTCTTTCTGCGCGGACCGCGCGCGGCTGCGCGACGGGCGGGCCGCAAAAATGCCGGCCCTGGCGGCGTCGCTGGGAGCGCGGCTGCGCATCCTCTCGCCCATGCGCGCCGGCCGCTGGAGCGACAGGCCTGACGAGGCCCTAGCCCCGGAGGACATCGCCATCCTGCGCTCGCTGCTCGCTCCGGGCAAGTCGCACTGGGTGATAGCGCCGGTGGATTCCCCGTCGGCTGATTTCGTGTGCTCGTCGCTGGAGCGCTGGAAGGTGGATATCACCGCCTCGGGCGAGGTAGTGGCCTGCAATTATTTTCCCGTGCCTTACGGCAGCGTGCGCTCGGAGCCGCTGGGACCGATCGTGAAGAGGATGTGGTCTTCCCCCCTCTACAAGGAGCACAAAGACTGCTCCGACTGCCCGCTCAACGACCCGGCTTTCCGGACGCGCTGGGCTGACCTCTTCGAAAAAATATAGCCTGAAAACTTCCGCTGAAGTTTTCCGCCCGCATAGCGGGCGCCCTTCGGGAGGCATACACCTCGTCGGGCCGGGCGCGCATAGCGCTGGGCCCTCCGCCCGCTTCGCTGGGAATTCCGCAGGAATTCAGGATAATTATTTGCCGCCGGCCAGGAAGGCCGCGGCCTGCTTTAGCACTTTCACCGCCGCTACCGGCAGGTCCAGGTGGCGCAGGTGAGCCAGCGCCGTCAGCGGGTGGCGCAGCGCCGTGCCCAGCCTGGCCCTGAAGATGACCCGGGACAGGTTTACGCCCCGCAGCTCTTCCGACACGTAGCTGCGCTCGCCCGAGGAGAAGTCGTTTACGGCGGGAATGAACCCGGCCTTTATCCTGCCGGCGGCCAGCAGTTCGCGGAACACCGGCGAGCCGGGCAGCGGCTGGAAGACGAACAGCTCCGCCAGGTCGAAGAGCTTCACCATGCGCAGCGTCAGCGCAAGGTCCGCGCGCGTTTCTCCGGGATAGCCCAGGATGAAGAAGCCGCAGACCGGCAGCCCGGTCGCGCGCATCTCTCCTACGGCCACCTCTATCTGGGCCGGGCGCAGGTCCTTTTTCATCAGCGCCAGCACGCGCTCCGAGCCGCTCTCCGGCGCCACGGTAAAATGGTCCCAGCCGGCCGCCGCCATCAGCCGCCATAGCTGCGCGTCGCCGTGCTGCGCCCGTATGCCGTTCGGGGTGCCGAAGCGCAGCCCCGGCAGCCGCAGCTTCAGGGCCTCGCGGCAGAACTCCTTGGCCGCCTCGGGGTGGAAGGTAAAATTGTCGTCGATGATGTTGAACCAGAGCACGCCGTAGTCGCGGTTCAGCGCCTCTATCCAGCGCACCGCGTAGGGGGCGCTGAAGCGCCGCAGGCGGGGGCCGCTGATGGCCGGCCCGCAGCAGAAGGCGCAGCCGTAGGGGCAGCCGCGCGTGGTCTGTATCGGCGCGCTCGGGCGGGAATCCGCGTAGACGCGGTAGCCGCGGCGCAGGTATTCCCCGAAATTTATGAATTTGTAGTCCGGCAGGGCCAGCGAGTCCAGGTCCTCCACCATGGCCGGCGGCGCGTCGAGCAGGCCGTCGGGGCCGCGGCGCACGAGGCCCGGCACCTTGCCCCAGTCGGGCGCGCCGGAGCGGAACTGTTCCAGGAAGGCGGTGAAGGCCCGCTCGCCCTCGCCCTTCAGCACGAAATCTATTTCGGTGTTGCCCAGCACGCCTTCGGGCCAGGAGCTGGGATGCTGCCCGCCGGCTATGACTACGGCGCCGGGAACGGCTTGTTTAGCGGCGCGCGCCGCGGCCAGCGCTTGCGGGAAATTCATGGCGAAGCAGGAAAGGCCGACCACCTCGGGCGCGAAAGCCGCCAGCTCTTCGGCCAGACGCTCCGGCGCCGGCGCGCCGAGCGCCAGGTCGAACAGGCGGAATTCACAGAGCTCTTTGGGGGTGTTCGCGGCCAGGCAGGCGTAGGCCAGCGGCAGCACGCGGCGGGGGTCCAGCCCGCCGGGCCAGACCAGGGCTACGCGGGTGGGAGCCTTGTTCAGCATGCGCCGCAGTCCAGGCCGGGGCCAGGGCCTCCGGAAAGATAGCCCGCGCGCTCCAGCACGGCGGCCAGGCCCCCGTCCCTGACGTTGCCCAGCGGCTTGGGGGAGACGTAACAGCTGCGCACCGAGCCGTCGGCCCCGACGTAGACGCTCATCTTGCGCGCGGCCGTGCACTGCACGCTCCCGTCGAGGTAGTCGAAGAGCGGGCTTTCGGAGTATACGAAGCCGGGGTCGGCGTATTTCTCGAAGAAGAGACGCTTGTGCGCCGCGGAGAGCAGCGGCCGGCTGCGGCCGTGCAGTTTGCCGGCATAGATCGGGAACAGGGCGCGCACGGCCGAGGCCCCGGCCGAGCGGGCCAGCGCTATCAGCGCCTCCAGCCTGCCCTCGGCCACGGCCTTGTCGGTGAGATAGGTGGAGACCACGCAGGGGATGCCAAGGGCGGCGCAGGTCTTCACGGCGGCCAGCGCCGCGTCGAAGCAGCCGGGCACGTTGCGCAGCCGGTCGTGGCGCCGGGCTTCGGGCGAGTCCAGGCTGATGTTTATATTGCAGATGCCGGCGGCTTTGAGCTCCAGCGCTTTTTTTTCATCCAGCAGCAGGCCGTTGGTGTCGATGGAAACGCTCAGGCCGAGCCCGGCCGCGCAGGCCGTCAGTTCGGCCAGGTCGGCGCGCAGCAGCGGCTCGCCGCCCGTGAAGCCTATCTTGGGCGCGCCCAGCGCCGCGGCGTCGGCGATGATCCCCTTCACCTCTGCGGCGGAGAGCTCGGCTCCGCCGTCGGTCAGGGCGCTCGCGGAGCAGTGGGCGCAGTCGCACTGGCAGCGGCAGGTGACGGCTATCATCACCGTCACCGGCACGCGGCGCCCCAGCACCCGGCGCAGGAAGGCGAAGCGGGCCAGGCGAGGCAGCAGCCACAGCCCGGCGCGCCGGGCGAAGATCCTGTAGAGCAGCAGCAGCCGCCTAGTATGTCCAGCTGTTTTCATCCAGTTTTTTTCCGGCCAGCCTGTCCTTGAGCACCCGCAGCTGATGACTGAAGATCAGCGCCACGCCCCAAAGCACCCGGGAGAGCTCGCCGGGCAGCAGCAGCGTGCGCAGCCGCTTGAGGACGTAAGCGGGCCGCAGGTAAAAGCCGCGCGTGTAAGACTCCATCAGCGCCAGCAGCTCGCCCGCCGGCACTTCGCTGAGTTCCACCATCGGCTCGCGCTCCGAATAGACCGTGATATAGTCGGCGCCGTAAACCTTGTCCAGGTCCAGCCGCCCCTCCGAGGCCAGGCGGTCGAACAGCTCGCCGCCGGGGCTGGGGATATAGACCGAGAACATGACGTAGTCCGGGTCCAGCTCGCGCGCGAACTCGTAGGTCTGCCTCGCGGTCTCGCGCGTCTCGCCGGGCGTGCCCAGGATGAAGGCCGCGTTGACGCGCATGCCGTATTTCCTGGTCAGCGCCATCGTGCGGCGCACCGCGTCGAGGGTGATGCCCTTCTTCATGCGGTCCAGCAGCGCCTGCGAGCCTGACTCCACGCCCAGCAGCGCGCGCCGGCAGCCGGCGGCCGCCATTTCCGAGAACAGCTCGTCCGAGGCGGTGTTGGCGCGGACATTGCAGTTCCACGAAATTTTCATACCGCTCGCTTTTATCAGCCGGCAGATCTCGCGCACATGGGCCGGGTCGCAGGTGAACGACGGGTCCTCGAACTGGAACTCGCGCACGGCGTAATCGTCGTAGAGCGTTCGCATTTCGGCCACCACCCTGGCGGGCGCGCGCTTGCGCAGGCGGCCGCCGTAGCCGTAATGGTGGCTGCAGAAGGTGCAGTGATAGGGACAGCCGCGCATGGTCAGCACCGAGGCCGCGGGGGCCGTGCTGACCGCGCGGGTGATGCCGAGGTAATACTTTGAAAGGTCGATCAGCCCGTAGTCCGGGGGCGGCAGCGAGTCCAGGTCCTCTATCAGCGGGCGCTGCGGCGTGGCGAAAGCTTTCCCGTCCTTCGGCAGCACCAGGCCGGGCAAGCCGTAAAGATCTTTTTTTACGGCGAGCGCGTCAGCCAGCTCCAGAATGGTCTGCTCGCCCTCGCCTACCACCACAAAATCGAAAGCGCCGCTGCGCAGGCACTGCGCGGGCAAATAACTGGCGTGAATGCCGCCGGCCGCCGTCCTGAGGCCGGGGAAGCTCTTCTTGAGCAGCAGCGCGCCCGCCGCGGCCATATCGAAGCTGGCGGTATAGGTGGCGAAGGCGGCCAGGTCCGGCCCGAAGGCCCGCGCCCGCGCGAGGAATTCCTCGTCGGAGAGGCCCTCGGCGTAGAGGTCCAGCACCCGCACCTCGTGCCCGCCGCGCGCCAGCGCGCCGGCGATATAGAGCAGGTTCAGCGGCGGCATGCAGCCGCGCGCGCGCACCTGGTACACGTCCATGTTCTTTAGCGCCGGAGAGACGAGGAGCACTTTCATCAGTACCACCTCAGGAAATACAGCAGCGCCCGCGCCGACTCCGCCAGCGCCCGGGGCGAGGCGAGGCGGCGCGCCAGGCTGGCCGGCCGCAGGTAATAGCGCAGGTAGGCGCGCTTGGCGAACCCGGCCTGTTGCTTCAGGGTCATGCCCGGCACGTTGACGAGCGGCGCGGCGTTATCGCGCGCGTCCAGCAGTTCCTCGTCGGAGACCGCCAGCAGCCCGCGCGCCCTGGCCTCGCTGTAGAGAGGGGTATCGAAGAACGGGTGGGCGAAGGCGATAAAGACGTGGTCAGCGTCCACCTCCGCCATCCTGGCGGGCGCGGCCGCGAGCGTGGCCCGCGTCTCGCCGGGGTAGCCGAAGATATAGTAGGCGCGCGTCTCCAGGCCGGCCGCCCGCGCGGCGGCCACGGCGGCCTTAGCCCTGGCCGCGTCGAAGCCCTTGCCCATCAGCCCGCAGGAGGCGTCGCCGGCGCCGTCGACGCCGAAAGCTACGGAGAAGCAGCCGGCCGCCCGCATCGCGCGCAGCAGTTCCGGGTCCACCAGGTCCACGCGCGTCATGCAGGACCAGGTCAGGTCCAGCCCTTTCTTCTTCAGCAGGGCGCAGAGGCGTACGATCCTGCCGCGGTCGGCGGTGAAAGTGTCGTCCTGGAAAGAGATCTCCCTGACGCCGTAGCGCTCCGCCAGCTCCGTCATCTCGGCGAGTACCCGCTCCGGGCTCTGCGCGCGGTAAGCGGCGCCGAAGACGCTCTTGGAGCAGAAGCCGCAGGTGTAGGGACAGCCGCGCGAGGTGACCATGCTGGTCACCGGCCGCCGGCGGTAGCCGAACAGCGAAGGCCGGTAAAGAGAGAGGTCCACCAGGTCCCGCGCCGGGAAAGGCAGCGAGTCAGGGTCCAGCGGCGCGGGCCGCTCTACGGCGGCGCCAGGCTTGAGCGCCAGGCCCGGCAGGCCGGCCAGTTCCCGCCCAGCAGCCAGCCGCTTGGCCAGCTTGGCGAAAGTCTCCTCGCCCTCGCCTACCACCGCTCCGTCGAAAGCCCCCAGGCACTGCGCGGGCCGGGCGGAGGCGTGATGCCCGCCGGCCACGGTGAAGCAGCCGGGGCTGATCTTCTTTATGGCCGCGGCGGCGGCCGCGGCGGCGCTGAAAGTGCCGGTGTGAACGCTGACGCCGGCCAGGTCCGGGGCGAAAGCCGCGACCTCGCGTTCGAAGGCGGCGGGGCCGAGCCCTTCCCCCGGGCAGTCCAGCACCTTCACCCGCGCGCCGGGCATCTCCCGGCGCAGGTAAGCCGCCACCGAGAGCAGCCCCAGCGGCGGCAGCGCCAGGCCGGCGTTCCCCAGCGGGTTCTCCGGGGCGAAGGTATGCGGCGGGTTCACCAGCAGCGCTTTCATAGCGGGAAGATATGAGCGGCCCCGTCGGCGAGGCTCCTGAGCTCGCCCAGCGAGCGGACGGAGAGCAGGCGCCTGAGCAGGTAGGCGGGGCGGCCGTAAAATTCCTTATTGAAGCCCCGCATCAGGCGCACCAGTTCCTGGGCGCTCAGCGAGGACATGGTCACCAGGTCCTTCGGGTTAGAGTAGGAGGCCAGGTAATGGCCGCCGCGGTAGGTGACCGGGTCGATCTTGCCTTCCTTGACCGCCTGGTCGAAGATGCGCGAGCCGACCACCGGCATCAGCGCGGCGAACATGGCGTAATCCGGGTCCAGCTCCAGCGCGAACTTCAGGCTCTCCAGCGCCGTCTCCTGTGTTTCTCCGGGCAGGCCCAGCACGAAAGAGCAGTTGATGCGCATGCCGTGCTTCTTGGCCAGCTTCACGGTATTGCGCACCTGGTCGAGGCGGATGTCCTTGTTGGCGCCCAGCTCGCCCAGCATCTTCTGCGAGCCTGTCTCCACGCCCAGGAAGACGCGCGAGCAGCCCGCCGAGCGCATCGCCGCGAACAGCTCGTCGGAAGCGGTGTCCGCGCGCACGTCGCAGTTCCACGCCGTGCCGGGCAGGCGCTCATGGAGCAGGGCGCAGATCTTTTTGGCGCGGGCGGGGTCGGCCGTGAAGGCGCAGTCCTCGAAGCGGAACTCCTTCACCGCGTACATGCGGGCCACGTGCCGCATCTCCTCCACCACGTCCTCAGGGCTGCGCCGGCGGATGTGGCAGAAATAGCCGTAATGATGGCTGCAGAAGCTGCAGTTGAAGTTGCAGCCGCGGGCCGACAGCACCGACGAAACGCGGCCGCGGGACACGGCCCGCGTCGGGGGCAGGCGGTAGGCGTCGAAATCCAGCAGGTCGTAGGCCGGCCAGGGCAGCGCGTCGATGTTCAGGAGCGGCGCCCGGGGCGCGCTGCGGAAGGTGGCGTTGTGCTTGCGGTAGCAGAGGCCGGCCACCTTGGCCAGCGGGGCGTCTGCGGCCACGGCCGCGGCCAGCTCGACCACCGTGACCTCGCCCTCGCCCAGTACGGCGGCGTCCGCCGGGCACTGCGAGAGGGCTATCTCTGGAAGGTAGCTGGCGTAGAGCCCGCCCAGCACCTGGAAAGTTTTCGGCGAGGCCGCGCGCAGCGCCTTTACCAGGCGGTAGGTCTCGTCGATGCTGCCCGGGTAGGTGGCGAAGCCGGCCAGCTCCGGCTTGAAGCCGGTCATGGCCGTCAGCTCTTCTTCCGGCGGGCGCGGGGAAGCGTACAGGTCGAGCAGCTTCACCTCGTGCCCGGCCTTCTTCAGCGACGAAGCCAGGTAGAGCAGGCTCAGCGGCGGCATGATGTTCTCCAGCCCGCGCTGGGCGCGGCCGAGCCGCTGCGGCGGGTGCACCAGGAGTATCCTCACGCCGGGCCTCCCGCGTGACGCCGCTTATAGATGTCGCAGGCGCGGCACAGCCCGGCCTGGCGGCCGTAGAACTTTTCGCGCCCGGCGGTCAGGGCCGCCAGGGGCTGCGAGGCCAGGTTGCCTGATTTCACGTCCCGCAGGAAGAAGCAGGGCAGCGCGTCCCCCTGGGCGTTCACGAAGATATGGTCGTCTGAGATGAGGCAGCGGCGGTCGAAGCCGGAGGCCAGGTCCATGAAAAAATTATAGGCGTTATTATTGCGGCAGCGCAGGCCCAGCGAGGCCGCCAGGGCCGAGGCCTCGGCCACTATGGAGCGCTCTTCGGCGAAGCCCGGGCGCGTGACGGGCGGCGTCCCGGCGAACGCGTGCAGGTCCACCCGCATCAGCTGCAGCTCGTCCGCCCCGGCGCCGGCCGCGAGGCGGGCCGCGGCCAGAACGGCGGCGCGCGAGGTTATCAGGGTCTGGACGCGTATCTTGAAGCCAGGCTCGCTTTTTTTCAGCCCGGCCAGGAACTCCAGGTTCGCGCGGGCCTCTTCGGAAAAGGAGTGGAAGTTCCCGCCCGGCTCAGGCCCGTCGAGCGAGACGCTCAGCCGGTTTATCACGCGGCCGCGCACCAGGGCGGCGAAACCTTCCCGGTCGAAGGGGACCAGCCCGGTGGAGAGGTTCAGCTCGGTGCCGGGAAAGCGCTCCGCGGCCAGGCGCAGGAACTCCGCCAGCTGCGGGTGGCAGAAGGGCTCGCCGAGGCCGACGAAATTGAGGTAGCGCGGCCCGCCGCCGCCGTAGCCTTCGCGGACGGCGGCCAGCACTTTCAGGAAAGTTTCGCGGGGCATGTCGGCCGGGGCCACGCCGAGCGGCCCGCGGAAGCAGACCGCGCAGCCGCGCCCGCAGCGGGTCGTTATCTCTATGGTGATGTCCCGCGGCGGATAAGCGGCGCGCCCCAGGACCAGCCTGAAGAACTTGCGCGCTTTCTCGGCGAGGGTCGCTTCGAAATACATCAGGCCAGCCCCTGCTCCTTGTACCAGCGGCCCGTCTTTTCGAAGGCTTCCGCCAGCGTGAAGCGCGGCCGCCAGCCGAGCTTTTTCAGTTTTTCGCTGCTGCAGACCCAGTCGCCGGAGGCGACGCGCACGGAGTCGAGCCGCAGGTCCATGCGCAGCGGGAAGAACCGGAAGCGGAACAGGCCCTCTACGGCCTCTTTCAGCAGGAAGCCGGGGTAGAGCAGCCAGAGCGGCACGTAGAAGCCGCTCAGCCGGCGGCCGGCCGCGGCCGCTATCCCGCCGAAGAAGCGGCGCATGCTGACCGGCTCCTCGGTCACGAAGTAGGTCTCGCCGAACGGCGCCTTCTCCGCTACCAGCAGCGTGGCGTCCATGAGGTTCTCGACGTAGGTGAAGGGCACGGTGTTATTGCCGGGCCCGAAGAAAGGGAAGAAAGAGAAGCGCAGGAACTTGAAGATCAGCGCCATGTTCAGGTGGCGCGGCCCGAAGACCGAGCCCGGCCGCACGACCTTCACCGGGAACCCTTCCGCCTTGTGCAGGTCGAGCAGGTACTTCTCGCCGTTATACTTGCTCCAGCCGTACTCCGTCTCTGGCAGGGCGTCGCAGGTCTCGTCCATGCTGGGGCGCACGCCGGCCGCGGCTATGCTGCTGTAATACAGAAAAAGTTTCACGCGGCCGCGGGCGGCTTCGGCCAGGTTGCGGGTGCCCTCGCAGTTCACGCGGTTCATCTCCGCCAGCAGGCCGGAGCGGGAATAGAACCAGCCCGCCGGGCGCACCGAGGCCGCCAGGTGGTAGACCTCGTCCACGCCTTCCATCGCCCGCGCGAGGCTGTCACGGTCGAACAGATCTCCGTAAACGACCTCGACACCGAGGCCTTTCACGAAGTCCAGGTGCCAGCTGTCCGGCTGCACAAAAGCGCGCACTCGGCGCCCGGACCTGAGCAGCGCCTCCGTGAGATGCGAACCTATAAAGCCGGCCGCGCCGGTCACTAGCGTAATTCCCATGCCGTTCCTCCGGTGAATCCCCAAATTATAGTATTTTCGCGAAGTATACCCGGGCGCATAATTATTATAGAATCAAACATATGAAAGCGCTCGTCATAGGCGGCACCTCGGGACTGGGCCGCGCCCTCGCGGCCGAATTCCTGTCCGCCGGCTGGGACACGGCCGTCACCGGCGTGCGCGAAGAGGCGATCATGGATTTTTCCGCGGCCTATCCGGCCGCGAAGGTGTCGCGCCTGGACCTCTCCGTAGCCGGGGCCCACGCCCGCGTCGAAACGCTGATCTCCTCCCTGGGCGGCGTGGACGCAGCCGCCGTCTGCGCCGGGCTCTACACAGACGACCCGGAGGCCGACTGGACCGCGGAGGAGAAGGTCATAGCCGTCAACGCCGCCGGCTGCGCAGCCGCCCTGAACGCGGCCTACGGGCATTTCCGCAAGAAAGGCGCGGGCCGCCTGGCCTGCGTCTCTTCGATAGGCGGGGTGCGCGGCAACGCGCGCTGCCCGGCCTACAACGCCTCCAAGGCTTTCCTTTTCAATTACCTCGAGGGCCTGCGCCAGAACGCCGCGGCAGCAGGCCTCCCGATCTCCGTCACCAATTTGATCCCGGCTTACGTCGGGGAAGGGACCGGCTGCGGCCCGGCCATGCTGGCCGCGGTGCTGGCGGGCCGCCGCAGCGCGTACCTGCCCGGCTACTGGCGGCTGCTGGCCGCCGTCTACCGCAACCTGCCGGACCTGCTGCACGAGAAAATGGCGCGCTGGCATTACGTCCTGCTGAAACCCTTCATGCGCCGCTCGCCGCGCTGGAAGAACAAAACATGATCTGCAAGCTCTGCTGCGGCGCGCCGCCGCGCGAAATACTGCGGTCCCAGGACAGCGCCATCCTGCGCTGCCCGGCCTGCGGCTTTATCTGGCGCGACCCGTACCGGGGCTGCGCGGCGGCCAAGTGCGCGGCCTGCGCCGACCGGTGCATAGACCGCCTGGCCGACCCCGGGTTCCTGGAGGCGCGGCTGCGCGCCGACGGCCGCCGGGCCGCCCGCGTGGCGAAACTGGCCGGCGGCAGCCTGGCGGGGCTGGCCGTGCTGGAACTCGGCGCGGGCCTGGGCTGCCTCGCCTCGCACCTGGCCGGCGCCGCCGGGCAGTATGTCGGCCTGGAACCCTCCCCAGTCTTCTTCGGCTGCCTGCGCCAGTCTTTCCCCGGCCTCGCCGGCAAAGTGGAGAACGCCCTGCTGCCCGGTCCCGAGCACCGGGGCGCCTTCGACCTGCTGGTGCTGGTGGACGTGCTGCAATTCGCCCCCAAGCCGGTGGAATTCCTGCGCGAGGCCCTGCTCGCGCTGAAGCAGGACGGCAAGGTCTACATCGAGGTCCCCGATGAATCGCTGATGCCTCTGCGCGCCGCCGCCAGAAAGGCCCTGGGGCTTTACGGCGGCAGCCCGCTGCATCACGGGCATATAAACTTTTTCACCCCGCGCTCGCTGCGCTTCCTGCTCAAGGAGGCCGGGCTGCGCGCCGAGGCCCTGCGCCAGACAAGCATCGCGGCCGACGAGGACCGCCTGTTCCTCACGCTCAAGCGCCGGCCGCCCCGCTGGGCGCGGGCGCTGTCCCTGGCGGCCCGCCTCACGCGGGCCGACACCCTGGTGCGGCTCGGCAACACGGTCTGCCTGGCCGCCAGGAAAAAGTCCGGGAGCGCCGCGTGAAGCCTTTCGACCCGTACCGCCTGGACCGCCGGCTGATGCGCGCCGCCGCCAGGGAGACCCGAGCGCTGCAGGCGGCCGGCTTCGCGCCTTACCGCGCCGCGCTGGAAAGCGACCTCGCCGCCTTCGTCGGGCGGCGCTTCTGTTTGCTGACCGACAGCGGCCGCACCGCGCTGCGGCTGGCCGCGCGGGCCCTGCGGCCCGGCGGCGGTACCGCGGCCTTCCCGGACATCACCCACCCGTCGCTGGCCGAGGCCGCCGGGGGTTTCCGCCTGCGGCCGCTGGACATAGACCTGCGCACGCTGAACCTTTCCGAGGACGCGCTGGAAGCGGCCGCGCCCGGACTTGACCTGCTGCTGCTGCCTCACATGTTCGCCACGCCGGCCCCGGTGGAGGCCGCCCTGCGCCTGGCGCGCCGGCACGGCTTCGCCGTTATCGAGGACGCCTCGCAGATCCTGGGCGGCGCGCTGCGCGGAAAAAAATTCGGTTCCTTCGGCGACATCGGCGTGCTGTCGCTGTCGCCCTACAAGCCGGTCTCGTCGCCTTTCGCGCGGGCCGGCGCGCTGCTCTGCGACTCGCCCGAGCTTTTCAAAAAAGTGCTGGCGCTGAACCCGCCGCCGCCGAAGCCGCAGGCGCTGCCCTTCCTGAAACTGAAGCTCGCGCGGCTGCCGGCCACGCTGAAGTCTTCGCGCGCCGCCAACGCCGTCTACCGCGCCGCGCTAGCCAAGACCGGCGCCGCGCCGGCAGGCATCAGCCCCGACGCGCAGGAATTCCCGCTGCTGCTGCCCGACCGCGCCGGCGCCGAGAAACTTTTCAAGGCGGCCGGCGTGCCGCTCGAGCGCCCCTACCGTCCGCTGCGGCTGGAGAAAAAGCTGCCAGGCTCCCTGCCGGGCGCCGACGAGTATTGGCGCGGGGCCGTGCATTTGCCGGCCTGGCCTTTGATGACGGCCGCCGAATGCCGCTCCGCCGCGGCCCTGGTAAAGAAGCACCTGGCCGCCGCGCGGAGGCTCCCCGCCCCGGCGAAAACGCTGCCGCCGCCCTCCTATATAGCCCTGGACCTCACCTACCGCTGCGGGCTGGACTGCTCTTTCTGCTTCGTGAAACGCCACGGCCTCGGCGGCGGGCGCGAGCTGGACCTGGCCGGCTGGCTGCGGGCGATAAAAAAGCTGGGGCCGGGCGCGAAAAAATTCTATCTGACCGGCGGCGAGCCGCTGCTGGTGCCGTACCTGCCGGAGCTGATAAAAAAGCTCAAGGCGCAAGGCCACGCCTCGCTGGTCACCACCGGCCTGTTCGTCCCGGCGGCGCGGGCCGCTGCGCTGGCGGCGGCCGGGCCCTCCGAGATAGTGGTCTCGGTGCACGGAGCGCCCGCCCTGCACGAAAGTTCCGCCGGCGCGCGCGGCGCGTGGCGCACCGCCCTGCGCAACCTTGAGATAATAAAAGCGCGGCGAAAACCAGGCACCCGCCTGACCCTGTGGTGCACCATCAACCGCGCCAACCACGCCGGCCTGTACCGCGCCTACCAGGCGCTCAAGGCGCTCGGCGCCGACGGCATAGCTTTCAACCACCTGGAGTTCATTACGGAGCGGGACCTGGCGGACACGAGGGACCTGTTGGCCGGGAACGGCTTCAGTACGCCCATGAAAACCTCCGGCGCGCCGGCCGCCGGCATAGACGCGCGTAAGCTTGCGGCGCAGATCTCAAGGATCCGGGCCGCCGCGGGCCCCGCCGTCTCTTTTTACCCGGACCTCTCCGGGCCGGCGCTGCGGGCCTGGTACTCGCCCCGGTCGGCCTTCAAAAAGCCCGGCTTCTGCCGCGGCCAGTTCAGCGCGGCCTGGCTGTCGCCTTCGGGTGAACTGCTGAGCTGCCAGCCGCTGGCCGTAGCCCTGGGCGCGCCCGGGGCCTACAACGGCCCGGCCTACGCCGCCTTCCGCAAACTGCTGCTCAAGAGCGGGGGCTTCCTGCCGGCCTGCCGGCGCTGCGGCCGCGAGCCTTATTCCTCGGCGGGCGCCAGGTGAAGAACGCGCTGACCGTGGACCTGGAAGAATGGCACGACACGGTGCTGTTCGACGGGGCGCCGGCCGCCCCCGCCGGGGATTTCCCCCGCAGCGTCGACGCCATCCTGGCGCTGCTCGCGCGGCACAAACTCAAAGCGACATTTTTCATGCTGGGCCGGCTGGCCCAGGCCTGCCCGCAGGTGGCGCGGTCTATAGCCGGCGCAGGCCACGAGCTGGCCAGCCACGGCCACGAACACCGCTCGCTCTGGCGCCTGACCCCGGCGGAGTTCGCCGCGGACCTGGCCCGCTCGCGGGAGGCCATCAAAGCCGCCGCGGGCGCCGAGCCGCTGGGCTACCGGGCCCCGACCTGGTCGCTCAAGGGACGGGCCGCGGAATTCCTGCCGCTCATCAAGGCGGCCGGCTTCGCCTACGATTCCAGCCTCTACGGCCTCGGCCCTGGCGCGCCCCGCGCGCCCTACCAGGTCCTCGACGGGCTCATGGAATTTCCCCCGTCCGTCGCCCGCTGCTGCGGCCTGGGCTTCCCGTTCCTCGGCGGCACTTTCCTGCGCTGGGCGGGCGCAGGCTTCCTGCGGCGCCGCGTGGCCGGGCTCAACGCCGCCGGCCTGCCGGCCGTGCTCTATTTCCACTCCTGGGAGTTCGGGAGCGTGCCGCCCGGGCTGCCTTTTTACAAGCGGGCCGTTCAATACTACAATGTCAGTAGCGTCCCGGTTAAGGCGGAGGCCCTCCTGGGGGAGTTCTCCTGGGCCCCGATGCGGGAGCTGCTGAACCTATGAAGCGCGACTGCTGCGAAATTATTTTGAACCACGCCTGCGACCTGCGCTGCGGCTTCTGCTCGCAGGCGGATTTCGACCCGGGCGCGGTGCTGCGGCCGGCCGACGCCGTGCGCCGCATCTACGAGGCGAAGAAAGCCGGCTTCACGCGGCTGGGCTTCTCCGGCGGGGAGGCGCTGCTGCGCCGCGACCTCGCGCCGCTGGTGAAGGCCGCGCGGCGCGTCGGGTTCAAAGCCGTGCGCCTGCAGACCAACGGGATGCGCCTGGCCGACGCCGCCCTGGCCGCGCGGCTGGTGCGCTCCGGCCTTACCGTCTGCAAGTTCACCTTCGCCGGCCATACCCCCCGGCTTCACGACAGGCTGGTTGGCAAAACCGGGGCTTTCAAAAAAAGCCTGGCCGGGCTCGACAACATGCTGCGCCTGAAGACCGCCGCGGGCGTGAACCTGCTCGTAACCCGCGCCAATTACCGCGCCCTGCCCAAAACGCTCGAATTCTTCATGGGCAGGGGCGTCGCGAATTTCGTGCTGATCTATCCTATCCACACCGGGGCGATGGCCCGCGCGGGCCGGCTGCGCGTCAGCCTGCCGCAGGCCGCGCCTTTTATAGCGAAGGCCCTGCGCGCGGCGGACAAGGCGGGGCTTGGCCGCGAGGTAAAGGCGCTCAACGTCCCGCCCTGCCTGCTGCCGGGCTTCGAGAACAGCGCAGCCGGGCTCTACAAATTCAACACGGTGGTGGTAGCCGCCTCCGGAGAGGCGCGGGACCTCGACGCCTGCACGGCGGCGGACCGCGAGCAGGGCCCGCCCTGCGCGCGCTGCTATTTCAGGAAAGCCTGCCGCGGCGTGGACCGCAATTATTTGCGCCTCTTCGGCTGGGCCGGCTTCAGGCCCGTGACCGCCAAACCCGCCCCGGCGAAGAGCGCGCCTGGCCCGCTGCTGACGGACAATGAAAAGTGCTTCCTCGAGACGCTGCGCGGCAAGAAAGAGCTCTCCACCGCGCAGATCCTGGCGGCCGCCAGGAAGGTCCCGCTCTGCTACGACTGCTCCGACGGCAATTCAGTGCTGGTGACCGGCCAGGCGCTGGTGAAGAAAGGCCGCGCCGCCCGCTCTTTCAGGAACGGGGCCTATTACTGGAGGCTGAATGCTTGAGCGCCTGCTGGCGGCGGCCGCCGAAAGCGGCCTGGAGCTGGACCTGCGCCGCCGCGAGCGCGAGTTCAGCGCCGCCTTCGCGCCCGGCACGAACGCTGCGAAAGCCAGGACCGCGCTTTACCCGCTGCTGGCCGCGCTGGAAGAAAATTTCCTGGTTTCCATAACGGGCGCGCCGGCCTGCCTGATGCCCGACGCTTTCGAACATTTCACCTGGCCGCTGGGCGAGCGCGGGCCTTTCCGCCGGATCAAGGCCTGCGGGCGCTGCGCCCTCGCAGGGCGCTGCCCCGGGGTCAACGCGGCCTGGGCGGACCGCGGGCTTATTAAGCCGGTACTGCCGGCCCCGGCGGAGATAGTGCTGGAGCTGAACAAGAAGTGCAACCTGGCCTGCCGCGCCTGCTTCGGGCGAAGCGGCGAAGAGCTGCCGCTCAAGACAGCCGAAAAAGCGCTGCGCGAAGCCGCCGCGCTGGGCGTAAAAAGCGCCCGCTTCACCGGCGGAGAACCCCTGCTCTACGCGGGTCTGGAGCGCCTGCTGCGCCTGGCGAGGAGACTCGGCTTCTACACGCTGCTCAACACCAACGCCGTGCTCCTCACCCCGGCGCGGGCGCGGGCCCTGGCCGGCCTGGTGGACAACGCCTTGATCTCGCTGCCGGGGCCCGACGAGGCTTCCCACGCCGCCGGCTCCGGCCGGGCCGGGACGCTAGGGGCCAAGGCCGCGGCCGTTGGTCGCCTGCGCGCCGCCGGCGTCAAAGTGGTGCGGGCCGGCACGGTGGTCTCCAGGCAGGCTATAAAAAATTTTACGCGCTGGCGGGAGGCCGTAAGCGCGCTCGGCTTCGACCTGTGGGAATTGTACCGCCCGATGATGGCGGCGGAGGCGCTGGAAGAGGCGCCGGAGTTCGATCTCACCAGGCGCGAGTTCCTGGCGCTGGCGAAGGCGGTCGCCGCGCAGCCGCGGGCCGGGGTCCGCGCGGTGCTGGCTAATCCCTTGCCCTTCTGCGCGCTGCAGGCCGCCGCCCGGCCTTATGCGCTGGGCGCGCGCTTCGACGACGGCTGGACGCGGCTGGTGCTTGACGCGGCCGGATCATGGAAGCCCAGCTACCCCTCGCGTGAATTCCTGGGCGCAGGGCTGGCGCGGGCCTGGGCCCACCCCTTCCTGAAAAGAATGCGCGGTACCGGCTGGCTGCCCAAGCGCTGCCGTGCCTGCCCCATGCTCCAGGTCTGCCTGGGCGGCAGCCGCTTCCAGGCCGGAGAGGCCGGCAGTGTTTTCGGCCCAGACCCGTGGATCGTAAAATGAAAACTTTTTTCCTGCGCTGCGACGACGTGGTCCGGCCCGACCGGGCTTTCCTGCGCGTCTTCGGCCTGCTGGCCGGCCTGGGCCTGCCGCTCTCCTGCGCCGTCATCCCGGCCGGGGCCGGCAAGGCGCTGGCGGCCTTTTTCCGGCGGCAGAAGGCGCTGGGCGCCGGGGTAGAGGCGCTGCAGCACGGCCTCTCCCACTCCGAGCACTCCGGCAACAGGTACTTAAAGCACGAGTTCGGCCCCTCGCGCGTCTACGGGGAACAACTGGCCGACCTGGCCGAAGGCAAAAAACTGCTGGCCCGCCTGCTTGGCCCCGTGCCGCCAGTCTTCGTCCCGCCGTTCCACGCCTATAATTCGGACACCCTTCGGGCGCTGCGCGCGCTGGGTTTCCTGGCCATCTCCGCCAGCCGCCGGCCCGAGCGCCTGCCCCGCGGCCTGGCTTTCCTGCCCACGCGGGTGACGGTGAACGAGTACGACCTGCGGCTCAGGCCGCGCCCGCTGGACCTGAACCTGCTCAAAGCTCGCACTCTCGCGGCCATAAAAGAAAAAGGGCCGGCGGGGATCTATTTCCACCACGCCGACCTCAACGCCGAAAATTTCAGGGTTTTTTCCGCTTACGCCGCTTTCCTGAAGGACCTCGCCGGCCGCGGCCTGGCCCGCTTCGCCCTCTGCTCCGAACTGATCAAAAAACCCGCTCGATAGAGAACCTGTGGCAGCAGCGCGCGCAGCCGCGCGGCAGCCCTCCCTTCACCAGCCGCCGCTTGGCCCGCAGCAGGCCCGCCCGGTCGAAGGCCCGCACCGTGCCTCCCGCCGGCGCGGAGTAGAGCACGCAGGTCCTGAGGCGGCCGTCGGGCTCGACGTTGATGGTAGACAGCAGCGGGCAGCCTCCGGAGACGCGCGGGGTACCGTTGTAATAGCGCTCTAGCTCCGCCCGGCCGAAGTCGGGCCGCAGTTCGAAATGTGTCTTGAACGCCCCGCGCAGGGCCTTGATCCTGCCTAAAGAGCGCTCAAGGGCCGCAACGGCCAGGCGGCGGGGGCGCAGCCGCGGGGTCAGCAGCTCCGCGCCCGTAAGCCCCGGAGCCTCGCCTTCTTTCAGGAACTGCAAATGTTCGAAGACCGCCCTGTCGGCGCCGGCCCTGGCGGCCTCCAGGTAAACGGCGGGCAACAGCGCGGCGTTGGCGGGGCTGATCACGCAGTTGGTCATTATTTCCGTGCCGGGCCGCTTCAGGCGCGCGGCGGATTTTATAGCCGCCAGGACTTTTTCATGCGCGCCCTTAACGCCCAGCAGCCGGTCGTGCGCAGCCGCCGGGCCGTGCAGCGAGAAGATCACGTAGGCCGGGCGCAGCGCCATCAGCTTTTTAATTTTAGGAAGCGGCAGCTGCAGGCCGTTGGTGTTCACGCCCCAGTTGAGGCCCCGCGCCGAGGCGTAAGCGAGTATTTCTAAAATATCTTTCCGCGCGAAGGGCTCGCCGCCGCTGAAATAGAAGCGCGTCCCGGCCGGGAAGCGGCGCATGAAGGCTTTCAGGTCGGCCGCGCTCATCTCGGGGCCGCGCGCGTTCAGGCGGCCGGTGCGCCCGAGGTAGCAGAAGGAACAGCCGGCACCGCAGCGCCAGGTCAGCTCCACCATTACCGTCAGCGGCACAGCGCCTCCAGCTCGCGGGCCGAGCGCGCGGCCCCGCAAAACCAGGCGGGCTTAACCCGGGCCGAGCGCCAGGCCGGGCGGGCGAGGGCGCGACGCACGGCCGCGGCCACTTTGCCCGGCGTGAGATCGGCCGGCAGCAGCAGGCCGGCCCCGGCCAGGTCGCGGGCCAGCCAGGCCCGGGCCAGCTGGTCGGCGTGCTCCCGGCCCCGGGCCCCGCAATAGGGCGCGAGCACCATTTTGGAGCGCTGGGCGAGGAGCTCGTAGACCGAGCCGCCGGCGGTGGAGACGCAGGCGGCCGCCTTCGCCATCAGCGCCGGCAGGTCCGTATAACCGAACAGTACGGCGGCGTCGCCGCCGCAGGCCGCGGCCAGGCGGCGGAAGCGCGCGAGCTTGGCAGGCGGGGTGGAGGTGCCTGCGACTATCAGGAAAGGGCGGCCGACGAGCGGCGCCGCGCCGATGGCCGCCTCTACCAGCCGGTCCGAGGTGGACCCGCCGCCCCGCGTTACAAGGATGAATTTTTCTTTTTTAGCGGCCCTCGCGGCCGGCGGCAGCAGCCAGCCGGTGAAGACCAGCTTGCGGCGCAGCGCGCCGAAGACGGAGAGGAAGGCGGCGCGGGAAACGCGGCGCTCCAGGGCCACCGCCGCGGCCATGCAGGGCAGGTCGCCGCCGGCGGGGCTGTGCACCAGGAGCCGGTCGTAGAGCGCGCAGTCGGCGAGCAGCTCCGGCAGTTCTTTTTCCGGAGCGGAGAAATACGGCATAGGCACGCTGGCCGCGATCTTAGCGCCGAGCCGCCGGGCCTCGGCCAGCGCCGGGGCGAGCTCCGGCCGGCACTCCCGCCGGCCGAAAGGGAAGAATTCCGTCACCAGCAGTTCCGGGCGGAAGCGCCGCAGCGCCGCGGCCAGAGCGCGGCCGGAGGCCGCGGACGGCGCGGCCGGCAGTTGCCGGACTTCGCCGTGGTTCTCGAAAAGTTTGTGCGGGTAAGAAGAGGGAGCCCTGAGGAAAATTAAATTGCGGCCGCCGCGGGGTTGAGCCGCAAGCAGCCGCAACAGGTGTACGGCGTGCCCGATATCCCCCGAGGGATTATGAAGGTAAAAAACGCGTCGCCCGGGCACCTGCGGCGGTTTCCGTCAATACGAGCCGTGGCTGCCGTGGGACCCGTGAGACCCGTGGGAACCGTGGCTGCCGTGCGAGCCGTGCGACGCGTGGGAGCCGTGGCTGCCGTGGCTGCCGTGCGAGCCGTGGCTCTGGTGGCTGACGTGCTGCGTCGTATTGAAGTAGTTGGAGTGGATCTGCGCCGAGGCCTGCTCCACCAGCGCGGTGCCCAGGATGCCCAGGGCCAGGCCGGTCTTAACGATATCGGCGTCGAGCATCTTGCCTTCCTCGCTGCTGAGGAACATGCGGATGTTCTTTTTAAGTTTAGAGGTTTTGTTTTTCATATAGCCGCCTTTATTCTCCGCCCTGTTTCCCTATCAGCTTGCGCACCCGCTCGTTGGTCTGCTTGGTGATGACGTCCAGCTCTTTGCGCGTCTTTTCCTCTTCGGCCTTTTTCTGGGCCTTGAGGCGCAGGTCTTCCTTCACTTCGTCGGGCGTCATGCCCATGTAGCCGCCGGAGCCCTTCACGAGGGCCTTGTAATGCACGCAGTACCGGCGCGACATCTCCATGATTATATCAACGCAGGGCGCCTGGTTCTTCTCGGCCAGCGCCGTGCAGTGCGGCACCTTGGCGGGCGGGCACTTGCCCGGAGAGCCGGTCCTGATGCCCTCCCAGAGGCCGTTATTGGCGAGGCAGACCGGGTCCGAACCGCAGACCTTTTTGGTAAAAGCCATCATCTTCTCGCCGATGCCGAAATACTGCGGCATCTTTTCCCTGCCGTACTCGGTGAATTTCTCCGGGCCCTTGGCGGCGGCCTCGCAGAACTCGGGCGCCGAGACCCTGCCCTGGTCGGTCGGTTCCCACTGGCCGATGTAGGCCAGGCAGTTCTGCTGGTCCTTGGCCTTGCCGGCCACGTAGGCCCTGAACAGCATGTCGGCGGCCATGCCGCGGCAGAGGCCGAGCGGGCTGTCGTCGAGCGTGATCTTGAAGCCGTTGGCTTCGGTTTCGCCGGGCAGTTCGTTGCAGGTGGTTATATCCTGGCGGGCCAGGGCGAGGCAGGAGTAGTAGCTGGCGATGTAGGTGTAGATCTCCTGCTTCTGGTTCGTATCGAAAGCCGCGCGGCGGCCCGTGAAGTGGCCCCAGGTCTTGCCGTGGGCTTCCATTATCTCCTTCGGAGAGCCGCCCTCGCAGGCGCCTTTCAGGGCCATGACGGGCGCGGGCAGCGTGAACATCTCGTAGCTGCCCATGGCCTGGGTAGGCACGTAGACGGACTCGGTGGCCACGGCCGAGTAATCCTTGGCCGCGCTGGGCAGGGCCACACCCTGCTGTTCCTGCTGGCCGTCCTGGGAGGCGGGGCGCTGCACCGCCGCCTGCTCCTTAGAAGCGAAAAATTTCAGGCCGATCAAGGCGGCCGCCAGCAGCACTACTACTCCGATTATGATTTTCTTCATAGCGTAACAATAGCCCCCCCGGCTTTCCGGCGCCGGCCGGGAAACCTGCCCCTATGTTTTACCACATAAAACGCTAATTTTCAAGCCACCCTTCAAATATTTTTAAATTGTCTTTATCTGTAAGGCTGGCGAAGATGTGGTCGAACACCCCCAGCAGGACCCGGCAGCGCGCGTTGGCGGGCATGTCGCCCCAGAAACCGCCCTGCGCGGCGGCGTTATAGGCCGGGCAGACCCCGCACCAGGCCTTATACGCGCAGCGGGCGCAGGCCGGCTGCAGGTCCAGGCTGGAGGCCAGGGCGCAGGCCCGGACCGGGGCCGAACTTATCAGTTTGGCGTAGGAGTCCCGCACGCCGCCCAGCCGGAAAGAGAAGTCCCCGTCCCGCGCCAGCATGCGGCCCTCGTCGCAGGTGTAGACGCCGCCGTCCACGTCGTAGGCCAGCTGGCCCAGCCCGGCGCCGCACGGGCAGCGCAGGTCCACGTACTTATTGTCCTGGGTGCCCAGTATTTTTTTAACCAGCAGGAAGGCCGTCTTCTCTTTTATGGGTGTACCGCGGCGGTTCAGCTCCAGCACCCGGTCGAGGGCGGCGCGGTAGAACGCCAGGAACTCCTCGGGGGAATAGCCGATCTCGCCCCAGCGCTTCGGGGCCTGGCCCATAGGCGTGAGCGGCCGCAGGAAGACGTACGGCAGTTTCAGGCGGGCGTACTCGTCCACTATCTCCCGGGCGCGGGGCAGCGACGCGCGCGTGACCGTCAGCAGGGCGCTGGGACCGCCGGGCGGCTGCACGCCGCGGCGCTCCTGGAAAAACTTTATCCACTTCTCGGCGAGGGCGTGGGAGTTGCCTCCGGAAAAGGGCCGGTTGGCGTTATGCAGGTCAGCCGGGCCGTCGAGGGAGGTGCAGACGGAGATGTCGTTCTCCAGGATGAAGGCGGCCTTCGCCTTGTCCATCAGGCTGAAATTGGAGACCAGCGCGAGCGCGAGCTCTTTGCCGGTTTTCGCCGATTTTTTCCGCGCGTAGAGGGCGGCCTCTTTCAGCGCCGGCCAGTTCAGCAGCGGCTCGCCGCCCTGGAACTCCAGGGTCAGCCCGGTCACCGGGGAGGAGAAGGCCAGGTCCACGGCCCGGCGGGCCGTGGCGGCGCTCATGCCGGCGCCGCGGCCGGACCCGGCCTGGCAGTACAGGCAGCCGTGATTGCAGTTCTGCGTCAGGACCAGAATATGCAGGCCCGGGCCGCGCTCCAGGTATTCGTTGGAGTCGCGCCAGGCGGCCGAGAGCGAGTCGAAATCCAGCCGGGAGGCTATCAGGCCGGCCCCCTCCAGCTTTTCGAGCGCGCGCCCGGGCTTCAGGCGCCCCGCGGCGAAAGCCTTGAACTCGGCGGGCGTGAGCAGCGCCCAGCCGCCCAGGTCGCCGACCGCGAGCACGCCGCCGCGCAGGCGGCGGAAATTAAAATATGCGGGCTTGGCAGGAGGTTTCCTCATCGCTATTCGATTATATCTAATCGCGGGGGCGGGCCGGCAGTCCTTGACAATAGAACTATGAAATACATTTAATTGAATGAACCTTCGGACGAACCGTCCTCCGCAAGGCGCTGCCCGCGGCCGCCCGCGCACATATTAAACGAGGTAAAACCCAAAATGGCAAAAACCGCTGCTGTCGACATCAAAGAACTTTCCCGCAAGATCAACGCCGGGGCGAAGAAGTACGAGCCTGACATGATCAAATTCATGCGCGACATGATCGCCATCCCCAGCGAGAGCTGCCAGGAGAAGGCCGTGGTCCTGCGCATCAAGAAAGAAATGCAGAAGACCGGCTTCGACAAGATCACCATCGACCCGATGGGCAACATCATCGGCCGCATCGGCAAGGGCAAAACCGTCATCGCCATGGACGCCCACATCGACACCGTCGGCATCGGCAGCCTGAAAGAATGGAAATGGAACCCGTACAAGGGCAAAGTGGATAAGGGGATCATCTACGGGCGCGGCGCCTCCGACCAGGAAGGCGGCATGGTGAGCATGGTCTACGCCGGCAAGATCCTCAAGGACCTGGGGCTCGACAAGGATTTCACCCTCTACGTCGTCGGCAGCGTGCAGGAAGAGGACTGCGACGGCCTGTGCTGGCAGTACATCTATAAAGAGGACAAGCTGCGCCCGGACTGCGTTATCATCACCGAGCCCACCAACCTCAACATCTACCGCGGCCACCGCGGCCGCATGGAGATAGCTGTGACCACCTACGGAGTGTCCTGCCACGGCTCGGCCCCCGAGCGCGGCAAGAACGCCGTGTACATGATGGCCAAGGTGGCCAACGAGATCGAGAAGCTCAATACCCGCCTGAAGGGCGACAAGTTCCTCGGCAAGGGCACGGTCACCATCAGCTACATCGACTGCAAGACCCCGTCGCTGTGCGCGGTGCCCAACCAGAGCTACATCCACCTTGACCGCCGCCTGACCAAGGGCGAGACCAAGGCCCTGGCCGTCAAGCAGGTGACCGACGCCGTGAAGCGCACCGGCCTCAAGCCCTCCGAGTTCAAGGTGGAGGTGCTGCGCTACGACACCCCCAGCTACACGGGCCTCAAGTACCCGACGGAGAAGTACTACCCGACCTGGGTGCTCGAAGAGAGCCACCCCGTCTGCAAGGCCGGCGTGAAGACCTTTGAGAACGCCTTCGGCAAGGCGCCGCTCGTGGACAAGTGGACCTTCTCCACCAACGGCATCGCCACGATGGGCATGTTCGGCATTCCGACCATCGGCTTCGGGCCCGCCAACGAGAAATTCGCGCACTCGGTCAACGACCAGGTGCCGGTGGACCACCTCGTGAAGGCCGCGGCCTTCTATGCGCTGTTCACGCAGGTCTACAGGAAGAATTAAATGACTACACTTACACAGGAGAAAACCATGGATATCAAGACCGCTATCGCCGAGCTCGAGAAGCTCAACGCCGACCTCTACCACAAGGACTTCCTGCTGACCTGGCAGAAGAACGACGCCGAGATCCACGCGGTGCTCAAGATCGCCGAGATCTTGAAGGAGATGCACGCGCAGAACATAGACGCGACCATGTTCAAGACCGGCCTGGCCGTATCCAACTTCCGCGACAACTCCACCCGCACGCGCTTCTCGTTCTCGAGCGCCTGCAACCTGCTCGGCCTCGCGGTGCAGGACCTCGACGAGGGGAAGTCCCAGATCGCCCACGGCGAGACCGTGCGCGAGACCGCCAACATGATCTCGTTCCTCACCGAGGCCATCGGCATCCGCGACGACATGTTCATCGGCAA
>MGUG01000026.1 GCA_001799845.1 Elusimicrobia bacterium GWC2_64_44 | reverse complement strand
TCAGGGTCTCGGTGATGGAGCGGATGACCTTGCCCTGTATCCAGTTGTTGATGAAGCCGGGGATGCCGATGCCGTAGGCCTGGTCCACATCCACGCGCTCGACCTTCACCCGCAGGGTGTTGGGGCCGATGAGCTCGGGGAGAATGGTGGCCTTGAAGTAGACGTTGGGCTTGCCGAACACGTCGCGGGCGTAGATCTTGCCGGCCAGTTCCAGGCGGCCGTCAGCACGGAACTTCAGCCCACCCTCGTGGCCCTTGGGGTGGAACTCGAAATCGCCCTGCTTGGTGAACTGGGCGATGAAGTTGTCCAGCAGGCCGTCGGACAGCGCCAGGTTATAGCCGGGCAGCTGGGCCGCGGGCACCGAGCCGGACTTCACGCTGAGGGCGAAACCCTCGGCGTCGAAGGTGAAGTTGCGCAGGCTGACGTTGCTGATGAGGTTGGGCATCAGCGGCGCGATGAAATTGGGGTTCACGCTGGCGCGCAGGGTCCAGCTGCGGCGGTCGTAGCTGAAGGTCAGCACGTCCTTGGCGCGCAGCGGCACTTTGTTCTTGGCGAAGGCCTCGTCCATGCTCTCGAGCATGCCGGTGGTGAGGTTGGTCATCACCATTTCCATCAGGCCGTCCTTGTCCAGCTGCTGGGGCAGGGCCTTGTTGGGGCCGAAGGCTATGTCGGCCTCTACCTTTACTACCTTTATGGAGAGGCGGTTCTCGCCCTCAAAAACGGGCTTGATGAGCAGGGTGGGCTCCACCTCTATGCCGTTATAGTCCACGGCCACGTTGGTAAAGGCTATGTTCTCGCCCTGCTTGAAGAGGATGGGGGCGCCGGGGTTGATGGGCTGCATCTTTATGCCGGGCAGCTCCTTCAGGCGGGAGCTCAGGGAGAGGAAGGGCAGCTTTATGGTCAGGTCCAGCACCGGGGCGGCCTGGTTGGGCGAGCGGTCCATACCCAGCAGCTCGGGCTGAGCCGGGGCGGGCGCGGCCTGCAGGTCTTCCTGGGAAGCCCTCAGGTCCGAGACGCTCAGGTTATTGAGGTTGAAGTCACCGGCGAAAGCCGCCGTGCTGAAACCCGCTACCGCTGCCAGGGCGAAAAATATTTTCTTCATGACTATAGTTTACGGCATGGGGCCCTTTTCAGAAAGTGCCTAAGAGGCAGTTTTTTCCGCTATAAAGGCCTACCCGCTTCTGGGCCCTTTGGTCTCCTCCCTCAAAGGCGGCGCCTTAAAATAAAGAACCCCGCGGGGTGCGGGGTCCTTTATTTTGGGGAAGATAAGCGCTAGTTGCGGCGCTTTTCCATGAAGGCCTTGAGGGCCTCCGCCATGGAGCCCGCGGGGGCTTCCTCGCGGCGCGGGCGGTTGTCCGGGCGGCGGTTGCGGTCGAAACCGGGGCGCGGGCCGGCCTGGGCCTGCGCCGGCTCCTGGCGGGGGCCGCGGCTCTCGCGGGGGCCTACCACCGGGTTGGATTTCATGGACAGGGCGATGCGGTTGCGCGGCAGGTCCACGTCTATCACGGTCACGCTCACCCGAGCCCCCACTTTCACCACCGTGGACGGGTCCTGCACGTAGCGGTCGGCCAGCTCGCTCACATGCACCAGGCCGTCCTGGTGCACGCCAATGTCCACGAAGGCGCCGAAGGCGGCCACATTGGTGACTATGCCGGGCAGCTTGTCGCCGGGCTTGAGGTCGCCTATCTTCTGCGCTTCGCCGAAGACGAAAGCCTCGAACTGCTTGCGCGGGTCGCGGCCGGGCTTGGCCAGCTCGGCCAGGATGTCCTTCAGGGTGGGCTCGCCCACGCCGTCGGAGATGTATTTCTTAATGTCTATCTTCGCGCGCAGCTCGGCGCTGGCTATCAGGTCGGCCACCTTGCAGCCCAGGTCCCCGGCCATCTTTTCCACTATCTCGTAGCGCTCGGGGTGCACGGCGCTGGCGTCCAGCGGGTTCTTGCCGGCCGAAAGCCGCAGGAAGCCGGCCGCCTGCTCGAAGGCCTTGGGCCCGAGGCGCGGCACTTTCTTAAGCGCGGCGCGCGACGGGAAAGCTCCGTTCTCGTTGCGGAACTCCACTATATTCTTTGCGAGCGCGGCGTTGAGACCGGAGACGTAGGACAGCAGCTCGCGGCTGGCGGTGTTCACTTCCACGCCCACGCTGTTGACGCAGCTCTCCACGGTGGCGTCCAGGCTCTTCTTCAGGCCGCCCTGGTCAACGTCGTGCTGGTACTGCCCGACGCCGATGGATTTGGGATCTATTTTCACGAGCTCCGCGAGCGGGTCCATCAGCCGGCGGCCTATGGACACGGCGCCGCGCACGGTGACGTCCTTGTCGGGGAACTCGTTGCGGGCCACTTCGGAGGCGGAGTAGACCGAAGCGCCGCTCTCGTTGACCATTACTATGATCACGCCGGCGAGCTTGAGGCCGCGGGCGAACTCCTCGGTCTCGCGGCCGGCGGTGCCGTTGCCGATGGCGATGACCTCGGTCTTGAACTGCGCCGCCAGCTTCTTGACCTTCTCGGCCGCGGCGGAGGCCTGTCCGTCTCCGGTATGCGGGTAGATCACGTCGTCGTGGATGAGCTTGCCGTTATTGTCCAGGCAGACCAGCTTGCAGCCGGTGCGGAAGCCGGGGTCGAGCGCGAGGATATTCTTGTGGCCGAGCGGCGAGCTCATCAGGATCTCGCGCAGGTTGCGGGCGAAGACCCCGATAGCCTCGGCGTCGGCGCGCTTCTTGGTCTCCAGCCGCGCCTCGCCCTCCATGGACAGCGCCAGCAGGCGGTTGTAGGAATCGGTCACGGCCTCTTTGACCTGCGCGCCGCAGGCGCTCCCGTTCTTGACGAACAGGGGCTGCAGCAGGGCTATGGCCTCTTCGGCCTCCACCTCTATGCGCATGGAGAGAAAGCCCTCGGTCTCGCCGCGGCGCATGGCGAGTATCCGGTGCGACGGCGCCTTGACGGCGGGCTCTTTCCAGTCGAAATAGTCCTTGAACTTCGCGCCCTCGGCCTCTTTGCCGGTCAGCACCTTGGAATGGAAGATGCCTTTCTGGGCGAACAGGGCGCGCAGCCGGGCGCGGGCGGCCTCGTCTTCGCTGACGCGCTCGGCTATGATGTCGCGCGCGCCGGCCAGGGCCTCCTCGGCGGTCTTCACGCCTTTCTCCTCGCTGATAAAGGGCACGGCCAGCGCGGAGGGGGCTTCGCTGCCCTGCGCGTAGATCTGGTCGGCCAGCGGCTCCAGGCCTTTCTCCTTGGCTATGGTGGCGCGGGTGCGGCGCTTGGGGCGGAAGGGCAGGTAAATGTCTTCCAGTTTGGAGAGGACTTCGGCGGCCTCTATTTTGGCCTTGAGTTCGGGCGTGAGCAAATTGCGCTCGGTGAGCGACTTCAATATGGCCTCGCGGCGCGTGTCCAGCTCTTTGAGCTGCTCCAGGCGCTCTTGTATCTTGCCGATGGCCACCTCGTCGAGGTTGCCGGTGGCTTCCTTGCGGTAGCGGGAGATGAAAGGGATGGTAGCGTCTTCTTTGAACAGGGCTATGACCGCGGCCACGCCGGCGGCGTTAATGCCCAACTCACCCGCTATTTTAGATACGTATGCGTCGCTCATTTACAGCCTCCAAAAATTCAGTACTGCGTATAGGATATAAAAAAGGCCTCCCGCCGGGCCAATAGCCCGACGGGAGGCGGCGCGGCGTTAAGCCGTACGGTCAGCGGGCCGGCGCGGGACCGGCCGGTTTTATGCCGGCCGCGTTCATCGCGTTCCCGATCTCTTTATTGGCCATGAACCAGCGCCAGACCGCGCCGCTGCGCAGGTTCTCGGCGCTCAACAGGGTGATGCCGACGTCTATGCCTATCACGTCCGGATTGACCCAGCCCGTGGTCGGGTTGAAAGCGTCCGCGAAGCCGTAGCGCCCGTACACCTTGCCCCCGCCGTAGGCCCGCATGGCCTTCAGCGCCGGCAGGGCAAGGCCGGGGGTGAGCATCAGGGAACCGCCGGGGCCGCAGGGCACCACGGTGCCGTCTATGTCCGGGGTGGCGGGCGGCCCGCCCCAGGCAAAATAGCCGGAAGGCCCGTCTGAGGCGGTGATGCCCCACAGCTCAGGCCCGTAGCCGGGGAAACGCGCGGCCAGGTCGCCACACATGGCGCGGTTGGCCCGGGTAGCGAGGACCGAGTTCTCAAACCAGTCCGTGCCGCCGTCCAGCGTGTTCCGGAAATCCACCCAGGCATGGGAATACTGGTGGATAAAGAGCGGCGGCGCGCCGCTTATGTACTTAAGCCCTTTGTATTCCACGACAGGCCGCGCCCAGGAGCGCCAGGAGGCCGGCGGCAGCGGCGCCGTGGGCGAGCCCAGGCCCAGAAGGTAGAGCAGCATGGCCTCGGCATGCGTATCCCAGCGGGACTTGAGAAAGCCGCTCTCCGGCTTCCAGCCATGCGAAAGCATGCCGGGGTCGCCGTTGAGCATCCAGGGGAAATCCAGGCGCGAGTAGATCTTGTCGGCGAGCGCGCCTATCTCAGGGTAACCGCTGAAGCATTGCTTGGCGGACAGCACGCCGCCCATCAGCAGGGCGGTATCTATGGAGGAGATCTCGCTGTTCCAGGCCCGCTCGCCGGTGCGGGAATCCAGCCAGTGGTAGAACCAGCCGCGCTCGTGGGCCGCTTTATCGGCGAAGAACTCCAGCGCCCGGCGGGCCCGGGCGGCTGCCTCGGCCCGCGGCAGCCAGCCGCGCTCGGCGGCTATGCAGTAGGCCGTAAGCCCGAAGCCGGTGGAGGCGGAGCTGGCTATGTAGCGGTGCCCCTCGTCCATCAGCGACCCGTCGGCCCGCGCCCGGTCCAGCACCAGGCCGGTGCCCGGGTCGGACTGCTCGGTGAAGTAGCTGAAGGAGCGGTGCGACAAATCCTCAAGAAAGGCCTCGTCCGCCGGGAGCAGAGCCGCGCCGGTGGGCGGCCGTACCTGGGCCGAACAGGCTGAAAGAGCCGCGAACGCGGCCGCCAGCAGCAGGCGCGGCAGTTTTACGGTCACGGCTTAACCTCTAAAACTCCCTCCAGCCCGCCGGCGGAAGAATTGCCGGCGTAGATCTTGAAGCGCCCTGGCTCCACCGCGTAGCCGCCGGCATAATACCAGCCCAGTTCTTCGGGGCCCAGTTCGAAGATCAGCCGGCGCGCCTCGCCGGGGGCGAGGGTCACGCGCTGAAAGCCCTTCAGCTCGCGCACGGGCCGCGTCTCCGAGCCGGCCTCGTCCCTGATGTAGAGCTGCGCCACCTCGCTGCCGGCGCGCCGCGAGATATTTTTAATCTCGAAGCTGACCTGCGCCTTCCCGCCGGGCGCTATCACAGCCGGCGAGACCTCCAGGCCGGAGAAAGAGAACGAGCTGTAGCTGAGCCCGTAGCCGAAGGGATAGAGCGGCTCGAAAGAGGAATCTATGTACTTGGAGGTATACTTTTCTTTGGCGTCCGGCGGGCGGCCGGTATTGCGGTGGCCGTAATAGATCGGCACCTGGCCCACGGAACGCGGGAAAGTTATCGGCAGCTTGCCGCCGGGGTTGGCAAGACCGAACAAAGTCTGCGCCACGGCCAGCCCTCCCTGGGTGCCGGGCTGCCAGGCTTCGAGTATGGCCGGCAGGTTGTCGTTCAGCCAGCCGAGTTCCAGCGGGCGGCCGTTGAAGACCACGGCCACCACGGGCTTGTCCGTCTTCTTCAGCCGCTCCAGCAGCTCGAGCTGCCGGCCGGGCAGGGCCAGCGAAACCCTGGACGCGGCCTCGCCTGACAGGTCGAAGGTTTCCCCCACCGCCGCTATGATCACGTCGGCCTTGGCGGCCTCGGCCACGGCCCGGTCCAGGTCCTTGTCAGCGGCGCCGGCGAAGGCGCCGCTGGAATAGACTAAGCTGGCGCCAGGCGCCACGGCCCTTATGCCTTCGAGCAGCGTGACGGCGTCGGCGGGCTTGCCGTCGGCGGACCAGGAGCCGAGCATGTCGGCGCGGCTGTCGGCCAGGGCGCCTATCACCGCCACCTTTTTAATTCCGGGGGACAGCGGCAGCAGCGCGCCCTCGTTCTTCAGCAGCACCATGGAATTAAGGGCCGCGTTCAAGGCCAGGGCCAGCTTTTCGGGAGTCTTCAGCGTCTTCGCCTCCAGCGCCGGGTCTATATAGGGGTTCTCGAAGATCCCCGCGCGGAATTTCAGCTCCAGCACCCGCAGCACGCTGGCGTCCAGGTCGGCCTGTGAAATTTTGCCCGCGGCCAGCGCGGCCGGGCCGGTCTCCCGGTACAGCGTGCTGACCATCTCCATATCCACCCCGGCGGAGAGGGCTTTCACCGCGGCGTCCTCGCCGTCGGCGGCCAGCCCGTGCAGGATAAGCTCCTTCACCGAGGTATAGTCGCTGACCACGAAGCCCTTGAAGCCCCATTCGCCCCGCAGCACGCCGGAGATATTGCGCTTATTGGCGGTGGACGGCACGCCGTTGAGGTCGTTGAAAGCGGTCATAAAAGTGACTACGCCAGCGTCGACGGCCGCCTTGAACGGCGGAAAATAGACATTGCGCAGCGCCGACTCGGAGATGTCGGTGCTGTTGTAGTCACGGCCGGCCTCGGCGGCGCCGTAGCCGACCCAGTGCTTGGCGCAGGCCATCACTTTCCAGGGCGCGCCGTAGTCGGCGCCCTGGAAGCCGCGCACGCGGGCGGCGGCAAGTTTAGAGCCCAGGTAGGCGTCCTCGCCTGAGCCCTCGACTATGCGCCCCCAGCGCGGGTCGCGCGCTATGTCCACCATCGGGGCGAAGGTCCACTTCAGGCCTACCGAGTAAGCCTCTTCGGCCGCGGCGGAGGCGGCGGCCTCGGCCAGCTGCGGCTCCCACTGCGCGCTCTCGCCCAGCGGCACGGGGAAGATGGTGCGGTAACCGTGTATCACGTCAAAGGCGAACAGCACCGGGATGCCCAGGCGGGATCTCTCCACGGCTTCTTTCTGCAGCGTGTTGGCGAAGGGCGCCGTGCGGACGTTGAGCGTGGAGCCCAGGCGCCCCTCGCGCGCTAGCGCAAGGTGCTCCTCGCGGTAGTTGCCCTCCCACAGGCCGTCGAGCTGCTGCAGCTGGCCGAATTTTTCCTCCACGGTCATCCTGCCCAGCAGGTCGGCCGCGCGCGCGGCCGGGGCGGCCTTGGCGTCCTTATAGAGCGGAACTTCGGCCCCGAAAGCCGGGCTGGCCGCCAGCAAAAATATCAGCGCCGCACTGCTCATGTAATTTTTCATACCGCCTCCGTTGAGTTTGAAGACTGCCGCGATCTAAATAGCGTTGGCCAGCGCCGCCGCCTTGAACCACAGCGCGCTCTTCTTCTTGTGCCGCTCGAGCGTAGCCCTGTCCACGTAGAGGAAACCGTAGCGTTTCTTATAGCCGTTGATCCATGAAAAATTATCCATCAGGGACCACATATAGTAGCCGCGCACGTCCGCGCCGGCCGCTATGGCCCTGTGCACCGAGCGCAGATGTTCCCGCACGAAATCTATGCGTTCCTGGTCGTCGACTGTGCCGTCTTCCAGTTCTTCCACCCTGCCCAGGCCGTTCTCGGTGACATAGATGGGCAGGCCGGGGCTGGCCTGGTGCACGCGCAGCAGCAGGTCGTGCAGGCCCTCGGGGTCTATCTCCCAGCCCCACCTGGTAAAACGCCCCTTCGGGTTCTTTACGAACCTGAAGAGGCCCTTTATAGAGAACTGGCAATCCTCTTCGGCCCGGCCCGAAGTGTTAAGATGAAAATTGGTAGCCGGCGCGTCGGCGCTGGCGTAATGCGGGTAATAATAATTGACGCCGATGAAGCCCAAGGGGACGGCTCGCAGCAGGGCTTCGGTCTCTTCCAGCCCCGCCGGCAGCAGGCCCGCTTTAGCGTAATAGCCGCGGATATCTTCGGGAAAGCGGCCTTTTATCACCGCGTCGCTGAACCAGCGGTTGATCATGCCGTCGGCCAGGGCCGCGGCCGCCGCGTCGGCGTCCGAAGGCGTGGCCGGGTGAATGCGGGACATGTTCAGCACTATGCCTGCCTTCGTGCCGGGGCGCTCCTGGCCGCAGGCCGCCGCCGCCAGGGCGTGGCCGCGCAGCAGGCCCTGGGCCGCGCGCAGCGCGCCGGCGTAATCCCGCGGTCTGCACGGCGGGTGCAGGCCGGTGACATAGCCGTTAAGCACGGTCCAGGCGGGCTCGTTGAGCGTGGCCCAGAGCTTCACCCGGTCGCCATAGCGCCTGAAGCAGGCCCGCGCGTAGTCGGCAAAGCGCAGCGCCGTGTCCGGGTTTTCCCAGCCCCCTTTCTCCCCCAGTTCCTGCGGCAGGTCCCAATGGTACAGGGTGACATTGGGCTCTACGCCGGCGGCCAGCAGGGCGTCGAAGAGCCGGTCGTAAAAAGCAGCGCCGGGCTCGTTGAGGCGCGCGCCGCCGCCGGGGAAAAGGCGGGGCCAGGAGATGGAGAGCCGGTAGCCGTTATGGCCCAGCTCACGGATCAGGGAGACGTCCTCGCGCCAGCGGGCGTAGTGGCCGCAGGCCGGCTCGGGCGTCGCCCCGCCGTATATTTTTTCGGGATGCGCGCGGCAGAACTCGTCCCAGACCGAAGGCCCGCGGCCGTCCTCGGCCGTGGCGCCTTCTATCTGCAGGGCCGAAGTGGCCGAGCCCCAGATGAAGCCTTTGGGGAAGCTAAGTTCCGGCATTGCGCCAGCCGGCTAGGCCTTGCTCAGCCTGGCCGCGTAATCCGCGGCGGCGGGGCCTACCAGGATATGTATTATCTCCCCGGGGTGGCGCATTACGCCGTAAGCCCCGGCGGCGGCCAGCGCGGCCTCGTCTAGCAGCTTGGGGTCTATCAGCTGCGCGCGCAGGCGGGTATGGGCGCAGGCTTCCACGTGTCTCAAATTGCCGCGACCGCCCAGAGCGGCCAGCAGGCCGGCTGCGGCTTTGTCCAGGTCTGCGCCGGAGAGGACGGGAGCGGCGGCTGGCGCGGCCGTCCCGGCAGCGGGGCTCGCAGCGGCGGCCGGAGCCGGACCGTCGGCCTCGGCGCCGGCCGTCCTCAGGTAGATCTCCAGGTCGGTCTTGAGGTTCTCGGAGCGGGTGCCGAACACGGCCTGCACGCCGTTGCCGGACATCATCACCCCGGCGCAGCCCAGCGCCTTCAGGGCGGCCCTGTCGACGCGGGCGGGGTCGGCCACGGCCACGCGAAGCCTGGTGATGCAGGCGTCCAGGCTCTGTATGTTGGCCCGGCCCCCGAAGGCCAGCACCAGCCTGCGGGAGAAGGAATCCTCGCCGGCCGCGGCGTCGGCGGCGCCGGTCTCGGCCGCCTCGCGGCCGGGCGTCTTCAGGTCGAATTTGGCTATGGCCCAGCGGAACAGGCCGTAATAGATCATGGCGTAGACCGGGCCCAGCACCAGCACCAGCCCGGGCCGCGTGTCCTTGGCGTAGTACAGGACGAAGTCTATGAAGCCGTGCGAGAAGGTGAAGCCCAGCTTGGCGCCCAGCAGCGCGAAGGTGATCTGCGAGCAGGCGGCGAGCGCCGCGTGTATGCCGTAGAGCACGGGAGCCACGAACATGAACGAGAACTCTATGGGCTCGGTGATGCCGGTCAGGAACGAGGTGAGCGCCGCCGAGACCATGATGCCGCCTATGCGCACGCGGTTCTCCGGCCTGGCGGCATGCCACATCGCAATAGCCGCCGCGGGCAGGCCCCACATCTTGAACAGGTAAGCTCCGCCCAATATGCCCGCCTCCGGGTCCCCGGCGAAGAAGCGGGTGATGTCGCCGTGCACGGTCGCGCCGGCGGCATTGACGAAGCTGCCTATCTCGAAGAAGAACGGCACGTTCCAGATATGGTGCAGGCCGAACGGGATAAGCAGGCGCTCGACGAAGCCGTAGACGCCCACCGAGAGCAGCGGGTTGCCGTAAGCCGCGTATTCCGAGAAGACGCGGATAGCCTTGCCCACCGGCGGCCAGGCGTAGCTGAGCAGGGCCCCGACGAAGACGGCGGTGAAGGCCGTGACGATAGGGACGAAGCGCTTGCCGGAGAAGAAGCCCAGGTAAGGGGGCAGCTGAATGCGGTAATAGCGCTTGAACAGCCAGGCGGCGATGGAACCTATCAGGATACCGCCGAAGACGCCGGTGTCTATGGAGCTGATGCCCATGATCGACTTGACTTCCACGCCGTGCCGCCCGGCCAGCAGGCCCATGGTCGCCAGCATCACCACGTAGCCGACCACGGCCGACATGGACGCCACGCCGTCGTTCTCGGTCATGCCCAGCGCCACGCCGATGGCGAAGAAGAGCGGCAGGTTGCCGAAGATCACGCCGCCGGCGTCCTTCATGATGGACGAGAGCAGCTCGGGCATCCAGGTGAAGCCCGCGCTGCCTACGCCGAGCAGAATGCCGGCCACGGGCAGGATGGCCACGGGCAGCATCAGGGACTTGCCGATCTTCTGCAACAGGCCGAACGCGTTCTTGAAGAGGTCTTTAAGTTTGTTCATATTACTTCACCTTCCCGGCAAGCAGCGCCCTGACTTCGGCGGCCGTGCCCAGCGCCAGCGCCCGCGCGGCGAGCGCCTGGCAGGCGGCCAGGTCCAGTTCCCGCACTGCCGCCTTGATGAGCGGCACCGCCGGCGGCGGCGCGCTCAGTTCGTCCACGCCGAGCCCCAGCAGCAGCGGCACCAGCTGCGGGTCACCCGCTGCGCCGCCGCAGACGCCCACGGTCCTGTTGTGGACGCGGGCGCCTTTCACTGTCAGGTCTATCATCCTCAGCACCGACGGGTCGCCGGCCCAGGCCCGGCCCGCCAGCTTGGGGTTGCCTCGGTCCATGGCCAGCGTGTACTGCGACAGGTCGTTGGTGCCGATGGAGAAGAAATCGGCCTCTTTGGCCAGGTGGGCGCTCAGCAGCGCCGCGGAAGGGACCTCTATCATCACGCCGCACTTCGGCGCGGGGAGACCCAGCGCCAGCGCCTCGCGGTCCAGCGCGGCTTTAGCTTCGCGGAACTCGTCCACTTCGGACACCATCGGGAACATGACCTTCAGGCCGGGCGCGCCGCGGTAGGCCCGCAGCAGCGCCCGCAGCTGCGCGCGCAGCAGCTCGGGGCGCGCCAGCAGCAGCCGCACGCCCCGCTCGCCGAGGAAAGGGTTCTCCTCTTTGGCGAGCTGCAGGTAGGGCAAATGCTTGTCGCCGCCCACGTCCAGCACGCGGATGATGACTTCCTTGCCCGGAAAAACCTTGGCCACGGCGGCGTAAGCGGCCAGCTGCTCCTCCTCGCCCGGCGCCGAGGGGCGGTCGAGGAACAGGAACTCGCTGCGGCAGAGCCCGACGCCCTCGGCGCCCAGCCCCGCGGCTTCGAGCGCGTCGGCGGCGCTGCCCACGTTGGCCAGCACATGCACGTGCTTGCCGTCTTTGGTTCTCGCCGGCTGCGCGGAGGCGGAGACGGCGGCCTCGCGCCGGAGGGCGCCCGCCGCCTGGCGGCCGGAGGCCGCGGCCAGCTCGGCCGGCTCCGGCCTGAGCCGGAGTTCGCCGTTATCGGCGTCGAGCACCAACTGCTCCCCGTCTTTGATATCGAGTATGGCCGCGGGGGCGGCCGCTATGGCGGGCAGCCCGGCGGCGCGGCAGAAGATGGCCACGTGCGAGGACGCGCCGCCGCCCACGGTGGCCAGGCCGGCGACTTTTGCGCGGTCCAGCCCGGCTATGTCGGAAGGGGTCAGTTCGTCGGCCAGCAAGATACATCCGGCCGGCAGTTCCCGCTGTTTAAGGGAAACGCCGGCTACGAGCCGCAGCACCCTGGCGCCCACGTCGCGAATGTCCACGGCGCGGCCGGCCAGCAGCTTATTGTCGAGCCGGCTGAGATTGCGCGCGTATTCCTGGTAAGCGCCGCGCCAGGCGGCCACGGCCCCGGCGCCCTTGGCGACGCCGCCCTCGGCCAGGTCCAGCAGCTCCGGATCCTCCAGCAGTTCGCGGTGCGCGCCGAAAACGGCAGCCTGCTCGGCGGCGCCCTCGGCCGACAGCCTGGAAAGAAGCACTTCGAGCTCGGCCTTGGCGGCCTCTATGGCCGCCGCCAGGCGGGGTCTTGCGGCGGCCGGCTCTTCCTTCGCCTCGGCCGCCTCCACCTGGTCCTGGCGGGATTGGAAGGCCGCGCCCACGGCTATGCCGGGAGAGGCGCAGACGCCGGCCAGCACGCGCGGGCCACGGCTGGCCCGCGGCGCCGCGGGAGCGGGCACGGGCGCGGCCTCTGCGCCGGGCGCGTCCAGAACTTTTGTCACCACCGCGGAAAGCGCGGCCAGGGCCTCGGCGGCGCCAGGCCCCTCGGCTTCCAGCACCAGCTTGTCCCCGAAACCGATGTTCAGGGTCATGATAGAGACCAGGCTCTTGGCGTTGGCTACGCCGCCGCCGCAGCGCAGGCGTACCGTGCCGGCAAAGCGCTTGGCTTCCTGCGCCAGCACCGCCGCGGGCCTGGCGTGAAAACCGGTGGGATTGGCTACGGTCAGTTCGCCGGAGGCTACCGGCCCGCCGGCGCTCTTTTTGGCGCTCGCGCCCTCTTTCGCCTTAAGCAGCAGCTCCAGCAGCACGTCGCGTCCCGCCCGCACCTTGCCGGCGGGGTGTTTCACGGCGGAGATAAGGTCCATGTTCACCGCCAGCACCTGAGTCATCAGGCTGCGGGCTTTGGTGGCCACCAGGTCGGCGTCGAACTCCAGCAGCGGCTGCCCGGCCTTCACACGGTCTCCCGCGCGGACCTTCAGTTTAAACCCTTCGCCTTTGAGCTGCACGGTGTCCACGCCCACGTGGATCATCAGTTCCACGCCCTCCACGCTGCGCAGGGTGAAGGCGTGGCCGGCCGGGTGTGTGTGTATGATCTCGCCCGCGCAGGGCGCCAGCACCACCGCGCTGGTAGGGTCAACCGACACCCCGTCGCCGACGATGCGCTGGGCAAAAACCGGGTCGGGCACATCGGCGAGAGGTATTATTTCCCCGTCCAAAGGCGACAGCAGGCGCAGCGTCTGTTGATCCATAGTATTGCCATCCATATAAAAGAGTGCGGATTAAACCCTAAAGGATAATAGCAAAACGCGCCCGCGCGGAGAAACCAGCGGCGGGCCAGAGGCGCGCGGTTCGCTTTTGCTCCGGGCCGACGCGGCCGGGCCGGTTTATTTTACGGGGATCAGTACGTGTATGCGCGCGCTGACCGAGGGGTCCTCGAAGCAGGCCTGGTCCAGGCTTTCGCAGCCGTCCGAGCAGGCCCAGTCGGCTTTGGTAACGACCTCTATGTGGCCGGCGCGCTTGCTGAAGCCGCAGGCGCCGCGCTCGTAAACGATTATGGCGCCCACGGGAACGGCCAGCTTATCGGCGGGCGTGGGAAGTTTCACCAGCTTCAGCTCGCGGCGCATGGCCTCGGGATTGGCGACGGCCCAGTCGGCGAATTCGTAAGCGAAGTCGGGGCCTATCTTTAGCTGCTCCCACTGCTCCGGCCTTATCACACCGGCGGCTTCCATGTGGTAGGAGACGTATTCGTAGCACTTGCCGTAAAAAGCGCCCAGATTGCCTTTCGCCGCGGCTGCTCCCAGCGCGGCGCCGGCTGCGGCGTCGTATTCATGATCCGCGAAAGTCTTAGGCGCCTTTTCCCCGGCGAAGGACGGCGACGGGATCTCCGGAACGGCCACCGCCGCCCGCGCCCCGCCGGTCATTACCGACCGGGCCAGGGCATCGAATCCGGCCGCGCCGACATCGGCCGACGCCGCGCCCGCGCCAACCGCCATTATCGCCGCCGTGAGGATGATGTTTTTCATAAGGGGCCTCAACTCTAGTATAGCCCCCGGCCCTTGACCCCGTAAGCGGCCAAGGACCCCGCGCGCAATAGGCCCTTGGGCCCACTACAGCAGCCCCTTCTGCTTGAAGCTCATGAAGCCCTCCCGCGTCACTATCACGTGGTCCAGCAGCTCTATGCCCAGCAACTTGCCGGCCTGGGCCAGGCGCTTGGTGAGCGAGAGGTCTTCGTCCGACGGCTCCAGGCAGCCCGACGGGTGGTTGTGCGCCACTATCACGCTCGCGGCCAGGTTCTTCACCGCCGGCTCGAACACCTCGCGCGGGTGCACCAGGTTGTAGTTCAGCGTGCCGATGGAGACTATGTCGCGCTTGATCTCCTGGTTGCGCGTGTCCAGGTAGAACACGACGAAGTGCTCCTTCTTCTGGTCGCGGATATCCCGCAGTTCCTCCCAGATGTCGCGCGGCTTTAGGTAGATGCCGGCCTTCTTGCCGTTGAGATAGCGGCGGCCCAGCTCGAAGGCGGCCAGGATCTCGCAGGCGCGGGCCGGGCCCAGCCCGTGCGCGGCCTTCAGCTCGGCGAAGCCGGCTTTGGCCAGGTCGGCGTGGCCGAACTTGCGCAGCAGGTCGCCGGCCAGCTCCAGCACGTTCTTGCCCTTGAGCCCCGTGCGCAGCAGCACGGCCAGCAGCTCCTCTTCGGCCAGCTTCTCCGGGCCGTAGCGCATCATCTTTTCGCGCGGCCGTTCCACCCGCGGCATGTCCTGTATGGTCCCAGCTCCGTTCATAAGTCAGTCCCCCTTTCCCGGTTTGCTCCCGTAAATAGCATAGCAGGCGATGCCGACAAGGGCCTGTCGGGAAGAACCGGCAGCAAAATTTATCGAGGCGAAGCCTCGATAGGCAAGTTTCCGCTGTAAAAAAGGGCGCCGCTGTTGTAGAATTATAGGGGTGATCATGGATACAAAAACTTACGAGCTCTACGCGCCGGTGCGCAATACCATCAACAAGGCCCTCGGCGTGGTGGTGAAAGTCGCCGGCGACAACATTACCGTGCAGCCGCAGGCCGGCGAGCGCATGACCTTCAAGGCGCAGTACCTGGCCCCGGCGAACGAACAGGAAACAGCCGCGCTGCTGCCGCTGGTCACCCGTCTCAAGCTCGACGAGGAGAACCGCGAGCGGGCCAAGGTCATCAAGACCGACCCGGCGCTGATCCGCGAGGAGTTCGACAAGTTCGTGCACCATATCGGCGCGCGCTATCCCAAGTCGGCAGAGGCCTTCCGCGAGTTCTGGGCCGAGCTGATGGCCGCCGCCGGCGACGTCCCCGGCCAGACCTGGGAGATGAAGCCCAACACCGCCAAGAACCCGGGGCCGGTGCTCAAGATCTACAACCACGCCACCCAGAAATGGGTCTACTGCCTGGCGCTGCTCGCCGGCTGGGGCCTGCGCATGGAAATAAAGAAGGAGTTCCTCCCGCCCGGGACGGAGCCCCTGTTCCCGATAGACCACGCCATGTTCGGCGCGGGCCGCGCGGTGGAGCTGGTTTACCGCGACTTCACCCCCGAGAAACGCAAGCCCTACGCCGACTGCGTGCGGGCCATCTACGCCAAGGCGGCCCCGCCGCCGCCCGCGGCCTAGCGGCCCTTGACAAGTCAATAAGATAGTGTAGACTATATTCGCGTCTATGAAGACTTTACGCTTCCTTTTTGCCGCCCTCGCGCTGGGCCTGGCCGGAGCCGCCTCCGCCCAGGAGGCCGTGCTTTGGGGGCAGAAGGAATTCCTGCCGCAGTTCAAATTCTTCACCGAGCAGCAGTCGCAGACGCCCGATACCTGGGCTGCGCTCGCGCCCGCGCTGCAGGCCCGGCTCCTGGCCGAGGCCGGCGAGCCCGCATTACGGCGCCAGGAAGCGGTGGCCCGGCACTATGCCGCGGCCCTGGCCAAATGGGACATTCGCGCCCTGCGCGATTTCACCGCCCGCACCACGCCCGACGATATCAAAACCATAAAGCTCTGGCTGGGGTCTGCCAAGGCCGCGGCCCTGGAGCGCAAGCTGGCCGACACCCGCGCCCTGCTGCGCAAGGCCGAGGCCGAGGGCCTGACCGACGCTGACGCGCGGGCGCTGACCGCGCATCTCACCCCCGCCGCGATAGCCGACCTGCGCGCCCTCCGCGCCCCCAACGGCCTGCGCAGCCAGGCCCAGGCCGCCGCCGGCGGCGACAAGTCCGCGGCAAGCCCCAGGGCTGAATTGAACGCTTCGCTGGACCGCACCGCCGCCTCGATGCGCGGCGCCGACGCCGGCAATCTCTCCAAATTTTTCGACGGCAACACCGCCTCTGGCGACGCCGGCGCGGTGCGCCTGGGCGACGCGCGGCCTGGCTCGGCGGCCAGGACGGCAGGCGGCGCCGCGGTACCGCAGCTGGCCGGCACTGCCGGCCAGCGCCAGGCGAACGTGCCCGCTGTGCGGACCGGCACGCCGCCGCCACCGGACGCCAAGTCCTCCGCCTGGACCTCGGACGCTTACGGTTTCACCATCACCGCCAACGGACGCACCCAGACCTACCGCGACCAGCGCCAGGCCGAGGCCGCCATCCGCGCCCTGCCAAACGGCTCGGTCTCCAAAATAATTCTTTACGGCCACGGCTCGCCCGGCATGCAGACCGTGGGCCCCGCCACCTACGACGCCGGCTCCACGGCTGACCTGCTGAAGGGCAAGATGGCCCGCGGCGGCGTCATACAATTCTCGGGCTGCAACACGGCCTCCATCGGAGACGCCACGCTGAACCCGGCTGTCGGGATCTCCATGGTCGCGCGCCGCCTGCTCTACTTCAGCCTGCCCTATTTCCAGGACCGGGCCGACGGCGCAAGCGCGGCGCAGGCCAAAGAGCAGTGGGAAAAGGGCTGGAACGCCGACCTGGCGCGGGACACCAGCCTGGAAGTCAGGGGCGCGGTGGTCTGCGGCTACCGCACCTTCGGCCTGGTGCCGGGCCGCCTGCCTGGGCTCACCCGGGTGATGGGCAACCAGGAAGCCACCACGCCAGGCTACGTTGCGGGCAAGAAGGCCTGCTATCAGGACGGCAGGGAGGTACCCGCGCAATGAACGACCTGGACGCCCTTCTCCCCATCCTGCTGGCGCTGGCCATTACAGCTGGCCCCATCGCTGCCGGCATAGCGCTGCGCCGTAAATTCTCACCCGACCAGAAGACGGGCCGCCTCATCGGCACCCTCCTGCTCTGGTGCGGCATTATAGCGGGGCTGCTGATGATGGTCTTCGCGCTGCACTACAAAGGCATGTTCCTGTAAACTTCCGATAAAAATAAAAAAGCGCGGCTCTCCGCGCTTTTTTTATTGCCCTGCCAGGGTTTACTTGGCTGGCTTTGCCGCCGGCAGGCCCGGGGCGGCCCAGTCGTAGACTAACTGCGCCCAAGCCTTGGCGATGGGCGTGCCCTGCGGGGACCAGTAATGGATACCGTCGCCTCCGGTCTCGGGGTATTTGGTGACCTTGGTGCTGTCGAAGACCTGGCATTTATCCGCTACGGCTTTATAGGTCAGCTCCAGAATGCGCGGGATGTCGTCGTGATTCTTGCGGGAGTCCGGCTTGGTGACCCAGAAGCAGGCCGCGCCGGCGGCCTTTATCTTAGCCGCCAGGTCCCCCATGTCTTTTATGGCGAACTCGTCGGAGGGATTGCCGGCGTAATTGGCGCCGAGCTCCACTATGACGGCCTCCGGCCTGACAATCGCTAGCAGGTCGGTGAAGATGGGCGTCGGGCCCTTCTGGCCTTTCTCCGTCTTGCCGGCCAGGTCGCGGAAGAAGTAGCCGCACGGCGTGGCCTTGCCCGTCACCCACCACTGGGCGATGGAGCCGCAGGAAGCGTAAGTGGCCGTCTTATGGCCGGCCTCGCGCAGCAGCTCGTCCACCCGCCAGCCGAAGGGGCCGACCGAGTGGGAATCGCCCACAAAGAGCACGGTACCGGCGGCGGCGGGCGCCGCGCACAGCGCCAGAGCGGCTAAAGAGAAAAGAAGTTTTTTCATAACTGGCCTCCGGGCATATTCTATAAATTACGGCTCCACTATTTTCAGCTCCAGGATGCGGTCCACCTTGAAGACGCGCTGGGCGCCCTGCTTGAGGCAAAACGCCTGCAGGCCGATAAAGCAGGTCTTGTTGTAGCGGCACTCGCCCACGGACAGCGGCCGCACGGTGCGGCAGCTCTTCTCGTCGGCGGCTTTCAGATAGGTCAGCGCCAGCAGCCGGCCTTCCGCTATGGCTTTCTCTATCAGCCTGATCTTGTCGGCCAGCGGCCTCAGCTCCTCGCTGGCGCCGTACTGACGCCCCGTGACATAGCGCACAATGCGCCAGTCGGTCCTCACGTCGTCGGGGCGCACCTCGCGCGCGAGCGACAGCCCCTCGAGCGCCGTGCAGCGGGAAAGCGCCACATAGGTCTGGCCGGTGGCGAACACCCGCTTGCCCAGGTCTATGATCACGCGCTCGAAGGTCTTGCCCTGGCTCTTATGTATGGTCACGCCCCAGGCCAGCTTCAGCGGGTACTGCGTGAAGGTGCCGGCCGTCTCGGCCTTGATCTTCCCGGCCTGTGCGTCGTAGGCGAAATGGTAAAGCTCCCACTTGTAGGGCTCCACGGCCTCTATGCAGCCGTCGGGCAGGCGCACGTGCACCACGTCCCGCTCGCCGGGCAGGCCGCGCATGATGTCCTGCACCGCGGCCATGGTGCCGTTCACCCAGCGGCCCTGAGGATCGTTGTTGAGCAGCATCACCTGCGCGCCGGCCTTGAGGTGCAGTTCGTCGTCGGCCGGGTAGGAGTCGCGGGTGAATTCTCCGGCTATCTCGGCTTTATACAGGTGGGAGCGCCCGTCTATGGCGCGCAGCCGCTCGTTATTTATGGCCCCGGCGTCGGCGTTGGTGGTGAGCAGCCGCACCACCAGGCCGCGCCCGCTGCTTTCCACGTCCGCGCCCACCCGCGCGTTCAGCCGCGCCAGCTGCGCCGGCGCTATCTTGTTGTTGCGGATGGCGTTCAAGATCTCTATGAAGCCCTGGTCCTTCTGGCGGTAGATCTTTTCCAGCTCCAGGTAGTCCAGCCCCGTCTCTTTGAAGGCGCGCGCGCTGAAGAAATACGGGCCGGGGTAATAGGAGGAAAAGAGCTCGCGCTCGGCGCCGGTAACTACGGGCGGCAGCTGGTAAAGGTCCCCGAACAGCACCAACTGCGCCCCGCCGAAGGGCTTGCCCGGCTGCGGGCCGTTGATGCGCATGAAGGCGTCCACGCAGTCCAGCAGGTCGGCACGCACCATTGAGGCCTCGTCTATCACTATGGCGTCGAGCGCCTTGTAGAGGTCCGCGTCCTTCTTGCGGGCGCGCCGCACCTTGTCGGGCGTGGTGCCGGGCCTGAAGCGGAAGAAAGAGTGGATGGTCTCGCCGGCCACGTTCAGCGCCGCCACGCCGGTGGGGGCCAGCACCACCAGCTTGCGGGAGGTATGGGCGCGGAAATAGCGCAGCAGGGTGCTCTTGCCGGTGCCGGCCTTGCCGGTGATGAACAGGTTGCGGCTGCCGTACTGCAGCTGGTGCAGGGCTTTGGAGAACTGTTCGTTGAATTCTATTTCCGTGTCTTCCATGAGGCTCTGGGGCAATTTTACCATTTCCCCCCGCCGCGCCTTTTCCGACGGCCCGCCGCCGGAGGCAAAAAAAGCCGCGGCCCCCTGTGAGCAGGGGGCCGCGACCGGGCTTGCGCGCCGCTGCTTCAGTTAAAGTTCACTTCAGTCAGCCTTTTGCCGGCCGCCTCGAGCAGGGCCTTTTCCTTCTGCGCCTGCGCGTTCTTGAAGGGAGTACCGAGCTCCTGCAGCTGGCCGTTGCCCTCTATGTAGTAGATGGCCTTGGAGGTGATGTCCTTCACCGAGGTGTGCACTACCCAGCGCAGCTGCACCTGCATGGAGGCCACGGGGTCCTCGTGCGTGCCCACATTGGCGATGGTGGAATCCGGCACCTCTGACACCAAGGTGACCTTATAGCCCCAGGCGGTGGTAACGCTGATGGGTTCTATGGTCACGCCGGTCAGAAACTTGCCTACGCCCTTGTAGTTGCCGCTGTGGGTATAGTGGACCTGGTAGACCACCTTCACCACTTCAGAGCCGAAGCCGTTCTTCATGGAGAAGCCGTACCTCTTGGTGGCGGGGCGGCTCCAGCCCTGCAGCTGCGACCAGTGGGTGGTGCCGAAAGGCACCGCGTTGGCGTAGTGGGTGGTGACGTTCACCACCGGCTGGTTCTTCTCTATGATGTTCCAGATCTTTTCGAACAGGTTGACTATGGAGTCCAGGGTGCCTATGATCTCGCCTATCGGCTTGGCGGTGGGCGGCATCAGGAAACCCTCGGGCAGGGGCGTCACCCCTTCCTTTATCTCCTCTATAGTTATAGAACTTTCATCGGCGGAAAAATACCGGGGGTCAGTGACCTCCCCGGCGGATACACGGCCCGAGAACAGCGCCGTCGCGGCTACGCTCAACACAAGAAGTTTTTTCATCGTCCGCCTCCTCTACCGCGCTTTCAGTTACAAATACAGTATACCCCCCGGTAAAAATACTGTCAGCCCCATAGTACCCAGAAGGCCGGGATACTTGGACCTATGCCCATATAGGCCCTAGGGCCTAGGCACGCCTAGGCCCTTTGGCCCTTGAGCAAAATCAATATAGGCCTTACGATATAGCAGGCCTCTGTGTAATTCCCGGGATCGGCCGGGAAGTATCCACCTCCGGACCTTAATCCGGATTCACCACTAGGCCAAGCGCAGGGCGGACAGGCGTTTTCATCAGGCCGCCGGCGCAGCTAGTGGGAGGTGGATATGCATCGCGTGAAACTTAACTCTCCAGCACCCGCAGTCCTGAAGGCCGTCTCCGCGGTCCTCTTCTTGTTGTTATCCGTATTCCATTTTGCCCCCCAGGCCTCCGCTCAGGCCTACGGCCAGCTGCTCGCCGCCGCCCCCAAGGTAGAGATCCCGCTCGCCCCGGTTCCGCAGAACGCCACCCTGCTCAACGCCGGCCCCGGGCTTAACGTCTACTTCCTTAACGTAGGCCAGGGCGACGCTATCTACATAGAGCTGCCGGGCGGCAAGAACGCCCTGATAGACGGCGGCCCCTCCGGCTCCGCCACCGGCCCGCTGGCCGCGTTCCTGAAAGAGAAAAAGGTTTCCGCCATAGACCACGTGGTGCTCACCCACCCCCACAGCGACCATTACAACGGCCTCACCTACGTCTTCGACAACATCGCCGTCTCCAACTTCTACGACACCCGCGTGGACAACAGCGGCGCCAAGGCCGACAACACCATCCGCGAGAAGGTGGCCTCCCTGGGCGTCAACACCGTTTACCCCGCTCCCGGCGACCGCCTGGACTGGAGCGCCCCCGGAGTCAGCATCAAGGTCTTCAACTCCTGCCCCGCGGCCTTCGCCACCAAGCAGAGCTCGACCCTCAACAACTGCTCCATCATGATGAAGATGACCTACAACGGCTCTTCCCTGCTGTTCACCGGCGACACCGAGGGCGAGACCGAGATCAAGCTGGCCGAGAAGTACGGGGCCGAGCTGAAGGCCGACGTGCTGAAGGTCGGGCACCACGGCAGCAAGTATTCCTCCACCACCCCTTTCCTCAAGGCCGTGCAGCCGGCCAAGGCCTACATAGAGGTGGGCAAGAACAACTACGGCCACCCCACGCAGGACGCGCTGGGCCGCCTGCTGGGTTCCGGCGCGGAAGTATTCCGCACCGACCTCGAAGACACCATGGAGTTCTCGGTCGGCGGCGCCGAGCTGGTAGAAGCCGCCGCGATGTAATTTTCCCCTTCCCATACCAATAGCCTAGCAGACGCTCCCGACAAGGGCGTGTCGGGAAGAAAAAAGAGAGCCGCCGGCAAATACCGGCGGCTCTCCTCTTTTTGGCGGCTTAGCGCTCTACCGCGCGCTTCGGAACCTTTCACCCACCTGGCGATAGGCGTCGCGGAAGGGCACGCCCTGCTTCACCAGTTTATAGGCTTCCTCGGTAGCGAACAGCTCCGGGGCCAGGGCGCAGCGCTCACGGTCGAAGCCCAGGCCGGCCGTGACCGTGGCCATGATATTCAGCGAGGCGCTCGCCGTGTCCAGGCAGGCGAACAGCGGGCCCTTAGCCAGCTGAGCGTCGCGGTTGTAGCCGGAGATCAGGTTGCCCGCCAGCGACAGCGCCTTGAACTCCTCGCCCAGCACAACGTGATATTTGCCGCGCACCAGCTCCAGCACGTCGGGGTTCTTCTTCTGCGGCATGATGGAGCTGCCGGTGCAGAAGGCCTCCGGCAGCGTTACAAAGCCGAACTCGGGCGTGCTGAACAGCACCAGGTCCGTGGCCAGCTTATTGAGCGTCAGCATGATCTGCGAACACAAATGCATGACGGCCGGTTCGAACTTGCTGCGCGTGAACTGGGCGTAGATGGGGTTCTCAATGGCTTTGGCAAAGCCCATCAGTTTCGCGCTGTAGCTTTTGTCGATGTTCAGCACCGGCACGCCGAAGCCGGCGGCCGAGCCGAGCGGCGACTGGTCCATTATTTTTATCAGCGCGTCGGCCAGGCGTGCGTCATCGGCCGCCGCGGCGGAGAAGCAGCCTATCCAGGTGCCTACAGTGGTAGGCATGGCCCGGCGGGTATGCGTATAGCCCGGCATGGGCAGGCGGCCCTGTCCCTTTGCCAGCGCCGAGGCCGCGGCGGAGAAAGCGGCCAGGCGGGACCTCAACTCCCCCAGCGCCTCGCGCTCGTAGAGCCGCAGCGCCGTGAGCACCTGGTCGTTGCGGGAGCGGCCGGTATGCACTTTCTTGCCGGCCTCGCCGCAACGCGCCGTCAGCCAATTCTCTATGGCGGTATGGCAGTCCTCGTCCTCGCGCTTGATGACGAACTTGCCCTTGGCGTCCAGCGCCGCTATCTCCTTGAGCCCGGCGGAAATGTCCGCCAGCTCCTTCGCCGTCAGCAGGCCGGCCTTGCGCAGGGCCTTGGCGTGAGCCAGCGACGCCGCGCAGTCGTGCTTCACCAGCCTGCGGTCGATGAGGTAATCGTCCCCTACGGTAAAGGATTCTATGTCCTTATTGAGCTCGCAACCCTTGGCCCAGAGCTTCATTTCGCGCTCCGCCTTTTCATTATAGCGCTGTGCGCCATGAGCCGGGTGGCGTGGATCTTTATGAAGCCCTCCGAGTCTTTCTGGTTGAAGCCGCCCTCTATGTCCATGCTGGAGAGGTTCTTGTCGTAGAGCGAGCTGGGGCTATGGCGGCCGGTGATGATGATGTTGCCCTTGTAGAGCTTCAGCGTCACGGTGCCGTCTATGGCCTCCTGGCTCTTGTCGAGCGCCGCGCGCAGGAAATCCATCTCGGGGCTGAACCAGAAGCCGTTGTAGACCAGCTCGGCGAACTTGGGCGACAGCATGTCGCGCAGGCGCATCACCTCGCGGTCCATGGCTATGCCCTCTATGTCCTTGTGCGCGGCCAGCAGGATGGCACCGCCGGGGGTTTCGTACACGCCGCGGGACTTGATGCCCACAAAGCGGTTCTCCACCATGTCCAGCCGGCCTATGCCGTTGCGGCTGCCCAGGTCGTTGAGCATCATGAAGAGCTTGAGCGGGTCTTTCTCTGAGCGGCCGCTGTCGAGGTTGGTCACCTTCACCGGAACGCCGTCCTTAAACTGGATGCTCATCCGGGTGGGCTTGTTCGGGGCCTTCTCGGGCGAGACTGTCTTGGAGTAAATGTCCTCGGCGCATTCGTGCGCGGGGTCTTCCAGGATGCCGGCCTCGTGGCTGATATGCAGCAGGTTGTCGTCCTCGCTGTAGGGCTT
>MGUG01000025.1 GCA_001799845.1 Elusimicrobia bacterium GWC2_64_44 | reverse complement strand
GCCGGCATTGTCGCCTTGAACTTATGCCGTCCGAGACAAACTCAGGGCTAAGCCTGTAGCGGTTCCTGCAAGCGGTTGGCGGACCCGGGTGCAAATCCCGGCACCTCCACCATTTAAGCCGGATTTCGAAAGAAATCCGGCTTTTATGTTTTATCGCCGCGCCGCCTCCACGGCCCTGATAGCGTCGGAGGCCGCGCTGGTTATGCCGCCGGTATACCCGGACCCTTCCCCTATCGGGTAGAGACCGGGCAGAGTTACCGATTCAAAGTTTTCGCCGCGCTTTATCTTTACGGGCGAGGAAGTCCTCGTTTCCGGCCCCAGCAGCAGGGCGTCGGCCGCCACGAACAGCGGGGAGGCCGCGGCCCATTGGCCAAAAGCGGCGCGCAGCGTTTCACTCACAAAAGCAGGGAAGACGGCGGCCAGGTCCGCGCTCCGCAAGCCCATTTTATACGAGCTGTTATTTAAAACCGCGGAAGGTTTTCCCTCCAGGAAGTCTAGGAGATTCTGCGCCGGAGCCTGCCAGTCGCTGCCGCCTGCCAGAAAGGCCCGGCGTTCTATCGCCCGTCGGAATTCGGCCCCGGCCAGCGGATGGGCCGAGCCGTAATCCGCGGGGCCGCAGGTTACTACGATGGCGGCATTCGAGAACGCCGACGCCCTGGCCGCGTAGCTCATCCCGTTTAGCGCCAGGCCGCCCTCTTCGGAGGAGGCGTTGACCACCTCGCCGCCTGGGCACATGCAGAAGGTGTAAGCGCCGCGGCCCGCCTTGCGGTCGGTGTAATTGAACGAGTAGGTAGCCGCCCCTATGCCGGCAAAGCCGCGGTACTTTTCGCCGTACCTGATAAGGTTGATCTTGTCGGCCGGATGTTCCAGCCGCAATCCCACCGAAACCGGCTTGGCTTCCAGGCTGACGCCCCGCGCATGCAGCATGAGGAAGGTGTCGCGCGCCGAATTGCCGGGCGCGAGGAAGACGCTCGAGGCCGCGTATTCTTCCGAACCGTTTACGACCACCCCCGCGGTGCGGCCGCCGGAGATCAGGATATCCGTCACCCTGGTGCCGTAATGTATTTCCCCGCCGCTAGCGAGAATATAATTACGCACATTTAACACTATCCGGCGCAGCACGTCGGTACCCAGGTGCGGTTTGCTGACATAGCCTATCTCAGCCGGCGCGCCGAACTTGATAAAAGTTTCCAGCACGCGGCTAGCATAGGGGGAATTGTTGATCCGGGAGAAGAGTTTTCCGTCCGAATAGGAGCCGGCGCCGCCTTCCCCGAACTGAATGTTGGACTCGGGGTCGAGGACGCGGGCGCCGATGAACCGCTGCACGTCCAGGTGGCGCTCTTCCAGTTTTTTTCCTCTCTCAAAGATAATGGGTTTCAGCCCGTACGCCAGGAGTTCAAGCGCCGCGAACATCCCTGCCGGGCCGAAACCGACCACCACCGGCCGGGGGCCCGCCGGCGCTGGCGGATAGGCCCGGGCCGGCTTGGGAGCGTAAGCGGGCAGGCTACCTGTGTTCTGGAAACCGGCCGGGACGCGCAACGCCAGGGAAAGCTCATAATAGAACTGCAGCTGGTCTCCAAAAACCGGGACCTTGGATAATACCCTGACAAGCTCCAGTTCCCCGCGGGGGACCTTGAGCCTCAGCGCGGCGGCCTTTAAATACTCTTCGTGCCCGTCGTTCTCCACGGGCACGCGCAGGCCGCTTATAATCAGTTCCATGTTAACCTACGATACAAAATATACCGCCCCCGCTTTTAGTATTATAGCGGGATGAACACGCCGATCAAGTTCATATTATTGAAGCCCCGCAACCCCGACAATATCGGGGCCTGCGCCAGGGCCATGGCCAATTTCGGCCTGGGCGAACTGGCCCTCGTCAGCCCTTTCGGATCCGACTGGGCCGAGGTCATACAACGCTGGAAAGAGGAAGCCTCCGTCGCGGCCATAAATTCGATGGACGTGGTAAACTCCGCGCGCATCTACGACAGCATCCCCGAAGCCGCGGAGGACTGCGACCTGCTGCTGGGCACCTCCTCGCTGCACCAGATAAAACCCGAGAGGGATGTGCTCCTCCTTAAAGACGCCGCCGAGTATATCGCCGCGCGCGGCGTCAAAAAGGCCGGCATCCTTTTCGGCCCCGAAAAGACCGGACTCACCAAAGAAGACCTGTCGCTGTGCAACGCCGTCATAAATATTCCCACCCTCCCCAGGCAGCCGTCCATGAACCTGGGCCAATCCGCGGCCCTGGCCGCTTACGAACTGACCGCGCGCCGCACGGCCGCCACGGCTTTTCCCCGCGCCAAGGCGCCCCAGGCCTCGCCCTACGAGATAAACCGCCTCACCGCCGAGATCTGCGAAAAACTGGAAAAACTCGGCTGCAAGACCGGCTCCTACCAGGCCATGGCCATCAGCCGCGGCCTGCTGGACGCCCGCCTGACGAAGCCCGCCGTGAACATGCTTAAGCTGCTGCTTAAGAAATGAGAAACTATGCCGACGGAAGGGGGGGGGGAAGCACGCAGACTATTTCAGCCGGTCTCCTAAAGAAGGCCGGCTTTTTATTTGGGTATAATTGAAAGGCATGGAAGAAGGACAGGAATCTTTAAGCGACAAGCTCTGGCTCTGGGCCGGCGCGGTCATAGCGCTGGGGGCGCTGGCCATGCCGGTGCTGAACCCGGACCTCTGGTGGCATCTCTCCGCCGGCAAATACATCCTGCACAACCTGCGCCTGCCTGCGGCGGATTTTCTCTCCTGGACCGAGGCCGGCGCGCCGTGGACCGACTTCGAGTGGCTGGCGCAGATAATTTACTACGGCGTTTATGCGCTGGGCGGCAAAGCCGGATTCTTCCTGCTTAAAATGCTGCTGCTGGGCGCCACGCTGCCGGTCTTCCATTCCATACTTAAGCTCAACGGGCTGCGGGGCGCGGCCTTCTTCGCGCTGCCCGTCTGGGGCCTCGCGCTGATGGCCAACGCGGACCTGCGGCCGGAAAATTTCAGCGTGCTGTTCTTCGCGCTGCTGCTGCTTAAACTGGAGACCGCCCGGCTGAAAGGCGGCTGGCGCGCCTCGCCGGGCAACCTGGCCGGCGCTGCGGCCTTCTTCGCGCTCTGGGCCAACCTGCACGCCGGGTTTCCCTACGGCCTGCTGCTGCTCGCCGCTTACTGCGCCGGGAATTTCCTGGAGCGCAGAGCCTGGCCTGCCGCGGCCGAGCCGCCCGGCCTGGTGTCCCCGGTCTTCCTGGCCGCCGCGCTGGCCGGCACCTTGCTGAACCCGTGGGGCTACAAACTCTATGCCATCCTGCTCGCCCATGCCGCCGACGCCGGCGCGTTGTCGCGCTACCTGGCCGAGTGGGCCCCGCCCTCGCTCGCCAATCCCTGGCATTGGCCTTTCATGGCCTTCGTGCTGTCCTCCTTCGGCCTGCTGCTGCTGCGCTTTCTGCGCGAGCGCAGGCTGCCGCCGGCGCATTTCTTCGTGCTGGCCGTGCTCGCCTTCGAGGCCGGGCGGCATACGCGGCACATAGTTTTCTTCTGCATGGCGGCCGCGGTCTTCGCTTTCGACGCGGCGGCCAGGCTCTGGGAGCCGGAACGGCTGCTGCGCCGGGGCCGCGTCCTGCTGGGCCTCGCCGTAGTTTACCTCGCCGTGCTGGTCTGGCCGCGCTACGCCGCCTTCAAGGTGAACTTGGGCGAGGAGGCCGCCGGCGCCGCGGCCTACCTCAAGGTCAACGCGGCTCAGCTGGGCGGCCGCAAGATCTACAACCCGTGGACCTGGGGCGGCTACCTGGGCTGGGCGCTGAACCCGGACTACAAGGTCTTTACCGACGGGCGCTATCTCTTCCACAAATACCTGGTCCCGGTCAGCGCCGCTATGGAGAGCCAGGAGACCTGGGAACAGTTCGCGGCGCAGAACGGCTTCGAGCTGGCGCTGTTCCGGCGGGATTACGCCATGCTGCCCTTCGAGCGCCGCGCCGGCAAATCCTCGCTGACCATCCTGCGCCCGTCTTACCTGCTCTTCATGCCGGAAGAAAAATGGGCGCTGGTCTACTGGGACGCCTTTTCGGTGCTTTTTGCGCGGCGGGGCTCTCCGCTGCCGCGTGAGCTGAAGATAGTCCGGGCCGGGGACCTTGAGAGCGTAAAACTGGACCTCTGCGCCGGCGCCCTGACCCCGAAAGCGGCCGCCGACGAACTGGCCCTCTACTACAAAGCCGCCGCCGGCGCCCGCTCCACCGGCGAGGCGGACGCCTTCCGGGGCTGGCTGGGCGGCTTCCCGGCCGCCTGCCGCCGTTGAAACCCGTCCCATATTTATATTATTGTTATAGGCGTGAATACGTTCAGGCCCAACGCCGCCGCCAGGATCGCCGGCCCCGCCGCCATCCTGGGGGCGGTAGGCTGGTCCCTCTGGCAGTGGCCCGCGCATTTCCTGTGGGTCTACCCGGCCCTCGGCGCGCTGTTCATCTGGTTCGCCTGGGCGGGCGTTAAAGAACTCAAATACATCTTCCTGTTCCTGGCCACGGTAGCCGGGCTGGTATTGCCCGGTATCCTGAACCCTGTCGAGACCCCGTACCAGATGATAGGCGCGGTGGCCGAGGTGGTCTGCCTCTGGCTGCTCTTCTTCGCCCTTTCCAGCTCCGAGACTTCCCGCAGCGCGGCGCGCGCAGCGCTGGCAGCCGAGGAGGCCGCCGCCGAAGAGCGGATAAAGAACCTGGAAGACGAGCTCTCCCGCTACCGCCTGCACCTCGACAGCACGCTGGCCCGCATCCGCGACAAGGGCGCGCTGTCGGCCGCCATGCACGACATGGGCCTGGCTTCAAACCCCGACGAGGTGAAAGCTCGCCTCGAAACCCTGCTGGGCAACTATTTCCCTGGCGCCGCCGTGGAGCTGCGCTCCGGCGCGCCGCGCGACGCCGCCGACAAGTGGGTGGCGGAGCGCAAGATCCCGCTCCTGGTGCGCAACGCCGGGACCGACAGCCGATTCCCCAAGGGCTTCTTCGGCGAGGCCGAGCGCTCCTTCATGGCGCTGCCGCTGCACCTCTTCGGCCGGCTGGTGGGCTTCGTGCGCGCCGCCGCCCCGGAGCCGGACCGCTTCCGGGCCGAGGACCTGCGCGGGGCCGAACTCGCCTGCACGCTGGCCGGCGTCAGCATGGAGAACATCTACCTCTTCGACAAGGTCAACGAGCTGGCCATCCGGGACGCGCTGACCGGCCTCTACACCCACCGCGCCTTCCAGTCGCGGCTCGAGGAAGAGGTGCTGCGCTCGGCGCGCGCCAAGGTGCCCTTCTCGGTGGTGATGTGCGACATAGACCATTTTAAATCCTACAACGACACCTACGGCCACCAGGCCGGCGACTCCGTGCTGCAGGCCGTGGCCGAGGTGGTCTCCGCCGGTATCCGCGAGGTGGACTTCGCGGCCCGCTACGGCGGCGAGGAATTCGCGCTGGTGATAACTGGCGCCGACAAGGCCCAGGCCGCGGCCGCGGCCGAGGGCATACGCCGGGCGCTCGAGGCCAGGTCCTTCAGCTTCGGCGGCAAGCCGTCCAGGGTGACGGCCAGCTTCGGCGTGGCCGAGTTCCCGGCCGAAAGCGCGGCCGCGGGCCAGCTGGTGCGCGCCGCCGACGAGCGGCTCTACCGCGCCAAGCAGGCCGGCCGCAACAGGGTGGTGGCCGCATGACGCCGCGCGAGCTCTGGGTCGCCGCGGCCGCCGCCGCGCCGCTGCTCTCCTATTTTCTCGGGCGCTTCAACCGCTGGGCCGGCGTGGCCGCCGGGGCCGGGCTCTTCCTCCTGGCCTCTTTCATGCTGGCTGGCGACATAGCGGCCGGCGCGCCCTATGCGTCTCTGGCGCTGTGGACCGCCGCCGGGCTGGCCCACTCGGCGCTGCTCAACGGCCGCGCCGGCGCGCCGCCGGACCGGACGCGCCTGGAGCAAGCCCTTGCCCGCGCCGTGGCGCTGGAAAAAGAGCTGGCCGTCATCAAGACCGAGACCACGGTGAATGCCGCCGGAGAAAAGAAATCTTTGGCTGTCTATTCCGCCGTCAAGCTGCTCTCCGAGACGGTGGAACCCCCGGCCGCGGCCAAGCAGCTGGGCCGTCACCTTGCGGATTATTTCGAGACCGAGGACGCCGTCCTCTACATGGCCGGCGGCTCCGCCGGCATGGAACTGTTCGCGCAGGGCGCGCGCGGCGTCTCGCTGCCCGCCCTCTCCGGGCTGCTCGCCGCCGCCGGCGGCCTGCCCGCCGAACCGGCGGTCTTCTCCGGAGTGACGCTCGCCCCGGTGCTGGCCGGCGGCGAGGCCGTGGGCCTGTTGGCCGTGCGCGGCGGCACGCAGGGCCCGGAGTCCGCCGGGCGCTTCGCGGGCGAGATCTCTTTCGCGCTCAAGCGCGTCATGCTGTTCCGCCAGGTGGAGTGGCTGTCGCTCACCGACGGACTCACCGGCCTCTGGCGCCGCGGCGCGCTGGACGAGAAGGTGAAGGAGGAGATCCGCCGGGCCTCCGCCTTCCGCACCACGATGGGCTTCATGATAGCCGACATCGACCATTTCAAGCACCTCAACGACACCTACGGCCACCAGTTCGGCGACGCCGTGCTGCGCCGCGTGGCCGAGCTGCTCAAGAGCGGCGTCTACGAGACCGACTTCGTGGGCCGCTACGGCGGCGAGGAGTTCGGCTTCGTGCTGCCGCGGGCGGAATCCGCCGGCGTGCTGCGCAAGGCCGAGGCCATCCGCGCCCGCATCGAGGCCGAGCCCTTCTCGCAGGGGCTCGAGCAGGTGCGGCTGACGGTCTCCATCGGCATAGCCCATTTCCCGCGCGACGGGCGGACCCCCGAAGAAGTGATAGCCAGGGCCGACGCCGCGCTTTACGCCGCCAAGGAAGGCGGCCGCAACCGCGTGATGGACGCGGGCAACCTGTAACGGAGGAACAATGGAAGAACAAAAAGACCCCGCACCCGCAACGCAGTCCCCGCTCCCGCCGCCCGCCGCGCCCCAGCCGGCGCAGCCAGCGCCTCGCGGCGCCGCGGTCTGGCTCAAGGCCATCGCCGTGCTTTACGCCCTCTCGCTCTTCGCGGCCTTCGCCGTGCTGAGCAGGACAGACGCCGCCAAGAAGGCCCAGCCCAAGGACATGGACATGTCCAAGATAGCCGGGCTCGGCAAGAAGAAGGATTCCGTGGCCGTGATCCCGCTCTACGGCGTCATCTCGCAGGGCGCGTCCTCGCGCTCCTGGGACCGCGGCAGCCAGCAGACGGCCAAACGCATTAAAATGCTGGCCGCCAAAAAAGAGGTCAAGGCCATCGTCCTCGACATCAACTCGCCCGGCGGCTCCGTCGGCGCGGTGCAGGAGATCTACTCCGCCGTTCTGAAGGCCAGGGCCGAGCACAAGAAGCCCTTCATCGCCCGCTTCGGCGAGGTCTCCGCCAGCGGCGGCTACTACGTGGCCGCGGCCTGCGACAAGATAGTGGCGCATCCCGGCACCATCACCGGCTCCATCGGCGTTATCTTCAGCGTGGCCAACGTGGAAGGCCTGATGAAGAAGATCGGCTACAAGAGCGAGTCCATCAAGTCCGGTAAGCACAAGGACATCGGCTCGATGACGCGCGAGATGACCGCCGACGAGCGCAAACTGCTGCAGAGCATGATAGACGATTCCTACGAGCAGTTCGTGGCCGCGGTGGCGCAGGGCCGCAAGATGACCCCCGAGCAGGTCAAGGTGCTGGCCGACGGCCGCATCTACACCGGCCGGCAGGCCAAGGAGAACGGCCTGGTGGACGAGATGGGCGACCTGCAGGACGCCATCGACGCGGCAGGCACGGCCGCGGGGCTCGGCAAGAACCCGCAGGTTCTCTCCGACGGGGACCCGCTGGAGAACTTCTTCTCGCTGCTCGACACCAAGCTCTCGCTCTTCGGCGCGCAGGCCGTGGCCGACGCCGTGAACCCGGCCCCGAGGCTGGAATACCGCTGGAGCGGGCGCTGAGATGAACGCCCTCACCTCCCTCGCCGCCCTGCTCGAGCGGCCTGAAACCCTTACCGCGGAGCCGCGCCCCGCCGGGCTGGGGCGCGCCGCCATGCTGGGCTACGCCGCCGGCACGCTGGGCGCCTTTATCTTTCTGCGCCTTTTCTCCGCCGTGCCCCCGGGCGTGCTGTCCTACCTGGTGGTGCTGACCTTCGTGCTGGCGGCCAACTTCCTGTTCGCCGGGCTGACGCATTTGTTCATGGACCTCACCGGGGCCAGGGGCGCGGCCGGCCGCCTCTTCCTGGCCTTCGGCGTCACGGACTACTTCTTCGCGCTGCTGGTGCCGCTGGCTTTTTTCTCCAAGCTGGGCGCGCCGGGCGCGTTCCTGTCCGTAGTCCTGGTGGTGACGCTGGTGGTCTACGCGCGGGTGCGGCTGGTGCGGCGCGTGTACCCGGTCTCTACCAACAAGGCGCTGCTGTCGGTGCTGCTGCCGTACGCCGCGTTCTGCGCCCTGTTCTTCCTGGTCTTCGTCTATAGCATCGCCTGGCTGATCTGGCTGGTGGTGTGACATGTCCAAGGTCCCGCAGGTAAAAGAGTTCGACGGCTACCCGGTGGTCACCTCCGGGAAGATGAAGTATCTGGATACCAAGGCCTCCAGCGAGTACGGCATTCCGTCCGCGGTACTGATGGAGAACGCGGGCCGGGCCGTGGCGCAGGCCGCGCTGGAGTTCGCCGCCGGAGAGCTAAAGAAGCAGCCGGCAGGCCTGAAAGTCGTTATCTGCTGCGGCAAGGGCAATAACGGCGGAGACGGCCTCGCGGCCGCGCGCTTCCTGAAGCAGGCGGGCGCCGAAGTGAAAGTCTTCATCCTGCCGCCCAAAGAGACCGGTTACGGCGAGCTGGTGGTCAAGAACCTCGAGGCCGCCCGCGCCGCCGGGGTGCCGGTGGCCATGACGGAAAAGGGCGACCTGGACGCGCTGCTGGCGGAGTTCGCCGGAGCCGACCTGCTGCTCGACGCGCTGCTCGGCATAAGCGCCGTGGGTAAACCCGTCGGCCCCGTCCACCGCGTCATACAGCTGATGAACAAGAGCGCCCGGCCCATAATAGCTGTGGACATACCTTCGGGCCTGAGCCCGGACACCGGCCACCACAGCGGCGTCTACATCATGGCCAGGCTGACGCTGACGCTCGGCTTCTCCAAGAGCGGCCTGATGGCCGCGCACGCGCAGAAAAACACCGGCGTCATCCGGGTGCTGCCCATCGGCTACCCGCAGGCGCTGATAGACGAGGCGCGCGGCTAAGGCCCGCCCCTCTTTTTTGCACCGACTTCTACTTAAAGCACCAGGAGCCCTATGCGTCCCTTCAACGACAGTGTGATCTACTTCGCGGTGGTGGACAGGTTCCACAACGGCCACGCGGGCAACGACGCCGGCTGCAACCCGGACTCGTGCGACCCTACCCATACCGACTGGTTCAAGTACTGGGGCGGCGACCTGAGCGGCGTAGCGCAGAAGCTGGACTACCTCAAGGAGCTGGGCTGCTCGGCGCTGTGGCTGACGCCCATCTTCGACCAGATCGACGGGCTGGTGGACGTGGAAGGGCGCGGCATGGCCGGCTACCACGGCTACTGGGCCAAGGATTTCAAGCGGCTCGACGAGCACCTCGCCGGCTCCCACGAGGACGTGCGCGTGTTCGCCTCCGAGAATACGGTGGTGGACCGCCTGGTGCGCTCCATGCGGGACCTGGATATGAAGCTGGTGCTCGACATCGTCTGCAACCATTCCAGCCCCTCGCAGCGCGTGGACACCGGCGGCCGCCCGACCAAGGGCGAGATCTACGACGACGGCAAGCTGCTCACCTCCTACGACGACGACAAGCTGGGCTGGTACCACCGCAACGGCGGCGTGCACGACTGGAACAACAAGGGGCAGGTGGAGACCGCGGAGCTCGCGGGCCTGGCCGATTTCAACGAGTCCAAGATCGGCTACCGCAACTATATCAAGGACGCGATGCGCCTGTGGCTGGACAAGGGCGTGGACGCCTTCCGCGTGGACACGGTCAAGCACATGCCGCAGTGGTTCTGGCAGGAGTTCGTTTCCGACATGGTCTTCCACAAGCCGGACCTGTTCATCTTCGGCGAGTGGTTCCAGGGCGGCTGCTACGACGGGCTGTCGGTGAACTTCGCCAACAAGAGCGGCATGGGCATGCTGGACTTCGCCCTGCAGCGCGGGCTGGAGGAGTGCCTGGCCAAGAATAACGGGCAGGGCTTCGAGCTGGTGGAGAACGTTTTCAAGCAGGACCATTTGTTCGACGACTGCCGCCACCTCGTGACCTTCATAGACAACCACGACATGCCGCGCTTCATGTCGGCCGGCGCGAGCGAGCGCCGGGTGGACATGGCGCTCGCGCTGATCCTGACCTGCCGGGGCACGCCGTGCATTTACTACGGCACCGAACAGTACCTGCACAACGACACCAACGGCGGGGCGGACCCCTACAACAGGCCGATGATGGAGAAATGGGATACCGCTACGCCCGCCTTCAGACTGGTAAAGCGCCTCGCGGCCCTGCGCCGCGAGAACCCGGCCATACAGCGCGGCAGCCACCGGCAGAAATACCTGTCGCCCGACGCTTACGCCTATACCCGCGTCTACCGCGGCAGCTGCTGCCTGACTGTGTTCAACCGCGGCCCCGAGACCCGGCTGACCCTGGAGAAGATAGAGCTGCCCGACGGCATCTACAAGGACCTGCTGTCCGACCGCGCCGTCACCGTCAGGGACGGGCGCATAGAGAACCTGGCTATGGGCCGGGACTCGGTCTTCGTCGCGGCCTACCGCGCGCCCGTCCGCGAGAAGGGCGCCATGGAGATCACCTTCGTGCTCAACGGCTTCCGGACCGAATACGGGCAGCATGTCAAAGTCATCGGCAACTGTCCCGAGCTGGGCGGCTGGGACCTGGAGAAGGGCTTCAGGCTGGAATACATCAACGAGAATATGTGGCTGGGCAATATCGCCATGCCGGAGAGCGCCGGCAAGCCGATAGTCTACAAGTTCGTGGTCGAGAAGGACGGCGACGGCGTGCTCTACGAGAACCGCCCCGCTCATTCACGCCTGCTGCCCGGAGAGGGCTTCATGGAGCTGCAGCACCGCTGGGCTTAGCCGCGCCGGCCATGCATGGAACCTGGAACCGCCCATAAGCTCTGGCGCCTGCGCTGGGCCGCGTTGTTCCTGGGCGCTTTCGCGCTGCGCGCGGCGTTCCTGCTGCAATGGTTCGACCTGCCCTATCTTGGCGCGCTCAGCGCCGACGCCTGGGCCTACGACCGCTGGGCCCTGGAGATAGCGGGCGGCGCGCTGGTCCGGGACACAGCGTTCTACCAGTCGCCTTTTTACCCCTACCTGCTGGCCGCTTTCTATAAAGTCTTCGGCCATACCTCCGCGCCGCTGTTGTGGCTGCAGGCTTTGGCCGACGCCGGCACCTGCCTGCTGGTCATGCGCCTGGGCGAGCGGGCCTTCGGCGAGCGGGCGGGGCTGTGGGCCGGTCTGCTGTGCGCGCTGTACCGGCCTTTCATCTTCAGCGCAGCCGTCCCGGGCAAGGAGACCCTCGCTGTTTTCTCCGCGGCCCTTTTCGCCCTGCTCGCGCTGCGGGCGGGGGAGGGTGGCGGCCGGCGGGCTTACTTCCTCTGCGGCCTCGCCGGCGGCTGGGCCGCGCTGCTGCGCACCAATATCCTGCTGCTGCTGCCTGCGCTGCTGCTCTGGGCCTGGCAGCGCGAAGCCTTCAGGCGGGTACTGAAGAACGCCGCCCTGCCCCTGCTGCTCGGCGCCGCGCTGCCTATACTGCCGGCGACGCTGCATAATTTCGCGGCCAGCCGCGACTTCGTGCCGGTGAATTACAACGGCGGCTTCACTTTCTATCTAGGCAACGCCCCGGAGGCCACGGGGACCGGCATCTACCCGCCCGGCTTCAGCTCCAACCCGTTGCTGGAGGAGACCCAGCCGGCGCAGCTGGCCGAAGGTGCTCTCGGCCGCCGGCTGAAGCCCTCAGAAATTTCCTCTTTCTGGTTCCGCAAAGGACTCGCATTTATAGCGGAAAATCCGGGAGCCTGGGCGAAGCTGACCGCCGCCAAATTCTTTTTCTTCTGGAACCGCTACGAGATCCCTGATAATTACGACCTGCAGTTCATAGCCGGGAACTTCCCGACCGTGCTGGGCTGGCCGCTGGTTTCTTTCGCGCTGGTTGGCTGCCTGGGGGCGGGCGGCCTGTTGCTGGTCCGCAGGAAGGAGGCTTCCGGCCTGCTGCTGTTCCTGTTCGCGGGGTATTTGCTGTCGGTGCTGCCGTTCTGGGTGACCGACCGCTACCGCCTGCCGGCCCTGCCGCTGCTGCTGGCGCTCGCGGGGGGGCTGGCCGCGGCGCTGGCCGCCCGGGACCGGCGCGCCCTGCGGGCGCTGTGGGCCCTGCCGCTGCTGGTCATCTGCCTGCTGCCGCCGCCTTTCAACCTGCGCCTCGCCGAGGGCGCCGGCTGGGCGCAGCTGGTCACGGTCTACGCCGAGACCGGCCGCGGTACGGAGGCGCTGGCGGCCCTGGAAAAGGCGGCCGCCGCCGACCCGGCTTCCGTTTTCCCCGAAGTGGTCCTGGCCGCCTCCGTCAGCCTGGAAAGGGCAGGACAAAAAGAAGAAGCCGCCGCCCTGCTGGCGGCGGCCTCGCGGCTGCTTAAATAGTTATTTTTTCAAGAGCGGCGACAGCTTGGCGGCGAGCTCGGCTAAATGCTCGCGCAGGCGGGGCTGCTTCTTGAGCATCAGCGGCAGCAGGGTCTTGCGTATCCAGTTGCGGGTGTAGTGCTCGTCCTCGTTGGTGTGGTCCTTGCGCGACTTAAGGGCGTTAGCTTTCAGATACTCTTCTATCTCCCTCCGTGAAACGGCCAGCAGCGGCCTAATAAGTTCTACCTTCAGCTTTCCCTTCCTGCACAGCTCCCGCCGCTCCGGTATGCCCAGGAGCCCCTTGGGCTCGGTGCCGCGCAGCAGATTCAGCAGCATCGTCTCGGCGTGGTCGTCGGCGTGGTGCGCGGTGGCCACCAGGGCGCAGCGGCGCTTCAGGGCGGTTTTGGACAGCAGGCGGTAGCGGGCGTCGCGGGCCGCGTGCTCCACGCTCTTGCCGTGCGCCTTCGCCAGTTTTTTGACGTCCGCTGAGAGGATGGAGGTTTCCAGCCCGTACTCAGCGCCCAGCCGCTTCACGAAGGCGGCGTCGGCGTCGGCGAGGCGGCCGCGCAGCTTATGATTGATGTGGCAGAGGGAGAGCTTCAGCCGGTGCTTGCGCGCCTGCCCGGAGAAAAAATCCAGCATGACCACGGAATCGGGCCCGCCGGAGACGGCAAGCAGGATGGAGTCGCCGTCACGGAACAGACGCCGACGACGCGCGTTTTCGTAAACGCGGTTCCAGAAGTTCAGGGTCACCGCCCGCCTCGAGGTCATAACGAGATTATAGCAAAGGCCGGCCGCGCCGATTTTACAAGGAATTTACCGCAACGGGGGCCCCGCTGTTATAAAATATAGGCACATACTATGAACGAGAAGATCCTGGTGGTAGAGGACGAGCGGGACATAGCCCGGATGATAGAGTACAACCTCAAGAAAGAGGGGTACCGCACCGTGCTCGTCCACGACGGTTCCTTCGCGGCCCTGACGGCCGCCAAAGAAAAGCCGGCGCTGATCCTGCTGGACCTGATGCTACCCGGCCTCGACGGCCTGGAGGTCTGCCGCCGCCTGAAGGCCGACGCCAAGACCTCCGCTATCCCGATAATAATGCTGACCGCCAAGGGCGAGGAGTCGGACAAGGTGCTCGGCCTCGGCCTGGGCGCCGACGATTACGTGACCAAGCCTTTCGGCCTCAAGGAATTGATGGCCCGGGTGCAGGCCGTCCTGCGCCGCGCCTCCGTAAAGGCTGCCGCCGCCGGGCCGGAGAAGCTCAAGGCCGGGGCGCTGGAGCTCGACGCCGCCAAGGTGGAAGTGCGCCTGAAGGGCGCGCCGCTGGAGCTGACTTCCAAGGAATTCGAGCTGCTGAAGGCCCTGATGGCCTGCGGCGACCGCGTGCTGAAGCGCGAGGAGCTGCTGGAGAAGGCCTGGGGCATGGACTCTTCCCTCGAGGTGGAGACGCGCACGGTGGACGTGCATATCGGCACGCTGCGCAAGAAACTCGGCAAGGAAGGCCGGCGCATAGTCACCGTCAAGAACTACGGCTACCGCTTCGACGCCGAATGAAACTCTTTTCCACTCTTAAATTCCGGCTCCTCTCTTCCTACGTGCTGGTGGTGCTGTTCTCTCTGGCCGTGACCGGGTTTTTTCTCGACCGGTCGCTGGAGCGCAGGGCGCTCGAGGACCTGCGCTCGTCCATGGCGGCCCAGGCCCGCCTTATCGCGGCCCAGCTGGACCCCGCCCTGCTGCTCAAAGAGGATGCCGCGCGCACCGACGCGCTGGTGAAAAAGATCTCCCGCAGCGCGGCTTCCCGGGTCACGGTCATAGCCGCTTCGGGCAAAGTGCTGGGCGATTCCGGCCTGCCGTTCGCCGAGGTGCTCAAGATGGGCAACCACCTGGACCGGCGCGAAGTGAAGGCGGCCGCCTCCAGCGAGAGCGGCTCGGTAACCCGGCTCTCGGTCACGCTCAGGGAGGAACTGCTCTACCTCGCCGTGCCGGTCAGGCAGGGCGGGGCCACGGCCGGGTTCGTGCGGCTGGCCATGCCCTACCGGGGCGTGGCCGCGATGCTTTCCGAAGTGCGCCGGGGCGTGGCCTTCAGCTTCGCCCTCTCCGCGCTGTTCGCCCTCGCCGTCGGCTGGTTCGTGGTGCTGCTCTTCTCGCGGCAGTTCGGAGAGATAGTAGCGGGCTCAAAGCGCTTCGCCGCCGGGGAGTTCGACTACCGCATCCCGCCGAGCTCCTCCGGGGAGCTGGGCAAGCTTTCGGATACCCTCAACTACATGGCCTGGGAGATAGGCGCCCGGGTGCGCGACGCCGGCCTGCGCCGCCTGGAGCTGGAGGCGGCCTTCCGCGATATGTCCGAGGCGCTGCTGGTGACGGACGGCGCAGGCGTCATCACCATGATAAACCCCCGCGCGCGCCAGCTGATGGGCGTGAAAGGCTTCGACCCCGTGGGCATGCGCCTCTCCGGGATGCCGGCCGGCCCCGAGCTTTCCTCCGCCGCCATAAAGGCCCTCTCCAGCGGCCGCCCGGTCTCCTTCGAGTTCGAGCCGGCCTCGGCGGCGGGTACGACGCTGGGCGTCAGCGCGGCGCCCATACTGGAGAACGCGCTTGTGCGCGGCTGCGTGCTGGTGGCGCGCGACATTACCGGCCCGCGCAAACTGGAGAAACTGCGCAAGGAATTCGTGGCCAACGTGTCCCACGAGCTTAAAACTCCTCTGACGGCCATAAAAGGCAACGCCGAGACGCTCCTGGGCGGCGCCCTCGACGACAAAGAGCACGGCCCCGGCTTCGTTAAAAGCATCTACGACCAGTCGGTGCGGCTGGAGAACCTGGTGGCGGACCTGCTGAAGATCTCATACGCCGAGTCAGGCAAGGACAGGCTGGAGAAAGGCGACGTGGAACTTTTCTCGCTGGCGCAGGAGGCCGTAAAGGCCACGGCCGCCGCGGCCGGCGCCAAGAACGTGACGGTGCGCAATCTGGTCCCGGCGGGTCTGGCCGCCGCCGCAGACAAGGATAAGCTTTCGCAGGTGCTGATAAACCTCCTCGACAACGCCGCCAAGTACAACCGCGAGGGCGGCGAAATAAAGATCTCCGCCGCGCAGGAGCCCGGCGCCGTGAAGATAGTGGTGGAGGACAACGGCCCCGGCATACCGGCCGCCCACCTGCCGCATATCTTCGAGCGCTTCTATCGCGTGGACAAGGCCCGCTCGCGGGAACTGGGCGGCACGGGCCTGGGGCTTTCCATCGTCAAGCACCTTGTAGAGCTGCACGGCGGCTCGGTCGGCGTGGACAGCGCCGAGGGCCGCGGCTCCGCTTTCTGGTTCACCCTCCCGGCAGCGTAATTTCCCTATATCTCCAGCTTCGCCGGGTAGCGTGCGGTGAAGGTGGTGCCCGATCCGTCCGTGGCGAACGAGACTGAGCCTTTCAGGTATTTATCGGTCAGCAGCCGGATGCTGTAGGTGCCGAGCCCGCGGCCGGCACCTTTGGTGGAGAAGGAACGCTGGAAGACCTGCAGGCGGACCGACTCGGACATCCTGCCCGGGTTGTGCACTTCCAGCACGGCACCGCCGGCGACCCTGCGGCAGGACATGGTCACTACGGCACCTCTTTGTTCGGCCTCGAGGGCGTTCTTGAGCAGATTGCCCGCGACCCGCGAAAGCAGGGTCCGGTCGCTGATAATGTGAATCTCCTCGGCCGGTCCGCGCACCTCTATCTCCACGCCCCTCGCCCCGGCGGCCGCGCTGAAGGTCCCGGCTACGTTCTTCAGCAGGGCCAGCAGGCCGAACCGGGAGAGGTTCAGCGTCAATTCTCCCCTTTCCGCGGCGTAAAGGTCGCGCTGGGACAGGATCTGGTCCACCAGGGTGTCAGAGGCTCGGGCCGCGGCGGAAATGTAGGACGGAAGCTGATGGTGAGGGACTTCCGGCATGAGCTGCAGGATGCCCTGGACCCCGGCGGCCGTGTTGACCACGTCGTGAAAGAATATCTTTTCCAGCGCCTCGCGCCGCTTCTCGGCGCTGATGTCCTGGAAAGCAGCGAGCAGGTACTCCCTGTCCCGCAGGACTAAAGGCCGGGTCCGCACGCGCAGGTCCAGGTCGTCGCCGATCTCGGCGGCGCTGATGCGGCATTCGTTCACGGCCTTGCCGCCGGAAAGCGCGGAAGCCAGGGCGTTGGCCGCGCCGCACTTACGGCAGGACTCCGTGGTGCCGCAGCCGCCAGGGCGCTCGCAGGCGTGCCGGCAGCCGAACAGGTCCCCGACCCTTTTGCCTACCACATCCCCCAGCCCTTCCAGCCGCAGGAAATCCGTAAGCGCCTTGTTGGCGTAGACCACCTGACGCTGCTTGTTCAGTACTACCGCCAGGCTCAGCATGGCGTCCAGCGTGCCCGTTACTACGGGGTCCGCGGCCAGCAGCTCGTGCTGGGCCGTCACTTCCTCCGGCGGTGCTTTTTCCGCCGGCAGGTATTGCGTCTCTAGCGCTGCAATGTGTTCCTGGTCCATGTCTTGAATATAGAATACCCGGGCTCGCGGCGAAATGACCCAATGGAGCAAACAATAAGCCCGTTTCCCGGCAAACCTTTTCCTTACCGGCATTTTACCCGCTCTTTAAGCCGCTTTGACGCGTCTTTCCTAAACTATAGGTATGAAATTCACCAAACTCATGCTCGCGGTTCTGTTCCTTGCGGCGGCCTCGCCCGCCCGCGCCGGCGAACTGGATATGCTCCTCGACCGGCTTGTGGAGAAGAACGTGATAGACCCCGGCGAAGCGCAGGAGATACGCGTCGGCACGCAGGAAGAGCTGAAGAAGGAGATCTCCCAGCAGCGCCACGCCACGCTGCCGATGTGGCTGCAGACCATGAAGCTGCGCGGCGACGTGCGCCTGCGCTACCAGTTCAACGACAACGCCAACAAGGCGCTCACGCAGCACCGCGGCCGCTTCCGCCTGCGCTTCTTCATGGACGCCAAGATCAACGAGAAGGTATACACCGGTTTCGGTTTCGCCAGCGGCTCCAGCGCCGACCCGCGCTCCACCAACCAGACCTTCGGCGACAACTACGGCAAGAAAAGCCTGTGGATAGATTATGTCTTCGCCGAATACAACGCGGGCGACAAACTGGCCATCACGGCCGGCCGCACCAAGAACCCGCTGTGGCTGACCAGCGACATGTTGTGGGACACGGACGTGAACATGGAGGGCTTGAGCGCCCGCGTCGCCCTGCCGGTGAACTACAACTGGGACATTACCGCCAACGCCGGCTTCATGGCCCTGGCCGAATCCGCCTCGGACCCCAAGGACCCTTACATGCTGTACGCCCAGCCGGCGGTGACCTGGCGGGACAACGACGGGATCTTCGACCTGAAGGCGGGCGCCGCCGTGTACACCTTCAATAACCTGGATAACTCCTCGGAGCTCTCTCACAGGCCCTCCGTCGCGGACGGCTACCAGAAGGCCAATACGCTGGTCAGGAACGAATATAAGTATAACTACGACGCCGTGAGCCCCGAGCTGGAGCTGAACGCCAATATCCTCGACCCCGTGAGTCTGCCGTTCGCGACCTCGCTGCTCGGCTGCAACGTGACCTACGCCGGTCTGTTCGGCAGCTACATAAAGGCGCTGGACCACGGCCGCAAGAGCGAGGGATGGATAGCCGGCTTCAAGGTAGGCCAGCGCAAAGTGGAGGACGCCGGGCAGTGGCAGCTGCGCTACAGCCTGCGCCGCCTGGAGGCCGACGCCTGGCTGGACAGCTACCCGGACTCCGACTTCTTCGGCGGCTCAACCAACGTGAAGGGCCATGAAGCGGTGCTGACCCTGGGCCTGCTGCGCGACTTTGCGGTGGACCTGGACTACTACCAGTCGCAGCCTATAGCAGGGGGCCTCAAGAAAGAAAAGCTGTTCCAGGCGGACGTAAACCTAAAGTTCTGATTCAAAGACAGGAGAAACTAAAATGAAAAAACTGATACTGACCCTGATGGCGCTCGGCCTGGCCGGCACGGCCTCCGCCGAGAAGATAGTGTTCGAAGGCTCCACGACCGTGCTGCCGATAGCGCAGCGCGCGGCCGAAGTCTTCATGAAAACCAACCCCGGCGCGGACATCTCCGTGCGCGGCGGCGGCTCCGGCGTGGGCATAGCCTCCATCATAGACGGTACCTGCGACATCGCCGACGCTTCCCGCGCCATCAAGCCCGCGGAACTAGAGAAGGCCGCCAAGAAAGGCCGCGATCTCAAGGCCCACATCATAGCGATGGACGGCATCTCGCATATCGTGCATCCGTCCAACAGCATGGCCGGCCTGACCCGCGAGCAGATAAAGCAGATCTACACCACCCGCGTGAAGAACTGGAAGGAAATTGGAGGGCCAGACCTGAAGATCGTGGTCATCTCGCGCGACAGCGCCAGCGGCACTTTCGAGGCCTTCAGCGAGCTGGTGCTCAATAAGAAAAAGGTGCGCCCCGACGCCATCATGCAAGCCTCCAACCAGGGCATAGCCTCCATCGTGGCCCGCACCCCCGGCGCCATCGGCTACGTGGGCCTTGGCTACGTGACAGACTCGGTGAAGGCCATCGCCGTGGACGGCGTGGCGCCCAGCAAGGAGAGCGTGCTGCGCAATAAGTACCTTATCAGCCGGCCGCTGTTCATGTACACCAACGGCGCGCCCCAGGGCATGGTGAAGAAGTTCATAGACTTCCTGAAAGGCCCCGAGGGCCAGAAGCTCGTCAACGAGGAAGGCTTCGTCGGGCTGAAGTAGTCAAGCCGCTTGCGGCGCGAAAGGCCGGCCCGCGCCGGCCTTTCTCCTTGCCTCGGCATATTTTGTAAACTGACGAGGATGTCCCCGGCCGAGAAAAAACGCAATAAATTGCTGAAACCGTCGCAGGCGATCCATGCCCTGCACCCCCAGGTCCCGCGCAACGAGGTCATGCACGCGCTCAGGGAGCGCGTGAAGGAACTGACGGCGCTGCATTCCACCGTCTGCGTGCTGCAGGACGACAGGCTGTCCACCCGCGACGTGCTGGAGCGCATAGTACGGCTGATCCCGCCGGCCTGGCAGTACCCGGAGATAACCGCCGGCCGCGTGCTGCTGGGTGACTGTGAAAGCCGCACCCCGAATTTCCGGCGCACGCGCTGGCTGCAGGCCTGCGAGTTCCGCATTAACCCGGCGCTGGCCGGGCGCATAGAGGTGTACTACCTGAAGAAAATGCCGCCAGAGGCCGAAGGCCCGTTCCTGGCGGAAGAGCGCAACCTGATAAATTCACTGGCCGACATGCTGCGGGTCTATTTCGAGCGCCGGCTGGCCTCAAAGGCCCTGCTGGACGCGCACAACGACCTGGAGCGGCGCGTGAAAGAGCGTACGGCGGAGCTCGAGAAGCTCAACGCCGCGCTGAAGTCCGAGGTGCGGGAGAGGGAACTGCGCCAGAAAGAGATCCTCACTTACCAGGAGAAGCTGCGCGGCCTCTCCGCCGAGCTGATACTTACCGAGGAGCGCGAGCGCCGCGAGATAGCCACCGACCTGCACGACGTGATAGGTCAGACCCTGGCCATGGCCAAGATGAAAGCCGGTGCCATGCGCGGCCACTGCGCCGGCGAGACCGGGAAGGACCTGAAGAGCCTCTACGGTTTCATAGACGAGGCCATACTGGCCACGCGCAGCCTCACCTTCCAGCTGGCGTCGCCCATCCTTTACGAGCTCGGCCTGGAAAGCGCGCTGGAGCGCCTGGCGGAGGATATGCGCAAGCGCTACGGCCTGCGCGTGGACTTCAGGGGGGACGGGGGGAATCAGGCGCTGCCTACCGAGACCAGCGTGATGATCTTCAAGGCCGTGCGCGAACTGCTGATGAACGCGGTGAAGCACGCCAAGGCCTCCGAAGTAAAGGTGCGGGTGCGCAGCGCCGCCGGCAAGATAGCCGTAACGGTGCGGGACAACGGCCGGGGCTTCGCCGCCGCGGCCGCCGCCGGTTATGGCAGCGACCGAAGGGGTTTCGGCCTGTTCTCGATACGGGAGAAGGTCTCGCACCTGGGCGGGGCGTTCCGGCTGAATACCCGGCCCGGCGCGGGGACCCTGGCCGTGATCACTGCCCCGCTCGGTAAAGGCAAAAAACATGGAAAAGAAAATCCTCATCTGCGACGACCATAAGATCTTCCGCGAGGGCCTGCGCGCGCTGCTGGAAAAGCAGCCCGGCGTAAAGGTGGTGGGGGGCGCGCGCGACGGCCTGGAAGCCGTGAAACTGGCCCGCGAACTTTCCCCGGACATCGTCATAATGGACATCTCCATGCCGGGCTTGAACGGCATAGAGGCCGCGCGCAAACTGGCGAAGGTGAAGAAGTCCGCCCGCGTGATAGCGCTTTCCATGCACAACGACCGCAAGTACGTCACAGAGATCATCAAGGCCGGCGCGCGCGCCTACCTGCTCAAGGACTCCGCCTTCGAGGAGCTGATGGACGCCATCAAGGCCGTCAGCTGCGGCCGCTTTTTCCTGAGCGCCGGCATTACAAACATCGTGCTGGACGATTATATAAAAGGCCCGTCGCGCGACCCGCGCAGCGCGTTTACCCTGCTCTCGGCCCGCGAGCGAGAGGTGCTGCAGCTGCTGGCCGAAGGCCTGCGCACCAAAGAGATCTCGCAGAAGCTCGCGCTCAGCGTGAAGACCGTGGAGACCCACCGCAAGAAGATCATGGAGAAGCTCGGCATCGGCAGCATAGCCGGTCTTACGCGCTACGCAGTAAAAGAAGGCCTGATAACCCTGTAGGGTTTTTCCACCGGCCTTCTAGGGGAATCCCCGATACCTGTCTCCTCCGCCAATCCCTATAATTGGTTATAGCGCGGCCGTCAGCGCGCAACCATTACGGAGGGATACTATGTTCGATACCGGAAATACCGGGTTCATGCTCGTGTCGACCAGCCTCGTCATGCTCATGACCCCCGGCCTCGCCTTCTTCTACGGCGGCCTCGTCGGCCGCAAGAGCGTGCTGGCCATCATGATGCAGAGTTTCGTTTCGCTGGGCGTCACCACGGTACTGTGGTACGCTTTCGGCTACTCGCTGTGCTTTTCGGGCGGGGAGGGCGCTATCATCGGCAACCTCGACATGGCCTTCCTGCGCGGTGTGGACCTTAATACGGTCTTCGCGGGTTCCAGCAGCATACCGCTGCTGGTGTTCTTCGCCTACCAGATGATGTTCGCCCAGATCACCCCGGCGCTCATCACCGGCGCGTTCACCAATCGCATCAACTTCAAGGCCTACCTGGTCTTCCTGGTGCTCTGGCTGATCTGCGTGTACTTCCCGCTCGTGCACATGGTGTGGGGCGGCGGCGCCCTGGCCAAGTGGGGCGTGCTGGACTTCGCGGGCGGCATAGTGGTGCACGCCACGGCCGGTTTCGCGGCGCTGGCCTCCGTCTTCTTCGTAGGCAAGCGCAAAGTGACCGACGCGCCGCACAGCATACCGCTGGTGGCGCTGGGCACTGGCCTCCTGTGGTTCGGGTGGTACGGCTTCAACGCCGGCTCCGAACTTAAAGTGGACGCGGTCACGGTGCTCGCCTTCGTAAATACCGACATCGCGGCCTCTTTCGCGGCCGTCACCTGGCTGGCCGTCTCCTGGTTCTTCGAGGGCAAGCCCAAG
>MGUG01000024.1 GCA_001799845.1 Elusimicrobia bacterium GWC2_64_44 | reverse complement strand
TGGCGTTGATGAGGGCCTTGGCCACCTTGGAGCGGGCCGGCTTGTAGGCCGTGTCCTTGACCTTGTACTGCATGGCGCGCATCTCGTTGGCGATCTTGCGCAGGAAGATCTTGTAGACCTTCGGGTAGGTGTCCATGAACTGCTCGAATTTCTTGGCGTCCACGAAGGAGAGCACCGTGTCGCCCATGGTGCGGGCGTCGCAGATGTACTCGTGCTCGGAGAAGAGGGCGATGTGGCCGAAGGTATCGCCGGGGTGGCGGATCCAGTTGATCATCTGCTGGCCCTTGGAGTCGGTGGAGTAGATCTTCGCCCGGCCCTTGCAGACCGTGTAGATGCCCTGCGGCTGGCTGCACTCGGCGTAGACCTGTTCGTCGTCGGCGAACTTGCGGCCCGTCTTGAGCGCGCTCCATTCTTTCTGCGTCGCCGGGTCCAGCCGCACGACGAAGCAATTCTGCTTGAAGCGGCACGCGCCGCAATCCGGAGCCTGGTCTTTGGTGAATCTGTGCATTTCTCTTTGTCCCCCTGTCTGCTAAGCCTAATTATATAATATTTGTCCCCCCGTCGTCATTTGCTACACTATTAAGCGCCGGCCGACGGCTCGCACCATGTTCAAGGACCTGAAAGCGCTGGGCAAGGAATCGCTGATCTACGGGCTCTCCACCGTTGGGGCCCGGCTGCTCAATTTCATCCTGCTGCCGTTCTACACGCATTACCTGGTCCCCGCCGACTACGGCGTGGTGGCCGCGGTCTTCTCCTACATCGCCTTCCTCAACATCGTCTACCATTACGGCATGGACCAGTCCTACATGCGGCATTACGCCGACCGGGAGAAAGCCTTTCCGTCGGCCTTCGCCTGCCTGGCCGGCACCTCGCTGCTGCTGACCGTACTGCTCTGCGCCGCCGCGCCGTTCTGGGCGGAGGTGTCGGGCCTGGGCGCTGGCAACTCCCGCCTGGTCTGGTACGCCGCGGCCATCCTGCTGCTCGACACCGTCACCATTATCCCCTTCGCCGACCTGCGCATGCGCCACCGTGCGCTGCGCTTCGCCGGCGTGCGCACGGCGTCCATAGTGATCAACGTCGCGCTGAACGTGGTTTTCCTGCGCTACATGGGCCTCGGCCTTGAGAGCGTCTTCCTGGCCAATCTCGTGTCCTCGGCGGCGGCGGCGCTGCTGCTGGCGCCGGAGCTGAGGGCCCTGGCAGGCAAGTTCGACCTGCCGGTGCTGCGGCAGCTGCTGGCCTTCGCGCTGCCGCTGCTGCCCGCGGGCCTGGGCTCCATGGCCGTGCAGGTGCTGGACCGGCCCATCATGCTGCACCTGGCCGACACAGCCTCCGTGGGCGTGTACCAGGCCAATTACCGCCTGGGCATCTTCATGATGCTGGTGGTCAGCATGTTCGACCAGGCCTGGCGGCCGTTCTTCATAGAGCGCTCCCACCGGCCCGACGCGGCGCCGGTCTTCGCGCGCGTGCTCACCTGGTTCTGCTTCGGCGGGCTGTGGCTGTGGCTCGGCCTCTCTTTCTTTATCGGGGACCTCGCCCGCCTCAGCGTGGCCGGGGTGAACCTGATACACCCGGATTACTGGTCCGGCCTGGGCATAGTGCCGCTGGTGCTGGCCGCCTACCTGCTCAACGGGGTCTACGTCAACTTCCTCGCGCCGGTGATAATAGCCAAGCGCACGGGAGTGATACTCAGCGCCACGCTGGCCGGCGCCGCGGTCAGCGTGGCCGGCAACTTTGCGCTGATCCCGCCCTTCGGCATGTACGGCGCCGCCTGGGCGGTCTTCCTGTCCTACCTCGTCATGGCCGTCCTGGTCTATTTCCGCGGCCGAGCTTTCTACCCGGTGCCCTACGAGTTCGGCCGCCTGACCGGCGGCCTGGCCGCGGCGGCCGCCTTCGGCGCGCCGGTGCTGCTGCTCTCGCCCGGCCTGGCCTTGAAGGCGGTGGTCTTCCTGGCCTTCCCGGCGGCGGTCTGGCGCCTGGGCCTGCTGAGGCCCGAGGAGAAAGAGGCTGTGCTGCGCCGCCTGGCCGCGCTGCGGGGCCAAAAGACCGCGCCCCGCTAGGACCTTGGCCCCTGCCGTGGGCCGCTACCGCCTGCCATACTATCTATATGTTGAGATCCCTTGCAGCCCTGCTGCTTTGCGCCGCTCCGGCTTTTTCCCAGTCCTGGCCCCCTTCCCTTTCCGCCGACGCCCCGCCCGCGCCAGCCGTTAAAGCCCCGGTCCCCGCCCTCGCGGACTGGACGGTGATGTATTTCATCAACGGCAAGAACAATCTGGAGAGCTCGGCGCTGATGGACATGAACGCGCTGGAGCAGGTGGGCTCCAACGGCAAGGTGAAGATAGCGGTGGAGCTGGGCCGTATGAACGGGCAGTACGAGGGCGACGACCACGCCGAGGGCGACTGGACCGGCGTGCGGCGCTACCTGGTGACGAAGGACGCGGACAGCGCCCGCATCACCTCCCCGATATTGCAGGACCTGGGCCGCGCCGACATGGGCTCGTGGAAGGAGCTGGCGGCTTTCATAAAGTGGAGCAAGGCCAATTTTCCCGCGCGCCGCTACGCGCTGGTGCTGTGGGACCACGGCAACGGCTGGGAGCCGGTGTCCGACTCCAACTCCGGGGATTTCTACAATTTGAAGGGCTTCTCGCTCGACGACGAGACGGGCCACGAGTTCTCGCTGCCGCAGATGGCGGAGGCGCTGCGCCTGACCGGCGGGGTGGATTTCCTGATGCTCGACGGCTGCAATATGGGCATGGCCGAGGTGGCCTATGAGCTAAAGGACGCGGCGCTGGCGCTGACGGCCTCGGAGGAAACGGAGCCCGGCGTGGTGGTGCGCTACGCGCAGTTCCTGGGTATGCTCAACGCGAAGCCGTCGATGGGGGCCGAGGAGTTCGCGGCCAACACGGTGCGGACCTACCGCGATTATTTCCTGGGCCAGGGCGGCGACAACGAGGGCGCGCCGGTCACGCAGTCGGCGCTGCGCCTGGGCGAGATGAAGGCTTTCCGCGCCAGGCTCGACGCCTGGGCCGCGGCCGCCGTGCAGGCAGACCCGGCCGCGCTGCGCGCCGCCGCCGCCCGCGCCAAGTTCTTCGGCGAGTATCCGGCCTATAAGGACCTCTGCGACTTCGTCGGGCTGGTGACCGCCTCCACGGCCGACCCGGCCCTGAAGGCGCTGGGCCGCGACCTGGTCTCTTTCGTCAAGACGCGCCTGGTGATAGAGAACTGGGCCCAGGACGCCGTCAGCCACGGCGTGGCCATCTACGTCCCCTCCGACTATAACCCGCTTTACGACGGCCTGTCCCTCTCCCGCGATACCCGCTGGGATGACTTCGCCCGCCGCATGTCCACCCTGAAGTAAAGACAAAAAAAGACCGCGAGATGCCCAGTCGGAAACGGCCGGGGAGGGGCCCCGTGCTCATGGGCAGAGGGAAACCGTTGGCCGTCTGATGCGCATAGCGCTTGATACGGCACGGGCATAGCCCAGCGCGGTTTCCCCCCGCCTTGGGAATTTAAGGCGGGGCCCCCTTTCCCCAAAATCGCACGGGACCCCTCCCCGGCCGTCCCATCGTCTGCTCGTTTCTATTTTTATCAGCGGAGAAACCGGCGGAGACCGCAGGAGGCAGGGTTAGCAAAACCCTCATGAGGAGGAGGCTTGCGTAAGCGCCGACGACGAATGCGGAGGGGAGGCCACGGTGTGGCCGACCCGCGTTTTGCGTTCCTGCCCCCTGCGGTAGGCCGCCCGACGTGAGGATTAAACTATTTTTCCTGCTGGAGTTTGCCGAAGGCGGTGACGCCGAGGGCGGTGGTGGCGAGGCAGAAGAGGGTCAGTGCGCCGAGGTCTGTCCAGAGACTGAAGTAGCCCTGGCCCAGCATGATGATGCGCATCAGGTCCACGGAGTAGCTGATGGGGTCGAGGAGGCTGACGGCGCGGATGTAGGGCGCCGCGGTCTGCAGGTCGAAGAGGGCGCCGCTGAAGAAGAAGAGGGGCCAGGTGAGGAAGCTCATCACCAGGCCGAAGCCCTCCATCGATTTCATCCGGGCGCCGATGGTCAGGCCCAGGTTGGTGATCATGTAGGACACGGGGAAGGCCGCCAAGAGGCACAGAAGTATCTGCAGCGGGTTCTGCGGCAGAATAAAGAGCGCACCTACCACCACCAGCAGCAGCGTCTCTATCAGCGCGCCGAGCATCCCGCCCAGCGCCTTGCCCAGGAAGAGCGTGGCGCGCGAGATGGGCGCCGCCAGCACTTCTTTCAGGAAATCCAGGCGCTTGTCCCACACTATGTAGAGGCCGTAGGTTATCGACGTGAAAAGGATCACCATGACCAGGATGCCTGGGAAGATGAACTGCTGGTAGGTGAAGCCGGGCACCGGGCTCTGCGCCCCGGCCATGCCGTGGCCCATCACGAACAGGAACAGCAGCGGCGAGATCAGGATGGAGAGTATGCGCTCCTTCTCACGCAGGAAGATCTTGGCCTCGCGCAGCAGGATGGCGTAGATAGCGTAGAAGTTCATTTGCGCACCGTCCTGTTGGCCGCTATGCGCTCGAAGATGCCCTCGGCTTTCTCTTCGGCGTCCACGCCTATCTGCTGGCCGGCGAACTTCAGGAACACGTCGTCCAGCGTGACGCGGCGCACTTCCACGCCGGTTATCCGGCCGCCGGCGTTGAGCAGCGCCTGCAGGTTGGCGCCGGAGTCCTCTATGCTGATCTTGTAATGTCCGTTCTCGCGCTCCACTGTTTTAACGAAAGGCAGCGCGCGGAGGGCGTCAGCGTCTATCTCGCCCTTGAGGAACACCAGGTCCTGCCCCACCTTGCGCTTGAGGGCCTCCGGGGTGTCCAGTTCTATGATCCTGCCCTGGTTGATGATGCCTATGCGGTCGGCCAGGCTGTCGGCCTCTTCCATGTAATGGGTGGTGAGGATGATGGTGGTGTTGTGCCGTTCTTTGAGCTCGCGGATATGGGTCCAGACGGCCTTGCGGCTGGCCGGGTCCAGGCCGAGGGTCGGCTCGTCGAGAAAAAGGATCTTGGGGCTGTGGATGAGGCCGCGGGCTATCTCCAGGCGCCGGCGCATGCCGCCAGAGTAGGTCTTCACCAGGCTGTCGCCGCGGTCGGACAGGTTCACCAGCTTCAGGAACTGCTCTATCCTGGACGCAATCTCTCCGCGCGGCACGCCGTAGAGCATGGAGTGCAGCTCCAGGTTCTCGCGGGCCGTCAGCAGGTCGTCCACGCTGGGCTCCTGGAAGACTATGCCGATGTTGCGGCGCACTTCCAGCGGCTCGCGGGTGATGTCGTGGCCGGCCACCAGCGCCGTGCCCGACGTAGGGCGCACCAGCGTGGCCAGCATGCTGATCATGGTGGTCTTGCCGGCGCCGTTGGGGCCCAGCAGGCCGAAGACCTCGCCTTCGGGGATCTCCAGGGAAACGCCGTTCACCGCCGTGACTTCGGAGTAGCGCTTTACCAGATTGTCGGTTACGATGGCGGCCATAGTTAAATTTTAGCAAATGCTGTGCGGCCCGACGGGAGGTCCGGCGGCAGGGCTCAGAGCGTGCGCCGGAAGAAGTCCCGCACGCGCTTGTCGTAGGCTTCGCCCGCGCGCAGGCGGGTCTCGCCGTGGCCGGCGCGCTCTATCAGCCACAGCTCCGCCGCGGGCGCGGCGGCCTTGATGGCGCGGGAATTGGCGGCGGGCACGGCGGAATCCTCCGTGCCGTGCAGCAGCAGCAGCGGCGCTTTGTACGCTTCCGCGTTGCGTACGGGGCTGACGGAGCTTATGTTAACGCCCATCAGCAGCAGGCTCCAGCCTTTCGTCAAAGTAACCAGCGGGCCGCGCAGCGCGCCCCAGCCGCCGAAAATATAATTCAGCTGGCCGGCCAGGTCCGCGTACGGGGAGTCCAGCGCCCGGGCTTTTATAGCCGGGTTCTTTGAAAGCAGCGCCGCGGCGCCGCCCATGGAAAAGCCGAACACGCCGGCGCCGCCGAAACCGCGCTCTTTCAGGAAGTCCAGGGCGGCGTCTATATCGCGCGTTTCCCGCGCCCCGCCGGTGGCAAAGAAACCGCCGCTATGGCCGGTGGCGCGGAAGTCGAAATAGAGCAGGTTGAAGTCTTTGGCCAGAAAGTCGGTCAGCCCCAGCACGTCGCTTTTATCCATGGGATAGCCGTGGCAGATCACCACGGCCTTCTTCGAAGCGGCGTTGGGCACCAGCCAGGCGTCCAGCTCCACCCCGTCGGAGGTTTTCAGTTTCACTGCCTCGAATTTCAGGCCGAAGGCCTTGGGCGTCTGCGCGCCCGGGTAGCGCTTGGGGTGGGCGTAGAGCCAGAAGAAGACAAAAGAAAGCCCGGCGAAAGCGAGCGCCGGGTACACGATAAGCCGGATGGCTATTTTGAAGACGAGCGAGTTCATGCGGCCTTCAGCATGGGCACGAAGCGCACCGGGCAGACGGAGGCGCGCTCCAGGCCGGCGGCGGTCTTTTTTACCAGCAGCAGGTCCTGCGGTTCCTCCCCGACGGGGATGACCAGCCGGCCCCCTTCCTTTAGCTGCTCCGGCAGGGCGGGCGGTATGTCCGCCGGCGCGCAGGTCACCAGGATGGCGTCGTAGGGACCTGCTTCCGGCCAGCCAGCCGCGCCGTCGCCTGTCATGTAAAAGATATTCTTGTAGCCCAGCTTTTCCAGCCGCCTCCGCGCGGCGTCGGCCAGGTCCGGGAAGAACTCCACCGTGCGCACCTCGGCGGCCAGCTCGGCGAGTACCGCGGTCTGGTAGCCGGAACCGGTGCCTATCTCCAGCACTTTCTCCCCGCCCTTCAGGGCCAGCAGCTCGCTCATCAGAGCCACAATGTAGGGCTGCGAGACGGTCTGGCCGCGCTCGATAGGTATGGGGTAATCGTCGTAGGCGCGGGTGGCCAGGCCTTCCGGCACAAAGCAGTGGCGGCACACCTTGTCCATGGCGGCCAGCACGCGCTGGTCTTTCACGCCGCGGGCTTCTATCTGGTCCTTGATCATCTGCCGTCGTATGAAGCCGACGTAGGCGTCGTGTTTGGGGCCCAGCAGTTTGTCTATCACTACCAGACTCCCTTGATCACCATGAAGCAGGCCTGCGTGATCTTTATGCCGTACTCGCCGGCCTTCTGCACGGCCTTGTCCGAGTCGGAGCCGGGCTGCATCCAGATATGCTTCACGCCCAGCTTGTTGCATTCCTCCACCACACCCTCGGTGGCGGACGGCGGCACCACGGTGATCACCAGGTCCGGCCGCTGCTCCAGGTCCGAGACGCTTTTGTAAATGTTCTGGCCCAGGACGAAGCCGCCCTTCGGGTTCACGCCCTTGACCGGGTACCCGGCTTTGAGCAGGTCGCGGAAGATCTTGTGGCCGTACTTGGAGGCGTCGTCGGAAACTCCCACCACGGCTACCAGTTTGTATTCTTTAGCGTTCATAGTATCCTTCCCCCCGCAGGCGTTCTTCCCAGCGCGAAAGCCGCGGGAAATGGTAGGCCTCCAGCGCGGCCGAGAAGGCCAGCAGCAGGTAAAAGTCCGGGTAGAAGCCGGTCAGCAGCAGCAGGATGAGGGCCGCTATTCCCGGCAGCTCGCACAGCGCCGCCGTAACGATAGAGCCTGTGGTCAGGGCCTTGATGGCGGCGGCAGGCGTGGGCTGCTTTTGCGCGAGCCTGGCCCCGGCCAGTTTTACCAGCAGCAGCGTCGAGAGGCCGATGAAATACAGCAGGTACTTGGCCGCGTAGGAGGCCGGCGGCTGGAGGACCGGCTTGAACCCCATGCGGAGCAGGGCTTCCCCGACCACGGCGTAAAAGAAGATGGCCATGGTGATGGCCGCCGAAACCAGCGCCGCCGTAAAATAGGCTTTTTTCAGGGCCGCTTTGTCCATGGCTCAATACTCGTAGAATTTCTGCCCGTCTTCGCCGGGGTGGCTGCAGTCCAGCACCAGCAGGCCGTAGTTGGCTGACTCCGGGTTGGAGAAGAAGAGCCAGCCGCCGGAATCCGAGACGGCTTTGGAGATGTCTGCGTCGTATTTCCTGGAATCGACCAGCTTGATCTTGTTGGTGCGCTCATGTCCCGGCAAATGCAGCTCCGGCACGGCCTGTATTACCCGCGGCGCCAGCTCCGCCGGGCTCTTGGGGTACTTGCCGCCGGCTTCGGTGTAGGCCACCTGCAGCGCGGCCCTGAACGCCTGCAGGGTCCTCGCGGCGGAGGCGGCGCGGGCCTTCTCGTCCAGCTCGCGCTCGCGGCGGGCCACCTCGGCCAGTATCTTCTCGCCCAGCGCCTCTTTAACCTTGGCGTTGAAGGCGGATACCTGCGGCGCCAGCGCCTCAAGTCTTTCAGCCGGTATCTCCCCGCCCCTCTCCAGCAGGATAGTGAGGTTCTTCATTACCTGCTCTATCTCCGGGTTGGGTTTCGCGGCCGGGGCGGGCGCGGCGGGCTGCTGCGCTCCCGCGGCGCCGCAGAACAGTAAGATCGAAATGAGGGTTAGTTTCATGGTTTCTCCTTAGCTCACAGCTTCAGGCCCCAGTTTTCCAGCTCGGAGATGAACTTGTAGTTCGTCAGGTCGAACTGTATCGGCGTGACGGAGACGTAGCCTGCGCGCAGGGCGTTGAGGTCGCTGGCCTGGTCGGCGTCCTTGGGCTTGTAGTCGCCGGTCATCCAGTAGTAGTCCCCGCCGTGCGGGTCCTTGCGCTTCTCGAACCAGTCGTTGAAGCAGGTGCGGCTCTGGTTGGTGACGCGCACGCCTTTAAGCTTGCTTGCCGGCAGGTTGGGCACGTTCACGTTGAGCAGCGTGCCCGCGGGCAGGCTGCGCTTCTTGCACTGCAGCGCCAGCTTCAGCGCGAACTTGGCCGCCGAGCTGTAATCGGGGTTCACGAAGGTGTCCAGCGAGACCGCTATGGATGGGATGCCCAGCAGCGCGCCCTCGGTGGCGCCGGACACCGTGCCGGAGTACAGCACATTGTAGGCCTGGTTGCCGCCCAGGTTGATGCCGGACACTACGAGGTCGGGGCGCTTCTTCATGATGGCCTTGATGCCCAGCTTTACGCAGTCGGCCGGCGTGCCGCTGGAGGCGTAGCCGAAAAATTCGCCGTTGCGCCGGGCTTTTACCACCCGGAGCGGGTCGGAGATGGTGATGGCGTGGCCCACGGCGCTGCGCTGCGTATCGGGCGCCACTACGGTGACGTTGCCCGCCTTTTTCAGCGCGCAGGCCAGCGCGGAGATGCCCTCGGCGTAGATGCCGTCGTCGTTGGTGATCAGTATTTCCATATGATAATTATAGTAATTAATAGGGCCTTGCCCCGCCGCGCCAAAAGGAAAGGGCCCCCGGAGGAGCCCTTCCAGCCGGCCTCGCCGGGGTTTTAGTAATTGACGATGATGGCCACGGAGTTCATTTCGTCTGTCTTCTTGAAGGCGCCGCCCGGCAGGTTGACGTACTTCCAGGTGTGGGAAGCCTTCAGGGAGAAGTGCGTGCTGATGGACGCCACCAGCGCGGTCTCGGCGTTCATGCGGTAGCCGTCGGAATCCTTGAGGTTGCCAAGGTACTCCAGGTCCTGGCTGGCGTTGGCCGTGGGCGAGAGCTTGCGGATATACTTGGCGTAGCCGCGGAAGGTGCCGAAGGACTGGTTCTCTGCCCCGGGCAGGCGGTCTTCAAAGATATAGCCGCCGCCCAGCTCGGCGAAGAGGCTGTCGTCCGCGCCTTCGAGGAGGTGACGGCCGACGCCGAGCGCGAGGTCCCAGCGGTCCTGTATGCCTGCGAAGCGGTTCTTGTCCCAGGCCGTTTTCTGGAAGGCGTAGTTCTTGCCGGTCAGTTTGAAGCTGACCTTCTCCGAGGCGTTATACTGTTCGGCGGTCACGGTGTCGCGGCTTTGCGTGCCCAGGCCGCCCGCGGCGACTTCCAGGGCCGTCTTGCTCCAGTCGTAGTTGAAGAGGTTCTTGGCCGAGATGGTGGACGTCTTCGAGTTGCCGGAGGTCTGCACGTAGGACAGCTCTGCCGCGTCCTTCCACGGCTTGGCTTCCTGCGCCGCGGCGTTCAGTCCCAGCGCGAGCAACATGGCTGCTGCGATAGCTATCTTCATTTCTCCCTCCTGTTATGCTTTTGCGAATTCCGACGCGGCTAACGGGCCGGCCCCGCCTTCCTGGCGGGCGGGCGGGTCTTGAGCAGGCGGTGCAGCAGGGCCGCCAGGAGCTCCGTCTTGATGGGCTTCTCCAGGTACTCGCGCACGTTGGCTTCCTGCTTGATCATATCCGAAGTTGAACGGTCCATTACGCGGCCGGTCATGATGACCACGGGGATGTTGCCGGTGTCCTCGTTCTGCAGTTCGCGCGCTATCTCGAAACCGCCGGTCTTGGGCAGCATGAGGTCCAGCAGGATCAGGTCCGGCAGGACCGAGCGCGCTTTCTCCACGCCCTCCTGTCCGTCGTAGGCGTCCTCAACCTTGAAGCCCTCGCGCTGCACGATGATCTTCAGGAATTCCATGACGCCGATATCGTCCTCGACTATGAGGACGGTCTTGCCGTTAGCGGCCGAAAGTGAATTATCCATTACCCCTCCACTGCGATAAACCGGCTTCCGCCGGCCGGGCTCAGAGCTCGGCGACGGTTATGGCGTCTATCTGGTCCCAAGCCACAAAAGAGAGCTTGCCCTGGCCGCGGTTGACCAGCAGGCATTCATCCGTGTCCGTTATTGACTCCGCCCTCAGAGAACCGGCCGGGGTGGGAGCCTTGATGATGATGACGAACTGCTTGTCGGGTATGTTGTAGGTGGTCTCGCCGGGCAGCGCGTCGACGCTGTTGGTCACCAAGGTGAAGCGCTTCTGAAAAAGTTTTACCCAATCGGCTCTGTTCATGGTAGGCTCCCTGTTCTTAAGATGGTCCCGCGGCCGGGCTTCTCTCACAACAGTTATGATACAAAAAAGTCCCCGGCTTTGCGCCTCGGCGCCGTGCGCGATCAGCGGAAATCCTGTAATACGCCGGTTATGTCCGCCGCGGAGAGGTCCGCGTCGGCGAGCGGGGGCAGGGCGTCCAGCCCGCTGAGCTCGCCGTAGTCCGGCCCGGGCTTGCTGTAGAGCACGCCCAGGGGCAGGCGCTCGCGCTGCTCCGCCAGCGCCCGCGCGGCGGCCTTGTCGGCGGGGTCATGCTCCGGCCCTACCTTGTACACACGCTTGGCGTACCACTCGTAGGTGTTGAGCTTGTTGAACGAGACGCAGGGCTGGAGCACGTCGATGAGCGAGAAGCCCTTGTGCGCTATGCCGGCCAGGATCAGCTCCGCCAAATGCTCTTTCTCCGCCGCGTAGCCGCGCGCCACGAAGCCGCAGCCCAGCGCCAGCGCCGTCTCGAGCGGCGGGAACGGTGCCAGTATAACGCCGCCGGGCTGTATCCTGGTCTTCGTGCCGGGCTCCGTGGTGGGCGAGGCCTGGCCCTTGGTCAGGCCGTAGACCTGGTTGTCGTGCACTATCACCGTGATGTCCGCGTTGCGGCGGATATTATGGAGGAAGTGGTTGCCGCCCTCGCCGTAGCAGTCCCCGTCGCCGGTGGTCACTATGACGGTCAGCCCGCGGTTGGCTATCTTGGCCCCGGCGGCGGCCGGCAGCGCCCGGCCGTGCAGGCCGTTGAAGAAGTTGGCTTTGACGTAATGCGGCATCTTGGCCGCCTGCCCTATGCCGGAAACCAGCAGCAGCTCCTGCGGCTTTTTTCCCAGCTTCGCCAGCGCGGTCTTGAGCGCGGCCTGTATGCCGAAGTTGCCGCAGCCGGGGCACCAGGTCACCGGGTCGTCGGAGTTGAAATCTTTCAGGTCCATCTCAATGCCCCCCTTCCAGCGCGGCCGTCACTTCGTCCAGGGTGAACGGGCGCCCGTCGTATTTAAGGACAGAACCGTCAGCCTGTAAACCGGTCTCCCGGCGCAGCAGCCGGGCCAGCTGGCCGGTAGCGTTGCCTTCCACGGTGAGCACCCGCCCCGCGCCCTTCAGCGCGGCGCTCATGCCCGCGGCCGGGAAAGGCCAGACCTGCGGCAGGTGGACGAAGCCCGCGTCCTTTACGGCGGCGCAGGCGTCGCGCATTACGCCCAGCGTGGAGCCGAAGCCGCAGAGCATGGTCTTCGCGCCTGCATTCACCACCGTCGGGGGCAGCACCTCCCCGGCCAGCCCGGCCAGCTTGAGGCGAAGGCGCTTGTCCGTCATCTTTATACGTACACCGGCCAGCTCGGTGATATGCCCTTCGGGGCCGTGCTCGTCGCTGTCGGCTGCGGCCAGCGCGCAGGAGCGGCCCGGCACCGGGCGCGGCGACACGCCGTCCTCTGAGTAAGCGTAGCGGTCGGCCAGCGCGTCGAACCCGGAGGTGAAGAGGCGGCCCCGGTCCGGCGGCTCCGCGGCGGGGTCCGGTGCGGCGATGTTGGTGAAGGACTCGGCCAGGTGCTGGTCGGAAAGCAGCAGAGCCGGGACCTGCCACCGCTCGGCGGTATTGAAGGCGCGCTTGGCCGCGAGGAAGCATTCCGCCGGCGAGCCCGGCGCGTAGACGGCGCGCGCGAACTCCCCGTGCCCGGCGTGCAGCACGAACTCCAGGTCCTCCTGCGCGGTGCGCGTCGGGAAGCCGGTAGCCGGCCCCGGCCGCATTACTACGGCCAGCACCAGCGGCGTTTCCGTCATGGCCGCGAGGCTCAGGCCCTCGCACATCAGCGCAAAGCCGCCGCCGGAGCTGGCTGTCATGGCGCGCACTCCGGCGTAGGCCGCGCCCACGGCCATGTTCACCGCAGCGATCTCGTCTTCGGCCTGCTCCACTATAATGCCGAAGCGCGCCGCGTGGTCCGCCACGGTGTTCATGATCCCGGTGGCCGGCGACATGGGATAGGCCGTATAAAATTTGCAGCCCGCCGAGACCGCGCCCAGCGCCAGGGCCTCGTTGCCGGCCAGCAGGCAGTCCGCGCCGTGCGCCCCGGCGTCCACGCCGGGCAGTCGCTCTTTGACATGCGCGGAGACGTGGGCGAACCCCTTGCGGACGGCCTCCGCGTTCTTCTCGGCCGCCGCCGCGCCTTTGGAGGAAAACTCACGGACCGCCGCTTTAACCGCGTTGTCCGGGCTTTCTCCGGTCAGCGCGGCTATTACACCCAGCGCCACCGAGTTGGCGTAGATGGGCCCGCCCGCTTCCTGCGCCAGCGCGTACAGCGGGACGTCTACCCAGCTTTCCCGGGGTTCCGCCAGACCGTATTTATTCCTGTCCAGGACCAGCAGACCGCCGGCAGCCAGCGCCGGCAGGCCCGCTTCTACAGCGTCTTTATCGAGGGCGATCATGAGGTCGCACTTTTCCCTGGGGGAATGCACCGGCGCCGCCGCGGCCCGCACCTGGAAGAAATTGGTGCCGCCGCGTATGCGCGACATGTAGTCCTGGATGGCGAAAACATGCCTGCCGCTGTCTTTGTACAGGCGGGCCAGCATCATGCCGGCGGAGACTATGCCCTGCCCGGCCTCGCCGGAGATACGCACGCTGATCTCTGTGTTCATTTTATTCTCCACGGTCTTTTATTTAAACCCAGGCCCGGCCGTCCCTCTCTATGAGAGCCGCCGCCTGGGGCGGGCCGCTGGTCCCCGGCGTGTAAGAGTAAAGCGCGCCGCCGTAGGGGTCCGCCTGCCACGCCGCCAGCAGCGGCGACAGGAACTGCCACAGGAACTGCATCTCGAAAGAGCTCAGGAAGAGCGTCTGGTCACCGGCCATGGCCTCTATAAGCAGCCGCTCGTAGTCGGTGGGCGCCGCGGTTTCCCCGGCGCGCTCCGGGTAATCCATCCGCATGGTCTTGGGAACGAAGCAGAGCCTTGGGCCCGGATGCTTGGCGATAAGGGAGAAGGACATGTCCTCGTCGGGGTGGATGTTGAAGGTGAAAATATTTGGATAGCCAATATCCATGCCGCGGAATATACCGTGCTCGGGCTTCCTGTAGACCAGGCTGATCCGGGTGCACTTGGCGCCGGTCTTTTTCCCCGCCCGCACGTAGAACGGCACGCCGCGCCAGCGGTCGTTATCGACAAAGAACCTGAAGGCCAGGAAGGTCTCCACGCCGGAGTTAGCGGCCACGCCAGGCTCTTGCCGGTAGCCCTCATACTGCGCCCTTACCGCGTCGGCGGCGGCGGCGGTCCTTTCCCTCTCCGGTATGCTTTCAAAAAACCGCCGCTTCTCCGTCTTGAAGTCGGTGTCCCTGAACGAGGACGGCAGGTCCATGGCCGTGATGGCGGCCAGTTGCAGTATATGGCTCATCATGTCCCTGGCCAGCCCCAGGTTCTCGAACAGGTCCGCGCGGCCCTCCAGCCCCAGCTCCTCGAAGACCGTTATCTGCACGTGGTCGATGTAGCGGTTGTTCCAGGTCTCGTCGAAGACGCTGTTGGCCGCCCGCAGCGCCAGCACGTTCTGCACGGTTTCCTTGCCGGTGAAATGATCTATACGGTAGATCTGGCTTTCAGCCGCGTCTTTCTTCAGTCCGGCGTCCACGGCGCAGGCGCGCTCGAGGCTTGAGCCATAAGGTTTTTCTATTATCAGCCGGGACCAGCCGCCGCGGTCGCCGGGCTCGGCCAGCAGGCCCGAGTCTCCGAGGCCGTCAGTGACCTTACCGAAGGCCGCTGGCGGGATGGCCAGGTAGAACAGGCGCTTTTTCTTTATGCCGTGCTTTGCGTCCAGCTCGTCGAGGCGGGCGCCCAGGGCGCGGTAGAACTCCCCGCTTTCGTAATCAGCCCGCAGGTAATCCACGCGCCCCAGAAAATCGGTCACCGCCTCAGGCGGGGCGCCGGGGCAGGCGCGCGCCATGAGCTCCGACAGGCGCCGCTCCAGTTCCGGCCGGCTCAGCGGCGTGCGCGCGGCAAGCAGGATATAGAAATTACGGGGCGCCAGCCCTTTTTTGCAAAGGCCGAAGAGCGCCGGGAGTATCTTCCGCCCCGCCAGATCGCCGGTAGCGCCGAAGAGCACGAAGGCGCAGCTCTCCGGGCGCGTCTCCTGGCAGAAACCGATGGTTTCAGTCATTTTTCCCCCTAGCCTGATTACAGTAAAAGCGCCGTGTCCTGTCAATATCTGCAAACCGTATGCGGTTGACTGTTTGGAGTTAAAAGGTATAGCATCAATTCAAGGGTTAGTGTTTCTTCAAGGGGGCAAAATGAAAATACTGCTGGTTTACTATTCCATGTACGGCCATATGTACGAGATGGTCAAGGCCGCCGCCGACGGCGCGAAGGGCGTGAAGGGCGCGGAGGTAGTCATCAAGCGCGTGCCGGAGACGCTGTCGCCCGACGCGCTGGACAAGATGGGCGCGTTGGAGGCGCAGAAAGCGCAGGCCGCCGTCCCCGTCTGCTCGACGGAGGACCTGGCCGCCGCCGACGCCATAATCTTCGCCACGCCCACGCGCTTCGGCAATATGTGCGGGCAGATGCGCCAGTTCCTGGATTCCACGGGAGGCCTGTGGATGAGCGGCGCCCTCGTCGGCAAGGTGGGCAGCGTAATGACCGGCTCGGCCACCCAGCACGGCGGGCAGGAGTCCACCATCCTCTCTTTTCACAACACGCTGCTGCACCAGGGCATGGTGATAGCCGGCCTGCCTTACGCCTACCAGGGCCAGATGGACATAACCGAGATAACCGGCGGCTCGCCGTACGGCGCCAGCACCATAGCCGGCGGCAAGGGCGAGCGCCAGCCAAGCAAGAACGAACTTGACGGCGCCAGGTTCCAGGGCCGCTACGTGGCCAGGCTGGCCGAGAAGCTGGCCGGCTTCAAGATAGGCTAAGCGGCCCGTAGTAAAAGCCTCAGGAGCATTATGCTGGAGTTTCTGCGCTCATTGCCGCCGGAGCAGCTGTATCCCACTGTCACGCTGGCGGGCGTAGTGGCCGCCGTGGCGCTGGGTGAGCGGCTGCGGCCGGGCTTCGCGGTGGACCGGCGGCGGGAGCTGGGCATAAACCTGGCGGCCCTGCTGCTGGCCGTAATCGCCGGGGAATGGTGCAAGGTCGCCGCCACGGGCGGCCTGCGCCTCCTGGGCGCTGGCGGCCTGCCCGCCACGCCGCTGGCCTCGCTGCCGACGCTGGTGAAGCTGCCGCTGGCGGTGCTGGTCACCGACCTCGCCCTTTATTGGGTGCACCGGGCCATGCACAACCCGCGGCTGCTCTGGTTCACGCACACCTTCCACCACTCCATCGGCGAGATCTGGTGGCTCTCCGGCTCGCGCACCAGCCTGGCGCACCTCTTTCTCTTCGCCGTGCCGCAGATGTTCATCGCCCACTTCCTGCTGCGGCTGAACGCCTTCGAGCTGACAGCTGCGCTCTCCTTCGGAGTGGCGGTCAATATCTGGATACACGCAAACATGTGGGTGAACCTGGGGCCGCTGGCGTGGCTCTTGGTCACGCCCAACTTCCACCGCATCCACCACGGCGCGAGGGGGCTCAGCAACCGAAACCTGGGTTTTGTGCTTACGGTCTGGGACAGGCTATTCGGCACTTATACCGGCACGGAGACCACGGGCAGGGAGTTCTCCCTGTTCCCGGTCCCCTCCGGCGGCCGCCTGGCCAGGATGATGGTAGGAATTTAGCTCATCTAATACCTGAAGATCGCCGCGGACGGGGCTTTGCCCGGCATCCTGGCCGGGTCCAGGGCGTAGACCTTGCCGCCGTGGTCCAGCGTGCGCGTAACGCACACGTCCAGCAGTTCCAGGTCCTGCGGCTCGGCGCTGGCGTGCAGGTCCAGCATGCCGGAAGCGTCGTCGAAGAAGCCCCAGCGCTGGTCCTTCGCGGAGACGAACATGACCGCCACCCTGCCGTCGTTGGCCGCCTGCAGTATGGTCTTCAGATGGTTGGACGCCATGGGCGTGCCCTGCAGCTGCTCGAACAGCAGTACCGCCTTGTTCTCGTTCTCCTCCAGCCCGGGCCTTACCAGTTCCCAGGCCTTGTCCTTCAGCTCTCCCGGCTTCATGTCCTCGGGGCTGCCGGTTATGCGGCCCGCGCAGAGGTCGGGGTAGGTGTTGGCTTTTTCATAAATTCGGGTCAGGTAGTCCACACCGGCCAGCACCAGCGGCCCGCCGGCGCCGTTGATCATGCCTTTCACCGCCTTGTCGACGTTGTGGAAATAGACGAGGATGTTCTCCTTGTTCTCGTCGGAGTCCTCGGCGTGGCCGTGGAACATGCCGGCCTGGCCGCCGCCGCCGGCGTGCCCCTCGGTATGCGAATTGAACTGCAGCTGCTTCTCACCGGGGTTCAGCTCCAGCAGCTCGGCTATCCCCCTGGGCGCCTTGCTCAGGTCCAGTTCCGAGACGCTGTAGCGGCTGCACTCGAACAGCCTCACCGAGCGCTGGCTCAGCGCCAGCACGCAGAACCTGCCGTCCTCTGCGAAGAGGGGCAGCAGCTGCTTGACGCTGAACCTGTCCGCCACCGAGGCCATCTCGGAGAACTTGAGCGGCAGGGTGTAGGCCCGCTTTATCTTCTTGGACAGGAACACCGCCAGGCCGCCGCTCTGGTATTGCCAGAAGAGGTGGTCCTCCAGCAGCGGCTTGGCCGACGCCATGAACGCGGTTGCCTCGTGCGCCTTCAGCCCCGTCGCAGCCAGTTTCTTCTCGGCCTCGTGCAGCAGTTTGCGGAACCTTATGGGGTTCTGCTTGGTCTCTATGCTGCCCTTCTCCGTGGGCATGTAGATAGAGACGCAGGGCCCGGTCCTTTCGTCGGTAAGTTCTTTCAGCTGTTCTTTTCTCATTATAAGCATGGCTTCCCCCAGTTCAGATAGTACGGCGCCCCCGGAGTGCGGAGGCCCCGGGTCTTAGCGCTTCTCTCCGCGCGGCGCCGCGTGCTCGCGCTGCCCGGCCTGCTCCAGCTTCGGGCGGCCGTAATGGTCGTAAAGTTCGCTCTCGTAGTCCTCGCTCACCGGTACCGACGGGTCGAACTGCGGGCTGCCCTCTATGGCCAGGCGCGTGAGGTCCAGGAAGACTTCCGCGGTCTGCCAGTCCACGCGTTCTATCCAGTGGGGCGAGACCAGCACTTTTCGCCCGGGCAGCCAGGCCCCAGTGTCGGCCACCAGGTAGCGGATAGCCCATTTGCGGTCGTCGACGATATAATCCTCTACGCGCCCTATCTGGCCGTCGGCGGCGTGCAGGCGGTAGCCCGTCACCGCGCGGGTGCTTTGCAGGTGGCTGTCGGCCGCGGGCCGCTCTTTGCCGGCGTTGCGCTTGCGCTCCGCTTCCTCGTCGGACGGCGGGAGCATCATGCCGCCGCCGGCGTAGAAGCCTTCCCCCCAGTAAAGCGGCCAGGCGTAATGCTCGTGCAATTCTATCTCGTGCGCGCGTGTGACGGTCTTGTCGGTATCAATGTCGGGGCTGTTGCGTACCTGCTCCCGCGTCAGGTTGACGGGCATCGCCCGGGCCCGCAGGTCCGGCTCCCGCTTGAGCGCCGCCGTGGAAATAAGCACTTTGCGTCGGTCCAGCCAGCCCCCGGTGCGCACCACCAGGTAGCGGATCTCCCAGTTGCGGTCGTCGAAGTAGAACTCATCCACCTCGCCCAGGTCCCCGTCGGTGGCGTGTATCGCGTAGCCTGTGATACTGTTAATATTGCGCAGCATGTTCCCCCCTTCTTAACTTCTGCAGCTTCGCAAGCTCGCTCTCGAGCATGCGGTAGAACTTGCGCCCAATGTGGGCGCCGGCAAAGGCCCGGTTGCCGTAGCGGAACTCGTGGGTCTCCTCGCCGTTGCTGAGCGTGACCAGCAGCGAAAGATGCTCGTCCACCACCGAGCACTCCACCCCCCTCTCGGCGTAGTAATCCGTTATCTTCTGCGCGAATACCGTATTTTCCCTTAGCATGGCTCCCCCTTGTTCTGCGCCGCGCCGAACCCCTACCCCTAGGAGTTATGCAAGTATTCTAATGCTCTGGCGATTTACGGTCAACCGCAAATAATTATCTTAAAGCCCCTCATCGGCGGCGGCCCCAAAGGTTAATCAGGCGGTTTCTTGATCAAGGATAGTCATAGATAAGATCAGCCCGGTTTAATCGTAAAATGTGTTGTATGCAGTATATATTCAGCCGCGCCATACTTGCCGACCTCCTCTGCTTCCTGGTCTGGTTGGCCTATCTTGCGATACTGCAGCCCGGCATACTGGCGCTCAGCACCTTCCACCCATTCCACTCGACAACACCTGTGCTAACAGGCGCAGCGCTGCTTTCAGTTGCCATGTCATTCGCCCTGGCCTGGCATACCGGGCTTCGCCGCAGGCTCTTAACGGCCTTCGGCTACGCCGCTGAAGAGGCCGAACTGTCCTTCGGTCCCCTTCGCTTGAAGCGCTGCCGCCGCGTCGGGCAGCCCGGCGGGTTAAACGCGAAATCTCTGGCAGGCGTACTGCTAGCCGGCATAGCGGCCGCCGGTCTGTCGGCGGGCATGATAGGTTTAACGCACTGGGGCTGGCACGTCCGCTTTGACAAACTCGGGCGCTCGGCCAGTGAAGCCGGCCTCCCGGTAACCCTGGCCGGGTTCAGCGAGACTCTCCCCCCGGATGCTTACGCTTTTGCTGTTCTGGAATCAGAACTGGAAAGCCTGAACGGCGACCTGCTCATGTCGGCACCGCAGCAGCGCACTGCCCTAAGGAAATGGGACCGGGCAATGTACGCCAAGTCGCTTGAAACAGTCTCCGGCCACGAGGATTTCATCGCCGGGCTGACGGCGATTAACGGACGCTTCTGCCGCTTCAGGCCCATAGACTACTCCGCGGCGAGCCGCGACCCTGACGCCATACCGGACTTCGCATCCGAAAAGTATTTCCAATTGGCGAGGCTGCTGCGCCTTCAGGCGCTTACCTCCGCCTACCGCGGCGATTTCGGGTCCGCATGGGCGAAATTGGAGAAGCTCTTGGACCTGGCGGGCCTGCTGGCCGCCGACCGGGCTCTGGAAGTGAAGCTGGCCGCCCTCTCTTTGCGCGGGCAGGCCGTGGAAGCGGCTATTACCGCCATGTTCAACGCCCCTGGCCAGCCGGTGCCGGATAGACTCGCCGGCAGGCTCAAGGCCATACAGGCCGAGCGTCTGGTGCGGGATGGCGTGCGCTACGAACTGGCACGCAGGCTGGATTTTCGCCGTGCTTACGAACTGCCGGTAATTACCGGGCGCAAAAAGATGGTGAAGTTCCACCGGCACGAAGCCGAACCGCATTTCAGCGAAGAGGACCTGCTTAACCTGGGCGCCCGCCTGCTTACGCTGGCCGGGGCCTTCGACGCCGGCTATTACAAACTGGCCAGTTATCTCGCCAATGAAGGCCAGGACGAGACCCGGGCCGCTTCGAGGGTCTCCTATTGCGAGTCCTGGCCGGTGTGGCCTTACAGGATAGCGCAGTTCGAATGGCCGCAATACGGCGGCTTTTACCTCAAGGAAAGGGAATTTAAGGCCTGGGCCAGGCTGGCGCTGGTTGCCTCAGCGCTGGAAAGATATCGGCTTTCCTCCGGCACTTACCCGGCGTCATTGGGCGCGCTAAGCCCGCGCTACCTGGAGGCGGAGTATCTGTCCGACCCGTTCTCAAACTGGGATTTCAACTATGCGCCGGCGGGCGGCGGCTACGCTCTCTGTTCGGCCGGGCCTTCGGGCGACGGGAAGAATTCGGATGGCCAGCATTTTTGCGCCACACAATCCTCCTCGCCTAAACACCGGTAAAAAAAGGCCGCGCCTTATAGGCGCGGCCAAAATCCCTGCCGTTCAACTTAAAAACTGTTCCAAGGCTCCTTATACCCGCGGCCGTTACGCGAGCCCATGTAAAGGTGCGTGCAATTTATGAAGGCCGTGCCGTATTCCGGACTGGACGGGTCGGCAACATAGCCCCAGCCGCCGGCGTCGTCGGCTTCTTTTGGCGAACGGAACAATTTTACTTTGGTTTCCGAACCGGAATGAAGATGAGCGAAATCCTCGCCGCCCTTCTTGCCGAAAATGCGTGCCTTTGGGATCTCCCCGGAGGTGAGATATTTTCCGTTCTCGGCTAGTGTTTCCAGGGAAGCCGGGTATTTCCCCTCCGTATCCTGGTAATAAATCTGCAGGGCCGAGCGGACCATGTCCAGCTGTCCGAGTGTCTGCTTGGCCTCACCGCCGCCGCCGCGCAGTGCCTTGGCGAACATATACATGGCCAAGGGCCTGGCCACGAAATACATGGCCGCAAGCACAGCGCCGGCAATAACGATCTTCTTAAGGATTGAATTGTTCATACACGGTCAATGGCTGCGGAGAAGTTCTTCTTCCAGCTTGTCTTTTGCCCGACCGAAGATGTGGTCCCAGAAGTTCCGGAATGGCGCGGTGCCACTCCTTCTCGAAGCCGGTTTTATTGAGTTTTAAAAATCCGAGTATGTCTTCCGTGTTGGAATCCGCCATTATCCGGGTGAAAGCTTTCCTTCCGAAACGTTTTTCAAGATGGCGGAGCAGGGCCCAGCCCCAAACGTAAGCGTTGCGGCCCTCCAACTCCGCTATGCCCGGAAACCTGCCGGACGAGAGATCTTCTTTCATCGCCCGGCGGGTAAAGCGGTCCTTCCACTGCCCGGCTGCATATACGGCCAGGCCTTCGCTCCACCAGCGTGGGCGTATCTCCATGGCGCCCTTCGGAGAGAACTGCTCCTCTATCATGTGGACAATTTCATGCCCGATGAACTGCCGGTATACCTGCCTGTCGCATTTGCCGTCGCGGCCTAAATAATCCGGGTGCACGTCAGCGGGCCAGGCTTTAGGCGAAATAAGATATAGGTCGTGCCCTTGAGGCTGGCCCAAGCGCCCCTTGCTGGTCGGCACCTTTGTAAGGTGCGCCACCAGCCTGTCATATTCTTTCCGGCTTGGGGCGATAAAGATATTTATCAGCGGGAACCCGGACGGCAAATTGAAGAAACGCAGCCCCGCTTTAAGCCCGGCCATAGCGTACTTGCAGGTTACGCCCACCGTGCCGGCGTCCTTCTGCGTAAAAATCACGCGCGCGCCTTTGTAATGGTCGATGTTATATTTAATTTTTGCCACGCAATTTAAAGTGTCACGGATAGGCCAGGTCTTGATTCTTACTCCCGCCCAATGCCAGATTAAATTGTATAGATTACATCGGGCGGGGTCAACGCACCCTGATAAAAAATGCCCTGCGTACAAGCAGGGCGATTCATCGGGCCGCTAAAGGCGCGGCGGCGGGGAAAAGGGCCGTTTTGGAAATTTGGGGTGATTTTCAGGCCTCAGTGATAACCTACTTTGCGCAACATCCCGAGGAAACATTATGAATTCCTTATGATCTGCGGTAGGCGGATCTTATCCGCGAGATGTCGTCGCAGGCGTGGCCACGCAGCGCGGCCCCGCCCTGCTCCTTGCCGCTAAGTAGCGGGTTCGCAGGGCTCGGCACTACGCGCCTTCGCTCCTGCTCCCAAGGTGTCCCGCACTTAAACAAAGCAGAAAATTATTCCCCGCGCGCGCTGCAACAGAATTGAACCGATATCAAAACAGACTCTGCCCGCGCACGCCAGTGGCTGCTGGCACTCGCGGCGCGGGCCTGTTGCTGTCATCTATCTTAACTGACATTCCGGTGGCAGCAGTTACTGATTAAAACACCGCCCCGGCGTCCGCTGCTGCGGCCGCCGCGGCGGTCTTTTCTGTTAATTATCGCCGCCACCGGGAGAGGCCGAGACGGACCATAAGGAACGGGCCAGGGCGGTAGCTTCGGCCCCTGTTGGCCTCCGCCCCCGCACTGGCCCGGGCTTTCATTTCCCTTCGGATTTCTTCAGGTTTAGAATTGTGACGGGCTCTGCCGCGTTCTGATAGGTGAGGCCAATGACAGAAAGCCTGTTCTTGCCTAAAAAGTGGAAATCGCTTACTCTGTCTATGTTTTTCCAAATATTGGTTGATGTCACATTTAGTGCATTATCCAAGTCCAAAAGAACAAATCTAGAGGGTTCTCGGACAGTGTATCCTATCAGGTATCCATCTGCGGTCCGCTTAAAGGGAATATGCCCGATATCTGTAACTACCGAGACAAGCTTAATGGATTTTTCTGAAACTTTGTCTCCAGTTTCATTAACTCGAAATAAATACATCTCTGGTTGTTGTTGCCCGCTAACATCACTGGCCGCAAGAGCCAGGAATTCTTTTCCCTCCTTGATTAGTCTAACCCCGGTATTTGGTCCGTTTTTATACTGCTTTTCCCAAGTAAGTTTCCCCTTCTCATTGATTCCAAAAAGCAATATCCCAGATTCGTTATACCCGAGTGCAATATAATCCCCGGTAGAGGTTGTTTCAACGGATGAAACCCCGTTTTCCCCTTTTGAACAGAAGTAGGTCTCTTCCCAGAGGAGTTCGCCCTTTCTGCTTACTTTAGCAACGTAACTGCACCCGGCATAACCTGAGTCACTGAAGATCCCGCCTATAAGTATGTTCCCATCCGAAGCCTGAACAGAGGTATAGATATACGCAGTTGTTTTTAGGGGCTTTGTAAAAATATTCTTTCCTGATTCTGATAGTTTGCATATGAACACGCGTTTAGGGGTTTCAATATTTTTATCATTACTGTATCTGCCCAGAATCAAGTAGCCATCTTTTACTGACAAACCTGTGCTCGGTGTCGTATATTTCCCGAGAGATACCTCCTTCTCCCATGCGACCTTCCCCGATTCATGTATTTTTGTGATTAGGGCTGAACTTTTCCCGTCCGGCCCTAAATCTGATTTTGTGGTGACAAGAATGTAACTTGATCCCGGCTCTCCCATGATAAATTTAGGGTTTAAATCTTGTGGCTTTGAATAGGTCGTCGTCCCTTCCAGTATATAGCCAACTTCACTGGCGAAAACTAGTTGGGTCTGGGCGAGCGAAATTAAAAAGACTAACCAAATCATAAGTCTATCCTCGTTTTTAAGGTTCTTGGTTTAAGTGTAATCAACCCAGGCAACATTTCTAACGTTCTGGATGAAATTATTTACGATGGCCCGTATTGCCGCGCCAATGTTCTGAGAATATTCCTTTGTTTGTTTCCGGAACTCCTCTTCTCTTCCTTCTCTCCACGTTTTCATGGAGTTTTCAATAGCTGCGTCGGCGAAATAGAATCTTTCTTCCGACATCGACATTCCTCTGGAGATAAACGCATCCTGTCTCTTTTGGCCGTCCTCGCCGTAAAAGTGTCGCCGGTATCCGTTGCTTATATGGGAAATATCGACATAATGAAAAGTCACTTTAGAACGGATGGTTTCAAGAAATATGTTGAACTCCGTTGCCTCTCCGGCTGTTTCGTTGGCGGCGGTTACTAGGGCTGACCAGCAGGCTTTATCCTCTTTGCTTAGCGAACGATATATTTCCTGGAAGGCAGTTGAATCAACAATCTCCTTGCGCCCTTTAATGAGATATAGCGTTTCCCTGAAAAGAGAATAGATTAGCCGCATAATATGTAACTGCATCCCAATGTAATGGCCCCGTTCCGTAGAGACTTTGGGGGAATCGTGTGCTGGCGGATTCTTAAGGTGCAGGTCATAGATAAATAACAGGTCGCAAAAATCATTGTAAATTAGCGCGAGTGCTAGAATAAAATCGCAAAGCTTTTGGGTTTCTTTGTCTGGAGAAACGAAGGCGCTAGGATCAAAATACTGCAATCTAGCAAGCGTATAAAGTGATCTTTCCGGAGTTGTACTCATAAATCTATTCTAAGATTGCGGTTTTCTTAAGTGCCTTGCGGTTCCACAACCAAACATAGACTAACACTTCCATTTGAGGTATAAAAATGTCAATTGAATGATGAATCAGATATGTAAATAGTGAAGGCTTACTAGGAGCTAGAATACTCAGAACTGTATGGGTTGCCAGGTCCGTAGTGAAAATCATTACCCATATTAAAGGCGGAAAGCATGCGATAAACAAAATTAACTGCCTGCGGGTTGTGCCTAATGAAAACAATGGCAATAAATAGAGTAGAGCCCCAAGAACTATGGCGATAATTAGAATTAAATAAAACCCCCCATCGCCCCAAGAAAGTATTCCATCTGTCGCAAGCACAAAGAAATAGAAACATACAGTGAAGATTGCCGTGGCTGCAAAAAATACAGCCACTCTAATCGAGTAGGTTCTAACGAAATTGGATACGTTGGCAAGATAGAAGCCAAGCAGTATTATGCCAAACAAAGACGCGATAAAAGGCGTAAGGCTGGTTAGTGTTGGAACTGTGCGCAATGGATAGGTAAGTGCGCTTAATAAAAATGACGATGCCAGTCCTATTAACGCTGAATTTGTAAACAGCTTCCCCATGCTGTCCCCCCGGCTAGAGTAAAAGATGTGTTATAGCTTCTTGAGTAAGTCCGAAATGGACTTTTGCAATGCTTTTGCCAGTTTTTCGACATTACTGAGCGTGATGTTCCTTTCAGCCCGTTCGATCATCCCGATATACGTCCGGTGGAAGCCGGACTTGGCGGCGAACTCTTCCTGGGATAACTTGAGCTTTTTTCTTTCTTCCCTAACCCGTTTGGCGAACTTGATAAGAATTGGTTTCTTCATTACTGAAAGTCTAGGAATTTGCTAATTATACATCTACATACAATACGTAGCATTATTGTATA
>MGUG01000023.1:3724-9245 GCA_001799845.1 Elusimicrobia bacterium GWC2_64_44 | reverse complement strand
CGCCGTCAAGCGCGCCGCCCTCGAGGCCCGCGAGCGCATCTTCGACCTGGTGCAGCGCGTGCACTGCCTGGACAAGAGCACGCTCTACCTTGAAGACGAATGCGTGCGCTGCCGCACCAAGCCTGACTTCGCGCTGCCGTTCAGGGACTTCGTCATCAACGGCATACAGGCCGAGGACCATACCTTCAAGGGCGGGCCCATCATGGGCTCCGGCGTATTCATGCCCGAGTTCGCCTCCGCCATCGGCGACCCGGAGACCGGCCAGGGCGGTCACCCCAACGTGCATTATACGACGGGCTCGGCCGGCATCGTGCTGGAAGTGGATAAAGAGACCGGAAAGATGAAGATCAAGAAGGTAGCGCTGGCCGTGGACTGCGGCAAGGCCATCAACCCGGACCTGGTGAAGGGCCAGGTGGTGGGCGGTCTGCTGCAGGGCTTCGCCACGGTGCTCTACGAGGACATGCGCTACAACGAGAAGGGCAAACTGCTTAACCCGAACTTCTCAGACTACAAGATCCCGACTTCGATGGACATGCCGGATGTTGTGGTGCCGATAATCATAGAAGTGCCCCAGCCCGACGGGCCTTTCGGCGCGCGCGGCGTGGGCGAGCACACCATGATCCCCTGTGCGCCGCTCATCGCTAACGCCGTGGCGGACGCGTTGGGCGTGCGCATCAAGTCCATGCCCGTCACCAAGGAAAAGGTGGCCCTGGCGGTGAAAGCGGCCAGGAAGTAACCGGCTTTGGAGGCCAACATCATGAAAGTAGCGCTCTGCCAGTTCGATATGAAGTGGGAGGATAAGGAAGCCAACAAGAAGAAGATAGCGGACCTGCTGGCCGACTGCAAATGCGGCAAGGAGATGGACTGGTTGATCTTCTCGGAGATGACGCTCTCCGGCTTCACGATGAACACGGCCGTGGCGGAACTTACCGACGAGGACCGGGCCTTCTTCTCCGGCCTGGCCGCCGAGTACAAGATCAATATCTCCTACGGCGGCGTTGAGAAGGGCTATAACAACCTCATCACTCTCGACCGCAAGGGCAACCGCGTCAACACCTACTCGAAGATCCACCTCTACGCCTTCGGCGGAGAGGACAAGCATTACAAGGTGGGCTCGAAGCAGGAAGTCTTCACGCTGGACGGGCTGCGGGTGATGCCGGCCGTCTGTTTCGACCTGCGCTTCCCCTACCTGTTCTGGAACAAGGCCAAGGACGTGGACGTTTACGTAGTGATAGCGGCCTGGCCGGCGCGCCGGGCCGAGCACTGGATGACGCTGCTGCGCGCGCGCGCGGTGGAGAACCAGGCCTACTGCATCGGCGTGGACCGCGTCGGCATGGAGGGCAAGCTGGAGTACTCCGGCAACTCCATGTGCTTCGACCCGCTGGGCAAGGTCGTTGTGGACGCCGGCTCCGTAGAGGGTATCCATATCGCGGAAGCAGGGCTGGACAAGGGCCTGGTGGCCAAGACCCGCGAGCGCTTCCCATTCATAGGCGAAAGAAAAGACTTTCCCTGGCAGTAGGGGTCGGAGGGTACCGGAACGCAAAACGCGTTCGGCCACACCGTGGCCTCACTCCGCCTCAGTCCTCGGCGCTTATGCAAGCCTCGGACTTCGGAGGGTTTTGCTAACCCGGTACCCTCCTCCCGCGGCTAATTAATATGGACTTAATTTCTTACGGCGACAGTATTCCTGAAGGCGAGTATAAGCTGCACTCGGCTTTCGCCAACGCGCTGAATTTCCGCAGGGGCAAGATGCTGGTTTCGCTGGTCCCCCCGCGCACGGGCGCCGGCCCGCTCAATCTGGTGCTCAAGCAGCTGCCCCTCGGCGCCAAGCGCCTGCGCTCCACGCGCTTTTACTTCTATATCGACGAGAACCGGCTGCGCAAGGAGCCGGACTCGCTCTATTCCTCCTCGGTGCCCGCGGAGGACGCCGACCCCGAGACGGTGAGGGAGAACATAGCCGACCTGGCGAGCCTACTCGTTAAGAAGGCGCCGCCTAAAAGCCTGGCTTTCATCTTCGACCCCAAGCTGGAGAAGCATTTCACGCGGGTCTTCGAGAAGCATTTGCTCGCCCGGTTCAAGAAAGCCGTGGCCTATTTCCTCGCCGGCAACGACTCGCGGGGCGTGAAGACCATGCGCGGGCTCGGCCTCGGTCTCACCCCCTCCGGTGATGACTTCATCAGCGGGCTGCTGGCCGGGCTCAATTTCGCCAAGAAGTGCCTGCGCTTCGACGCCGAGACCCGCATAGAGCGCATCTACTTCTACGCCGAGGGCGGCAACCTGGTCTCCAACTCTTTCCTGCGCTGCTCCTACGAAGGCAAGGTCAGCGCCAAGGTGCGGCGGCTGATGAAGGCCCTCTCGGTCAAGAACCGCAAGGAGCTGGCCGCGGCGGCCGCCGCCGCGCTGAACAGCGGCCACACTTCCGGCGCCGATTTCTGCTCCGGGCTGGTCTTCGCGCTGTTCCAGGAATTTAAATCGCCGGATTGAAGGAACCACTATGATAAAGACCGTGATCAAGAAAGGCGCCTACTTCGACTCCGTTTCCCTGATGCAGGTGGCAAAGAAACTCAACGCCGTTCCCGGTGTGCTGGATTCCGCCGTGGTGATGGCCACCAAAGAGAACAAGGGCATCATCAAGGCCTCGGGGCTGCTCACGCCGGAGATACAGCAGGCCGGCGATTCCGACCTGGCCATAGCCGTCAGCGCCAGGACGCAGGCAGACCTGGACGCCGCCTTCAAGGCCGCCGACGAACTGCTCAACAAGAAGCCCGCGGCCTCCGCCGGCGGCGCCGCCCGCAAGGCCGCAGGTCTCGACGAGGCCGTGAAGATGCTCGACGGCGCCAACCTGGCAGTCATCTCGGTGGCCGGGCGCTTCGCCGGCTCGCTGGCCGCCGACTGCCTGGAGAAGGGCCTGCACGTCATGCTGTTCTCCGACAATGTCCCGGTGGAGACCGAGGTGGAACTTAAGAAAGCGGCAGCGAAGAAAGGCCTGCTGGTCATGGGGCCCGACTGCGGCACGGCCATCATCAACGGCGCGCCCATAGCTTTCGCCAATTCCGTGCGCCGCGGCAATGTAGGCGTAGTGGCGGCCTCCGGCACCGGCGCGCAGGAAGTGACGGCGCTGGTCTCCAACGAGGGCGCGGGCATTTCCCAGTGCATAGGCACCGGCGGCCGCGACGTGAAGGCCGAGGTCGGCGCGCTTACCTTCATCCAGGCGCTGAAGATGCTGGCGTCTGACACGGGCACCGAGGTGATACTGCTGGTCTCCAAGCCGCCCGCGCCCGAGGTGATGAAGAAGATCGCCGCCGAGGTAAAGAAGATAAAGAAGCCCGTGGTGGCGGTGCTGCTGGGCGGCGCTATCACGGAGAAGATCAAGGACGATTTTTACCCGGCTAAGACCCTGGAAGAGGCCGCCTACAAAGCCGCCTGCCTGGGCAAGGGCCTCAAGATAGGCAAAGCGAAGGAACTGATCTACGACATGAACCTCAAGGCCGAGGCGCTGGCCAAAAAAGAGGCGGCGCGCAAGAAGCATAGTTCCTGCCTGCGCGGCCTCTTCTCCGGCGGCACCTTCGTCAGCGAGGCGCAGGTGATACTGCCCGAGCTGATAGGCGCGGTGAAGTCCAACGCCCCGCTGGACAAGAAGAACAAGCTGGCCGACTCCATGAAGCTCTCGGGCCACGCGGTGATAGACCTCGGCGAGGACGAATTCACCGTCGGGCGCCCGCACCCGATGATAGACTTCGCGCTGCGCAATAAAATGATAGTTTCAGAGGCAGCGAGGTCCGAGGTCTCGGTGCTGCTGCTGGACCTGGTGCTGGGTTACGGCTCCAACCTCAAACCCCTCGACGATATCCTCCCCCCGCTCGCCGCGGCCTTTAAGAGAAACAAGGAGCTTTCCATCGTGGTTTCGGTGACCGGCACCGAGACCGACCCGCAGGTGCGCTCCAGGGTAGTGAAGGCCCTGGAGGCCGCCGGGGTGCTGGTGATGCCGTCCAACGCCGGGGCCTGCCGCCTGGCCGGAGAGATCATACGCCTTGGGAACAGGAAATAAACCATGAAACTCTTTGAATCCGAACTGAAAGTGGTGAACATCGGCCTGGAATCTTTCCGCCAGGGGCTAAACGACTCAGGCGTGAAAAGCGTGCAGGTGCAGTTCAAGCCGCCGCTCGTTGCCGATGCCGCGCTGTTTGCCAAGGCCGCTAAACACGGCGCCAGGATCGCCAAGGCCAACGCGAAGGCCATGGAGCGCATACTCGCGGCCAAGCCGGCCCTCGTCGGCATGGGCGTGGCTCTGGACGTGATCCCCGGCATGCGCAAGGATTTGATACTGCACGCCGGACCGCCCATTACCTGGGACCGCATGTGCGGCCCCATGCGCGGCGGCATCATGTGCGCGCTGATGTACGAGGGCCTGGCGAAGACCCCCGCGGAAGCGGAGAAGCTGGCCGCCTCCGGCAAGATCAAGTATGAGCCCTGCCACGAGCATAACGCCGTTGGGCCGATGGCGGGCATCATTTCCGCTTCCATGCCGGTGTTCATCATTAAGAACGAAGAGCACGGCAATCTGGCTTACGCCACGCAGAACGAGGGGCTGGGCAAGGTGCTGCGCTACGGCGCCTACGGGCCCGAAGTCATCGAGCGTCTGAAGTGGATGGAGAAGGTGCTTTATCCGACGCTGAAGGCGGCTATCGAGTCGCTGGGCCGCATAGACCTGAAGACCATGGTGGCGCAGGCGCTGCACATGGGCGACGAGGTCCACAACCGCAACCGCGCGGGCACTTCGCTCTTCTACCGCGCTATCGCGCCCGCCGTCATCAAGACCTGCAAGGACCCGGAGACGGCGGCGAAGTCGCTGGAGTTCATAAACGGCAACGATCATTTCTTCCTGAACCTGAGCATGGCGCTGTCCAAGGCTTCGCTGGACGCGGGGCGCGAGGTGAAGGATTCTTCGGTCGTGGTGGTGATGGCGCGCAATGGTACGGACTTCGGCGTGCAGCTCTCCGGCGCGGGCGGGCGCTGGTTCACGGGGCCGGCGGCGGTGCCGGACGCGCTGTACTTCCCCGGTTATACCAAGGCGGACGCGAACCCGGATATCGGCGACTCGGCTATTACGGAGACTAACGGGCTGGGCGGTTTCGCCATCGCGGCGGCGCCGGCTATTGTGCAGTTCGTTGGCGGTACGGCGGCGGACGCGCTGAGTTATACTCTGGCCATGTACGGCATCACGGCGGCCGAGAGCAACATCTACAAGATCCCGGCGCTGGACTTCCGCGGCACGCCGACGGGTATCGACGTGATTAAGGTGGCGAAGTCCGGCATCCTGCCTTTCATCGACACGGGCGTGGCCCACAAGAACCCCGGCGTGGGCCAGGTAGGCGCCGGCGTCCTCAGCGCCCCCCCCGAACCCTTCGCCAAAGCCTTCGAATACTTCGCCAAGAACCTGAAGTAGCCCGACGGCATCACAAATGAAAGAGCCCCGCAAGGGGCTTTTTTTCATTTTACCGCGAGATGTGAAGTCGGGGGA
>MGUG01000023.1:0-3716 GCA_001799845.1 Elusimicrobia bacterium GWC2_64_44 | reverse complement strand
CCGTTGCGCGGTTTCCCCCCGCCTTGGGAATTTAAGGCGGGGCCCCCCTTCCCCAAAGTCGCCAGGAACCCCTCCCCGGCCGGCCCCCTCCGGGTCTATCTCCAGTTAACCCCTTACGCGCATTGGAATTGATAGAATTGCCGTATGAAAATGCGTATTGCTGGTTATCTGACCCTAATGCTGATCGCTATTCTAATGCTCCCGTCCGTATTCCGCAGATTCTCCGCGTATTACTTTGCGGCTCAAATTCCGCAAGCTCGACAGCAGCGGGTTCTGCCGGATAAACCGATAGATAAAGGTGTGAGCAAAAGTTTCTTTTGTCCTGAAGACACTCTTGCCGGGTTCAAGTTTAGCGAAACTATTTTTATCTCCGAGAAGGAAATACTGGCCGCCTATGGGAGGATCTGTCCCGTCAAACATAACGACGGCCATACAAGGACGTATTCATACTACTCTCCTCCAGGCATTTACATGAAATTGGATATTGAGCAGGAGAGACTTGTTAATGTAGAGGTCACTAAATTGCCGATAGCAAAGGTGACGTGCTCTCCGTCGAGCAATTTTCAGAAGTTCAGCTCAGGCAAAGGACTCAAGCTTGGTGATACGGAGGAAATTGCAAGGAAGATATACGGTGAGCCGTATTTTTACGGGAAATACTACGAGAACCTGCAAAATATTCAAATGCTGTACTCTGATGTTAAGAGTTTTTCTGCTGCCCCGCCTGAGGCTATCCCACCGGGATATGCCTTCAGAATAGTTACTTCAAGCGGAGTGGTGGTTTCTATGCAGTTAATTACCGGCGAATAAATCTATAGCGCAGTGGGCAAGCGAGGGTATGCCTTCGTAGGGGCCTCGGTCGGCCCGAGCTTGCGCAGCGCGAGGGCCGAGTGACGAGGGCCGAGCACGGTGTGCGAGAGCCCGGGTTTTGACGGGCCCGTCCCCACGGTAGGCCGCCTCAGGTGGGATGACCATAAAGATAAACCGCCGGGTTGCCCCGGCGGTTTTAGTGCGCAAGTTAGGAAGATAGGAAGCAGCGTTCCCTAGGTGCCGGGCTGGTATTCAGGCTCGGCGGGGACGGCTACCGGGTGCTTCGCCTTCTTGGGGAGGGCGTTCCAGATCTTCATGGCGAGGAAGAAGCCGATGATAGAGAAGGGCACCAGGAAGACGGGCCACATTTTCCAGTTGGCCGGGTCCTTGGCGAGCTCGCCCACCGGCGTGATATGGCCGATCACGATGGACTGCAGGCCCGTGCCCAGGTACACCATCCCGTCCACAATGCCCGTCGCCGCGCCCGCGTTCTTCGCGCCGCCGAAGTCCGTAGTCGACGTGCCCGACAGGATGCCGTGCACGCCCGTCACCGACATAGAGATCAGCATCGTCGCCGCGCCCGCCCACCACAGGTTCGCGCCCAGCGTCAGCGCCATCATGCCCGCGCTCGCGCCCATCACGCCGTAGAGGATGGCCGCCATCGGCCCGCGGCGCGAATTGAAGATCTTGTCCGAGCACCAGCCCGTCAGGAAAGAACCGGCCAGGCCCGTCAGCAGCAGCATCAGCCCCCAGTTGTTGGACACCCAGAAGGTCTTTTTGAAGCCCAGTTCGGTGGCGTAGATCGGGTACCACTGCATGACGCCGTTGCGGATCACCCCGCTGCAGAACTCTATGCCGCAGACCACCAGCAGCACCGGGTGCGTCAGGATCTTCACGAACACCTGCTTCACCGGCAGGCGCTCGCCGGTGGCGGACACGGATTCCTCGCCGGTGTCGAAGTCCTTGTAGCCCGCGTCGCTCGGGTTATTGCGCAGGAAGAAGAACATGATGAGCCAGAAGAAAGCCAGCATGATGGCCGGTATGAAGAAGAGCCACCAGTTCTGGTCCACGCCGGTGCCGCCCAGGCTGAAGACGGCCGTGAAAACTTTGGCCATCACCGACGGCTCGGCGCCCGCCACGCCGCGGCTGGCCTCTGCCACCGCGAAGCCCCAGTCGAAAGCGAAGTAGAGCCCGAAGGCTATCATCGCGCCGAAGATGGTGGAGAACGTGCCGCGCTCGCGCACATGGAACCACGGCGCCTTCACGGTGACGATGGAGATAGCGCCGTAGCTCTGGAAGTGCATGTTAAGCGCGTAGAGGAACATGAACGAGGAGAACACCGAGACCTGCCAGCCCCAGTTGGCCATGCCGTAGAGGGCGAGGCCCATCAGGAAGTTCACCAGCAGCGCGCCGCCGGTGCCTATCAGCATGGCCAGGCGGCCGCCCAGCCTGTCGGCCAGCGGGCCGGTAACGAGGAAAGAGAGGGCGTATACCCAGGCGCCCACGGCGAAGATCTCGCCGAACTGCGCCTTGGTCATCAGCGCGTCGCCCATCACGCTCTTGGAGACCGTCAGGTTGTAGCGGCCCATGTAGAGGAAGGCGTAGGCGAAGCCGAGAGGGACCCAGTTTAGGGCCCGGCGGAAGCGGTAAGCGGTAGAATGAACGGGTATATCCATGTGAAAATTATACATTTTTGGGAGGAGCCCTCTGTAAAATCGGTGTAAAGCCGCCAAAAGTCCTTGTTTTTACGGGGCGGAATTGCTAATATTATATACGGAAGGTGGCTGAAGTTCAGGCCGCTTTTTTTTCTGTTAAGCAGGTGTCCCATGGAAAACGCTAAATTAGAGACCGAGATAGAAAAGACCCTTGAACAGAGCGGTTTTGAGCTCGTGGATATCAAGCTGGCCAGCCATAACGGCAAGCCGCTGGTCCAGGTGTTCGTGGACCGCGAGACCGGCGGCGTGCTGCTCGACGACTGCGCCGTGCTCAGCGAGAAGCTCGGCGAGTGCCTTGACACCAACAATTTTTACGAGAACGGGTACTTCCTGGAGGTTTCCTCCCCCGGCATGGACCGCGTCCTCAAGAAGGAAAAAGATTTCAAGCGCTTCATCGGTAAGCACGCCAAGGTGCGGCTGAAGCGGCCGGTCAGCGGTTCGCGCGTCTACTATGGCGACATTGCCGGCTTTGAAAACGGGCAGGTGCTACTGTCCGGGGACTTAAAATTCAGCCTGGAGGAGATCGACGAGGTCCGGCTACACCCGACCGACGACGAGATCCTTAAGGGCAAATAACACAGGGGTAACACGAAAATGACCACTAACAAGGAACAGAAGAACAAATCGGAACTTTTGCTGGCGCTGGAGCAGCTCGAGCGCGAGAAGAACATCAAGCGCGACGACGTCTTCAAGACCATCACCGATTCGCTGGTGAGCGCGCTGCGCAAATATTTCGGCAAGACCGCCCAGATCATGGCCGGCATCGACCCCGAGACCGGCGAAATGGCCGGCTTCCTGGTCAAGAAGGTCACTGACCCGGTGGTCTCCCCCGAGCTCGAGATCACTCTCGAGGACGCCCAGAAGCACATGCCCGACGCCAAAATGGGCGACGACGTGCACATCCCCGTGCCGATCAACGACTTCTCCCGCATCGCGGCCCAGACCGCCAAGCAGGTGCTCATCCAGAAGATCCGCGAGATCGAGAAGGTCCGCATCTTCGACGAGTACAAGCCCCGCGAGGGCGAGATCGTCACCGGCCTAGTGCACCACGTCGCCGGCCGCGACATCTTCGTGGACCTCGGCAAGGCCGAGGCCATCCTGCCTTTCTCCGAGCAGATCCGCCGCGAGCACTACAGCGTCAACCAGCGCGTGCGCGCCATCATCCACCGCGTCGACAAGGAGAACAAGGGCCTG
>MGUG01000022.1 GCA_001799845.1 Elusimicrobia bacterium GWC2_64_44 | reverse complement strand
GATGGTGATCTTGCCTTCGCCGCCCTGGGACATGCGTATCTGCGCCACGGAGGTCTTGCGGCGGCCGGTGGCCAGTATGAGATTCTTGTTTTCCATTATCTGTTATCCTTTATTTCGCAGCTTCGGTCTTAACGGCCTTGGCGGCGGCGAACTGCTTCTGCGCCCCGGCGAAGATGCGCAGGCGCTTGAGGCGGCGGTCGCGCAGCTTGTTGTCGTCGAGCATGCGCTTCACGGCCAGCTCGAGCACCTTGGTGGAGTCCTGCTCCATCTGGCGCTTGTACGGGATGGTCTTGGCGCCGTTGGCGTAGCCGGAGTGGCGGAAGTAGAACTTATCGTCCAGCTTGTTGCCGGTCACGCGGAGCTTGTCCGTGTTGGTCACTACAACGAAGTCGCCGCAGTCAACCTGGGGGGCGAAATCGCGCTTGTGCTTGCCCATCAGCAGCACGGCTATTTTCGTAGAGAGACGGCCGAGCACCTGGTCGGACGCGTCGAGGAAATGCCATTTCCTCGTTTTTTCGGCCGTGACGGCTTTGGGCAAAGTGGTTTTCTGTGTCATAGTAGGATAATCATACCAAATTTACCGGGTTTGTGCAAAACACCGAGCGTCCGCCGGCCTCAGGGCCCTATCTTCGCGCCGGCGCCGCCGGGCGTGCCGTCCCAGATCTTGCCGTTCTCGCAGTAGCGGTACTTCTTGGGCCCGGAGCCGAAGAAGCCGGAGTGGGAGGAACTGCCGGGAACGAAGTGCTTGTTCTCGCGGTAGCCTACGATATAGGAGGGCAGCACGATGTTCGGCTTCGTGGCGCAAGGCGCCCGGTCGCTGAAGCACATCAGGTAGCGCCGGTTCGCCCCGTCGAGCACCATCTTCATGTTGACCGGGTCGTTCATCATGATGTCGTCGGTGCAACTGGTGGCGGTGAGCAGCCAGAGGTATTCCGGCTCCGAGATCTCCTGGTAGCCCTGGCGCAGCGCGTCGTCCACTTTGGCCTGCGCCTCCTTGGAGGCTTTGGCCTGCGCGCTGTCCGGCACCTGGTCGTAAGGCATAAGCCAGGTCTTCTTGCCGGGCACGGACCCGCGCCACAGTTCCTCGCCCTCCTGCGTCAGCCGGCCCGATTTGTCGAACAGCGGCGCGCCGGTCTCGCTGCGCAGCTGGAAGATCTCGCGCATGCCTATCTTCTCGCTTTCGAAGAACTTGACGGCGTCGCGGGACGCGTGGAAGACGTAGGCCTTGTAGCCCGCGCCGGTCAGCAGGATCTTTATGCCTTCCGGGGTAGTTCGCCTTATGGTGAGGCCGCGGCCGGCCGGGAGGCGCGCCTTGAGATAGTCCACCGCGCCGCTCAGCTCGGCCGCCTTCAGCCGCCTGAACAGCTTGATGTCGTCGGGCTGCAGGGCGGTCTTGTTCTTTTCCAGCGCCTCGCGGAACTTGAGCTCCTCCAGGATCTGCGGGTCGGACAGGGCCGAGGCCCTCAGCTCCTCGCGGCGCGCGCGGGCCTGGGCGTTGCCCGGCTCCAGCTTCAGGATCTCGCCGTAGACCTCCACCGCGCCGCTGAAGTCCGAGCGCGCCTCCAGCGCGGCGGCCAGGCCCTTGAGCGCGTTCATGTCCTGCGGGCTGGCGGCCCGCGCCAGGCGGTACTGGGCCAGCGCGTCGTCCTGCCGCCCCAGCTTCTGCCAGGTCTCGGCGGCCTTCACGCGCAGCAGGGCCGCGGCCTGGCTTTTAGCGGGCAGCAGGCCCGCGGCCCGCTCGTATTCCTTGACGCCTTCCTCGTAGCGGCCCAGGCGCACCAGCAGCGGCGCGCGCTCGGCGGCCAGGTCCGGGTCTGAGGGGGAATATTTCAGGCAGGCGTCGCTCTGCTGCAGCGCCATGCCGAGGTTGTCCTTGAGGAACTCTTCGCGGAATTTGGCCGCGCAGGCGGCTGCCAGCTGTTTCCTGGCGGGAGAGGCCTGGGCGGGCAGCCGGCCTGCGGGCCGTTCTTTGGCGGCCGCGGTGCGTTTCAGGCCTGACCGGCTCAGCGCCCGGTAATAGCCGGCGTCCGGGGACGTGTCCGTCCCGGCGCAGGCCAGGGCCTGCTTGTAGGAGGCGGCCGCGCGGGCGGCATCGCCGCGCTTTTCCAGCGCGCGCGCCAGGTGGTAATGCGCCTGGCAGCTGGTCGAGGAGATCTCAACGCCCTGGGACAAAGTCTCTGTTGCCTTGCGCGGGTTGCCGGCGGAGGCGTAGGTGAGGCCCAGCTCGCGGTATACGGGGTAGGCCGTCGGCTCCAGCTCCAGCGCCTTCTTGCAGTTGGCCAGCGCTTCTGACGCCTTTGAGAGCACGCGCAGCGCCTTGCAGAGGCCCAGGTAAGCGGGGTAGTCGGCGCCGTCTTTGGCCAGCCTGGCGGCCGCGGCGGCGGAAAGGGTCTTGGCCCTGGCCGTGGAATTCTCGGGCAGCAGTTCCACGGCGTAGAGGAACAGGTCCCGGTCGGCGGGCGCCTGCTTCAGCCCGTCGGCCGCCAGGTCGAAGGCCCGCGCCTCGGAGCCCAGCGCGGCCGCTTCGCGGGCCAGCTGCAGTTCTCCGGCCGCGAAAGCCGGCGCGGCCGCCAGCAGCAGCGCCGCGGCGCAGGCTAAGGTCCCCCCGGTCCTCATCCTAGCGCGGCTTCAGGATGCGCGGCAGCGTGACGCCGCGCTGGGCCTGGTACTTGCCCTTCCTGTCCTTATAAGATGTCTCGCATTCGTCCTCGGCGCCGAGGAAGACCAGCTGGGCTATGCCCTCGTTAGAGTAGATCTTGGCCGGCAGCGGCGTGGTGTTGGAGATCTCCAGCGTCAAATGTCCTTCCCATTCCGGCTCCAGCGGGGTGATGTTCACCACGATGCCGCAGCGGGCGTAGGTGCTCTTGCCGATGCACAGCCCGATGACGCCGCGCGGTATCCTGAAATACTCCACAGAGCGGGCCAGCGCGAAGGAATGCGCCGGCACTATGCAGTGCGGGCCCTTGATATCCACGAAAGACTTGTCGTTGAAGTTCTTGGGGTCCACCACGCAGTTATGCACGTCGGTGAACACCTTGTACTCGTCGGAGACGCGGATGTCGTAGCCGTAGGAGGACAGGCCGTAGGAGACTTTGCCCCTGGCGACCAGGCCCTCCACGAAGGGGGCTATCATTTTCTTCCGGCGGCACATCTCCCGTATCCAGGAATCAGGTTTAAGCATGGTTAAATTCTCCGGTAATCTCTCCAGGCCAGGTACAGCGCCTTAAGTTTTTCCGCGCCTGTCAGGCGCGTCCGCCCTTCTTTGACCCTGAAGCCGCCGCGGGCTATCTTCTCCAGCAGCTCCCGGTAAAGCGCGCCCATGATCAGCGCGGGGAGCAGCCTGCGCTTCTGCCCCGGCGCGGCCAGGGCCAGCGCCCCGGCGTAAAAACCGCGGGCCCGCTCGGCCTCGAATTGCATCAATTCTATAAAATTGGGGGGGTAATTGGAACCGCCGAGGTCTTCGGGCCGGCAGCCGAAGCGGGCCAGGTCCTCGAGCGGCAGGTAAACGCGGCCGGCCGCGTGGTCCTCCGCCGCGTCCCGGATGATGTTGGTGAGCTGCACGGCCGAGCCCAGCCGCTCCGCCAGGGCCGGCGCCCCGTCGTCCTCGTAGCGGAAGACGGCCAGGCAGGCCAGCCCCACCGCCCCGGCCACCCGGCTCATGTAGGTTTCCAGGTCCGCGAAAGCGGCATAGGGCTCCGGCTCCAGGTCCATCTCCACGCCTTCGAGCACGCGCAGGAAATGCTCCCGCTTCAGCGGGAAAGCCGCTATCGCGCCGGCGAGGTCGCGGGCCAGGGGCGTGTCCGGCACGTCCCCGGTGAAAAGCCCTTCCACGCCGCAGCGCCAGGCCGCCAGGCGCACGCGCTTCTCGGCGGCCGGCGCCGACGGGTCGTCGGCGATGTCGTCGGCGGCGCGGGCGAAGCCGTAATAGGCTGACAGCGCCGCGCGCTGTTTTTTGTCCAGAAAGAAAAAAGCGGGCGCGAAAGACGATTGCGTGGGGACGTTGTTGAGTTGTTGACTATTTCTTAACGCCTCGAGCATGGATAGTTATTATGGCTATGGGCGGGCTGGAGACTCAAATAGTCAACAACTCAACAACTCAACAACGTCCCCTCACTCGATATCGTCGAGGTATTTCATGAAGGTCTCCCAGCCGCTGTCCTGGGCGAAGAAGAGCCTGGAATAGGTGGGATAATATTCGATCAGGGCGCCGGGCCTGCCGGGGATGTTGATGGCTATGCCCTTCACCGCCGAGAACTCCTTGCCGGTGCGGTCTCGGCCGATGGAGGCGTTCTTTATCACCAGTTCGGAAGTTATGAACTTGTTGAGGCGCTCCCCGGCCGCCAGCGCTTCGGCCGCGCCCGGGAGGGACTTGTCGGCGTGGCGCGCGGCCAGCTCCACGAAATTGTGCAGGTCGCCGTAGAAGGCGATCTTCTTTTCGGGGTCGGTGGACGGGTCGCCGATCTCGAAGCGCACCACGTCGGACTTGGCCTTTGCCAGCGCGGCCCTGTCCCCGGCGGCCATGGCCAGGGGGTACCAGTCCTTGATCTTCTGCGCGAGCCCGCGCATCTTGGCGCCGCGTATCGCCGAGAGCTGCGTGCCGTAGCCGCCCTGCTGCAGCAGCTCCGTCATCTCGGGGCGGGAGTACATCTCTTTGAAAGAATCCACCAGGTAGACGCCGGCGGTCTCGGCGCCGGCGGCGGGGTTTTTATTGAGCCCGGCGAGGAAGCCTTCCCAGTTGAGGCTCGGCAGCTGTATCACTTCCTCGGCGCCCACTATCACGTCGGCGCCGTCCTTGAGCTCGTAGGCCACTTCGGCCATCTGCATGAAGCAGGCCATGGAGACGTAAACGTCCACCTTGCCGGCCTCGCGGAAGATCTTGCCCATCTGGCGTGTGGCGATATAGTTGCCGGTCACGAAATCGTGCGAAATGGACCTGTCATCCTCGTCCTCGAGCGGGTTCTGGCCGGGCTTCACCGGGTCCAGCCAGCCCCAGCCGTGGTCCCAGATGACGAAGAGGTATTTCTTGGCCGGGTATTCGGCGCGGGCCCATTTAAGGAAAGCGGCGGCCTGCTTCCAGTCTCCCATGTCCGGGCTGCCCAGGTCGGCCAGCATGGGGGAGGCGATATGGTCCATGTCGGCGTCTTTGGTCACGTAATAGCGGCGCACGCCGGCCCAGTCGCCGTCGGCGGTGGTGTCGTTGTCCAAACCCTTGGAGCGGCCGATCTCGGCCACTATGGCCACCTTGTCGCTTGAGCCGATGGTCTCGAAGCGGTTCAGGTCGGCCAGGGCGAAGGGCTCGATGTTGCTCTTGCCGTTCATGTACACCATCACGGTCCACTCCCGCAGCGGGGGGCGGGCGGGCTCAGGGGCCTGTAAGGTCTCTGCCTGTTTTATGGAGGAAAGGGAATCCAAAGCGGGGGCCGCGAAGGCCGAGGTCAGCAGCAGCGAAGAGAGTAGGTTCAGTATCATCGTAACCCCTTTGAAAGGATAACTATAATAATTATTGCCGAAAACAGGGCGCCGGGGCAAGGTCCAAGGGCCTACCGGCGCCTGGGCCCCGCGCGCTACTGGTAGCGCAGCTTCTCGCCCAGCAGGGCCTCGTAGTACGCGCCCAGGTCGTCGCGGGTGGAGGCGGTCTTGTAGACCTTGCCCAGCGGGAAGACCAGGGTCTTCCACGGCATCTGCATGGACCAGCCGCCGTCGTCGCCGTCCACGTTGTACCAGACCGCCTTGAAGTCCTTGGCCAGGATCGCGGCCAGCAGGTGGCCGTAGCAGCGCAGCAGCTTCCAGCCGTCGGCGGTAGGGGGGATGTTGGGCCTGAAATTGCTCTTTATCGCGTTTTCCAGCTTCAGCAGGCCGGTGCGGCCGATCTCGATGTGGGCCGTTTCGGACAGCGAGCTGAGCAGCACCAGCATGCGCTTGTGCTCGGTCTGCGCGTCGGACCGGCGCTCCGGGTGGCTCATCACCTTGCCGCGGGCGGCGGCGGCGCCGCAGACGGCGGGCGGCATCTTCACCCTGTCCGCCAGCCACTGCGAGTACTTGGTCAGCCAGCCGGGCTCAGGCACCGTCTCCTCCCAGAGCAGGCGCCAGACGCGCTGCACCGGATAGGTGGTCACCTTGTTGCCCGGGGCTTCAAATACCATCGGCCAGCCCCAGGGGTCGAAATCTGCCATCTTCAGCAGGCGGCCTTTGTGGCGCTCCTGCAGGAAATAGCAGAGGAACGCCGCGCAGTTCTTCACGGTCTCTATGTTGCCCTGCGGGTTGGTCCTGGCCTTTATGAACTGCAGGCGCAGGCGGCGCTCCACCTCGCCGAGCCCGTCGAGGTTGAAGTAGACCTTGCGGCCGAGCTCGTCTTCGAGGTCCGAAGCCAGTCGGAAGGCCCGCGAGATAAAGTCGTCTTTGCGGCTTTCATCTTCCGTCAGCTGGGAAGGGGAGGACATCACGTCGTGCATGGTCTCGAACTGGACCGGCTTGGGTGCGGGCGCGGGCGCGGGGGTCGGCTTGGCGCGGCCTGAAACCGAGGCGTCGCGCGGGCGGGCCGGTTCCAGCAGCGAGCCGCCGGCGTCGGCGGCCGGCGCCGAGGGATTAATGAACTTGAAACCGCCGCCCGCGGCGTCCAGGCCTCCGGAGGCGGGGGCCTGGGCGGGCGCAGGGTCCGGCCTGGGCGCAGGAGCAGGCGCAGGCGCTGGCACGGGGACCGGGGCGGGGGCCGGCGCCGCGGCGGGCGCGGGTTCCGGCACCGCCGGGGCCTGTCTGACCAGTACCGGCTTCGAGCGGTCCTGCACCGGGGCCGGCGCGGGGAACAGCTCGGCGAGCTTCTCTTTCGGGAACTCGGCCGCTAGCCGCTTCGCCGAGGCCAGGTCGGTCAGCGCCACCTGCGCGGCCACCGCCGCCGCCTCGGCGTGCTTGCCTGTCTTGATGAGCGTGAGGGCCAGGTTGGCCAGGGCCTGCACGGCGGGAGCCAGCGCGGCCGAGCGGCGGTAGCAGGCCTCGGCCTGCGCCGGATCAGCGGAGCGGAAATAGATGTTGCCGAGCTGGAAGAAGATGCGGGCGGAGGCGGACGACGGCGTGACCAGCGCGGACCTGAGGGCGGTGACGGCGGCCGCCGCGCGGCCCTTGTCCTTGGCCTTGAAAGCGGTCTTCGCCAGGACGGCGCCGAGGCCGGAGAGCGCCTCGGTCTTTTCGAAGGCGGCCGAGGACAGGCGCTGAAAAGCCTTCTGCGCCTCGTCGTCCTTGCCTTCCTCCAGGTCCAGCCAGGCGCTCTCTATCGCCCGGCGCTCGGCGAGCGGGGCCATCTGGTCCAGGCCTGCCAGTATCTGGCGCGCCTCCGGGGCGTTCCCGGTCCGGCGGTGGATCACGGCCAGCAGCAGCCGCGCCTCCGGGTCCCAGTCGGCCTTCAGCAGGTCGTAAGCTTCCTGCAGCAGGCCCAGTTCCACCATGGCCGCGCCCATGGCGAAGCGCGCGCGGGAGGCGGGGTTGCGGGCGTCGGCCAGAGCGTAAAGGTAATGGGCCGCGTGCAGGTTCCCCATGGCGAACTCGCCGGCGGCCTGGGCGGCCGGGTCCGCGGGCGCGCCTTTCGCCGAGACTTTCATGCAGCCGGCCAGCAGCGACATGTCCAGGCGCGAGGCCTTGAACGGGACGCAGCGGTAGTGGGACTGCGGGTGCTGCGGGTTGAAGACGAAGAGGTCGTGCAGCGGCGCGCGGAAGAAAAGCTCGGCCGCTTCGGCGGGGCCGGGGGTCAGCATCGGCGGCTCTACCAGCGCGGGATCGGAGAAGGCCGCCAGGGCCTGACGCCCGCCTTCGGTAAGATCGGCCAGGGTGTGCAGGTGGGCCGCGCCGGCCGTTTCCCGGCGCAGCGGCAGCGCCAGCGCGGGCAGGCCGGAAAAGAGGGGCAGCGCGTCGAGGAAGCGGCCGGGGGCCCCTTCAAAAATGTTAACATTGGGAAAACTGTCGGGCACGTATATATTCTAATACATTTCATGGGAAAAATACTCGTCATCGCCACTTTTAACCCGCATAAACTGGGCGAGCTCCGCGCCCTCCTGCCCGGCCTGTCCGCCGAGCTGCGGGCCCTCTCCGCCTTTCCCGGGGCCGAGCCGGCAGTGGAGGACGGCGAGACGCTGGAGGCCAACGCGCTGAAGAAGGCCCTCGCGGCCGCGCGCTTCACCGGCCTGCCGGCGCTGGCCGACGACACGGGGCTGGAGGTGGACGCTCTCGCCGGGGAGCCGGGCGTCCGTTCCGCGCGCTACGCCGGAGAGAAAGCCGCCTACTCCGATAATAACGCCAAGCTGCTTGCCGCGCTGGCGGGGGTCCCTCCTGCCGGGCGCGCGGCCCGCTTCGCCTGCGTGACGGCGCTGGCCCTGCCTTCGGGCGAGGTGAGCGTTTCGCGCGGCGTCCTCGAGGGGAGCATCACCGCCGCCGCGCGGGGGGGCAACGGCTTCGGCTACGACCCGCTGTTCGAGGTGAAGGGCGGCCCGCGCACCCTGGCGCAATTCAGCGAGGACGAAAAGAACGCTGTCAGCCACAGGGCTGCCGCACTGAAGGGGCTGCTGCCGGCCCTGCTGCGGCTTTTCCCCGCCGGCTGACCAGGCCTTTGCGGAATAACTTTCAGAACGGGCGGGATTCGCGCTTTTAAGTCTGCTATAATTATATATACAACTATGCGCATACGCCTCGTGTACAAATTCGTGGGGGTGCTCGCCCTCGTATCCGTGCTTCCTATGGCCCTCCTGGGCTGGCGCCTTATCGACCTGGGCCAGCTTGGGGTCCGTACGGTCATAATGGAGCTGAACCTTACCTCAGCCGACAAGATCGCCTCCGAATTCAACGGGTTTATAGGGAGCGGCGACGCCGCCATGCGTTCCGCCATGGGCGCCCTGGCGCGCATGGACTGGGACAACAAGCAGGTCCTGCTGACCACGCTGCTGGAGGCCCGCCGGGAAATAACGCAGGTTTCCGTCGTGTCTAAGGACGGCACCGAGATCGTGAAGGTCCTTTCCCCTTATTCCGGGGGCAGCGGCGACCTCAAAAGTTATGCCGGCGCGGCCGGTTTCAAGGCCGTCCGCAAGGGCGCCCCGCGCCATCTCTCCGTGGACGACAAGACCCGGATGGCGGTACTGTATTATCCCTTCGGCAAGGACCTGGCCCTGCGAGCCGAGCTGGACCTGCCGGCCTTCATCGCTTCCCTCGAGCTGACCAAGACCGGGGCCGAGGGCTTCCCCGTGATAATCAACGGCTCCGGCAAAGTCATCGCCTGGCCCGCGGACATCTCTCCGGAGGCGGCCGCTGCCGCCGCCGACTGGGAGATCTCGAAGAACGCGGTGAAGGCCCTCTCCTCCGCCTCCTCGGATTTTCGCGACGCCGCCGGCCACGCCATGCTGGGCGCCTATTCCCCTATCTCCGAGCTCGGCGGCGCCGTCGTGGTGGCCCAGCCCGAGGCGACGGCCTACAAGTACGCCATGTTCATGCGCTCGCAGGCGGTGTACGCCCTGCTGCTCTTCCTGGCCGTGGCCATCGGGGCCGGCTGGGTCCTGAGCCGCAGCCTCACGCGCCCCATCACGGTGCTCACCCGCGCGGCCGAACGCGTGGCCGCCGGTGATTTCGCCGGCCGCGCCGAGGTGACCACTTCCGACGAGCTGCGCGACCTGGCCGAGACCTTCAACACCATGGTCTCGCAGCTCAAGACCTATTCCGACATGCAGGTGGACCGCATCATCCGCGAGCAGAAGAACACAGAGGCCATCCTGTTCTCCACCGAAGACGGTATTTTAATGGCCGACATGACGGGCAGTGTGCAGGTAGCCAACCGCAAGGCCCGCTCGGTGCTGGGCATACAGCCCGACGCCCCGGTGGAGGGCCGCGCGCTTGCCGACCTGGTCTCGGCGGAGAGCATAAAAGAGCCGGTAATGGACGTCTTCGCCAGCACCAAGGAAAATTATTTCCGCGAGGTGGAGATCTCCCAGGAGCAGTCCCACCGCTTCTTCAAGTGCTTCGCCACGCAGATCACCACGCCGGGCCGCTCCGAGCCGATCGGCCGGCTGATCGGCTTCTACGATATCACCCTCGACAAGGAGCTGGCGCGCATCAAGGACGAGTTCCTCCACTCCATCACGCACGACCTGCGTAACCCGATGGGCGCCATCAAGGGCTTCGTCGAATTCATGCTCAAGGAGATCCCCGGCCCCGTCAACGAGGCCCAGAAGAAGATGCTGGTCTCCATAGACCGCGCCGCGTTCCGGCTGCTCGGCATGATCAACAATATCCTGGACTCGGCCAAGATGGAGGCCGGCAAGATGGAGATAGGCCTCGCGCCGGTGAACCTGCGCGACGTGGCTTCGCGCGTGAACTCCCTGCTCGAATCCCTGGGCCAGCGCAAGCACATCACCTTCGCGCTGGAGGGGGCCGAGCAGCTGGTGGTCAGCGCCGACGCCGGGCTGATGGAGCGCATGTTCACCAACCTCATCGGCAACGCCATCAAGTTCACGCCTGACAACGGCACCATCACCACCGGCCTGTCCGACGACGGGGACCATGTGACGGCCTGGGTGCGCGACACCGGCGACGGCATCCCGGCCGAGTACCTGAGCAAGGTTTTCGAGAAGTTCGAGCAGGTCAAGGGCCAGAAGGCGGGCGGTACCGGCCTGGGCCTGACCATCTGCAAGTACGTAGCTACGGCCCACCTGGGGAAGGTGTGGGCAGAATCCGAGCCGGGCAAGGGGGCGAAGTTCCTGTTCACGTTCCCCAAGCACCTGGCCAAGGACGGGACCGGCCGCGTGGTTGTACAGCCGCCGGCCGCGGGGGAGGGTGCGTGATAAAATTCCTGATGGGCCTCATGATGCTGCTGCGCCATAACGCGTTCGGGGCGGCGGAGGAGCTGCAGACGATAATCGTCAAGCCCGGCGACACGCTGTGGAGCATCTCCAACACCTACCTGAAAGACCCCAAGAAGTGGAACGAGATCCTGAAATACAACCGCCTGCCCTCTGCGGACCCGTCGATAGCCCTGCCCGGCATGCCGCTCAAGGTGCCGGTGAACCTGATCAAGGAGCAGTACCGCGCCGCGCGCCTGGTCTATTTCATCAACGATGTCATGACGCGCAAGAGCGGCGGCGCCGACTGGAAAGGCGTCAGCGGCGGCATGGACCTCTACAAGGGCGACACGCTGCGCACCCGCGTGGACGCGCGGGCCGACGTAAAATTCTACACCGGCGAGGTCCTCAACCTCTTCCCCAATTCCATCGCCGTGCTGCGCCCGCCCAACGACAAGAACACCGACGTGCGGCTGATGGCCGGCGAAATGCGCGGCCTGCGCTCGCGCGTGGTGACGCCGTCGAGCCGCATCACCCCCAAGACCAAGGACACCGAGTTCGGCGCCAAGATCAGGGAAGACCTCACCACCGTCGTGCAGGTCTTCAAGGGCCGCGCCGACGTAGAGGCGGGCGGCAAGACCGTGGAAGTGCCAGCCGGCTTCGCCTCCGAGGTCAAGATGGACATGGCGCCCTCGCAGCCGGTCAAGCTGCCGCCGCTGCCGCAGCTGGCCGACGGCACCCAGACGGCCCTGGCCGGCGGCTCCGCCGCCCAGTTCCGGTCCGAAGGCGGGGTGGTCTCCCTGGGCAACCTGGGCAAGGGGCCCAAGATGGGTACCGGCGGCAAGCAGCCCCAGGTCGGGATGACCGGCGGCAACGTGCCGGACCTCAACGACAAGGCGCTCGACACGGCTGAGATCGTGAAGATGCTCTCCGTCGGCAACCCGGTGCAGAGCTACCACCTGCAGGTCTCCAAAGACCAGACTTTCGCCACTACCGTGCTCGACCGGACCTACGACGCCTTCGACAAGATAGACCTCAACGATACGCTGCCGGCCGGCAACTACTACATGCGCGTCGCGCTGATAGACCTGCTGGGCTTCGAGGGCAAGTTCTCCGCGCCGCGGCCCGTCAAGGTAGGGCGCTAGCGCGCCGGTGGCCGGGCGGCGATGAATTCCGCTAACGCAAAACTGCTCTTCCTGCTGCTGGCCGCGTGTCTGCCGGCGCCCGCCGGCGGCGTCGCGTCCGCGGCCGGCCACAGGACCGTCTGGGACCGCATCATGGAGGACCAGAGCGCCCTCAACCTCAAGCGCGGCTACGCGCTGATGGAGGGGGAGAACTACCCCGCCGCCGCCGACGAATTCTTCAAGGCCGCCCAGAAAAACCCCGCCAGCCCGTGGCCGCGCCTGCTCTATGGCTCGGCGCTGTACTGGCTGGGCGAGCCCGACAAGGCACTCGGGGAGTTCGAGGAGGCGCTGCGCCTGGACCCGGCGAACTCCATGGCTTTCCAGCTGCGCGGCATAGTGCGCGCGCGGGCCGGCCGCCTGCCCGAGGCGCTGGAGGACTTCCTGGCCGCGGAGCGCCACGACCAGGCCCGCCCCGACGTAAAGATGAACGCCGGCTCCGTCTACGCCGCGCTCGGCAACCGCGCTAAAGCGCTGGACTATTTCCGCGCCGCCGCCGCCGCGGAACCGGCGAGCCCGCTCTACCGCTTCCAGCTCGGCCTGTTCTACGCCCGCTCCGGCCGCTATGCCGACGCCGCGGGGCAGTTCGAGAAAGCCGTTTCCCTGTTCCCCGAATACGAGGACGCGCTGCTGGAGCTGGCCGTGCTGCGAGAGCGCGACGACAGGCTGGGCGAGGCGATCCGGCTCTACCGCCGGGCGCTTGCCGTGAAACCCCGCGATTCCGTGGCCCGGTTCAGGCTGGCCTGGGCGCTGCGCAAGGCGGGCCGCGCCGCCGAAGCGGCCAAGGCCCTGGACGGCGCTTTCCTGCTGGCCCCGGCCAACGAGGCCGGCGGTATCTCCATGGCGCTGGCCTATTCCGGCGCGCAGGCCGCGCCGGCCGGCCCCGAGCCGCAGGGGCCGCTCTATTCGGCGCTGGCCAAGGTGCCGCCGGAGCAGGAGGCCCGCGCCGTGGTAGAGCTGCTGGAAACCCCCAAGGCCGTGCTGCAGGAGGCGCCCGCCGGCGAGAAGCTGGCCGGGCGGCTGCGCTCCGCCTTCAACAAGCCCAAGGTGGGCTACACCAAGCGCGAATATTTCCTGCCGGCGTCCTCTCCCGAAGAGCGCCGCCGGCGGGCGGCCGAGATCGCCGCCGAGGCCGACAAGCTGCTCAAGGGCGTATCGGCCGGCAGCGACGCCAGGCTGAATTTCAGCATAGACACCTCGGTGCCGGCGGCGGAGGGCAAGCGCGGCAAGAACAAAGCGCTCTACAAGCCGCGCGACGTGGGCAACGACATGGGCCTCTGGGTGATGGGGGACAACTGGCTGGACAACGCGGCCGAGGCCCTCGACGAGCTGGAGGACGCCGGGAGCGCCGACCCGGGCGCCAAACTGCTGAAGGGGCTCGGCTACCTGCTGCTGGGCGAGCCGGGCGCCGCGCTGGAGGAATTTTCCGGCGCCGGCGCGCAGGCAGCCCTGGGCCGCGCCGCGGCCTGGGTGGAGGCCGGCGACGAGGCGAAGGCCCTGGCCGAGTGCCGGGAGGCCCTGCGCCTGGAACCGGGCAACAAGACCGCCCTGGCCAACCTGGCCTGGCTGGAGACTAAATGAAACTATCCGCGGAACTCCTGAAAGCGTCCAGGCTGGTCTTCGCTTTTTCCGACTGCGGCCTGAAAGAGCGGCTCTCGGGCAGGCTCGCCGCGTCCTACGCCCGCTGGCTGGGCGGCTTCCGCACGCTGGAGCTGCGCTCCGGCGGCAAGCGCGAGGGCTACGAGGTGGCGGCGCTCGGCGGCGCCAGGGCCGTGCTGGCCTCGCGCGCCCTCGTGTCGCCGGTCTCTTTCAATAAATACGCCCTGGACCTCGGCGCGCTCGAGCGCACGGCCCTGCCAGCGCTGGAGGCCGCAGCCGCGGCCGGCAAAGTGCTGCTGTTCGACGAGCTCGGGCCGATGGCGCTGAAATCCGAGAGGTTCAGCGCGCGGGCCACGGAGCTGCTGTTCTCCGGCGCGCAGTGCCTGGTGTTCCTGCGCCGCGGCGCCGGAACCTTCGAGAACGCTTTCGGGCGGATGGCGGATACTGTTATAATTGACCTGTCAGAAGAGGGCTGGGCGGAGGCCGTCGCCGCCGCCGAGGGCTGGCTGGACCTGAAGGCCGGGCAGATGGAGACCAAATGAACTACAGCGAAGATTTCGACATGGGGCGGGTGAAGTGCGCCCATTTCATCGGCATCGGCGGCATCGGCATGAGCGGCATCGCGCGGCTGATGCTGGGCCTGGGCTACCGTGTGAGCGGCTCCGACGCCAAGGGCTCGGAGATCACCCTGGCCCTGGCGAGGGAAGGCGCGCGCATCTGCGCCAAACATTCGGCCGCGGCCCTGGGCTCGCCCGACATCGTGGTGGTCAGCTCCGCCATCAAGCCCGACAACCCCGAGCTCGCCGCCGCGTTCCGGCGCGGCCTGCCGGTGGTGCGCAGGGCGCTGATGCTTTCCAAACTGGCCGGGCTGAAGAAGACCGTGACCATCGCCGGCACGCACGGCAAGACCACCACCACCACCATGACCGCCGCGGCGCTGGAGGCCGCCGGCGCCGACGCCACCGCCGTGGTGGGCGGCATCATCAAGGGCGCGGGCTCCAATATCAAGCTCGGCGGCGGGCATTACCTGGTGGCCGAGGCCGACGAGTCCGACGGCTCTTTCCTCTATTTCTCGCCGCTGGTCGCCTGCGTGACCAATATAGACAGCGACCACCTGGACCATTACGGGAACATGGAGAACCTGAAGGAGGCCTTCAGGCGGCACCTGGCCAGCGTGCCTTTTTACGGCCAGGCCGCGCTCTGCTCCGACGACCCGGTGGTGAGGGAGCTGCTGCCGGGGCTGCGCGTCCCTTACGTGACCTGCGGCCTGGACAAAGGCGCAGACTGGCAGGCGAAAGACCCCGCCTTCGGCGCCGGCGGCTCGTCGTATAAGGCCTTTTTCCGCGGCAAGTACAAGGGCCGCGTGCGGCTGCGCTGCGGCGGCGTGCACAACGTGCGCAACTCCCTGCTGGCCCTGGCAGCCGGCTCCTACCTGGGGTTCGAGTTCGGGAAACTGGCCGCGGGCCTCTGGAATTTCGCCGGCGTCAAGCGCCGCATGGACCGCTTCGGCGCCGCCGGCGGGGTGGACTTCGTGGACGATTACGGCCACCACCCGACGGAGGTGAAGGCCACGCTGGAAGCCGCGCGAGGGCTGTTCCCGGGCCGGCGGCTGGTGGTATTGTTCCAGCCGCACCGCTATAGCCGCACCGCGCTGCTCTACAAGGAGTTCGGCAAGGCCTTCGGCCGGGCCGGCAGGGTCTACGTGGCTCCGGTCTACGCCGCCGGCGAGAAGCCGCTGCCCGGCGTGGACTCCGGGCTCATACTCTCCCAGCTCAAAAAGAACGGCGCGCCCGCCTCCGAGTTCCGCGGCGTGCTGGAGACCGTCAAGGACCTTAAGCCCGGCGACGTTTTCATGACGCTGGGCGCAGGCGACGTCTGGAAGACCGGCGAGGACATCAAACTGAAGCTGGAGACGCTTTTCTAGCCCGCGTGCCTTATGCCTAAATACAGCCAGGTCTTTTTAGCGGACAAGGGGATCTGCGCGCGCATCGCCGCCGGCCTCGAAGGCGCCGCCTTCGACACGCTGGTGGAGATCGGGCCCGGCGGGGGAGCGCTTACCGAGCACCTGTTCCCCGTATACGGCAAGCGCATGAAGGCGGTGGAGATAGATCCCGTATTGCTGCCCGCGCTGCGCGGACGGTTCCCGGGGCTGGAGATCATCAACGCGGATTTCCTGCAGGCCGACCTCTCGGCCGCCGCCGGCCCCGGCCGCGCGGCCTTCATCGGCAACCTGCCTTACGAGTGCTCCACCGCCATCCTGGACAGGACGCTTTTTTACGACGGGCTGGAGATCGCGGTCTTCATGTTCCAGAAAGAGGTGGCGCGCCGCATCACGGCCGCCCCCGGCGACAGCGATTACGGCGCCCTGTCCCTGCTGACTGCGGCCCGCGCCTCCGCGGAGCTGCTGCTGGACGTTGGCGCCGGCAGCTTCAAGCCGGTGCCGGCGGTGGATTCCTCGGTGCTGGTCTTCAGGCCGCGGCGCTTCTTCGCCGAGCGGGCGAGCGAGGACGCCTTCCGCGCGCTGGTCAAGAAGGCGTTCAGCCACCGCCGCAAGACCCTGGTAAATTCGCTGGCGCTCTGCGGAGTGCCCAAGGCCGCCGCCTCGGCGGCCGTGGAGCGGCTCGGCCTCAAGCAGACGGCCCGGGCGCAGGAACTGCCGCTGCAGGCCTACGCCGACCTGGCCGTGGACCTGGCCCTCCGCTGAGCCGGCCCTTAGAAATCAATAAAATAGTATAATACGTATTCCGGCCCCGCGGCCGGCCGACGGTTTTTTTCAGGGGAAAACGATGAACATACACGCCAAGCGCATCAAAGACCTGCAGTACCTGCTCAAGCAGCGCAAGCTCGACGCCATGGTGATCACGCGCGCGCTCGATACCGGGTTCTTTACCGGCTACCACATGGACGATTACCTGCTGCTGGTCTCCCGCGACGGCGCGTGGGCCGTGGCCCCGCAGATGTTCGTGGAGGACCTGAAGGTCAGGGCCCCTTTCGTGGAGCCCGTCGTGCCCGCGGGCGGGTTCGAGGCTACCGTGCAGGAGCTCTGCAAGAAGCATAAGCTCCGCAAGACCGCTTTCGATCCCGAATACGAGACCTACACCCGCGGCCTCATCTGGCGCAAGTACGGGTTCACAGAGCAGGGCGGCCTGACCGGCTCCCTGCGCGCGATCAAGGAGGGGGAGGAGGCGGCGGACCTGCGCAAGTCCTGCCGCATCGCGGCCAGGGCTTTCGGCCTCATAAAGCCCCGCATCAAGACCGGCCGCACCGAGCTCTCCGTCTACCGCGAGCTCGAAGATATCATGCAGGACATGGGCGCGAAGGGCCCGTCGTTCAACCTGATAGTCGGCTTCGGCCCCGACTCGGCGTTGCCGCACCACATCACCTCCGAGCGCAAGCTGAAGGACAATGAAGCGGTGCTGCTGGACTACGGCTGCGTCTACAACCATTACTGCTCCGACATCACCCGCACTTATTTCCACGGCAAACCCACGGAAGAGTTCAAGAAAGTCTATTCGATAGTCGCCAGGTCGCAGAAGGCCGGCCTCGCGGCGGTCCGCGGCGGCGTCTCCGCCATGTCGGTGGACAAGGCCTGCCGCGACGTGATCTCGGACGCGGGCTACGGCCAGTACTTCATCCACGGCACGGGCCACGGCGTCGGCCTGGAGATCCACGAGTTCCCGCGCCTCAATACCAAGTTCGAGGCGGTGCTGCGGCCCGGCATGGCGGTCACCGTGGAGCCCGGCATCTACCTGCACGGCAAGTTCGGCGTGCGTATAGAAGATTCGGTGCTCGTCACCAAGACGGGCTGCGAGATACTTACCAAGACGGCGTAAAAACGAAGGAGATAAAATGACGATATTAGCCATAGTTCTGCTGGCCCTGGCGGCCTACCTGGTGTTCACTTTTAACGGCCTGGTCAAGCTGCGCAACCAGGTGGCCAACGCCTTCCGCCAGATCGACGTGCAGCTCAAGCGGCGCCACGACCTGATCCCGAACCTCGTGGAGTCGGTGAAGGGCGAGATGAAGTTCGAGAAAGAGACCCTCGAGCGCGTCATCCAGGCCCGCGCGGCGGCGGTCTCCGCCGGGCAGGGCGGCAACACCGGCGACATCCTCGCCAAGGAAGGCATGCTGACGCAGGCGCTGGGCCGCCTGATGGCCATCTCCGAGAACTATCCTAACCTGAAGGCCAACGAGTCCGTCAAGAAGCTGATGGAAGAATTGACCCATACCGAGAACCAGATCAGCTTCGCGCGCCAGTTCTACAACGACGTGGTCACCAAGTTCAACACCGACCAGCAGGTCTTCCCGACCAACCTGTTCGCCGCGATGCTCGGTTTCACGCCGTCGGCGCTGTGGGAACTCCCCGCGGACTCCCCCGAGCGCGAGAACGTCAAGGTCAACCTGGCGGTCTAAGAACCCGGACGGCTGGACTGCGTACGGCATAAAGAGTGCCTGCCCGCGGTCCGGCAGTCAGCGGTCCAGCTTAGTCATGAATATCTACGAGCAGCAGGCTTCCAACCGGCGGACGACGGTCTTCATCATGGCCGTCTTCGTCGGCTTTTTCCTGGTCATCGGCCTGGGCTTCGATTACTTCTACCTCAACTTCACCCCCGCCGCCTCGGCGGCGCCGGTCCTGGGCGCCGACGGCTATTACGAGGCCTCGCGGGGCCAGGCGCAGAATATCCCCTTCGGCACCATCATCGCGCTGCTCGTCGGGCTCGGTTTGACCGCCAACGGTTTTTTCAACGGCGCGCGCATGGTGCTGCGCTCTACGATGGCCCGCCGCGCTATAACGGCCAACGAGAAAGAGCAGATCTTCCTTAACGTGGTCAGGGAGATGGCCACGGCCTCCGGCCTGCCGGAGCCCGCGGCCTACATTATCCCCGATCCCGACCTCAACGCCTTCGCCACCGGCACCAGCCCGGCCAACTCCGTCATCGCGGTCACGGAGGGGCTGCTGGCCTCGCTGAACCGCGAAGAGCTGCAGGGCGTGGTGGCCCACGAGATGGGCCATATCCGCAACTACGATATCCGCCTGATGACCGTGTCCGCCGCGCTGATGGGCGCGATAGCCCTGCTTTCTGATTTCGCCGGGCGCAGCATGCGCTACGGCGGCCGCCGCTCCTCTTACGGCGGCTCTTCGGGGTCCTCCGGCTCCTCCAGCCGCCGCGGCGGCGGGGGCGGCGCCGCGCTGATCATGTTCGTAGTGTGGATAGTGCTGGTCATCCTGGCGCCCCTGATTTCCCGGATGCTCGCCATGGCCATCTCCCGGCAGCGCGAGTACCTGGCCGACGCCACCGGCGCGGAGCTGACCCGCAACCCGAAGGCGCTGATCTCGGCGCTGGAAAAGATCCGCTCGGCCGTCATGCCCACCAACGCCATCAACAACGGCGTCGCGCACATGTGCATAGCGGACCCGCGGGGCAGCCTGATAGAGGAAAAACTCGGTTTCACGGCGGACCTGCTGGCCACGCACCCGCCGATGGAGAAGCGCATACTCGCGCTGAAAGTTATGTCGTACCAGGCCGCCAACCCGCAGGCGTGAGCGGCGGATTTCAACTAACGCAACAGGAGATACCAATGATACTCGCAAGCCAATTCAGGAACGGCAACATGTTCATCAACGAGAACGGGCAGATGGTGGAGGTGCTCGACGTGCAGCATCACCGCAAGTCGCAGGCCCGCGCCGTGGTGCGCGTGAAGCTAAAGAGCGTGGAGACGGGCTCCATCATAGAGACCGCCTACCGCCCCGAAGATAAATTCAAGGACGTGATGGTGGAGAAGCGCCCCAAGACCTACGTTTACGCCGAGGCCGACATGGCCTACTTCATGGACGACCAGACCTTCGAGCAGGTGGGCCTGCCCAAGGAGAAGATCAAGGCCATGCTGCCCTACATGACCGAGAACATGCCCGTCGAGGGCGTCTACCTCAATGACGCCTTCTTCACGATCCAGCTGCCGGCCAACCTGGTGATGACCGTCACCCACACCGTGGACGGCGTGCGCGGCGACACTGTCTCCAACACCATGAAGGACGCCACCGTGAACACCGGCCTGGTGGTGAAGGTGCCGATGTTCATCAACGAAGGCGACCAGATCCGCGTGGATACCCGCACCGGCACTTACGTCGAGCGCGTCTCCAAGTAAATGATCAAGACCGTCATCCTCGACATCGACAACACGTTGATGGACTTCATGCGCATGAAGCGCGCCGCCGTGGACGCGGCCGTGGACGCCATGATAGACGCGGGCCTCGCCATGCCCAAGAAGGAGATGGTAGAGAAGATCTTCAAGATCTACTGGGCCGAAGGCATAGAGGACCAGAACATCTTCGACAAGGTGCTGGTCAAGGAATTCGGCAAGGTGGATTATAAGATCCTCGCTGCCGGCATCCTGGGCTACAAGCGCGCCAAAGAGGGGCACATGACCCTCTACCCGCACGTGAAGATGGCGCTGACCGCCCTGCTTAAGATGGGCGTGCGCATGGGCGTGGTGTCCGACGCGCCGCGCCTCTCCGTCTGGATGCGCATCGTCGGCCTCGGGCTGCACCACTACTTCGAGCACGTCGTCACCTTCGACGACACGGGCGAGAAGAAGCCGTCCCCGAAGCCGTTCAAGAAGATCCTGGAGCTGATGGGCACGGAGCCCGGCCAGGCCATCATGGTGGGGGACTGGGCCGAGCGCGACATCAAGGGCGCCAAGGCCTTCGGCATGAAGACCGCGTGGGCCAAGTACGGCAACGAGTTCGACACCCCGGTCTCCGGCGCGGACTACGAGCTCGACGACATCTACGACCTCGTCGGCATCATCAGGGGGGTCAATGAGAAAGCTCATTAGCGCGGCGCTGCTCTGCCTGGCGGCGCAGGCCGCCTTCGCGCTGGAGGTCACCGGCGTGGCCCCTGCGCAGATCAAGGGCGCGGCCATGGGGGACTTCTCCTTCGGGCCCGTGACCGTGAAGTCGGTGGCCTGGGAGCAGGGCGCGGTGGTGCTGCCCCTGACCGACAACAAGGGCAAGAAATACGCCAACCTCAAGCTGCTTTCCAAGGCCGCCTACACGAAGCTGGAAGCCTGCTTCAAGAACGGTTTCGTCAAGCCGGCCAAGGCCCCGGCGCGGCCCGTGGTAAAGGTGGAAGCCTTGAAGCCGCTGAAGTCGCCCGCCCGCGTAGCCAACGCCGAGATCTCCTTCGACGGGGACCTGCTGGCGGTGGCCGGCGTGATGGCCTCGCGCAAGGAAGAGGGGACTTTCTGGGTGGCCTTCCCGCCCGACCTGGAATTTACCGACCCCGCCTTCAAGAGCGCCGTAGAGTCGGCCGTGATCGCGGCCTGGACTAAGAAGAAATAATATGACCCTGACCGGCGCCCCGGCGCGGTACCTGTTGGCGGGCCTCCTGTGCCTGAGCGCGGTGCCGCGCGCCGCCGCCGTCAAGACCGAGCGGCTGCACAGATTCTCCGCCTCCGCCGGCGGCTCTGCCTCCACCATCGAAGTTGTTTCCGGCACCGCCCTGGTCTCCTTCAAGACGGGCGTATCTTCCGCCGCGGCCGCCGCCGCGCTTTCCGCGGCCGGGTTTGTTGTGGTCAATAACTTTGAGAGATTCGGACTGTCCGCAGTGCGGCTTCCGGACGGGCTCGGAGTCGCGGCTGGCCTGGACCGTCTGAAGTCCCTTCCGGAGGTGGAGGTTGCCAACCCTAACCGGGCCTATCGCGTTCGCCGCAATCCCAGCGACACTTACGCGGCCAGCCAGTACGCCCTGGCGCGGATCCAGGCCTTCGGGGCCTGGGAATACGAGACCGGCTCTTCCAGTCGCGTCACCGTGGCGGTGATTGACACCGGGATAGATGGCACTCACCCGGAGTTGGCTGGTAAACTAATAGGTGTGAGCAGGGCTTTCGATCCAGACTTCGGGACAGAAGTTGCCAATAACCCTCCTACTCCGGCCTGCAATCACGCCAGCCGCGTGGCGGGCGCGGCGGCCGCTGTCTCCGACAACGCCTCCGGCGTGGCCGGAGTGTCCTGGGGAGCAAATCTTCTTTCACTCAAAATCTTCTCGGACTTAGACTGCACGGCTGACTGTTCGGACGAGCCTGGCCGGTCCTGCACCACCGGGGACTCTGCGATAATCGCCGCGCTAAACTACGTTATTCCGCGGCACAATACTTCCGGTTACGGCAAAATAATAGTGAACATGAGCATCGGCGATCCCGGCGGGTGCGCAACCGGGCCCGCCTCGCTGCAGAACGCGGTAAACGCCGCCGACACCGCCGGGGTGCTGATGATCGCCGCCAGCGGCAACGCCTCTCGCGGCTTCATAGATTCCCCTGCCAGTTGCGACAATGTTTACGCCGTAGGGGCCACCGACCTGCAGGACCAGCTGGCCTATTTCTCCAACACCGACACGCTGATGATCACCAAGGGCCTCACCGCCCCCGGCGTGGATATCTTTACCACAGACGCCGGCGGCGGCTACGCCTCGGCGACCGGCACTTCCTTCGCGTCGCCGCTGACGGCCGGCCTGGCCGCGCTGGTCTGGTCGGCCGCGCCTTCGTATACGCCCGCGCAGATCTTCGCCGTTCTCAAGAACTCCGCCGACGACCTGGGCCCCGCCGGCCCGGACCGCAGCTACGGCGCCGGCCGCGTCAACGCCTTCAGGGCGGTCTGCTCCGTGCTGCCGTGCCGCGCCGCCGGCGCGGAGAAAAAAGCGGCCGCCTACCCCAACCCTTTCCGGCCCGCCGTTCACCATTTCGCCGCCTTCAAGACCTCGCAGGGCTTCGGCACCGCCGGGATGAAGATCACGGTCTACACCCAGGAAGGGGAACTGGTGCGCAAGCTCGACGGCCTGGCCTGGGACGGCAAGAACGACTCCGGCGCCCCGGTGGCGAGCGGCGTTTACGTCTTCCTGGTCAAAACGGATACGGAGACCGCCGTGGGCAAACTGGCGCTGATACGCTGAACCATGAAAGTCTTCAATAAAACCGCCAACCTGCAGGTCAGCGCCGAGGCCGCCCGCGCGGACACTTTCACCACTCGGCTGCTGGGCCTCATACCGCGGCGCGGGCTGGGCGCGGAAGAAGGCCTGTGGCTCGAGCCCTGCGCCATGATCCATATGTGTTTTATGAGTTTTGCGATTGATGCGGTTTTCCTGGACAAGGACTTGAAGGTGCTCCGCGTGCTGGCCGGGCTCAAGCCCTGGAGCTTCTCTCCCTGGGTGCCCGGAGCGCGGGGCGTGCTGGAACTGCCGTCGGGGCGCTGCGAGGGCCGCCTCGGGGCAGGGGACACGCTGGAGTTCAGGCCCTGAACCGCCGCCAACTTTGGCCTTGTAACTTCCGGTCAAGATATTTATAATAATTAATCATGCCTCCGCCCCAGGGACTTAAACGCAAACGGAACATGAGGGAGATCCTCATCGAGGATAAGCTCATTCCCGAAGAGCAGCTCAAGGCCGCAGAGGAAACCGCTAAAAAAGAGAGCAAGCATATCCAGGTCGTCCTGCTGGAGCAGAAGCTCATCCCCGACCTGAAACTGCTCAAGATCCTCGCCGACGAGTGGGGCTTCAAAGCCGTGGACCTCTCCAAGATGGAGCCGGTGGCCGAAGTGGTGGAGCTGCTGCCGGAGCAGATAGCCAAGAAGCAGATGTGCGTGCCTTTCGCCCGCGACGGCAACGCCGTGGCGCTGGCCATGGCGGACCCGCGCGACTTCCTGATCGTAGAGGATATCGGCCTGCGCACAGGCCTGGACGTGAAGCCCTACCTCGCGCTGGCCCCTGGCATCCTCGCGGTGCTGGATAAGGTTTACGGCAAGCAGGACAGCGCCCAGGTGGCGGAACTCGTGGAGCAGGTGGCGCAGTCGCAGTCCCAGGCCATTCCCGAAGGGGAAGAGGGCTCGATCTCGCTGGCCTCCGAAGACAAAAAAGATAT
>MGUG01000021.1 GCA_001799845.1 Elusimicrobia bacterium GWC2_64_44 | reverse complement strand
CAAACTGGACCAGCCGCTGCACAAGTTCGCGCTCAGCGTGCTGTTCGGCGGCGCGGAACGCGCCGGTATGGAGGCCGCCCCTGTGGCCCCCAGGCAGACGAAGGTGCTGCCGAAGGATCTACATGAGGGCACTATCATTGTGCCGGCCGCCCCGCCCGCTATGCCGGAAGCGGCCCCCGCAACTACTGAGCCGCAGGCCGCGCCGCTGTAAGCGCGTAGAGCGGAGCGAAAGAACCGATTTGAACTAAGGGATCAGGAGAACGAATATGCGCAACTCAAAATTCATTAAATTCTTGGCTCTCGCTGCGGCGGTAGGCTGCGCGGGCGTCTTCCAGGCCCGGGCGGAGTTGTCCACCCCGGCCGAGAAGGCCAAGCGCCGTGTGACCTACGAGCAGCGGAAAGCAGCCGCCGCGGCCCGCAAGCGCGCCCGGCCCTCCTCCGTCTACACCGTTACCCAACCTACCGGTGGTCTTACGCCCTGCCCTCCCGCTACGCCCGGCGGCTACCCGGATTACAACAACTGCGCCAACTTCGCGCTCAGCCCGCTGCCTACTCAGGTCGGCGACGCCGTCTTCGGCGGCATCAGGAAGTTCGTGGACCGGCTGCCCGGCGTAGGCCCGGAGAACGCCAATAACCTGGGCCAGTACATTCCGATAGCCACCAAGAACACCTCTCTTTACCCCGGCTCCGATTATTACGACCTGGGGCTGGTGGAATACACCCAGCAGATGCATTCCAGCCTGCCGCCCACCAAGCTGCGAGGCTACAAAGACCTGGCCGGCGGCGACGGCAGGGCCCATTACCTGGGCCCGCTCATCATAGCCCGGCGCGACACGCCGGTGCGCATAAAGTTCACCAACCAGCTGCCCACCGGCGCGGCCGGCAACCTGTTCCTGCCCGTGGACAAGAGCATCATGGGTTCCGGCGAGGGCCCGATGAACGCGGACGGCACGCCCTGCGACCCCGGCATGGAGGATTGCGCCGAGTACACGCAGAACCGCGCCACCATCCACCTGCACGGCACCGACGCCCCGTGGATCAGCGACGGCACCCCGCACCAGTGGCTCACCCCGGCAGGAGAGAACACCCCCTATAAGAAGGGCGTCAGCTTCAGGAACGTCCCCGACATGGTGGGCTTTTCCTCTGCCTCCATTCCCTCGCCCCACGACGGCGACGGCATGGGGACCTTCTTCTGGCCCAACCAGCAGAGTTCCCGCTTCATGTTCTTCCACGACCACGCCTACGGCATCACCCGCCTCAACGTCTACGCCGGCAACGCCGCGGGCTACCTGCTCACCGACGCCGCCGAGGACGGCCTTATAGATTCCGGCGTGCTGCCGAACCTTGGCGGCGTGTACCGCTACGGCATCCCGCTCATCATCCAGGACAAGACCTTCGTTCCCGACCAGACCCAGCTCAACGCTCAGGACCCTACCTGGGACAACAACGCCTGGGGCGGTTTCGGCAACCTGTGGATGCCGCACGTCTACATGGCCAACCAGAGCCCGCTCTTCCCGGACGGCGTTAACCCCTTCGGGCGCTGGCATTACGGCCCCTGGTTCTGGCCGCCCGCCACCAATGTGCTCCACGGCCCCGTAGGCAACGACCCTGGCACGCCTATCCCTTCCGTAACGCCCGAGTCCTGGCTGGACACCCCCGTGGTCAACGGTACGGCTTACCCGGTGCTGCCGGTGCAGCGCAAGGCTTACCGCTTCCGCGTGCTCAACGGGGCCAACGACCGCTTCTTCCACCTGGGCCTGTACTACGCGGACCCGGCCAATCCTACCGAGGTGAAGATGGTGCCGGCCGACCCCAATACCCAGTTCCCCGCGCATTGGCCGGCGGGCGACAACCGCATGGGCGGCGTGCCGGACCCGGCCACCCAGGGCCCGGATATCATACAGATAGGCAACGAGACCGGCTTCCTGCCGGACCCGGCCATCCTGCCTGTCACGCCCATAGGCCGCAACCTCGACACCATGAGCATGACGGTCACCAACGCCGCGGAGAAGACCCTGCTGCTGGCCCCCGCCGAGCGCGCGGACATCATCATAGACTTCTCCAAGGTGCCGGCCGGGATCTCCAAGGTGATCCTTTATAACGACGCCTGGGCGCCCTTCGCCGCCGGCGACACCCGCAATGAATACTTCACCGGCCAGGAGGACATGACCGAGCTCGGCGGCGCGCCCACCATCCTGCCGGGCTACGGGCCCAATATGAGGACCCTGATGCAGTTCCAGGTCTCCGGTCCCGCCCAGGCGCCTTTCAACGTGGCGGCCCTGCAGGCGGCCCTGCCCGCGGCCTACGCGGCCTCGCGCGATCCGGCCATCGTGCCGGAAGGCGTGCAGGGGGGCATCTTCGACAACACCCTCACCTTCAGCACAGCTCCAGGTTCAGTGCCGATAGCGAACCCGCTGGAGATGAAGATGCTCACCGACGAGCCGTTCGACGAGGAGTACGGCCGGATGATGGGCACCCTGGGCCTGGAACTGCCGTTCACGGACGCGCTCACCCAGACCGGCCTGCTCAAGAAGTACATAGATACCCCTACCGAAGTGATGAAAGAGGGCGGGCTGCAGCTCTGGAAGTTCACGCATAACGGCGTGGACTCGCATCCCATCCACTTCCACCTGTTCAACGTGCAGCTCATAAACCGCGTGGACTGGGCCGGCGTGATGTCGCCCCCCGACGATAACGAGCGCGGCTGGAAGGAAACGCTGCGCATGAACATGCTGGAGTCGGTGTACGTGGCCATGAAACCCAAGATGGCGACGTTCCCGTTCCCGGTGCCGCAGAGCGTGCGCCCTCTGGACCCGACCATGCCGCTGGGCACGATGATGCAGTTCAACAATGTGGACCAGTTCGGCAACCCGCTGGTGCCGCCTATCGTAAACGAGCTTACCAACTTCGGCCACGAGTACGTCTGGCACTGCCATATCCTCTCGCATGAAGAGAACGATATGATGCGGCCCATGGTGTACCAGCTGCCTCCGGGCCAGCCCCAGGACGTGACCGCGGTTACCGGCAGCGTGACGGACCCGGTCACGGAACTGCCTGTTCCGGTGGCTCAGGTAAGCTTTAGCCTGCCGCTGGACCAGACAGGCGGCCTTACGCCGCTCTATACCGTGACCTCCAGCAGCGGGGCCGTGGTAGGGACCGGCAGCGCCAGCCCGATAACCGTCTACGGGCTCGTAATAGCGAGCACGTATACGTTCACGGTCACGGCTTCCAACTACGCCGGCAGCGGCCCCGTTTCCGAGCCTTCCGCCGTGCTGACCTGGGCCGGCGTGCCGGCCGCGCCCACCTCGGTGGTGGCGGTTGCGGGCGACCAACAGGCTACCATCAGCTTCCGGCCCCCGGCGGACAACGGTAGCCCTATCCTGTTCTATACCGTGACCTCGGGGCCGGACGTGAACGTCGCGAGCGGCCCCGGCAGCCCTATTACGGTGACCAACCTGGCGGACGGCAACCCCTTCACCTTTACGGTCACGGCTACCAACGCCGTGGGGGAGAGCCTGCCGTCGCTGCCTTCGAACATAATCATCCCCGGGCAGGCGCCGCGGAAGCCTTCCGGTCTGAAGGCCGTTACCGTCGCCTCCTCCTACGTCCTGCTGAACTGGACGGACAACGCCGATAACGAACAGGGCTACACCATAGAGCGCAGCGCCGACGGCGGCGTGACCTGGACGGTGGTCGGTACCACCGGAGTGAACGCCGGGTTCTTCCGGGCAGGCAGCCTGACGACCAGAACCAAGTACGTCTTCCGCGTACAGGCGTTCAACGGCAACGGGGTTTCCGCCTACTCCAGCGCCCTGACGGTCACGACCAGGTAGCCAGGGCGGGGCAGCTGCTCTCTTTAGACGCACAGGATCTTCCGCCGCCGGGGGGCGGCGGAAGATCCACTCTCCTCACGTATTCCGCACGAAGAAGACAAGGACCCTTCCGGCGCCATTGGCGCCCGGAAGAATCCCTGTTACTTGGGCGCGGTGCCGACAGAATGCAGAGTTCGTGTTTTTTGGAGCGGGCGCCGGCCAACTGGGGGTATAATGAAGTGCAAAAACATTTTCCGGATCCTCGGGCGTGCGGCGGCGCGTAGTGCCGGCCCGTCCGTGTTCTCGTTTCTCCTGACCCTGACGGCGTCCTTCTTCCCGGCGCCGGCCCGCGGCGCCGCTCCCGGCGCCGCTCCCTATACCGGCGTGACCGCGGGTTCGCTGACTGCTAACTGGGTCCCTGACGGCGGCGATCCCGCCGGCACCCTCTACGAAGCGCAGCTTTCCCCTTATCCCGACTTCAGCGGCTTGGTAGTCACTTCAGTTACGCTGGCCACCTCAGCCGACTTCAGCGGCCTGCCGCCTAACACCACCTATTACGGCCAGGTGCGCGTGCAGTCGCCAGCCAGCGCCTACACGCCGCTCGGCCCGGTGTACGTACCGTCCACCCTGACACCGCTTAATCCGGATGTGGACGCCATCTCGTCGACGACCCTGAGGGCGGACTGGGACTTTACCCCCGGTACGCTCTACGACGTCGTGCTGGCGGCAGACATCGGGCTCACCTCCATACTCTCCAGCGAAACCCTCACCGGGGGAACAAAGACCTACTCCGGCCTTGCCGCCGACGAAGTCTACTACTTCGCCGTCAAGGTATCCACCGAAGCTAACGCTTCCTTCGCGGTCAATACTTACAGGGGCGAGACCCTGCAGCCCGCTACGGCGCTGTTACCGGTGCTGACGGCTTCCTCTTACAGCGTTACTGCCGTCTGGGAACAAGGGTTCTCCGGCGCGTCCTACAGTGCTGCCCTGTCGGCCAACAGCCTGTTCAGCATGATAGTCTCTTCAGGGCTTGAGACCGGTCTTACCAGGACCTACTACGGCCTGGCGCCCGGGCAGAATTACTACTTCCATGTGAAGGTCTCTACCGAAGATAACTCCGCTTACAGCTACAACACTGCCGGCATTCGTACGCTTACCCCCGTCACGCCCCTCTCTCCGGTCATAACGGCGGTGTCCTCGACAACGCTCAGTACGGAGTGGGACTTTGTTCCGGGGGCCGCCTATGACTGCGTGCTCGCACTGGACAGCGGGCTGACCGCAATAGTCTCGTCCGGAGCGTGTGCGGGCTCCTCTGCCCTCTATGCCGGGCTCAACGCCAACACCGACTATCACTTCGGCGTTAAACTCTCCACGGAGGCGGACGCCGCCTACGCGGCCAGTCTTACGGCCGCGCGCACCGTGACGTCGCTGACTCCGCTGGCCCCGGTGCTGACGGCTTTGTCGTCCACCACCATGTCCGCCGCCTGGCTCCACGGCGCCGGCGCCTACGTGGTAGCGTTGGCCGCCGACAGCGGATTTACGTCCATAGTCTCGACCGGCACGCAGGCCACGGCTGCGGCCGCGTTCAGCGCGCTCGGAGGGGGCAGGGTGTATTACCTGGCGGTAAAGGTCTCCACCGAGGCCGACGCGGCCTACGCGCTGAACGTCGTTTCCGCGCCGACGCTGCCCGGAGAAACCACGCTGTCTCCGTCGCTGACCGTGGTCTCCACAAGCTCCATTCTCGCGGCCTGGTCCGGCGGGAGCGCCGGCGCCGGCTACGTGGCGGTGCTGGGGGCGGACGCTGGCTTCACGGCCCTCGTCTCTTCTTCGGCGGTCAACGGGACCTCCATGTCCTACAACGGCCTCTCCGGCGGGCATGAGTACTTCTTCAAGGTAAAGCTCTCGTCGGAAACGGACACTTCCTACGCGGTCAACTCCGTATCCGCGCTGACCTCGCCCACTATAACCCCGCTGGCGCCGGTGCTGACGGTCGTTTCTTCGGTCACGCTGCGCTCCGCCTGGGCCGGCTGCGGCCCCGGCTGCGTGGCCGTGCTGGCCTCGGACCCCGGCTTCACGGCGATAGTCTCCTCTACCTCCGAGAGCGGCGCGTCGAAGGACTTCAATGGCCTGGCGCCCGACACGGCGTATTACTTCAAAGTGAAGCTCTCCACCGAGGCGGACGCGTCCTACGCGGTAAACACGCTGAGCGCGCTGACACTGCATCCAGTCACGGCGCTGTCGCCGGCTTTCACGGAGGTCTCGACCACCGCCCTGACCGCGTCGTGGACCCCTGTCCCCGGAGCGGCTTACGTGGCGGTGCTCGCGGCCGACTCCGGCTGCACGTCCGTGATCTCTTCGGGTACGCAGACCGGCGCTTCAGTGACATACTCCGGGCTGACCCATTACACCGGCTATCACTTCGAGGTGAAGCTCTCTACCGAGACGGACGACTCGTACCTGTTCAACCGCACCTCCTCCGCTACCGTGGCCGGGGAAATGAAGCTGAGCAAAGTCTGGCCCGCGAAGGCCGTCTGGAAAGCGGGCGGCGTGGACCTGAACGCGGAGGGCACCTGGTTCGTGCCCGGCTCTACGGTGAAACTCACGCGCGCCGGGCAGCCGGACGTGGCCTTGACGGGCGTTTCCGTGGTCAGCCCGACGCAGCTAGGTTTCCGGCTGGGGCAATCCTGCACCGTAGGGCGCTGGAACCTGACCGTGAGCGGGGCGGGCCGCACCACCGTGCTGCCCGACGCCTTCACGCTGCTGGCTGCCCCTCCCGGGTCGGCGCGGGTCTTCCAGGGGGTCTTTAAGCCGAACAACGGCGAGAGCGCGCAGCTGGCGACCTCGCTGCTGGCGTCCGGCAACGTGTCCATAAAGGTTTACGACAGTCTCGGCCGCTTCGTGCGCAGCGTCTTCGAAGGGACCCGCGCCGCGGGCGATTACCTGGACGAGTGGAGCGGCAGGAACAGCAAAGGCTCCATGTGCGCCTCCGGCGTGTACCTGATCCGCTTCGAGTGCCCCGGCTTCACGACGACCAAGCGCGTGGTAATGGTGAAATAACATGAAAACAAAAATACTGACTATCACCCTCGGCGCGGTCCTGGCAGTACCCGCGGCGGTACGCGGGGCGGGCA
>MGUG01000020.1 GCA_001799845.1 Elusimicrobia bacterium GWC2_64_44 | reverse complement strand
CAAGGGGAGCAAATAATATGGGTCAGAAAATACATCCTAAGGGCTTACGCCTCGGCTACATCCAGGACTGGCAGTCCCGCTGGTTCTCGCCCAAGAAGATGCCCGAGCTCATCCGCGAGGACTTCGAGATCCGGCACATGGTGACCGAGCGCTTCGCGATGGCCTCCGTCAGCTGGGTCGACATCGAGCGCGCCGGCGCGTACCTGAAGGTGACCATCCACACCGCCCGCCCCGGCGTCGTGATCGGCCGCAAGGGCGCCGACATCGAAGCCCTCAAGAAGGACGTCGAGCGGCTTACCCGCCGCAAGGTGTTCATCAACGTTTCCGAGATCAAGATCCCCGAGCTCGACCCGCGCCTCGTCGGTCAGAACGTCGCGCAGCAGCTCGAGAAGCGCATCTCCTTCAAGCGCGCCATCAAGCGCGCCATGGAGCGCACGATGACCTCCGGCGCCCTCGGCATCAAGGTCATGGCCTCCGGCCGCCTCGGCGGCGCCGAGATCGCCCGCCGCGAGTGGTTCCGCAAAGGCCGCGTGCCGCTGCAGACCATTTCCGCCGACATCGATTACGGCTTGACCGAAGCCCACACCTCGATGGGCAAGATCGGCATAAAGGTCTGGATCTTCAAGAAGCTGTTCTTCGCCAAGACCCCCCGCGAGCTGCGCGAGCAGCTGATAAAGATGGAAGCCGAGAACCCGAGCGAGATACCGGTGATGGACGAGTCCGCCGCCGCCCGCAGGAACACTGCCCCGTCGGCCTGAGACTTCTTTAAGGAGCGATAACTATGTTGATGCCCAAGAGAGTAAAATACCGCAAGACGCATTCCGCGCCCCGTATTAAGGGCCCGGCCAAGAGCGGCTTCTCCCTGTCCTTCGGCGAGTACGGCCTGAAGGCCCTGGAGCCCCGCTGGATCACCGCCCGCCAGATAGAGGCCTGCCGCGTGACCATAGTGCGCTACCTCCGCAAGAAAGGCAAGATCTGGGTCCGCATTTTCCCCGACAAGGCCATCACCAAGCACCCCGCCGAAACCCGCATGGGTAAGGGTAAGGGCGCGCCGGACCATTGGGTCGCCGTAGTGCGCCCCGGCCGTATCCTCTTCGAGGTGGAAGGCCTGGACCTCGTCAGCGCGAAAGAGGCTTTCACCCGCGCCGGCCACAAGCTGCCGATCAAGACCAAGTTCGTGAGCCGCGACAATTAAGAAGGAGCAGCCCGATATTATGAAAAGAAAAGACAAGGAAACTCTTAAGAACATGAGCGAGGGCGAACTGAAAGCCCAGGCCGCCGAACTTAAGAAGCAGATCTTCCAGATCAACTTCAAGCGCAGCACCGCTCCGGTGGAAAACCCGCTGCAGCTGCGCAACGCCCGCCGCAAGATAGCCATGATCAACACCTTCATGCGCCAGCGCGAGCTCGCTAAAACCAAGGCCGAGGTGAAGAAATGACCGAGAATACCGAGAAGACCGAAGGTCGGAACCAGAGAAAATCCCTGCGCGGCATAGTCGTCTCCGACAAGATGACCAAGACCCGCGTCATCAGCGTGGACCACGTGATCAGCCACAACGTCTACAGCAAGACCCTCCGCCGCCACCGCAAATTCTACGCGCACGACGAGGCCAACGAATCCAAGATGGGCGACCTGGTGGAGATCGTCAGCACCCGGCCCCTGTCCGCGCTGAAGCGCTGGCGCGTGAGCCGCATAGTGGAGAAGGCCGCGCGCTAAGCCGGCCTAACGGAGAAAACCATGATACAGCTCAGAACCATACTCAACGTCGCCGACAACTCCGGCGCCCGCAAGCTGCAGTGCTTCCACGTGAACGGCGGCAGCTACCGCAAGTACGCGTTCCTCGGCGACACCATCGTCGCCTCGGTCCGCGACGCCATCCCTCACGGCGCCATCAAGAAGGGCGACGTGGTGAAAGCCGTGGTCGTGCGGGTCGCCAAAGAAGTGCGCCGCCCCGACGGCTCCTACATACGCTTCGACGACAACGCGGTCTGCGTGATCGACGACAACGGCGAACCCAAGGGTACGCGCGTGTTCGGCCCGGTCGCCCGCGAGCTGCGCGGCAAGAACTTCCTCAAGATCGTCTCGCTCGCTCCCGAAGTAATTTAATAAGGCGGAAATTATGCTGAAACTCAAGAAAAAAGACACGGTTATAGTGCTGGCCGGCAAGGATAAGGGCAAGAAAGGCGAGATCAAAGAGATCATGCCCGAGGCCCGCAAGGTCGTGGTGATGGGGATCAACATTGTCTCCAAGCACAAGAAGACCACCAAGGAAAAGCCCGGCGGCATCCATAAAGTGGAAGCCCCGATGGCCATCTCCAACGTGCAGCTGGTCTGCCCCAAGTGCGGCAAGCCTGCCCGCGTGAAGGTAATGGTGCAGGGCGGCGAAAAAATGCGCGCCTGCAAGAAATGCGGCGAAGCGATAGTTTAAGAGGTAATTTATAATGGCGAAGGAAACCCCCAAGGAAAAAGCGAAGGACCAGCCCAAGGTCAATAAAGAGCAGTTCAAGGCCCAGAAGAAAGAGCAGCACCAGGCCAAGCTGCAGCTGACCGAGATCCCCAAAGGCCCCGTGGCGCCCCTGCCCAAGGGCTATAAGGTCCGCGTCAGCGAAGCGTACCTCAAGACCGTGCGGCCGGCCCTGATGAAGGACTTCAACCTGTCCTCCCCGATGGCCGCCCCGAAACTGGTCAAGGTCGTCATCAATATCGGCGTGAGCGAGGCCAAGGAGAACATCCAGGCGCTCGACCTCGCCAAGGAAGACCTGATGCTCATCTCGGGCCAGAACCCGCAGGTGCGCCGGGCCAAGAAGTCCATTTCGAACTTCAAGCTGCGCGAAGGCATGCCGATAGGCGTGCGCGTCACCCTGCGCGGCATCCGCATGTTCGAGTTCTTCGACCGCTTCGTCAGCATCAGCGTGCCCCGCGTCCGCGACTTCCAGGGCATCGACCCGCGCTTCTTCGACGGCCGCGGCAACCTGAACATCGGCCTCAAAGAGCACCACATCTTCCCCGAGATCAACATGGAGAAGTCCCCGAAGGCGCGCGGCATGAACATCACGTTCGTGACCACCGCCGGCGACGACAAGAAAGGCAAGGCCCTGCTGGAATACATGGGTATGCCGTTCAAGAAGCCCGAAGTCAAGAAACCCGCGGCTAAATAAGCTCTAAGGACATAGGAGAAAGAAATGGCTACATACGCTTGGATGGCGAAGATGCGCAAACCCCAGAAGTTTTCCACGCGCTTCCGCAACCGCTGCCAGATTTGCGGCAGGCCGCGCGGCTACTACCGGGACTTCGGTCTCTGCAGGATCTGCCTGAGGAAGATGGCCCACGAGGGACTCATCCCCGGGCTCCGCAAGTCCAGCTGGTAACGCAGCGATAAGTTTTAAAGGCAAGGAGAGAAACAATGGATCCCATATCTAACATGCTGTGCGCGATAAATAACGCCACGTCGAAAAAGAAAGAGCGCGTCGACGTGCCCTTCTCCGGAATCAAGGCCGGCCTGGTGAAGCTCCTCAAGGACGAGGGCTTCGTCTCTAATTTCAAGGTGCTTGACCCCAAGCTGGACAAGACCATAGACCGGCGCGGCGTGATCCGCATCACGCTGAAATATACCGCCGACAAGCAGCCCGTCATCAACGGCATCCGCCGCGTGTCCAAGCCGGGCCTGCGCGTGTACCGCGGCCACGACGAGATGCCGCGCGTGCGCGCCGCCTTCGGCGTGACCATCGTGTCCACCTCGAAGGGCCTGCTGACCGACGCCGACGCGAAGAAGCAGAAGCTGGGCGGCGAAGTGCTGTGCCAGGTGTGGTAAAGAAAAGCTATTAAGAGGTAATAAACATGAGCAGAATTGGAAAAATGCCGATCAATATGCCCGACAAGGTGAAGGCCCGCGTCGACGGCCGGACCGTTCACGTGGAAGGCCCGCTGGGTAAGCTGGCTTACAGCCTGCCCGACGGCATCAACGCCGCCGTGGCCGGCCCCGTCATTAACGTCAGCATCGCCCAGGGCGCCGCGGACAAGGGCGCGCTGTTCGGCACCTGCCGCGCACGCATCAACAACATGGTCGTCGGCGTGACCAAGGAATTTGAGAAGGTGCTGGAGATCAGCGGCGTAGGCTTCAAGGGCGCCGTGGAAGGCAGCCGCGTGTCGCTGACGCTCGGCTTCTCCCACCCCGTCATCATGGATATCCCGCCGGGCATCAAGATGTCCTTCGATCCCAAGCAGGTCATCCTGACTATCAAGGGCATAGACCGCGAAGTGGTCGGCAACCTGGCCGCCCAGATCAGGAAGGTCAAGAAACCCGAACCCTATAAGGGCACCGGCATAAAGTACCAGGGCGAGCATATCATCCGCAAGGCCGGCAAGACCGCGGCTGGCGCCGGAGCCGGCGCGGGCGGCGGCGCAGCCAAGAAATAACGGGGTGCGGCGCAAGTAATGCGCCGCACAATTCAGGAGAACAGGATAAACTATTATGATAAGCAAACAGGAACGCTACGAATTCCGCAAGATCCGCTCCCGCAACAGGTTGTTCGAGAACGGCATCCGCAGGCCCCGCCTCAGTGTCTACCGCGGCGCGAAGAACATCTACGCGCAGGTCGTGGACGACGTGAAGGGGACCACGGTGGTCGCCGCCTCCAGCAACGACAAGGAGCTGAAGGGCAAGCTGAAGTCCGGCAAGAGCATCGCCTCCGCCAAAGTGGTCGGGGCCCTGCTCGCCAAGCGCGCCGTGGCCAAGGGCGTGACCGAGGTCTGTTTCGACCGCGGCGGCAGGATCTATCACGGGCGCATCAAGGCGCTCGCCGACGCGGCCCGCGAAGCCGGCCTGAAATTCTAAGGGAGACACGCTAACATGCTCAGAAACCAGAAACAGCTCAAGACCAGCAAGGAACTCAGCGCGCAGGGGAAACCCGGCGAGGCTATGGAACTCGACCTGACCGACGCGAAAGAAGAGAAGGTCGTCACCGTCATCATCAACCGCGTCACCAAGGTGGTCAAGGGCGGCAAGCGCTTCTCTTTCAACGCCCTCGTAGTGGTGGGCGACAACCAGGGCAAGGTGGGCGTGGGCCTGGGCAAGTCCAACGAGGTGCAGGGCGCCATACAGAAAGGCACCGCCGGCGCCCGCAAGGACATGATGCAGTTCCCGCTGGTGAACCAGACCATCCCGCACGAGATAGAAGGCCATTTCGGCGCCGGCAAGGTCTGGATGAAGCCCGCCGTGGGCGGCACCGGCCTGATAGCGGGCGGCGGCGTGCGCGCCGTGCTCGAAGCGGCCGGCGTCAAGAACGTCCTTACCAAGAACCTGGGCTCGCGCAACGCGTTCAACACGGTTTACGCCACGCTTAACGCCCTCAGCAAGCTCAAGAGCCGCGAAGAAGTCATGAAGATCCGCGGCCGCGCCGAATAACAGGCGACTACGATCACAGCAGCAGGAGGAGAAACATTATGGTCTCACTGAACAATCTCAAGCCCAAGCCCGGTTCCGCCAAGCGCCGCAAGCGCCTCGGCACCGGCCAGGGGTCAGGCCACGGCCAGACCTCGACGCGCGGCCAGAAAGGCCAGAACTCCACCTCGGGCGGCGCCAAGCGCGACGGGTTCGAGGGCGGCCAGCTGCCGCTGCTGCGGCGCATCCCCAAGAGCGGCTTCAGCAATGTCCGCTTCCAGATCAAGTACGAATGGGTCAACATCTCCTCGCTGGAGAAGTGCTTCAAGGCCGGCGCCGAAGTGACGCCCGACGCGCTGGTGAAAGCCCGCCTGGTCAAGCACACCGACCAGATCAAGATCCTCGGCGACGGCGAGCTGAAGAAGGCCCTGACCGTGAAGGCCCAGGCCTTCTCCGCCTCCGCCAAGGAAAAGATCGAGAAGGCCGGCGGCAAGATCGAGCTGATCCCCGGCGCCAAGGCCGCCAAAGAGGCTGAAGTTATAGCCCAGGCCGAGGCCAAGAAGAAGTTCAAAACGGATAAAAAATAATGCAGCAGATAACCGACATCTTTAAGATAGAAGATCTAAAGAAACGGATATTCTTCGTGCTCGGGGCCCTGGCCGTCTACCGGCTGGGGGCCACGATCCCGATCCCCGGCATCAACACGGCCGCTCTGCAGGCCCTGTTCGAGGCCCAGAAGGGCTCGCTGCTGGGCTTCCTGGATATCTTCTCCGGCGGCGCGCTGGGGCGGTTCTCCATCTTCTCGATGGGCGTGATGCCCTACATCAACGCCTCGATCATCATGAGCCTGATCCAGGGCGCCCACATCTTCCCGGTGCTGGACCGCCTGCAGAAGGAAGGCGAGAGCGGGCGCAAGAAGATCACGCAGTTCACGCGCTACTTCACGCTGTTCCTGGCGGCCTTCCAGTCGCTGGGCCTGACGATCGCGCTGACCAAGATGCAGGCCGGCGGCGGCCCCTCGATCGTGACCAACCCGACCTTCGGGTTCTATTTCGTGACGGTGCTGACGCTGGTGACCGGCACGATGTTCGTGATGTGGCTCGGCGAGCAGATCACCGAGCGCGGCATCGGCAACGGTATTTCGCTGATCATTTTCGCCGGTATCGTCGAGGGCCTGCCCTCCGCCGTGATGAGCATGATCAAGCTGATCCAGATAGACGAGATCAGCCTGCTCTCGGGTATCCTTATCCTGGCGATGGTAGCCGCCATCGTCGGCTTCGTGATCTGGGTGGAGACCGCCCAGCGCAAGATCCCGGTGCAGTACGCGCAGCGCATGGTGGGCCGCAAGATGATGGGCGGCGCCTCCACGTTCCTGCCGCTCAAAGTGGACCAGTCCGGCGTTATCGCGGTCATTTTCGCGGTGTCGCTGCTGAGCGTCCCCTATACTGTAGGCTCTTTCAACCCGGACGCGGCCTGGGCGCAGAAGCTGATGGGGTTCATGAACCACACCAGCCTCCTGTACCAGCTGTTCTACGTGGCGCTGATCATCTTCTTCTGCTACTTCTACAACTCCGTCAGCATCAACCCGAAGGACCTGGCCGAGAACATGAAGAAGTGGGGCGGCTTCATCCCCGGCATACGCCCGGGCGAGCCGACCGCGCAGCACATCGAGTGGGTGCTCAACCGCATCACGCTCGGCGGCGCGCTGTTCGTCTCGGCGATAGCCGTGCTGCCCGACTACCTGCGCGCCAAGTTCAACGTGCCGTTCTATTTCGGCGGCACCTCGCTGCTCATCGTCGTGGGCGTGGCCCTGGACACGATAGCGCAGACCGAGGCGCACCTGGTGATGCGCAACTACGAGGGCTTTTACAAGAACTCCCGCGTCAAGGGACGCTGGTTCAACGTCGGCAGCTGACCGGCGCGCGGAATTTTTATGAACGTCATACTTTTAGGCTATCCCGGTTCCGGCAAAGGAACCCTCGCCAAGGATCTCGTCAAAGAGATGAGCCTGGTGCACGTCTCTACGGGGGACATCCTCCGCGACGAGATGGCCCGGAAGACGCCGCTCGGCCTGGAAGCCGCGTCCTATATGACCTCGGGCCGGCTGGTGCCGGACCGCCTGGTGATGGACATGATCAAGGCCCGGCTCGGCGCCGAGACGCGCGGCCTGCTGTTCGACGGGTTCCCTCGCACCGTGGAGCAGGCGGAGTCCCTGGACTCCTGGTTCGAGTCCCGCAAGCAGTCCATCGACGCCGTCGTGTTCCTCAAGGTGGCCGAGGACATCGTGGTGCAGCGCCTCGGTTCGCGCCGCACCTGCACCGGCTGCGGCAAGATCTACAATGTGATCAGCAATGCTCCGGCCAAGGAGAACGTCTGCGACGCCTGCGGCAAGCCGCTGATGACGCGCGAGGACGACAAGCCCGGCGTGATAGCCAGGCGCATACAGGTTTACAAGGACCAGACGGAGCCGCTGCTGGCTTACTACAGGGCTGCCGGCAACTTCCACGAGGCCGACGGAGGGCAGGCGCCCGCCGCGGTGACCGCGAAAGTCCTGGCCCTGCTTAAAAAGTGATAGAGATCAAGACCCCTGCCGAAATAGAAAGCATGCGCAGGGCCTCCCGGGTGGTCGCGGAGGTTCTTTTACAGCTCAAGCCCCTGGTGAAGCCCGGCGTTACGACGGCAGAGCTCAACGATTTTGCGGAACGGCGCGTGCGCGAGCTCGGCGCCGTACCGGCCTTCCTCGGCTACCGCGGCTATCCCGCGACGCTCTGTGTATCGATAAACGAGGAGATAGTCCACGGCATCCCCAGCCCCAAGAGGATCGTGCGGGAGGGGGACATCGTCAGCCTGGACATGGGCGCGGTGATAGAAGGTTTTTACGGCGACGCGGCCGTGACGCTGGCGGCGGGAGCGGTCTCGGCCCCGGCGAAGAAGCTGATGGAAGTTACGCGCTCCTCGCTGGACGCGGGCCTGGCGGCCGTGAAGGCCGGGGCCAGGCTGGGAGACGTTTCCCGCGCGGTCCAGGAGTACGCCGAGAAGAACGGCATGGCGGTGGTCCGGGAGTTTACCGGGCACGGCATAGGCCGGCGGCTCCACGAGGAGCCCTCGATCCCGAACTTCGGCAGGGCCGGTACCGGTCCGACGCTGAAAGCGGGCATGACGCTGGCCATAGAGCCGATGCTGTGCCTCGGGCGGGCGGACGTGGTGGTGAAGAACGACGGCTGGACCGCGGTGTCCGCGGACGGCAGCCTGGCGGCCCATTTTGAGCATACGGTGGCGGTCACGGAGGACGGTTGCGATATATTGAGCGCCCCCTAGGGCGGCCAATATTTAGTATAATATAGAAAATATGTCAGAAAACAGCGAAAAAATCGAGCTTGAGGGCATCGTAAAAGAATCCCTCCCGAATGCCACTTTCAAGGTGGAGATCGCCCCGGGCAAGACGATACTCGGCATCATTTCCGGCAAGATGCGCATCCACCATATCAAGATACTGCCGGGCGACAAGGTGAAGATGGAACTTTCGCCCTACGATCTCAGCAAGGGCCGGATAGTTTACAGGGAAAAGTAAGGCCGCACGCCGGGCAAAGGGTCCGCGCGGCATAAACACAGGCAAGAGGTGCTTCAATGAAAGTCAGAGCGAGCGTTAAGAAAATTTGCGTAAAGTGCAAGATCGTCAAGCGCAAGGGCGTCGTACGCGTAATCTGCGGCGACCCCCGCCACAAGCAGCGCCAGGGTTGAGCCCGGGCTGGTGACCAGCGCCAGACGCCGGTGACCGATTACAGCAGCATCCTTAAGGAGAAAGTATGGCACGTATAGCAGGTGTGGACTTACCGAGAGACAAAAAGATCAGCATAGCTTTGGCTTATGTCTTTGGCATAGGCAGGCCGATCGCGAAAAAGATACTCGCCGGGCTCAGCGCCCAGATCAGCCCCGACACGCGGGTGAAGGACCTCACGGAGGACCAGATAGGTCTCCTGAACACCACCATCCAGAAAGAGTACAAGGTGGAAGGCGAGCTCCGCCGCGAGATCACCGCCAACCTGAAGCGCTACGTGGAGATCAACAGCTACCGCGGCTACAGGCACCGCCGCAACCTGCCCGTCCGCGGGCAGCGCACCCGCACCAACGGGCGCACCCGCAGAGGCCGCAGACGGACCGTGGGTTCGTCGGGTAAAGCCGCCGCGGCAGCGGCCAAGTAAGGCCCGGCCCCCCGCGAGGGCGGGGGGCAAACTAAACGGAGGATGATTTAATATGGCAGAAGAGAACAAGAACCCGCAGCCCGAAGGGGCCAAGAAACCCGATCAGAAGGCGGCCCCCCGCCGCCGCGTGCGCACCGTGGCTTTCGCCCGCGTGTACGTGAACTGCTCTTTTAACAACACGATAATAACCTTTACCGACGAGAAGGGCGGCGTGATCGCCTGGTCCACCTCCGGCGGCAACGGTTTCCGCGGCACCAAGAAGGGCACCCCCTTCGCGGCCCAGATCACCGCCTCCAAGGCGGCGGCCAAGGCCTCCGAATACGGCGTGCGCCAGGCCATGGTGTTCGTCAGCGGCCCCGGCCCCGGCCGCGAGACCGCGATCCGCGCCGTGGCGCAGAGCGGCATCCACGTGGTGTCCATCAAGGACGTTACCCCGATCCCGCACAACGGCTGCAGGCCTCCCAAAGCCCGCCGCGTCTAAGCAACAGAGAAATTCGAAGGAGACTTTTACAATGTCGAGATATACCGGACCCAGCTGCAAGAAGTGCACCAAAGTTAACCAGAAGATGTTCCTGAAGGGCACGAAGTGCCACACGAACTGCCAGGTGGACAAGGCCCAGCGCGCCGAGAAGGAAAAGCGCTTCGGCGGCGGCGGACGCCCCAACAAGCAGTCCGACTACGCCAAGCACCTGCGCGAGAAGCAGATAGCCCGCCTCACCGCCCAGGTGACCGAGGCCCAGTTCAAGCGCTTCTTCACCAAGGCCTCCAAGGACAAGGGCCAGACCGGCGCCGCGCTGTTCCGCTTCCTCGAAGTGCGCCTCGACAACATCGTGCGCCGCCTCGGCTACGCCGTGTCGCTGAAGGCCGCCCGCCAGCTGGTGAACCACGGCCACATCTGCGTGAACGGCCGCTGCCTCTCCATCCCGTCCGCCATGCTCAAGCCCGGCGACGAGATCTCGATCAACCCGGTGAAGACGAAGACCCTGGAGACCGCGCTGGTCAAGCAGGGCCTCGAACACGCCGACAAGACCACCCACCGCCCGAGCTTCCTCTCCTGGGACGCCGGCGCGAAGAAGGGCAAACTGGTGCGCTGGCCGGACCGCGCGGAGTCCAGCATCTCCGCCGACGAGCAGCTCATCGTAGAATTCTATTCCAAGTAAACGAGGTTTTAACGCATGTCAACTTTCACCAAACAGCTCGTCATACCCGAAACGCTGAGCGTCGAGGATAAGACGAAGACCGACAACTACGCGAAGTTCACCGCCGAGCCTTACGAGAAGGGCTACGGCCACACGATCGGCAACTCGCTCAGGCGCATCCTGCTGTCCTCCCTCGAGGGCGCGGCCGTGGTGGCCGTGCGCATCAAGGGCGCGCGCCACGAATACGCCGCCGTCAACGGCGTGCAGGAAGACGTGGTCAACATCGTCCTGAACCTCAAGAAGCTCCGCGTGCGCCTGAAGGGCGAGGGCCCCGAGACGCTGCTGATCTCCGTGAAGGGCAAGAAAGAGATCAAGGCCTCCGACATCGGCGAGAACGCCAACGTCGAGATCATCAATAAGGACCTCGTGCTGGCGCACGTCGAGAGCGGCGCCGAGTTCGAGGCCGAGCTCGAGATCGCCCGCGGGTCCGGCTACCTGACCTCCGACGAGATCCGCGCCCGCATGAACCTCCCGATGGAGTTCATCCCCATGGACGCCATCTTCTCCCCGATCCAGAAAGTGCACTACGTGGTGGAGAACGCCCGCGTGGGCCAGCGCACCGACTACGACAAGCTCGTGCTCGAGGTCTGGACCGACGGGACGACGACGCCCTCCGACGCCGTGGCCAACACCGCCGCGCTGCTGCGCCGCTCCATAATGCCGTTCCTCCCGGCCGAAGAGGCCGCCAAGGAACCCGCCAAGGCGCAGGAAGCCAAGAAGGAACCCGCCGGCGAGAACGCCTCCAAGCTGGAGCAGGGCGTGGAGATGATAGAGCTCTCCTCGCGCGCCTCCAACTGCCTGAAGGTGGCCGGCATCCGCACGATCGGCGAGCTGGTGGGCAAGACCGAGGACGACCTGCTGGCCGTCAAGAATTTCGGGCAGAAATCGCTCGACGAGATCAAGGAGAAGCTCAAGGAAATGGGCCTCGGTCTCGGCATGACGAAGAAAGACTAATACCGCATTTCAAGGAACCGCTATGATAAGAAACTTAGGCGCAAGGAAACTTTCCAAGACCGGCTCGCACCGCCGCGCGATGTTCTCCAACATGGCCACGAGCCTGCTGCAGCACGAGAAGGTGGAGACCACGCTGATGAAGGCCAAGGAGCTCCGCCGCGTGGTGGAGCGCGTGATCGCCGACGCCAAGAACGGCCGCCACGTCGAAGTGCGCCGCGTCATCAAGGACAAGGTGGTCTACCACAAGGTTTTCGACGTGCTCGCCCCTCGCTACAAAGAGCGCCCCGGCGGCTTCACCCGCATCCTTAAGCTCGGCATGCGCCGCGGCGACGCCACCGAGACCGCGCTGGTGAAACTGGTCTAACAGGTTAAAATGGGAATGTTCGACTATTTCTTCAGCCTGTTCTCGAACGATATCGGCATCGATCTCGGCACCGCGAATACCCTCGTCTACGTCAAGGGCAAGGGTATCGTGCTGCGCGAGCCGTCGGTGGTGGCTATCGACAAGAACAGGCGGAAGGTGCTGGCGGTGGGCAGCGAGGCCAAGCTGATGCTGGGCCGCACCCCGTCGGGCATAGTAGCCGTGCGCCCGCTGCGCAACGGCGTGATAGCCGACTTCGAGCTCACGCAGGAACTGATAAAGTATTTCATCCGCAAGGTGCACAACAGGCGCAGCCTCCTGCACCCCCGCATAGTGATAGGCATCCCCTCGGGTATCACCGAGGTGGAGAAGCGCGCCGTGCAGGAGTCGGCCGAACAGGCCGGCGCCCGCGAGGTGCAGCTGATAGAAGAGCCGATGGCGGCCGCCATCGGGTCCGACCTGCCGGTGGCCGAGCCGCACGCCAGCATGATCTGCGATATCGGCGGCGGCACCACGGAAGTGGCCGTCATTTCCCTGGGCGGCATGGTGGTGGCAAAGTCCCTCGACGTGGCCGGCGACGAGATGGACGACTGCATAGTGCAGTATTTCCGGCGCAAGCACAATCTTGTTATAGGTGAAACTACCGCTGAAGAAGTGAAGATACAGATAGGATCGGTTTTTCCGCTTAAAGAAGAAAAGACCATTGAGGTCAAGGGCAGGGACCAGGCCAAGGGCCTGCCCAAGACGATTCTCGTTACTTCGGAAGAGATACGGCAGGCCCTCATGGAGCCTGTCCAGTTGATAGTGGACGTGATCAAGCAGGTGCTCGAAGCCACCCCGCCCGAACTTTCTTCGGACCTGGTGGACCGCGGCATGGTGCTGGCCGGCGGCGGTTCGCTGCTGCGCGGCTTTCCCGAGCTTATCAGGCAGGAGACAGAACTGCCCGTCCACCGTGCCGCCGATCCTTTAAGCTGTGTCGCCCTTGGCTGCGGAAAGTACCTCGAAGAGCTGGATAAGATCCAGCGCCCCGAATTCCTGAGTTCGTACCGCAGCTGACCCCCCGCAAGGGGGGGCTGTCTTTCAGGCGGGTCCCGCGAGGGGACAGGCGATGAGCAGAGAGAAAGACGCAGCAAATTACGCTTTAGTATTCTTCGCCGTACTGTCGGTCCTTCTGCTGCTGTTTCCCGCCTCCAAACTGGCCCATACCGGCCGCATAGCCCTCAGCTACAGCCTCTACCCCTCGCTCCATTACGGCGCGAAATACGAGCATTTCATCCGCAACGTGCCGGCCAACTTCGTCGCGCTGCTCGAGACCGACCAGGAGAACCGGGCGCTCAAGGCGCGCGTGAAGGAGCTGGAGATCAGCCTCCAGAATTCGTCCGTGATGGTGGCCGAGAACGAGCGGCTTTCCAGGGAAATGCGCATCGCCCGCACGCTGCCCTGGGCCGGCTCGTGGGCACGCGTGGTCAATAAGACCCCTTCCGACTGGTACGGCTCCTTCTTCATCGACAGGGGCTCCGACGACGGCATCCAGGTGAACGATACGGTGCTCGGCATGCAGGGCGAGCGCGCTGGCCTCGCCGGGCGCGTCTTCGAGGTCTATCCTAAATTTTCAAAGGTGCTGCTGCTCACCAACGCCGCGGCCTCCGCCGTCTGCGCCATCGAGCCGGCCGGGCTGGAGGCGCTGGTGGAGGGCAAGGGCACCTGGCTGCTGAAGATGAATTACGTGCCCGAAGAGGCCGCGCTGGCCGAGGGCGCCGAACTGGTCACCGCCCCCGGCGGCCTGCTGTTCCCCGCCGGCGTGCCGGTGGGCAAGGTCGCCAAGCTCTACCCGCGCGAGTCTTTCATGAATTTCATCACGGCCGACGTTACGCCGGCGGTCAACGTGAACACCCTGAAGGAAGTCTTCGTGGTCCGGCGCCACCTGCCGCGGGACCTCACGACGCTGAAGGGGGCCTCCGAATGAGCCTGCTCCTCGAGCTGCTGCTCTACCTGGCCACCGGCACGCTGTACTGGTGGTGGACGCAGCATTTGACCTTCTTCGGCCTCGCGCCCAATTTCATCTTCGCCGCCGCGCTCGCCGCCGCTATCCTCTCCGGCCCGGTAAAGGGCATCGCCTGGGGCTTCTTCCTGGGTCTCTACGCCGACATGCTCGGCGTCAGCGTGTTCGGCGGCTGGGCGCTGACCTACACGCTGATGGCCTACGCCGTCAACGTGGTGAAGAAGCATTTCGACATGGACAGCCTCTTTTCGCAGCTCGTGGCCGCGGTCTCGCTTTCCTGGCTTTCCATGCTCTTCTACCAGGGCCTGAGCCTCGCTTTCGCGCGCATCAACCCCACCGGGCTGAAGCTCTTCCTGGCGGAGCCGTTCCTTAACGCCCTGGCCGTGCCGGTGGTGTTCCAGGTGTTCTACTGGCTGAAGCGGAGGACCGGGGTCCTATGATGGACCGCCATACCCCGAACGAAAGGCTGGATATACTCTGGGTGCTGGCCTACGCCGCGGCGGTCATCTTCCTCCTGCGCCTCGTGAACCTGCAGGTGCTGGGCGGGGCGCGCTACCGCGAGATCGCCGAGAAGAACCGCACGCAGGTTATAGCGCAGGCGGCGCCCCGCGGCCGCATCTTCTCCTCCGACGAGACGGCCATCGCCACCAGCAAGCCCTCTTTCAGCCTCATCTATTTCCCCGGGCAGGCCAAGAGCACGCCCGAGACGGACCGCATGGCCCGCGCGCTGGCCAAGCCGCTGGGGGCGGACTTCGAGGAGCTGCGGCGCGCCATCTACAAGGCCGCCTCGCGCGAGAAGCCGGTGCGCCTCGCCGAGAACCTGCCGCCCGGGATCATGCTGGCGCTCTCCGAGCTGAAGGCCATCTATCCCGGCGTGGACATCATCGTCGAGGCGCGGCGCTACTATCCCTTCGGGGCGTACCTGAGCCACCTGGTCGGCTATATCGGCAAGATGGACGCCAAGGACTGGACCGCCCGCTCCAAGGACAAGAACTACTCGATGGATTCCCGCCTGGGCAAGGCGGGGCTGGAGAAGATGTACGAGCGCGAGCTCAAGGGCAAGGACGGCGGCATTTACCTCGAGGTGGATTCTCGCGGCAAGCTCAACCGGGTGCTGGAGAGCCGCAAGTGGGTGCCCGGCGCGGACATTTTCCTGACGATAGACTCCAAGGCGCAGGCCGCGGCCGAAGAGGGCCTGCAGAAGTCCATCAGCGGCAAGGGCGCGGTGGTGGCCCTGGACCCGCGCACCGGCGCGGTGCTGGCCTTCGCCTCGATGCCCGACTACGACCCCAACATGTTCGTGCTGTCCGGCTCCGAAAAAGAGGGCCTGCCCGCCGGCAAGATCCTGCCCGAATTCAACGTCGCGCTGCAGGGCTCCTACCCGCCCGGCTCCATCTACAAGATCATCACCGCCGCGGCCATCCTGGAATCCGGCCGGGTGCGCCCCGAGGAGAAGGTCTTCTGCCCCGGCTGGTACGACGCGGGCAGCCGCGTTTTCAAGTGCTGGCAGAAAAAAGGCCACGGCCACGTGGACTTCATCAGCGGCCTGACCAATTCCTGCGACGTCTATTACTACACGATGGGCCAGCGGGCGGGCCCCCTGAACATAGAGAAATACGCGCGCGCTTTCCGCCTGGGCCAGACCTCCGGCATCGCCCTGCCCGACGAAAGGACCGGCAACGTGTTCGGCCCCGGCCCGCGCGCCGCGAAGAAGAGCTACTGGTTCATAGGCGACACGCTGAACCTGGCCATCGGCCAGGGCGAGACGCTGATGACGCCGATGCAGGCCGCCGGCGAGATCGCGGCCGTGGCCAACGGCGGCCTCTTCCACCGCCCCTATTACGTGGACCGCATCGTCAAGAGCGACGGGGTTCAGATCCTGAAGAACGAGCCCGAGGTCCTCAGCCGGGTGCAGCTCAAGGACGCCACCTGGGCGCTGATCCGTGAAGCCCTGAAGAGCGTCGTGCTGGAGGGCACCGGCCAGATAGCCAAGATCGCCGGAGCCGAGATCTACGGCAAGACCGGCACCGCCCAGAACCCGCAGGGCAAGGACCACGCGTGGTTCGTGGCCTACGCCACCGTCAATAACGAGCCCGCCAAGGTGGCCGTGGCCGTGCTCGTGGAGCACGGCGAACACGGCTCTTCGGCGGCCGCGCCCATCGCCAAGGCCGTGATAGAGGCCGTGCTGCGCGACGACCTGAAAGCCGCGGCGGCCAAGCCCCAGGGGCCCGAGCTGCCCCGCGTGCCCGCCGCCGCCTTGCGGCCCGCGGCCAGGGGGGCGGCGAGATGATCATGTCCCAGGGGGCCGGCCTCAGGAAAAGCCGCGTGGACTGGGCCCTCTTCCTGGCCGCCCTGGCCCTGCTGGCCATAGGCACCGTCGCCATTTTCTCCTCCGTGGCCGTGCTGCCCCAGCAGGCCCGCATCATCCGCGTGCAGCTCATCGCGATCCCGCTCGCGCTCACGGCGTTCGCCGCGGCGTGGAGCCTGAACTACCAGGTCTACCAGGACCAGTGGAAATTCGTCTACGGCTTCATCCTCGCGGCGCTCGTGGGCGTGCTGATCTTCGGCGTGGTGGACAAGGGCGCACGCTCCTGGTACCGCCTGCCTTTCTTCTCTATCCAGCCGTCCGAGTTCGCCCGCCTGGGCCTGATCCTGGTGCTCGCCAATTTCCTCGACAAGCGCATGGGCAAGATCAGGGAGCTGCAGACCGTGCTCGGCGCCTTCGCTCTGTGCGTGCCCGTGTTCTTGCTGCTGATCAAGCAGCCCGACTTTTCCGCCATCCTGCTGACCTTCCCGATAGCGCTGCTGATGCTGTTCGCCGCCGGGGCGAGCGTCTTCCACCTCGCCATCATCGTCGGGTACGGCCTGATCTCGGGCCTGTTCCCGGTGCTCTGGAGCGTCATCTCGCTGAATCCCGAGCTGCTCGATAACCCGCTCGTCGGCTACTTCTTCCGCCTGTCGGACTCCTGGCTCAGCGCCTCGATCTTCGTGGCCGGGGTCGTCGCAGGCTTATGGGTGCTCTGGCGCCTGTCGGTGAAGCTCTACGCCAACGTGTCGGGCGTCTATTTCGCCGGCGCGGCCCTGGTGCTGATCCTGGGCTTCTTCTCCGGCGTGCTGGTGAAGAACCAGATGAAAGATTACCAGCAGAAGCGGCTGGAAGTGTTCCTCTCGCCGGAGACGGACCCGCGCGGGGCCGGCTACAACCTGCTGCAGGCCCGCATCGCGATAGGCTCCGGCAGCATCTTCGGCCGCGGCATCTTCTCGGGCACGCAGTCGCGCCTGGGCTTCGTGCCCGAGCGGCACACCGACTTCATCCTGGCCGTGGTGGGCGAGGAGATGGGCTTCTGGGGCATGGCGCTGGTGACCGGCCTGTACGCGCTGCTGATGCGGCGCATCATGCAGGGGGCGCGCCTCGCGCGCGACCGCTTCGGCTACCTGGTGAACTGCGGCATCTTCGGGATGTTCCTGGTCTATTTCTGCATGAATTTCGGCATGCTGCTGGGCCTCACGCCGGTGGCGGGCGTGCCGCTGCCGCTGGTCTCTTACGGCGGCTCCAACCTGGTGGCCACGATGGCCGCCATCGGGATAGCGGAGTCGGTCTACGCGCGCAGGTACGCCCTGGTATGAACGAAAGCCCCAAGTCACGCATCAGGCTCAAGTTCGCGCGGCTCGCCGCGGCGAAGGACCTGAGCCACCTGGAGCAGCTCAAGGCCCTGCGCGGCCGCGCGGCCGCCTGCGGCCTGAAGTTCTGGCCCGCGAAGGGCCCCGGCGGCACGGCGCCCAAGATGGCTTTCGGGCCGGCGGTCTCCGTGGGGCACGAGAGCCTCTGCGAGTACGCCGACCTCTACCTGGAGGAGTTCGCCCGGGACGAGGCGGCCGCGGAGAAGATCCGGCCCCTCGACGACGAGTTCTTCCGCCTGCTGTCGGCGCGCCGCATCCCGGTGTTCTTCCCGTCGATAGAGGCCGCGGTGAACGCCGCGGAGTTCTTCCTCGAGGGGGACTTCCCGGCCGGCTTCTCGCCGGCGGCCGTGGACGCCTTCATGGCCCTGAAGGAGCTGCCGTGGGAGAAGGTGAAGCCTTCCGGCGAGCGCAAGACGCTGGACGCGCGGGGCCCGGTGCTGTCGGCCTCGTTCGACCCTGCCGCGGCGCTCCTGAAGCTGACGCTGCGCCTGGCGCCCGGCAAGAACGTCAAGCCGGAGACCGTGGCGGAGCTGATGAGCGGCGGCAAACCCGTTTTCAGGCGCATCACGCGCAAGGAGCTGTACTGGCTGGACTCGGCCGGGAAACTCGAAGTATTTTGAAAGCTGAAGGAGAATTTTATGGCAAACGCAAAAGTTAAGAAAGAAATATTCGCTAACACCTCGTTCGAGGAGACGCGCATCGCGATCCTGGAGGACGGCAAGCTCTCCGAACTGTACTGGGAGCGCCGCAGCTCCGGCAACATCGTGGGCAACATCTACAAGGCCCGCGTCGAGAACGTGCTGCCCGGCATCTCGAGCGCCTTCATGGACATCGGCCTCGACAAGAACGCCTACATCTACATCTCCGACGTCCTGGGCAACCAGAAAGAGGCGATAGACAAGCTCCTGAAGAAGGACCAGGAGGTCATGGTGCAGGTCACGAAGGACGCTATAGGCACCAAGGGCATGAAGGTCACGATGGACGTCTCCCTGCCGGGCCGCTACCTGGTGCTGACGCCGTTCCAGGATTTCGTCGGCGTGTCCAAGAACATCGAGGACGCCGAGGAGCGCAAGCGCCTCTCCGAGATCATGCGCAACATCGCCGATTCCAAGATGCTGGGCACCAAGGGCTGCATAGTGCGCACCGAGGCCGAGGGCGCCACCGCCGAGGAGCTGGAGCGCGAGGTCAAGTTCCTGCTGCGCACCTGGGAAACTATCGAGACCCGCTACAACGCGGCCCGCCCGCCGGCGCTGCTGCACAAGGACATGGACATGACCATGCAGGTCGCGCGCGACATCCTGTCCGAGGACACCACGATCTACATGCTCGACAACAAGGACGACTTCCACAACGTGCAGGAATTCGCCCTGAAGATCTCCCCGGACCTCAAGGACCGGGTAAAGCTCTACGACAGCAAGACCCCCATCTTCAAGGCCTTCCACATCGAGAAGGAAATAGACGAGCTGCGCCGCATCAAGGTGCCGCTCCCTAACGGGGGCTCCATCATCATCCAGGAGGCCGAGTCGCTGTGCGCCATCGACGTGAACACCGGCCGGTTCACCGGCAGCAAGTCGCAGGAAGAGACCGTGACCGCCACCAATATCGAGGCGGCGGCCGAGGTGGCCCGCCAGCTGCGCCTGCGAAATATCGGCGGCATCATCGTCATCGACTTCATCGACATGAAGAAGGCCTCCAACCGCCACAAGGTGGTGACGGCCCTCGAGAACGGCGTCTCCCGCGACCGGGCCAAGATCCGCATCCTGCCGATCACGCGCCTGGGCCTGGTGGAGATGACGCGCGAGCGCAAGCGCGAGAGCACCGTGAGCCTGCTGACCGAGGAGTGCCCCGAGTGCCACGGCAGCGGCCGCGTGCTGTCGAGCGAGAGCATCCGCATCAAGATCCAGCGCGAGATCCACAATATCACGATGGGCCGCCCCGGCGGCAACCTGCGCATCATCACGCACCCGATCCTCTCCGAGGTGCTCAAGAAGAAGCAGGCGATGATAGAGAAGAACGTGCACCGCTCCGTGAAGATGGTGTCCGACCCGCAGCTGACGTGGGAGGATTACCGGATCATCCTGGAGTAGGCCGCGCCCGGCCGTTGCCTGGGCGTCCCGCAGTCGCTATAAAATTGGAGATGGGCAAAATGTTCAAAAGATTATCTGTGCTGTTCCTGCTGGCGGCGCTCTGCGCGCCGGCGCAGGCGCGGGTGGACCAGGTCACCTACATGAAGAACGGCGTCTACGCCGGCAAGATAGGGACCTACGCGCTCAGCGGCGCCGTCTACCTGGACGCGGGGCAGGCCGCCAAGCTGATAGGCGGCAAGATCTACTGGTACCCCGTTTCCGGCAAGCTGATGATGCAGATCCGCGGCAAGAAGGTGGTCTTCTTCATGAAGTCGGACTCGGTGCAGATCAACGACGAGAACGTGCAGTTCCCGAACCCGCTGATCGTGCGCGGGGGCAAGGCGTTCCTCGCGCTGGACTTCTTCATCTCGAAGTATTTCGCCGAGGCCTTCGGCTTCAAGCTGGAGTATAACCAGGCCACCGCCACGCTGGGCGCGCAGCGCGAGGTCAACGTGACCTCCGTGAACTACTTCACCCACCAGGACAAGACCCGCGTGGTAGTCTACATGGAGGAGCCGCTCAAGTGGCAGTCCACGCAGAAGGAGAACAACCTCTTCCGGATCAACATCTTCGGCGGCGTCATCTCCCGGGAAGAGAAGCTGCCCATCGGCGACGGCGTGCTGCGGGGCGTGGACCTGCGGCAGGAGAACAAGACCGCCATCCTGGTGCTGGACCCCGACGATAATTTCGGCAAGGTGGACGTGTTCGCGCTGGCCGACCCTGACCGCCTGGTGATAGACGTCGCCAAGCAGGCCGGGGCCGTGCGGCAGAGCATCGCCGGCGCGGCAGCGCCCCTGGGCGCGGAGCCGCCGGTCATCGCCCCGGACGGGGGCTTCGGCCTCGCCGCGGCCACGGCCGCGGTCGCCGCTTCTTCGGCGGCCGGGCTCGGCCTCCCCGACAAGCTGGCGGCGCCGTCGGGCCGCAAGAAAGTCGTTATCGACGCCGGCCACGGCGGCAAGGACCCGGGCGGCCGCAAGCTGTTCGGGCTCAAGGAGAAGGAACTCAACCTCGCGGTGGCCAAGGAACTCCACGAGCTGCTGAAGGGCGAGGAGATCTTCGACGTTATGTTGACCCGCGCCACCGACGAGTTCGTCCCGCTGGCCGACCGCTCGGTGATAGCTAATAATTTCAAGGCGGATATCTTCGTCTCCATCCACGCCAACGCCAACCGCGACCGCAGGGAAAAGGGCTTCGAGATCTATTTCATGTCCGAGAAGGCCTCCGACCCCGGCGCCGCCGAGGTGGCCGACTACGAAAACTCCGTGGTAGGGCTCGAGGACGGCGGCGGCCAGAACGACGCGGCCGCGATGCTGCTGCACGCTATGGCCCGCAACGATTACCAGAAAGAGGGGGGGCTCCTCGCCGGCTACGTCACCACCGAGATGGAGCGCCGCACCCCGTTCGTGAACCGGGGCGTCAAGCAGGCCGCGTTCTACGTGCTGCGCGGCACCTACGCGCCCGGTATCCTGGTAGAGATGGGCTTCATGACCAACTCCTCCGACCAGAAATACATGAACGACAAAAAGGTCCGCGCCAAGATAGCGGCTTCGGTGCACAGGGGCATCATGAAGTACGCCGAGATGAAACAATGGAAATGACTGGGGACACCCCTTCCTAACTTCTATGCGTAAAAAGGCTGAGTCATTGAAAAGAACTGAAGTTAGGAAGGTATGTCCCCGGCCTGCTGATAGTCCTGTGGGCATCTTCGACTCCGGGCTCGGCGGGCTGACCGTCTTCAAGGAGCTGCGCAGCATGCTGCCCGGCGAGAACCTGGTCTATTTCGGCGACACCGCGCGCGTGCCGTACGGCACCAAGTCCCCGGAGGCCGTGATCGCCTTTTCCAAAGAGATAGCCGCCTACCTGCTGGAGAAGCGGATCAAGCTGCTGATAGTGGCCTGCAATACCGCCTCTTCGCTGGCGCTGGACGCGGTCAGGAAAATTTCCCCGGTGCCCGTCATGGGCGTGATCCTGCCGGGGGTAGAGGCGGCGCTGCGCACCGCGCCGCCGGGCGGGCGGGTGCTGGTGACCGGCACCTCGGCCACGGTTAACAGCCGCGCCTATAGCCGGGCGCTGGCCGGCTCCGGCGTGAAGGTGACCGAGCGGGCCTGCCCCCTGTTCGTGCCGCTGGTGGAGGAAGGGTGGTGCACGAAGCCGGTGGCGGAGACGGTGGCGCGCGAGTACCTGGCGCAGTACCGCGGCAAGGCCGACGCGCTGATCCTGGGCTGCACGCACTACCCGCTGCTCAAGAAGGTCATAGCGAAGGTGATGGGCCCGCGCACGAAGATAGTGGATTCCGCGCTGGCGGCGGCGCAGGCCGCCCGCACCGAGCTGGCGGACCGCGGCCTGCTGAACCCGGGCCGCCGCGGGCGCTCCGAATTCGTGGTCAGCGACGCCCCCGAGCGCTTCTCCGCGCTGGCGCTCGCGCTGCTCGGCATAAAGACCGGCCGCGTGGCCGTGAAAAGATTTTGAAGGTAGCTGGAACGGAGGTTAGGGATATGAAACATACTTTCGCCGTCGCATTGCTGTTCGCCTGCGCCGTGACGCTTGCCGCCCAGGCGCCCGCCGAGAAGCCGAAGCCGGCCCCGGAAAAGAAGCCGGCCGCCGCGGCCCCCGCAGCGGCCCCTGCGCCCGCTCCGCAGCCGGAGCAGCCGGCGGCGAAGAAGCCCGCGCCGGCCAAGGCCGCCACCAAGCCCGCCGAAGAGCCCGAAGAGGCCATGGTGATGATAGACGACAGGCCCGAGCCGGAAGGCCGGCAGTCCGCCGCCGGCGAGGGCGCCGAACGCCCTGCTGGCGCGCTTGGCCTGCCTACTTCCTACGGCCAGTGCAAGGGCACGCTGACCGAGGGCGGCCGCAGCATCCTGGTCTTCGAAAATCCCGAGGACGGGGAAATTACCTTCGTGCAGGTGCTCTTCGCCAAGACCGGCGGCGGGGTGTCCTGGCGGCTCGTGGATTCCATCAAGCGCTACGGCTCCGAGGCCATCTCCGGCGGTTCCGACGCCGATTACAACTGACGGACCCGCGCCCCTGTTCCCGCGCCCCGCGGATAAGTGCTAAAATATAGCCGCGGCCGAGCCTTTCCCGGCGGCCGCAGCGAGGCTAATATGAAACGCAAGGATCTGGTTAGACATCTTATCAGCAAGGGCTGCGTGCTCAACCGCGAGGGCGGCAAGTACTCCGTTTTCCTCAACCCGGTTTCCAACAAGGAAGTCCCGGTCACCCGCCACAACGAGATCGCCGACTTCACGGTCCGCAAGATCTGCCGCGACCTCGGCGTAGACCAGCCCTGATGCGCCGCTGGGCGGCGCTGGCGCTGCTCTCGGCCTGCGCCTGCGCTTCCTCCAGGCTGGACGTCATACAGGTAGGTCCCTGGTTCGAACCGCGCCCCTGGCGCGAGGTGGCCGTCTTGAATTCCCGCGCCGAGGCCGCCCGCCCCTGGGGCGGCATCGCCATCATCCACAGCCCCCGCGTCAGCGCGTCCACCGGGCAAGCCCGCCTGGAGGCCCTGAAGGACCGGGCCCGCCGGCAGGCCGCAGCCATCGGGGCGGACGCCGTCATCCTGGCGGTGGACGCCGCCGCGTCGGGGCCGCAGATGGGCGTCTACGAGGAGCCGGAGCTGTACCTGAGCGCCCTGGCCATAAAATATGTCACCGAAGCTTCCACCAGCACCGCAAAATAGCGTCCGCATCGCGCTGGACCGCGCCGAGGCCCGCACCTGGCGCGGCCGCGGCATAGTGATAGACCTGTTCCGCTTCTCCAACACCATAACCGCGCTGCTCGAGAGCGGCCGCCGCGACGTGCGGGTCTACCCGAACCCGGCCCTGGCGCTGGCGGCGCGCCGCGAGCTGCCCGGCTCCGATATCTTTTCCGAGATAGACCTGGGCGTGGAGCAGTACGACAACTCGCCCTACACCGCCCTTTACGGCTCCGACCCTTCGCGCCCGGCGCTCTCGGTCACCAACTCCGGCTCGCCTGCGGCGTCCTCGCTGCTGCTGGCCTCGGAGATCCTGGTGGCTTGCTTCGCCAACTTCCCGGCGTTGGCCTCCTACTGCCGCGCCCGGCCTGCGCCTACGCTGATAGTGCCCGCCTGCCTGTTCTACGATGCGCGCCACGTGGAGGACATGATCTGCGCCCGCGCGCTGGTGGAGGAGCTGGAAGGCCGCGACGCCTTCCAGGCGGCGCTCGAGGAGATCCACTCCAGCGGCCGCGTGCTGGACTTCCTGGCCTTCCGGCCGGAGACCGGCAAGCGCGACATGGAGCTCGTGCTGAAGAAGGGGCACCTCAAGGCCGTGCCCCGGATAAAATTCAAGGCCGGCGCCGGCCTGGTGGAGAACGCGGTATGAAGAAAAAAGCCGTGGTCCTTTTTTCCGGCGGGCTGGATTCAACCACCGCCCTCGCCTGGGCGCTAGCGAAGGGGTATGAGTGCCTGGCTGTCTCTTTCGATTACGGCCAGCGCCACGCGCGCGAGAACGCCGCGGCCCGCGCTATAGCGCGCCGGCTGGGCGTGAAGCTCTACGAGATAAACCTGGCCTTCCCCTGGTTCGCCTCCTGCTCGCTGGTCAATAAAAAGCTGGAGCTGCCCGACGTGAAACTTGCGCAGATAGGCAGGAAGGGCGACATCCCTTCCACCTACGTGCCGGGCCGCAACCTGGTTTTCGCCTCGGTGGGCTTCTCGCTGGCTGACGCCGAGGGGGCCGACGCTATAGTGCTGGGCCCCAACATCGTGGACTACTCCGGCTACCCTGACTGCCGCCCCGAATTCTACCGTGCGCTGCAGAAGGCCGCGGCTTTCGGCACCCGCCGCGGCGCGGGCGGCCGGCCCATCAAAATTCTGACGCCGCTGATAAAGTTGAGCAAGTCTGGCATCGCCCGGCTGGGCCTTAAGCTCAAGGCCCCGCTGGAACTGACCTGGTCCTGCTACAGCGGTGGCAAAAAGCCCTGCGGCCGCTGCGACTCCTGCAAGCTGCGCGCCAAGGGCTTCGCCGACGCCGGTCTGAAAGACCCCGCGCTCTGAATGAAAGAACTTACCGCCCCCGTCGCCGAGATCTTCTGCTCGCTGCAGGGCGAGGGCCTTTACGCCGGGCAGCGGCAGGTGTTCCTGCGCTTCGCCGGCTGCAACCTGCGCTGCGGCTACTGCGACGAGCCGGCCGCGCTCGACGGGGCGGCGGCCGCGCCTATGACGACGGCCGAGGCCGCGCGGGCCGTTATAAAACTCGCCCGGAGCGGCAAGGCGGGGGACGTCTCCCTTACCGGCGGCGAGCCGCTGCTGCACTGGCGCTTCATAAAAACGCTGGCCCCGCTGCTGAAGCAAGCCGGCCTGCGCCTGCACCTGGAAACCAACGGCGTGCTGCACGCCGAACTTCGCCGAGTGCTGCCCCTCCTGGACGTCATAGCCATGGACATCAAGCTGCCCTCTTCCACCGGGGCCAAGGGCTGCTGGACCGCGCACAAAAAATTCCTGGCCGCCGCGCCGGAGAAAACTTTCGTCAAGGTAGTGCTGACTTCGAAGACCGCTATGCCGGACTTTGAAAAGGCCGTCAGGCTGGCGGCGGCCTGCGCGCCGGCCGCGCCGTTCTTCATACAGCCGGCCACGGCCCGCCGCGGCGTCAGGCCGCCGGGAGCCAGGTTCGTGCGGGAAGCCTGCTGCCTGGCGGCCTCGCGGCTCGGGAACGTGAAGGTGCTGCCGCAGCAGCACCCGCTCTGGGGGGTAAAATAATGTCCGAAGGAACTTTTCTTATAGACTGCCCGTGCTGCAAGGCGCGCATAGAGGTGGACAGGAAAACCGGCAAGGTGCTCAAGCACTGGGACAAGCCGCAGGTCAAGCCTGGCGGCGACCTGATGCAGGAGGCCATGAAAAAAATGCAGGAGGACAAGGCCCGCCTGGACAGTTACTTTAACAATGCGGGTAAGTCCATGGAAGATAAGAAAAAGGAACTGGAGGAGAAATTCCAGAAGGAGAAGAAGCGTATAGAGGAGTCCGGCGACACCTCCAGGCCGGACAGCCCCTTCGACCTAGACTAGGCTATAATTACGCGTCCTATAATATAGTTATTTATATTATAGATGGGAATGCGCAAAGCGCCCGCGCTCGGGTACATTAGCCCAAAGGGCCCAGATTTCTCTGGGCCCTTTTTTGCGCCTTTTGGGCCTACACGGCCCTTACGAAAAAACGTTCCGGGCCGTATACTATAGACATGACCAACAAAAAGCTCGCCGTAGCGCTCCTCGTCTCCTGCGTCATGCTGCCCGGTTTCTCTTCGGCCCAGACCTCCCGCCAGGCCGATATCCTCGAAAGGTACACCGGCTCCGTTTCCGCCCTGGGCGCGGACGCGGGCACCATTAAAGCTTCCCCTATCCCCAACCCGCTGGCGCAGCCCGTGGCCGTACCGCAGGCTTTCTCCGGCGCCGAGCCGGTGTCCTACTCCGGCACCGCGGTCACCCTCTGGTACGCGCTGGGCGCGCAGATCACGGACAACGGCCCGTGGACCAATACCCCCGCTTTTGAAGCCATCTCCGACCGCGTGATGGCCGCCTCCAAGTCCAGGGCCTACCCCGCCCGCCGCGCCGGCCAGCCCTCGCTGTTCACCGACCCCGGCTTCGTCGCCGAGTACGAGCAGGCCACCGGCGCCCGCTTCACCGCCAACAACTCCGCCCGCTTCCTTATCAACGGCCCCGCCTCCTTCGAGGTGAAGGACGCCCTGATCCGCAGCGCCAAGAAGAGCCTGCTGGTCTCCAGCTGGGCTTTTTACGACGACACCACCGGCTACCAGGCCGCGCAGATGCTCATCGCCAAGAAGCGCGAGGGCCTGGACGTTAAAGTCATGGTGGACAAGAAGGTGAAGGTCGGCCACGGCAAGAAAGTAGTAGAGATGATGAAGAAGGCCGGCATCGAGGTGCTCGAGGTGCAGGAAGGCCGCGCCAACGACATCTGGCACGTGAAGGTTATGATCGCCGACGACCAGTACGCGGTGGCCGGCGGCCAGAACTTCGGCGACGTGTACTCCCATAAGGGCGGCAGCATCCTGTGGCGCGACACCGACGTGGTGTTCTCCGGCCCGGCCGTGCTCGACGCCAAGCGCCTGCTGGCCGGCACCTGGAACGCCTACGCCCGCAAGAACGGCTTTAAGACCATAGACGCCCGCAATACCGCCGGCCTGCCCTACGAGGGCGGCTCCGCCCGGGTGGCCGTGGTGATGCAGAACCCGCCCCAGAGCTCCCCTATCCTGGTGAGCATCATAAAGGCCATGTACGCCGCCACCAGGAACATCAACATCGAGAACGCCTACTTCGTCTCGCTGCCCGTAGTGACCCAGGCCGTGCTGGACGCCCGGGCCCGCGGCGTCGAAGTGAACATCCTGACCAATTCCAAAGAGAGCATCGACCCCGAGGGAGTGGTGATAGTGGAGGCGATGTACAAGTGCCTCATCCCCCTGGCCCAGGCCGGCGCCAACATCCACCTCTATAACGGCTGGCGCTCCCCCGGCGACACGCTGCACAGCAAGTTCATGACCGTCGACGGCGAGTTCGCCGACATCGGCTCCTACAACCTGCACCCCCGCGGCGAGCGCTACGACACCGAGGTCAACGTCAACATCCTCGACCGCGCCGCCGTGGCCCAGCTGGACGCCGCCTTCGCCAAGGACCTGCAGAAATCCCGCAAAGTGAAGAGCGCCGCCGACCTGGACGGCAAGCCGACCGCCATGGGCAGCATCGCCAACAACTTCTTCTACGCGCAGCTCGACGGCGCCCCCCAGGCCGCCCAGAACATCATCCCGATGGAAGAATAAGCGGACCAGCCGCTATAGCGGAAGCCGGGGCCAAGGCCGCCCCGGCTTCTTCTTTTTCATTGGTTAAAACCCCCATAAATACTAAAATATGTATGAATGCATAAGGACCTGCAGGAGATATTGATATCCCGCGAGGATCTGGCCGCCGGCGTCAAGAAGCTGGGCGAACAGATCACGCGCGATTACGCCGGCCGCACCGTGACCCTGGTGGGCGTGCTGAAAGGCTGCACGCTGTTCCTGGCCGACCTGGCCAGGCACATAGACCTGGACACCCGGCTGGATTTCATGATGGTCTCGTCGTACCACGGCGAGCACTCCACCGGCGTGGTGCGCATCCTGCTGGACCTCAAGGAAAGCGTAGAGGGTTCCGACGTCATCATAGTGGAAGACATCGTGGACTCGGGCCTGACCATGCAGTACATGCTGCAGAACATGAAGACCCGCCTGCCCCGCTCGGTGGAGGTCTGCACGCTGCTCGACAAGCCCAGCCGCCGCAAGGCGCAGGTCCCGATCAAGTACTCCGCCTTCAGCATCCCCGACAAGTTCGTCGTGGGCTACGGGCTGGATTACAACGGGATCTACCGCAACCTGCCGTACATCGGCGTACTCAAAGAGTCCGCCATACAAGGAAAGAACTAATGCCGCTGAAGAAAAATTTAAGGCAGCTGCTCTTCTGGTTCCTGGCTTTCACGCTGTTCGTGGCCGTCTACCAGAACCTCAAGGGAGTGGAGCGCGAGACCCAGATCAACTATTCCGCCTTCAAGGCCAAGCTCCGCGACAAGTCCATCACCGAGGTCAGCGTCCGCCAGGACCTGATCACCGGCAAGATGAAAGAGGGCGACAAGACCGTCACCTTCAAGACCGTCCCGCTGGCCGACGCCAAGCTTATCGAGGACATGGAAGCCGCCGGGGTCACCAGCTACAAGGCCGAGGCCGACCGCGGCTGGATCGCCACCTTCATCCTCAACATCGGCTGGATCCTCATCTTCGTGTTCATCTGGTGGTTCCTGTTCGTGCGGCAGGCCCAGATGGGCGGCAAGCAGGCCATGTCCTTCGGCAAGTCCAAGGCCAAGCAGCAGGACCTGAAGAAGCAGAAGGTCATGTTCAAGGACGTGGCCGGCTGCGACGAGACCAAGGACGAGCTGCGCGACATCGTCGATTACCTGAAGAACCCCAAGAAGTACCAGACGCTGGGCGGCGAGCTGCCCAAGGGCGTGCTGCTTTACGGCCCTCCCGGCACCGGCAAGACCTTGCTGGCCCGCGCGGTGGCCGGCGAGGCCGGCGTGCCGTTCTTCACCTCCTCGGGCTCCGAGTTCGTCGAGATGTTCGTGGGCGTGGGCGCCAGCCGCGTACGCGACCTCTTCGAGCGCGCCAAAAAATCGGCCCCCGCCATCATTTTCCTCGATGAGCTCGACGCCGTGGGCCGTTCCCGCTTCGCCGGCATCGGCGGCGGGCACGACGAGCGCGAGCAGACCCTGAACCAGATGCTCGTCGAGCTCGACGGCTTCGAGTCCAAGGAAGGCATCATCCTCATCGGCGCCACCAACCGCCCCGACGTGCTGGACACCGCCCTGCTGCGCCCTGGCCGCTTCGACCGGCGCATCAACGTGCCCGTGCCGGACATCAAGGGCCGCCTGGACATCCTGAACGTCCACGCCAAGAAGATCAAGCTGACCGCCGACACCGACCTCAACGTGATCGCCCGCCACACCCCCGGCTTCACCGGCGCGGACCTGGCCAATATCGTCAACGAGGGCGCCATCATAGCGGCCAAGAAAGAGCAGAAGTCCGTGGACCTGAAGGACCTGGAAGAGGCCATAGAGAAGAGCATCGCCGGCCCGCAGCGCAAGTCCCGCATCATCTCCGACTCCGAGAAGCGCGTGGTTGCCTACCACGAAGCCGGCCACACGCTGGTGGCCAAGAGCCTGCCCGGCTGCGACCCCGTGCACAAGGTGACCATCATCCCGCGCGGCCCCGCGCTGGGCTACACGCTGCAGATGCCCATAGAGGACAAGTACCTCACCTCCAAGACCGATATCTTGAACCGCCTCTGCGTGCTGCTGGGCGGCCGCGCCGCCGAAGAGATAGCCATAGGCGAGATCACCACCGGCGCGCACGACGACCTGAACAAGGTGACCAGCTACGCGCAGAAGATGGTGATGGAATTCGGCATGAGCGACAAGATCGGCCTGCAGTCGCTCAAGAAGGACGAGTCCGAAGTGTTCCTGGGCCGCGACATCATGCGCCAGGCCGGCTACTCCAACGAGACGGCCCGCATCGTCGACGAAGAGATCAAGCGCATAATCAGCGACGCGTACATGAAGGCCAAGGCCGCCCTGACGGGCAACCGCAGGGCGCTCGACGCCATCGCCAACCGCCTGATAGAGACTGAAGTGGTGGACGCGGCCGAGATAGACGCGCTGATAGCGGCCGCCAAAGCGCCCGCGCCGACGCCAGCGCCCAAGCCGGCCTAAATTGAACGGGGGGGAAATTGTACCTGCAGTACCTTAGGGACCTCATAGACATCGCGGTGGTATACTACATAGTATACCGCCTCATCCTGCTGCTCAAGGGCACCCGCGCCATGCAGGTCATCTGGGGCGTCTCCATCCTCGCCGTCATTACCGCCCTGGCCCAGGCCCTGCACCTCGCGGCCACGGTCTGGCTGGTGGGCCAGTTCTGGGTGGCCGGCATGGTGCTGCTCATCGTCGTCTTCCAGCCGGAGATCCGCTTCGCGCTCGCCAACATCGGCTCCAACCCGCTCGGCCGGGTGATGGTGTCGGCCGAGTACCGCTTTATCGGCGAGATGATGGAGGCCGTGCGCTCGGCGATGGCCGAGAAGATGGGCATGCTGATAGTGCTGGAGCAGGACATGGCGCTGCGCGACATAGTGGAGACGGGCGTGCGCGTGAACGGCGAGGTGTCCAAGGAACTGCTGCTCACCGTTTTCCACATCAACACCCTGCTGCACGACGGAGCCGCCGTGATAGCCAACAACCGCCTGGTGGCGGCCGGCTGCATCCTGCCGCTGACCGAGCAGCAGGAACTGTCGAAGATCCTGGGCATGCGCCACCGCGCCGCCCTGGGCTTGAGCGAAGCCGCCGACGCCATCATAGTCATCGTTTCCGAAGAGACCGGCACGCTCTCCGTGGCGCGCAACGGCAAGTTGCAGCAGCACGTGGACCCCAAGGACCTCGAGGCCATGCTCTACCAGCTGTACCGCTCCAAGGCCGAGAAGACCCTGCTGCGCAAGGCCCAGAGGCCCGGTGCGCCCGCCGCGCCCGCCGCGGTGCCGCCGGCTCCCGCCCAGCCCCCGCAGGCCTGAACCATGAACATCCCCGAACTCTTTACCCGCAACTGGCAGATAAAAGCGCTGTCGCTCATCATAGCCCTGCTGATCTGGTACTTCAAACGCGGCGGCATCACCTGACCGTCAAGACCTTTAGACCTACAGCGCCTGGGCCCAAAAACTACGGTTTTTGGGCCTTTCGCCTCTTATCGGCCCGCTTCATTTGCGGCATAATATAGATATGATAAAACAGTTCCGCGAATCTTTCTTTTTTGCCGCGCTCATTTCCTTTTTGCCGCTGCTCAACGCCGCCGCCGCCGACCTCCGGCTCCCCAAGGCTCCCGGTGAAGTAGAAGTGCCCTCCGCCAGCCCCGCCGCCGCCGACCCCATCGGGATGATAATCGAATACGACGAGGTCTACCAGGCGCTTAAATTTTTCTCGGACGTGGCCTTCGTTTCCCCGCAGGGCAGCCCGCAGGCCCTTGAGGCCTCGGCCTCCGGCCAGTACCTGCGCCGCCGCCTGGAGACCCTCGGCCGCGGCATCAAGAACGAGACAGGCGTTGAATACACCGGCGTGGACTCCCGCTCGCAGGGGCAGGTCTCCTACCGCATTAGCGCCGAGCTCGCCGACGCTTTCGGCTATTCCGGGGCGGTGCCCGCCCGCGATGAGCGCAGCGTCCCGATAAAGGCGGGCTACTGCCAGATCAACTACGTCAAGAACAACGTGCCTTTCCTGGTGCAGTCGGACAGCTTCCTGAAGAAGGGCGAGGTCATACTCACTTTCGACGACGGCCCCGGCCCGCTGACGGCGGAAGTTTCCGCCGCGATGAAGGAGGGCAACGCCCCGTCGGTGTTCTTCGTGCTGGGCTCCAAGCTGGGGACTAACGGCAAGGCGCTGGCCAAGAAGACGGCCGCCGACGGCCACGAGCTGGCGGTGCACGGCTACCATCACGCCACGGCCGAGGGCAAGCCCCTCACGGCCCTGTCCACCGGCGAGATACTCAGGCAGCTGGGCGGCGTTAAGGAATCCATAAAGACCGCGGCCGGCGTCACCCCCAAATTGTTCAGGCCGCCTTACGGCATAGTCACCCCCGAAGCGCTGCGCGCCCTGGATACCGAGCTGGGCCTGGTGCCGGTGGGCTGGACGCTGGACACGCTGGACTGGTCCACCAAGGACCCCGAGGAGCTTTTCCAGAAGACCATCTCCATGATACAGAAGCGCGGCAAGGGCATAGTGCTGATGCACGACATTCACGCCCAGAGCCGCACCGCCTCCATCCGTCTGGTCAAGTGGCTGGCGGACAACGGCTACACCGTGGTTTCCCCGGAACGCCTGACCAAGGCCTACCGCGGCGAGTAAGACTTCACTCTGCACAAAAAAAGCGGCGCTGAACGGCGCCGCTTTTTTGCTTTAAGATTTACTAGAATTCTCTTATGAGAGTACCCGTTTACGCGCACCGCGGCGCTCCGGCCCGCGCTCCGGAGAATACGGTGGCGGCCTTCAGGGCCGCCTTCGCCGCCGGCGCCGGCGCCATAGAGTGCGATATACGCCGCACGGCGGACGGGCAGTTCGTGGCCTTCCACGACGCGTCCGCGGGGCGGGTCTGCGGGCGCGACTGGGCCATAGCCCGGACGCAATGGTCCCATTTGAAGGCGCTGCGCGTGCTGGGTTCGGAGCCGATCGCGCACCTCGACGACATCCTGAACCTGATGATACTGCGGCCCGGCCGGGACTTTTATTTCGAGCTGGCGCTGCCGAAGGAGTCCGACGCGGCCGACCTGGCGCTGCAGATAGCGCGCGCCGGGGTTGAGTCCCGCGCCTACCTGCTGGCCTTCTCCCATAAGACTTCCTTCCTGGACGCCGCCGCGGAGGCCGTGCCCGGTATAGGGCGCGCGGTCATGCCGCTCTATCCGTCGGGGCTGGTGAAGACCGCCCTGAAGGCCGGCGCCAGCAAGGTCTGTGCCGGCTGGATAGACTGGCCGCTGGCGAAGCAGCTTTTTTACTTCGGGGCCGCCTCCTGCGATTTCAAGGCGCAGGCCGCCGCGGCCGAGGCCGAGGGGATAGAGGTCTCGGCGGGCATAGCCAACCATCCGCGCGACGTGAAGCGCCTGGTGGAACTGGGCGCGCGGGCCGTGTGGACGGACGACGTGGAGATGGCGCTCAAGTATACCTAAATTTATGAAGATACTGGCTATCAACGGCAGCTACCGGCGCGGCGGGATCATGGACCAGGCCGTGGAGGCCGCGGCCGCCGCGGCGCGGGCCGGCGGGGCCGAGGTAGAGACGGTGCTGCTCACTGAGAAGCGCGTTGAATTCTGCACCAACTGCCGCGCCTGCACGCAGGCGCCCGGCGGAGAGCGCGGGGCTTGTCCCATAGCCGACGACATGAGCGGCATCCTGGACGCGGCCGAGGCCGCGGGCGGCCTGATACTGGCCGCTCCGGTCAACTGTTTCAACGTCAGCGCCGTGTACCGCAGGTTCATGGAGCGCGGCACGCCCTACGCCTACTGGCCCTGGGGCGCCGCGGCCCCCGCGTTCCGCATTAAAGCCGGCGGGAAGAAAGCTGTGCTGATCACTTCTTCGGCCATGCCCTCGTTCTTCGGACGGCTGTTCACCGGCGCGCTGCGGGCGCTGAAGCTCACGGCGACCACGCTGGGGGCCAAAGTCGCCGGCACGCTTTTTATAGGGCTGTCTTCGCTGGAGGAAAAGCCCCGGCTGGCCGCGCGGGACAGGCGGCTGGCGGAGGCGCTGGGCAGGAAACTTTTATAGCTATGTTCAAAAAAATACTTTTAGTGGACGACGATAAGCTGGTGCTCAATTCCACCCGCAGGTACCTGGAGGGCCAGGGTTTCAACGTGGCCGCGGCCGACAACGGGGCCGAGGCCGTGGCGCTGGTAAAAGATTTCGCCCCGGACCTGGTGGTTACCGACGTGGAAATGAAGGGGCTGGACGGCTTCGCCCTGTGCAAGGCCCTCAAGGAGACCGAAGGCTTTTCATGCATCCCGGTGATAATAGTTTCGGGCGCCAAGATCAGCGAGGAGGATATCCTGGCCGGCTATAACAAGGGCGCCGACGACTATATCCTCAAGCCGTTCTCTTTTCCGGTGCTGCTGGCCAAGATGAAGGCCGTGCTGAAGCGCTACGAGGGCGCGGCGGACAAGGCGGACAAGATCAGCAAGCTGGGCATGGTGATAGACCCGGCCGGCCGCACGGTGGCGGTGCGGGGCGCGGTGGTGCCGCTGACGCGCAAGGAATTCGACCTGCTGATGGCCCTGATCACCGAAGAGGGCCGCCTGCTCTCTATCCCTTACCTGCTGGAGACCGTCTGGGGCTACGACCCCGCCAGCTACAACGACCCCCATACGGTGGGCGTGCATGTTTCCTCCCTGCGCAAGAAGCTGGGTGCCGAGATAGGCGCGCGCATCACCAGCGTAACCGGCCACGGTTACAAGCTCGAATAAACCGTCGCAGCCACAGGGCGGACCGGAACGCAAAACCGCGGTCTCGCACACCGTGCTCGCCGCTGCACGTCTCGGCCCTCGCGCTTATGCAAGCTCGGGCCTCCGACATGCTTTTGCTAACCCGGTCCGCCCTGCGCCCGCTAGGCCTATTGCTCGCCCCCCAGATTTGATAATAATTTGACGATTTTTTGCTGTTTAGCGTGTACCCCGCCTATTACACTATCAATGAGGATGGAGGAGGGGTTATGAAAAAGCTAAATCGCCTTTTAAAGCTGACCCTGGCGGCCGCTTTTGTTCTTCTGCTCGGCACGCCCGCTCCCTCCTCCGCCGAGGACGTCTACAAGAAAATGGCGAACGACTTCGCCAAGTACTCCAACAACAAGAACGTCAAGAACCTGGCCGTGCTGGGCTTTTCGCGCAAAGCGCGCACCTCCAGGGAGGAAAGCGACTATGTGTCCGAGAAGCTGATGTCGTGCCTGGTGGCGTCCGGAAAGGTGAACCTGCTGGAGCGCTCTCAGCTGGGCAAGGTGCTGGAGGAGCGGCGGCTGGCGGCTTCGGGCGTGTCCGAGGAGGGGGAGACCCCCGCCAAGAAAATGAACCCCAGCGACGCCATCATAGTGGGGACCATCTTCGGGACCAAGGACCACTTGAAGATCATAGCCAAGATGATAGACCCGCTGACGGGCTCCGTGCTGCACACGGTTGAGGCGCAGACCGAGCGGCAGTGGGACATGGTGGAGGACAAGCAGGGCTTCGAGTTCGACGTGCCCGACCTGAAGGTGATAGCGGAGATGTTCCAGGACGAGGAGGTGCGCCCCGAGTTCTCCGATTTCCGGGACGCCCCGGTCAGCCTCAATACCGACGCCTGCAACGCGCGCCGCGCGCGCCTGGCGGCCATGCAGGCCGTGGCCGTAGAAGCCAAGGCCAAGTACTGGTCGCTGCAGATGCGGGACCCCAAGTTCAACAGCATGAAGCTTACCCGCAACCCCGGCGGGGAGATCAAGGACGCCGGCGACAGGCGGAAGTTCTACGCGCTGCTGCGCGAACTGCACCGGTCGCCCGAAGCGCCCAGGCTTTCCGTGCCCGAGATGAACGCGGTGGTGAAGCTGATGGACGAGGAAGCCCGGATATCCGACGAGTGCGGGCTGCACTAAGGGGGAACTATGATCTGCCGCGGCGAGATACTGGCAATAGACGACGACCCCGACCTGCTGAGCCTGATCACGGAGGCCCTCTCACGAGAGGGTTTTGCCGTTTCCTGCGCCGCCAGCGGCGAGGAGGGTCTGGCCAAGGTGACGGCCAACGGCTATGACCTGGTGATACTGGACCTGATGATGCCGGGCATGGGCGGGCTGGCCGCGCTGCGGGAAATTAAAAAAGTGGCGCCCCGAGTGGAGGTCATCATCCTCACCGCGCACGGGTCGGTGGACAGCGCGGTGGAGAGCATGCGCCTGGGCGCTTTTGACTATCTCAAAAAACCTTTCAGCATAACGGCGCTGGCCGCGGCCGCCGGGCGCGCCGTGGAGAAAAAGCGTTTCGCGGAGATCGCCGCCGCGGCTTTTTCCGCAGAGAGCCCCGAGGGCCTGATGGACGTGGCGGCCGCCTCGGCCGCGAGGCTCTTCGGCGCCGACGAGGCGCTGCTGGGGCGGCACAGCCAGGGGCGCGGCCTTAAAGTATCGGGGTTCTACGGCCCCGGCTCCGTGCTGCCGCTGGACGCGGCGCCGGAGCTGTGCCGCAGGGGTCTGGAGCTGCTGGCCGAAGCGGGGGCGGAGGTGCTGCTGGCGGTAGGCGGCGAGGGGGCGGAGGGCCTGCCGGGCGGTGCGGAGCAGGGCAGCGCGCTGTTCATAGCCTTGCCATGCGGTGAGGCCGGCCCCGGCGTGCTCTGCGTTACGCGGCAGGCGGGGCGGCCGGGCTTCGGTGAGGACGACCTGCGCCGGGCCAGGGTGATAGGTCCGCTGGTGGCGCTGGCGCTCAAGAATTCGGAACTCAACTGGGACCTGCGCTCTGCCCGCGGCCAGCTCCTGAAATCGCAGAAAATGGAAGCCCTGGGCATGCTGGTGGGTCAGGTCACGCACGACTTCAACAACCTGCTCTCCGTGATCATCGGCTCCGTGCAGCTGCTGCGCGAGGTGCAGTCGCCCGAGAGCAGTTCCCGTATCTCCCAGAATATCCTGGACATGGCCAAGGGGGCCTCGGCGCTGATAAAGCAGCTGCTGTCGTTCTCCCGGCGCGGCGACGCGCCGGCTGCGCCCGCGGACATCAACGGCGCGCTGGAGGACGTAAAACTGATAATCGTTAAGCTTTCTGGGAAGAGTACAGGGGTGGCTTACGCGCTGGAGCCGGGCCTTCCCAAGGTGCGCATCAGGCCGGAGCATCTCAAGCAGGTGGCGCTCAACCTGGCGCTGAACGCCCGCGATGCTATGCCTGACGGTGGCCGGATTTCCGTGGCCACCAGGCCCGCCAGTGAAGGCGAACCGCTGCCCGCCGGCCTGAAGCCCGGGCGCTACGCGGTGCTGGAGGTTTCCGACGAGGGGCCCGGCATACCCGAGGGCGACCTGGAAAAGATCTTCGAGCCTTTCTTCACCACCAAGGCTGACGGAAAAGGGACGGGGCTGGGACTGCACATAGTGCAGGGCGTGGCCCGCGAGTACGGCGGGGGGGTGCTGGCCGGCAACCGCCCCGGGGGCGGCGCTGTGTTCAGTGTTTTTCTTCCCGCGGCGTAGGGCCCGGGTTCGTGAGCTTTTCCAGCAGGTCGCGGATCTCGTCGATGCCGAAGGGTTTTATCAGGAATCCGTCCACTTCCACGCCGGGGACTATCGGGGTGGTGATGTTGGAGACCGAGCCGGTGATGACCACTACTTTCATGGCGGGCCGCAGCTCGCGGATCTGCCGCACCACTTCCTCTCCACGCAGGTCGGGCATCTTCAGATCGCAGACCACGGCGTCGAATTCCCGGCCCTCCAGCAGGGCCAGGGCGGCCGCGCCGTTGTTGGCCTCGGTGATCTCCCAGCCGCGGCTCGCGAGCGCGCGCCGCACGTAGTTGCGCACCAGGTCTTCGTCGTCGACTATCAGGACTTTTTTTGCCATATCAGACGGGGATCGTAACGGTAAAGGTGGCGCCCGCGCCGGGCATACTGTGCGCCTTGATGTAGCCGTTGTGCCGGCTGATGATGCCCAGGCAGACGGACAGGCCGAGCCCGGTGCCCTTGCCGACGGGCTTGGTGGTGAAGAACGGGTCGAAGATGCGGCCCAGGATCTCGGGCTCTATGCCCGCGCCGGTGTCGGACACGGAGCTGATCAGCAGTTCGCGGCCGGCCGGGTCCTTGAGGAGGTTAGTGGCTATGGTCAGCTCGCCGCCGTCGGGCATAGCGTCGCGCGCGTTGGTCAAAAGGTTCAGGAAGACCTGCATCAGCTGCTGGAAGTCGGCGTTGACCAGCGGCAGGCCCGGAGAGAACTGGCGGTTGATCTTCACGCGCTGCAGCTCCAGCTGGCGCGCGCACAGCGTCAGCGTTTCCTCTATCACCTCGTTCACGCTGACCGGCTCCACGCGCGTCTTCTCCTGGCGCGAGAAGGACAGCAGCGAGACTATGATCTTCTTGCAGCGGAAGACGGCCTTCTCTATCTCCTTCAGGTCGGCGTGGTTCTGGCTGGCGGGGTCCAGGTTCTCCAGCACCAGCTGCGTCAGGCCCAGGATGCCGGACAGCGGGTTGTTGATCTCGTGCGCGAGGCCGCCCGCGAGCTGGCCCAGCGCCGACATCTTTTCCGCCTGGATCAGCTGGCCCTGCGTCTCCTGCAGCTGGCGGTAGAGGCTCGAGTTGCGCAGCGCCAGGTTGACGAGGGAGCCGAAGATGCGCGCCCGCTGGAGGTCGTCCTCGTTAAAGGGGGAGTTCTCCTCCAGCCGGTTGATGCCTATTAGCCCGGCTGGCTTGTTGTCCTCCACCAGCGGCAGGAACAGCGAGAATTTCACGGCGCTAAGGCCGGCGATGTCGGAAAATCTTTTGTCCGCGCCCGGGGCGTCCACCGGCAGCATGGCCTTGCCGCTGCCGTCGGACTGCGCCAGCATGCGCGCGCAGTACTCCAGGCGGGAGGCGCGGGCGGCCTCGTTTTCCAGGCCCTGGGAAACGGCGATGCGCGGCTTGCCGTCCTTGTCGGGCAGAACCAGGAGGGATTCCTGCGCCTTCAGGATGCGCGTGACCGAATCTATGATGACGCGCAGCTGCTCCTCCGGGCGGATGGTGGAGAAGATGGCGCGGCCGATGTCGTTGAATTTTTTCTTCTCGAGGGCCCGCTCCACCGCCTTCAGCAGGTCCTTGATGTCGAAGGGCTTGCTGATGAAATCGAAGGCGCCCTTGCGCATGCTCTGTATGGCTATGCCCATGGTGCCGTGGCCGGTGGCTATGATGACCTCTATCTCGGGGTCCAGCTTCTTCATCTCGCCCAGCGCGGTAAAGCCGTCCATGCCGGGCATCTGCAGGTCCATGACGGCCAGGTCGAATTTTTCGGCGCTCACTTTTTCCACGCCCTGGGCCCCGTCGTAGGCCACCGTCACGGCGTAGCCGTGCAGCAGCAGAGTGGCGGAGATCATCTCCGCTATCTGCGGTTCGTCGTCCACAATGAGTATGTTGGCTTTGGCGCTCATGACTTTAGGAATTGTATAAAAAAACGGGGTTTCGCCCATTAAATTTAAAAAGCCCCTCGCGGGGCTTTCTAAAAAGTTCGGAGAGGGAGGGATTCGAACCCTCGAAGGCTTGCGCCTTACAGGTTTTCGAGACCTGCTGTTTCAACCGCTCACACACCTCTCCGTCTGATACCGCGCCCCTCGCTGCTGCTCGGGGGCTTCGCCCCGGCCTTCGTCGGCCGGGCGCTATACAAGGGGGGCTAAGCCCCCCGTTTCATCGTCGCTCGCTTTGCCGCCTTCGTCGGCCCGCTCGCTGAACCCCCCTTAGAAGGAACACCGAACTGAGGCGAAGATGAAATTTGCCTTATTCAAAAAGAGATCTACGGAAGGAGTGGGATTCGAACCCACGGTACGGATTAACCGTACACCGGTTTTCAAGACCGGCGCCTTAAACCACTCGGCCATCCTTCCCTCTGGCCTTACAGCGCCCTGCTAGAATGATATAATATAAAATTATATAAGGCGATATAAAGCGGGGTTTTCAAACAAATGGGCAAACTTTTCGGAACCGACGGCATACGCGGCATCACGTGGGACTATCCTTTTACCCCCGATTTCATACGCAAGATAGGCTACGCGGCCTCGCTGGTGCTGCCTAAGTATAAGAAGAAGGGCCATACCGGCAAGCCCGTGGTGCTCATAGGCATGGATTCCCGCGCCTCCGGCAGGCTTATCAAGAAATACCTGGTAGAGGGCCTGGGCGCGAGCCGGTTCAAGGTAGTGGACCTCGGCATCATCCCCACTCCGGCCGTGTCCTACCTGGTAAAGCGCGAGAACGCCGACTTCGGCATAGTCATCTCCGCCAGCCACAACCCGCCGGAATTCAACGGCATCAAGTTCTTCTCTAACGACGGGCTCAAGCTCAGCGACGCGATAGAGGGTAAGATAGAGAAGCTGCTGCTGGGCAAAGAGCCGCTCAAATTCCGCCCGACGCACCCCGGCCTGCACAGGAAAGATTTTACCCGCGACTACGAGGACTTCCTGAAGTCCACCCTGCCGCCCGGCTTCACGCTGAAGGGCCGCAAGATCCTGCTGGACTGCGCCAACGGCGCGGCCTACAAGATCGCCCCGCGCATCTTCCGCGACCTGGGCGCAAAAGTAAAAGTTATTGGCGACAAGCCCAACGGCAAGAATATCAACATGGGCTGCGGAGCGCTGCATACGGAGAAGATGGCCGCCGCTGCCGCTAAATGGGGCGCCTTCTGCGGCATCAGCTTCGACGGAGACGCCGACCGCTGCATGTTCGCCGACGAAAAAGGCGCGCAGCTCGACGGCGACGACGTGATAGCGATGGCCGCCCCTTACCTGAAGTCCCGCGGCCGCCTGACCAATAACGGCGTGTCTCTCACCTTCATGTCCAATTACGGCCTGCTCAAGTACCTGGAAGGCCAGGGCATCAGCGTGGCGCAGGTGCCAGTCGGCGACAAGAATGTGACCGACGCCATGGAGAAAGGCGATCTTAAGATCGGCGGCGAGACCAGCGGCCACATCATTTTCCGCGAGTTCGCCCCCACGGGCGACGGCGTGCTGACCGCGCTGCAGACGCTCGCCGCCGTGCTGGACATGGGCAAGCCTTTCAGCTGGTTCCGCGGCCACTGGAGCCGCTACCCGCAGGTGGTGGAGAAGGTGAAGGTCACCGGCAAGCCCGCCTTCAAGGCCGTGCCCGGCTTCAGCGAGAAGCTTTCCAGGCTGGAAGGCGGCCTGAAGGGCAACGGCCGCATCTTCATCCGCTACTCCGGCACCGAGCCGCTGCTGCGGCTGCTGGTGGAAGGCGAGTCCAAGGCGAAGATAAAGGCCATCGCCGACGAGCTGCTGGAGCATTACCGGAAGCATTCCGGGGCCGTGGCCGCGGCGAAATAGTTTTGCGGGGGGGCACAGCGCAAATTTTCCTTCGGAAAAATTCGTGCTATGTCCCCGGATAAAGGAGAACATATGGGACACGTTAAACTCGGAGTGAATATCGATCATGTGGCCACGCTGCGCGAGGCCCGCAAGGAGAAGAACCCGGATACCGTCGAGGCGGCCCGCGTGGTTTACAGCTCCGGCGGCGACCTGGTGGTGATGCATCTGCGGCAGGACCGCCGGCACATCCAGGATTCCGACATCGAGCGCGTCCGCCACGAGGTGAAGGGCCTCATCCACCTGGAGATGGCCGCCGTGCCCGAGATGGAGAAGATCGCGCTGCGCCTGCGCCCCGATTCCGTGTGCCTGGTGCCCGAGAGCTCCAAAGAAGTCACCACGCAGGGCGGCATGAAGCTCGACGGCAAGCAGACCGACCTCGCGCGCGTCATCAAGAACCTATCCAAGGCCGGCATAGAGGTCAGCGTGTTCGCCGACCCCGAGCCCAAGGCCATCCGCGCCGCCCGCAACCTGGGCGCCGACGCCATAGAGCTGTGCACCACCAAGTATTCCCAGTCCTGGGGCAAGAAGCTGCAGGCCGAAGAGCTTGAGCAGCTGGCGGTGGCCGGCCACCTGGTCAAAGAGCTCGAGATGGAGCTGCACGCCGGGCACGGCCTGGACTACTACAATGTCGGCCCCGTGGCCCGCATCGAGGGGATGGACTGCCTCAACATCGGCTACTCCATCATCTCCCGGGCCATGTTCGTGGGCCTCAAGACCGCCGTCTCGGAGATGAAGCGGCTGATACAGTAAGCAACGCTGCAGAACGCCGGAGCCGGGCCACGCGCCCGCTCCGGCGCTTCATATACAGGTGAAACTATGTGCGGAATAACCGGCTACATCGGCGACAACAAGACCACGGACATCCTTATCGACGGGCTTAAGCGCCTGGAATACCGCGGCTACGACTCCTGCGGCATAGCGGCCGTGGACGGCAAGAACAAGTTGTACCTGCGGCGCGTCAGCGGCCGCGTGGACGCGCTGGACAAGCTGGTGGCAGAAGACCCGGTGAAGGGCGCGCATTCCGGCGTTGGCCACACCCGCTGGGCCACGCACGGCGCCCCGTCCGAGGACAACGCCCACCCGCACACCGACTGCGCCGGCGAGGTGGTGGTGGTGCATAACGGCATCATCGAGAACTACCTCGACCTGAAAGAGGGACTGCAGGCCCGCGGCCACAAGTTCAAGTCCGAGACCGACACCGAGGTCATAGCCCACATCATGGAGGAGAAGTTGAAGGCCCTCCACGTGCAGGCCTCGGCCGCCCGCGCCGACATGCTCGAGCCCGTCTTCTTCGAGTCCTTCCGCCGCACCCTCGCGGACCTGAAGGGCTCTTTCGCCATCTCCATGGTCTGGGCGCGCTGCCCCGGCCTGCTGCTCGCGGCCCGCATGCACAGCCCTCTCGTGATAGGGCTCGGCAAGGGGGAGAACTTCATAGCTTCCGACGTGTCCGCCTTCCTCAAGCACACCAAGAAGGTGGTGTTCTTGAACGACGGCGAGCTGGCCGCCGTGCGCAAAGACGGCGTGGATTACTACACTTTCGCGGGCAAGAAGACCGCCAAGGACTCGGTCACCATACAGTGGGACTCCACCATGGCCGAGAAGGGCGGCTACAAGCATTTCATGCTCAAGGAGATCCACGAGCAGGCCGAGGCCGTGGAGAACACGCTGCGCGGCCGGCTGCTGCCGCTGGGCGGCGAGATCCTGAAGGCCGAGATGGGGCTGTCCTCCGAGGCCATGAAGGGCTTCACCTCGCTGCAGTTCATCGCCTGCGGCACCGCCTACCACGCCTGCCTGATAGGGCGCGGGCTGTTCGAGAATTTCGGCCTGGTCGCCTCGGCCGACGTGGCGAGCGAATTCACCGACCGCGCCAAGCTGATGGCCAAGGGCACGCTGGTGGTGGCCATCTCGCAGTCCGGCGAGACCGCCGACACGCTGTTCGCCGTGCGCGAGGCCAAGGCCGGCGGCGCCAAGGTGCTGTGCGTCACCAACACGGTGGGCTCCACGCTGACGCGCGAATCCGACTACGTGCTCTACACCCATTGCGGCCCGGAGATAGGCGTGGCTTCGACCAAGGCTTTCCTGGGCCAGCTCGCGGCCATCTATTTGCTGGCGGGGCATTTCGCAGCCGCGCGCGGCCGCCTGTCGGGCGCAGAGGCCCGCCGCTACGCCGAGGACCTGCTGAAGATCCCGCGCCTGATAGAGGAGACGCTGGAGAAGGAAACCGAGATCGCCAAGATCGCCGAGGCGTTCGCCGCGAGCGAGCATTTTCTGTTCATCTCGCGGCACCTCAACTATCCGATAGCGCTCGAAGGCGCGCTGAAGATAAAGGAAATTTCCTACGTGCACGCCGAGGGCTATCCCGCCGGCGAAATGAAGCACGGGCCCATCGCCATCATCTACAAGGGCATGCCGCTGCTGGCGGTGGCCACTACGGGCCGCACGCTCGACCTGATGGCCGGCAACGTGGAAGAGGCCAAGGCGCGCGGCGCCGAAGTGGTGGCCATAGTGGACGCCGCCTCGCGCAAGACCGTGAAGGCTTCCCGCTACATAGTGCTGCCCGAGGCCCCGGAACTTTTCACGCCCATGCTGACGGTGCTGCCGCTGCAGCTCTTCGCTTATTACGTGGCGCTGGCCAAGAAATGCGACATAGACAAGCCGCGCAACCTGGCCAAGAGCGTGACCGTGCGCTGACGATGGCTAAAAAAAGCATACCTCCCGCGGTGACCGGGCTGGGCGTAGACCTGGCCGAGGTGGCCCGCGTGCGCCGCCTGGCCGCCGACCCGCGCTTTCTCAAGCGCGTGTTCACGCCGGGAGAACTGGCCTACGCCGCCAGGAGCAAGAACAGGTTCGAGCGGCTGGCCGCGCGCTTCGCCGTGAAGGAAGCGGTGATAAAGGCGCTCGACGATACTTCGCTGCCGCTGAACTCCATCGAAGTGGAAAACTCGGAGAGCGGCCGCCCCGCCGTGGCCGTGAAAGGCCGGCCCGGGCTGCGCCTGCTGGTCTCCATCTCCCATACGGCCGCCTACGCCAGCGCCGCCGTGATAGCTTTTGAAGCCTGAAGATGAAAGTGAAATCCTTGACCCGCTCTTATCTGGAAGCCCAGCTTCCTCCGCGGCCGCGTAATGCCCATAAAGGGGATTTCGGCCGGGTGCTGGTAGTCGCCGGTTCTCGCGGCATGGGCGGGGCCGCCATACTAGCCGCCCGCGCTGCGCTCAAGGCCGGCGCCGGGCTGGTCACGGTGGCCTGCCCCGAGAGCGAGCGCAAGATCATAGCCTGCGCGCTGCCCGAGGCCCTGACTTTCGGCGCGAAGTGCTCCGGCGGGACTTTTACCGCCGCGGCCGCCGGGCAGGTGGCCGCCTTCGCCCGGGACAAAAAGATGGACGCTTTCCTGATAGGTCCCGGCATCGGGGCGTCCAAAGCCGCGCGGGCCTTCGCCCTGAAACTGCTGGCCGCGTTGGATATACCGGCGGTGGTCGACGCCGACGCCCTGAACGCGCTGGCCGCCGGGCCCAGGCCTTTCAAGATAAAGGCCTCGCCCGCTATTTTCACCCCGCATCCGGGTGAGGCCGCGCGGCTGCTCGGAAAAAAAGTGACCGACAGGCCCGTTGCGGCCGCGGCGCTGGCCCGCCTGCTGGGCGGTACCGCCGTGCTCAAAGGCCACGGCACTTTGGTCTGCGATGGAAAAAATATTTTGAAGAACAGCTCCGGCGGCCCGGAGCTGGCGAAGGGCGGTACAGGAGACGTGCTGGCCGGGCTCTGCGCCGGCTTCTACGCCCAGAACGGCCTGGCCCGCGGTTTTACTCCGGAGACGGCCTCTGGCAGCGCGGCGCTGGCCGTCTTCCTGCACGGCCTCTGCGGCGACCTGGCCGCGAAGAAATATACCGCACGCTGCGTGCTGGCGGGGGAACTGCTGGACTTCCTCCCGGAGGCGCTGGGATACCTGTGAAAACCAAAACGAAGAAAGGCGGCGAAGCCCGCCTGATAGAGCACATAGAGAAGACTTTCCGCTTTCCCGGCGACCGCCGGCTGCTGCTGGGCCCGGGCGACGACTGCGCCGTGCTGCGCCACGGCGCCGGCCGCGACCTGGTGATCACCACCGACGAGATGGTGGAGGGCACCCATTACCTGCCGCGCTTCGCCACGCCGGAGGCCATAGCGCGCAAGCTCATGCGCATCAACTTGAGCGACCTCGCCTCCATGGGCGAGGTAGCGCCGGTATCGTGCGTGGTGGGCTCGGGGCTGCGCAAGACCACGCCGCCCGATTTCGCGCCGAGCTTCATGAAGGCGCTAAAGGCCGAGGCGCTGCGCTACGGCATCTCCATAGCCGGCGGCAATTTGGCCGGCGCGCGCGAGAACCATTTTTACATGACGGTGTGGGGCGAGACCTGCGGCTCCCCGCTGGTCACCCGCTACGGCGCCAAGCCGGGCGACCTGCTGTTCAACCTGGGCCCGCTGGGCCAGGCCGCGGCGGGGTTAGAGCTCCTGATGAACGATTACGCGGCGGAGAAGAAAAAGTTCCCGGCGCTGATAAAGGCTTTCTGGCTGCCGGAGCCGCAGTTGGCGGCTGGCGCACTGATAGGCAGGAAAGGCCTGGCCACGGCCATGCTGGACAACTCAGACGGGCTCGCGCGCAGCGCGGCCATCATAGCGGAACTGTCGCGCTGCCGCGTGCTGGTGAGCGTGGGCGAGGGCGCCTGCGCGCCGGAGCTGCGCGCCTACGCCGCGCTGAAGAAAAAACCCTGGCGCCAGTACGCCGTGGGCGGCGGCGAGGATTACGGCCTGGTGTTCACGGCCCCGCCCGGCAAGCTGGGCGCGATAAAAAAGCTGCTGCCGGCGGCGGTGGTGGTGGGGCGGCTGGAGAAGGGCTCCGGCGCGCTGGTGGAGAATTTCAATGGCAAGGTCGAAAGCTTCGAACATTTTTAAAAGCGCCGGGCCGGCGGATACCGCCCGGCTGGCGGGGCTGTTCGCCGGCGCGCTGGCCGGCGGGGACGCCATTTTCCTCGAGGGGCCTATCGGCGCGGGCAAGACCTTTTTCGTGCGCGAGCTGGCGGCGGCGCTGGGCGCCAGGCAGCTGCCCGTCAGCGCCAGCTTCAACCTGATGCGGGCCTACAAGGGCCGCCTGAAGCTTTACCACTTCGACCTGTTCCGCGCCGGCGAGGCGGACATGGAGAACATAGGCCTCGACGAGTACCTGGGCAGGGCCGACGGCATTACTGCGGTGGAGTGGCCCGAGGCCGCGGGCGAACGGACCGGCGCGGAGATCATCAAGATCGAGTTCGCGCTGGCCGGCGGGGACAAGCGCGTGATAAAAGTTTTCGCCGGGGGCACCAGGGCCGCGGCGCTGGCCGGCATAGGAAAGAAATGGCTGAAAAAGTGATACTCGGGCTCTGCACCTCGGGCACGCGGCTAAAGATCGCCGCGGCCGCCGGCGCGCGCACCGCGCGGGCCCAGAAGAAAGTCTATAACCAGGAAAGATTCCTGTTCGCGCTGGTCAAGCGTACCCTGGCCGCCGCGGGCTCGGACCTGCGCCGGGTGGACACGGTCTGCGCCGCGCGCGGCCCCGGACGCTTTACCGGCATCCGCATCTCGCTCACGCTGGCCGGCGCGCTGAAGGCCCTGGCCGGGGCCGCCGTCTATACGGCCACGCTCTTCGAGATACTGGCCCTGCAGGCGGCCGGGACCGCGCATTTTAAAAAGTGGCGCGCCGCCGGCGGCCGGCGGCTGGCCGTGCTGGTGCACGCTTTCAAGGACGAATATTTCTGCCAGTTCTTCACGGCGGGGCCGCTGCCGCGCCCGGCGGGAGAACCGGCCTGGCTGAAGGCCGAGGAGCTGCGCGCGCTGCTGGCGGCGCAGCCGGAGCCTTTCTACGCCGTGGCCGACGCCGAGGAAGAGCCGGGTATCTACGGCCTGCTGCCGCCAGCCGCCGCGCGGGCGCCGGGGTCGGTCTCCAAAATACTCCCGGCTTTCGTCATTAAGGCCGCGCTGGCCTATAAGAACCATACGCTGAAGCCGCTTTACCTGAAGCCCGCCAAGTACGAGCAGCAGAACAACGTGCGGCCTGAGCCGGCGAAGGCCTGACATGCTGATACGGCGCGCGCGCAAAGAGGATTACCCGGCCTTCGCCGCCATCGAAGCGGAACACCCCGGCTATCCTGCCTGGGGCGAGCGCGGCTTCGCGGCGGAAGAGGCCAACCGCAACTCGGTGACGCTGGCCGCCGAGCTGGACGGGCGCACGGCGGGGTTCATAAATTTCTGGATACTGCGCCCGCAGGTGCAGCTCAACACCCTGGCCGTGGGCCGGGCTTTCCTGAGGCGCGGCGCCGCCGCCGCCCTGCTGGGCAAGCTGTTCGAGTACGCGGCCAAGAGCCTCTGCCGCGAAGTGGACCTGGAAGTCAACGAGCATAACGCCGCCGCCATAGCGCTGTACCGGCGGCACGGCTTCGAGGTGGTAGGCAAAAGGCCGAAATTCTATAATAACACGGACGCCGCGCTGCTGTTGCGCCGCGTCCTGCCGTCAAAGGACCTATGATCAAGAAACTCCTATGTACCCTGGCCCTCCTCTCCGCCGCCGCCCCGCTGTGCGCCGCGGCCGAAAAGGAGGCCTACCTGCACTTCATGAACGGCATGGTGCAGGAGCGCAAGGGCAACTACGACGTGGCCCTGCAGGAATACCGCCGCACGATGCTGCTGGACCCTGAGTCGGTCTTCGTCTACAAGCAGGCGCTGAACCTGGCGCTGCATATCGGCAAGGTGGAGGAGGCCTCGCAGTGGGCCGAGTTCGTGGTGCAGCGCGATTCCGCCACCGCCGACAACTGGGTGCTTTACGGCAACGTGCGCTGGGCCAAGGGCGACCTGGAAGGCGCGCGCAAGGCCTTCGAGCGCGCCGCGGAGATGGACCCTTCCGCCCACGAGGCCGTCTACCAGCTGGCGAGCCTTTGGAGCTCGCGCAACCCGGAAAAGTCGGTGGACTACCTGAAGAAATACCTGGAGCTCAAGCCCGAGGACGCGGCCGAAGTGTACTACCAGATAGCCGTGCTCTACAACATGAAGGGCAATCACGACGCCGTGAAGGCCAGCCTGCTGAAGTCCAAGGCCGCCGATCCCTATTACCCGCAGCCGCGCTACATGCTGGCCAATTTCTACGAGACCAGGAGCGACACGGCCGCGGCGCTGGTGGAGTACGCCGAGCTGATGAACCTGGAGCCCGACAACCGGGAGCTGCTGGGCCACGTGGGCGAGCTCTACGCCGGCCCTTCGGTCAACAACCTGCCGGAGGCCGAGAAATATTTCCTGCGGGCCTGGGCGCTGGACAAGAAGGACCCCACCGCCTGCTTCTGGCTGTCGGTGATAAACGAGCAGCGGCGCGATTTCAAGGCCGCCGCCTCCTACCTGGAGACTTCCGCCGCTATCAAGGACGACGCCGGGCTGGCGCTGCGCCTGGCCTATTATTACACGCAGGGCGGCGGCTACGACCGGGCCCTCGCGCTGCTGGAGAAGGCCTCACTGAAGTGGCCGGACAACGAGGAGATACTTTATTTCCTGGCGCTGGGCTACGACGATACCCGCCGCACCCCGAAGGCGCTGGAGACCCTGCGCGCCGTGCTGCGCAAGAACCCCGACAACCACGAGGCCCGCATGCAGCTGGCCGTCATCAGCGAGCGCACCGGGGACATGGCGGCCGCTGAGACCAATTTCCGCTACCTGCTCGCTAAAAAGCCGGACAATGCCAACGTGATGAATTACCTGGGCTACTCGCTGGCCGACCGCGGCCTCAAGCTCGACGAGGCCGAGCTGCTCATCCTGGGCGCGGTGTCGCTGGAGCCGGGCAACGGGGCCTACCTGGACTCGCTCGCCTGGGTGAAGCACCGCCGCGGCAATACGGCGGAGGCGCTGGCGGGCATCAAGCGGGCCGTGAGCGCCGTGCCCGACGATCCCATCATCTGGGCCCACGCCGGCGACATCCTCACCGCTGCCGGCGAGCCCCAGCGGGCCTGGCTGGCCTGGAAAAATTCCTGGCTGCTGGAAAAGCCCGGCAAGCGCGCGGCTGCCGCCGCCCGCCTGAAGGACCTGGAGCCGAAGGTGGGTAAGGCCCTGCCCGCGCTGGAGCTGGCCTACCTGAAAAGTTTCAGCCCCGCCGCGCACGAGTTCTCCTCTTTCGCCAAGCTCGAGGGCAAGCTGCGCGGCAAGACCGTGAAGTTCGACGCCATAGTGCATTACGCGCCGCCGTCGGACTTCAGCCTGACGGTGATGGGGCCCCTGATGGTCCCGCTCTGGAAGGCCAGGGTCGCCAACGGCGTGATGGACCTCGACAGCATCGCCATCAAGGACATAGATTCCGAGACCTTCAGCTATTGGGCCTCTCTGATTGCCGGCGAGATGAAGGCGTGGTTCGCCGGTGAGTACCTGGCGGCCGCCACCTGGAACAACCCCTGCCTGGGCAGCGCGGTGCGCGAGGTCTGCCTGGACGACGCCCTGGCCTGGCCCGAAGAGATAAAGAACAAGGCCGAGGGCAAGCTGACCTTCAGGCCCGGCAACTATTTCCTGAAGAACCTCTACCTCTTCCCCGAGACCATGGAGTTCAAGCTGCCTTTCGTGTCGCTCAGGCTGACGCTGGACCGGGAGCAGATGAACTTCGGCGGCGTGAACGCGCTGAAGCTGGCGGACTGAGCCGGGCCATGGTAAGGATCAAAGCCCGCGCCAAGGTGAACCTCTTCCTGGAGGCGACGCGGCGCCGCCCCGACGGCTACCACGACCTGGCCACGCTGTTCGCCCGGGTGGGCGTACACGACGAGCTTTTGCTGAAGAAAGCCGGCCCCGGCATCAGGCTGCTGGTTTCCGGCGGAGAGATAGGGCTGGCAAACCAGGCGGACAATATCGTCTATAAGGCTGCGGAACGGTTCTTCGCCGCTTTTAAACTGGAGCCGGGCGTGGAGATCTCGCTTGAAAAGAACCTGCCGGTCGGCGCCGGCCTCGGCGGCGGCTCCTCGGACGCGGCGGCCGCGCTGCTGGGCCTCGCCAGGCTCTACAGGATCCCGCGCTCCGGACTGCCGAAGCTGTTCAGGATAGCCTCCGCTATCGGTTCCGACGTGGCGTTCTTCCTGCTCGACGAACCCTTCGCCGAGGGGCGCGGGCGCGGCGAGAAGCTGAAGGTCCTTAAGGCCGCCGGCGCCCTGCCGCATATCGTGCTGGTCTACCCCGGCGCGCCGGTGTATACCAAAGAGGTTTACGGGGCGCTCAAACTTGGCTCCCCGGCGCAGATAAAGTCCCGCCTGGGCGACTTCCGCGAGCTCTGCGGCCTTATAAGGAAGGGTAAATTCGTGCCGGGCCGGGCCGGAACGCTGTTCAACCGGCTGGAAGAGCCGGTGCTGCCGCGCCACCCGGCGGTGCGGGTAGCCAGGGAGCGGCTGCTGGCGCTGGGCGCCGACGCCGCGCTGATGTCCGGTTCAGGGGCCACGGTCTTCGGCCTGTGCCGCGGCCGCGCGAAGGCGGCGGCTATAGCCGGCAAACTGGAACGTATTAAAGGTTACAGGGTGTTCCTGTCAAAATTTTGCTGAATTTTGCTAAAATTCAGTTGTAGTCAGAGTAACGCTGCCTTGGGATGCAACAGTTTCGGTTGTACGGGGGGCGGACAACAGGGGGGAGTATGGAAATCACCGAAGTGAGGATACATCTCAGGAACGAGGCCAGGCTGAAGGCTTTCGCTACTGTGACCTTTGATAGCGCGTTCGTGGTGCACAACATGAAGGTCGTGAACGGCAACAACGGCCTTATTGTCTGCATGCCGTCCAGGAAGATCAAGGACGGCACGTACAAGGACATCGCGCACCCGATCAACAACGAGTTCCGCGGCAAGCTGGAGCAGCTCATTCTCAAGGAGTACGAGAATGAGAACGCGAAAGCCGGCCCGCTGGCGGCTCCGACCCAAACAGAGGGTTTCTAAAACCCCGAGACGGAAAAAGCGCCCTTCCCGTCATCGCGGGAGGGGCTTCTGTGCTGGGCGGAAAACGGTTTTATTCCCGGGTGGTGTAACGGTAGCACAACCGACTTTGACTCGGTTAGACATGGTTCAAATCCATGCCCGGGAGCTCCGTTTTAGCAGGTCTTGCGCGCTGCCGGAGGACCGGAACGCAAAAAACGTGGTCGGTGCATTGTCGCTGCGCTCCACGCGCACACCGTGCTCGCCACTCCCCGTTTCGGCCTCGGCGCTTACGCAAGCCTCGGCCTCCGACAGGGTTTTTGCTGACCCGGTCCCCAGGCCGCACTCCGGCCCTACAACTTCCGCAAATTAAATGAGCGAAAAGACTAAATCCTGGACGGTGTATATTGTGCGGTGCGCCAACGGCGCGCTGTATACCGGCATTACCAATGACCTGGCGGGGCGGATAGCCGACCACAACGCCGGGCGGGGGGCCAAGTATACGGCGGCCTTCGGGCCGGTGGAACTGGCCTGGAAGAAGCGCAAGAAGGACCGCTCGGCCGCCTCAAAGCTGGAGGCGGCGATAAAAAAACTCTCCCGCCCCGAAAAAGACGCCCTCCTCTCCGGCGCTGGCCGGAAAACGGCCAAATAGTCATTTCGTCAAGCGCCCCCTCTTCCTTTCCCCGTCTCCCGCCTTTTTAGTAGAATTTACACGTAGTCCTTCCGTTCCTTAACTCTCGGTTTTACTGGTAACTATGCCTAAGAATAAAAATTTCGCGGCGGTGGTACTGGCGGCCGGCCTCGGCACCAGGATGAAATCCGACCTGCCGAAGGTGCTGCATTACCTCGGCGACATGTCCCTGGCCGAGCGGGCCATCCGCAAGATAGCCGCCCTCGACCCCGAAAAGATCATCGTCATCACCGGCCATAAGGCCGAGCTCGTCGAGGCCGAGCTTTCAAAGAAACTCGGCGCCGAAATACTGGCGAAGACAGTTTTTATCCGCCAGAAAATGCTGAAAGGCAGCGGCCGCGCGGTGCAGGAGGCCATGGGGCTGATACGCCGCCACGCGCACGCGCTGGTGCTCTGCGGCGACGCCCCGCTGTTCCGCGCCGCGACGGTGAAGAAGATGCGGGACTACTATTTCAGGAACTCCCCCGACTGCCTGGTGATGACCGCCGACCTGGAAACCCCGGGCTCCTACGGCCGCGTCAAGCGCGACCACGCGGGCAACGTGGCGGCCATCATAGAGGCCGCCGACGCCGACGAGTGGGAAAAGGCCATCAAGGAAGTGAACTCCGGCACCTATTTCTTCGGCGTGAAAGCGCTGGAGAAGGCGGTAAAGAACCTCAAGAAGAAAGGCTCCAAGGGAGAGTATTACCTGACCGACGCTGTGGAGCATATCATCGCCGCCGGCGGGCGGGCCGCCGCCTTCAAGCTCGCCGACGCCACCGAAATGACCGGCATTAATTCCCGCGCCGACCTGGCCGCCGCCTACGCCATGCTGACCGCCCGCAAGGCCGCCGACCTGATGGCCGAGGGCGTGACCGTGGTGGACCCGCTCAGCACCTATATCGACGAGAGCGTGACCGTGGGGCGCGACACGGTGATCCAGCCCGGGGTCTTCATCCGGGGCAGCACCGTGATAGGCCGCAACTGCAAGATAGGCCCGTGCGGCGTGATAGAGAACTGCGTGCTCGACTCCGGCGTCACCGTGAAGTACTCCTGCGCGCTGGAGAGCAGCCGCGTGCGCGAGGGCGCCGTGATAGGGCCGTTCGCCCGCCTGCGCCCGCTCTCCGACATCGGCCCGGCGGCCGAGATAGGCAATTTCGCGGAAGTGAAGAAGGCGCGCATCGGGCGCGGCTCCAAGATGCACCACCACAGCTACGTCGGCGATACCGAGATGGGGGACAAGGTAAACATCGGCGCCGGCACCATTACCTGCAACTACGACGGGGTGCACAAGAACAAGACAGTGATAGGGGCCGGCGCTTTCATCGGCTCCAACACCAATCTGGTAGCTCCCGTGAACATCGGGCCGGGGGCCTATACGGCCGCGGGTTCCACTATAACCGAGGACGTCCCGGGCGGCACGCTGGCCATAGCGCGCGCCCGGCAGGTGGTAAAGCAGCTCAAAAAGAGGACTAAATGACCCCCGAAATGAGGAAGAGAGCCAACTTCAAGGTGTTCAGCGGCAACGCCAACCCGGCGCTCGCGCGCAAGATCTGCGACATCCTCGGCGTGCCGCTTTCGGAGGCCAAGGTGGGGCACTTCGCCGACGGCGAGACCGACGTGCACATCCTGGAAAGCGTGCGCGGCGAGGACTGCTACGTGGTGCAGCCCACCTGCCCGCCGGTCAACGACAACCTGATGGAACTGCTCATCATGACGGACGCGCTGAGGCGCGCCTCGGCCGGCCGCATCACGGCGGTCATCCCCTATTACGGCTACGCCCGCGCGGACCGCAAGCCGGCCCCCCGCGTGGCCATCACCGCCAAGCTCATAGCCAACCTCATCACCTCGGCCGGCGCCACCCGCGTGATCACGCTGGACCTGCACGCCGCGCAGATCCAGGGCTTCTTCGACATACCGCTCGACCACCTGTACTCCCGCCCGGCCATCCTGGAGTATATCCGCAACCGCAATTTCGAGAACACAGTGGTAGTCTCGCCCGACGTGGGCAGCGTGGAGCGCGCCCGCTCCTTCGCCAAGCGCCTGGACATGGGCCTGGTCATCATCGACAAGCGCCGCCCCCGCCCCAACGAGGCGGTGGTCTACAACATCATCGGCGACGTGAAGGGGAAGACCTGCTTCATCTTCGACGACCTGGTGGACACGGCCGGCACGCTGTGCATGGTGGCCCAGAGCATAAAGGACCAGGGCGCGGCCAAGATAATCGCGGCCGCCACCCACGGGGTGCTGTCCCGGGACGCCATCGAGCGGATAGACAAATCCCCCATCGAAGAGATCATTTTCAGCGATACGATTCCCGTAAACGCCTCAAAAAGTGCTAAAATAAAGATAGTATCGGTGGCCCCGCTCCTTGCGGAGGCCATTAAGCGCAATCACATGGGCGAGTCCATAAGCGAGCTTTTCAAGTGATTTTCGCGGGTATTTAATTCAGCAGGAGGAGCAGCATCATGCAACAGATAAAAATTTCCGCCGAAACGCGGGACAAAGCGGGCCAGCGCGGCACTCTCAGCGCCTTCAGGGCCGGCGGCCGCATTCCCGCGGTCATCTACGGCCTCGACAAGAAGCCGGTGTCCGTCACCGTGGACGAGAAGGCCATCATCGCCATCATCCGCACGGACCCCAACGCCATCATTACCCTGAGCTACCAGGGCGGCGAGGACGTGGTCATCATAAAGGCCATGCAGCGCCACCCCGTGACCGACAAGTACCGCCACTTCGACTTCCAGCGCATCTCGCTGACCGAGAAGATCAAGGTCAAGGTGCACGTGAAGCTCGTCGGCGAATGCTACGGCGCCAAGACCGAGGGCGGCCTGGTGGAGCATACGATGCGCGAACTGAACATCTCCTGTCTGCCGACGGAGATACCGCACGAGATCGAGCTGGACATCACGGACCTGCACCTGAACCACTCGCTGCGCGTGAAAGATATAAAGCCCGGCAAGTACGACCTGCTGGACTCCCCGGAGCAGATAGTGGTCAGCGTGACCGCTCCGAAGGAAGAGAAGGTCGAGACCCCTGCCGCCGGCGCCGAAGCCGCCGCTCCCGAAGTCGTGGGCGCGAAGGGCAAGAAGGAAGAGGGCGCCGAGGGCGCCGCTCCCGCCGCGGGCGCCAAGCCCGCCGCCGGCGCGAAGCCTGCCGCCGGCGCTGCCGCCGGGGACAAGAAAGCGGAGCCCAAGAAGTAAAGGGGCGCCGCCGGACACGGGGAGCAGGAGTTGGACTATGTTCGGCTCCTGCTCCCTGTCATTTTGGGTTTGGAAATGAAAGACCAGCTGCAATTAGCCGCCCTGCTGGGCAACCCCGGGCCGGAGTACGAGCGGACCCGCCACAACATCGGCTTCATGCTGGCCGACAGGGCCGCCGCGCGCCTGGCGCCCGGCAAGAACTGGCGCGACTGGAAAGGCCTGGGGCTTTACGTGGACTTCGAGCTGGGCGGGCTGCGGCGCTACCTGCTCAAGCCGCAGACCTACATGAACCTGTCGGGCCAGGCGGTGGGCAGCCTGGGCGGCTTTTACAAGATCCCGCCGGCGTCGATACTGGCCGCCTACGACGACCTGGCGCTGCCCTTCGGCAAGCTGCGGCTGCGCAGGGAGGGCTCCGCCGGGTCGCACAACGGCATGGCCTCGGTGATCTCCGCCGTCGGGCCCGCCGTGCCGCGGCTGCGGCTGGGCATAGGGCCCAGGCCCGCGCACATAGAGGGCAAGAATTTCGTGCTTTCGAAGTTTTCGAAGGAAGAGGGGGAGCGGCTGCCGGAGTTCCTGGACCGGGCCTGCGACGCGCTGTGCGCGGCGTTCAGGGACGGCGTGGTGACGGCGATGAACCGCTATAACAATGACGGCGATAAACCCGTACCTTAAAATAATCTTCGGCCTGATGTTCGTGCTGCTCGGGCTGGGCTACATCTACCGGCCCGACGCCATAGAGCGCATAAACCGCCTGATCAGGGAAACCTTCCTCAACGACTCCTACGTGGCCCTGCACCGCCGGAACTGGGGCTTCCTGCTGCTGCTGCTGGGCGGGGTGCTGCTCTACATGGGCCTCTCGCGCCTGCGCGGCTGGTAGATTTTAAAAAAAATCAGGTTTATCGGCCTGGGCCAAAGGGCCCAGCCCGGACCTGCTCCTAATGCCCTTGGTTAACTGCGGTTTTGCGGTATAATATCACTGGGGGGAAAGATCCGTATAATTTCAGCGAGTCCTTCCCGTTTATGCAGGGTAGAGAGTGATCTGTGCCAGCCCGGGGGGGCTGTAATAACATCGGAGGTGAGGGGTATGACCTGGGAAGAAATAGGGAAGAAGTACGAGCAGGACGCGAAGGCCGTAAGGGCCGCCAAAAGGCTGCCCAAGCTGGAGAAGAACTGGGACAGCCTGATGAAGTCGACCGATAAACTGGTCTGGTTGTTCTCTCTGTCCGGCGGTGCGCGGCCGCAGGCCAGGAAGCTGCAGTAGGTTTTGCGCCTGAAGCCCGGGGAGCGAGAGCTGCCCCGGGTTTTTATTTTGCCTGGCTGTCCAGCCTCAGTTCCACGCCCTTGCTGATAAAGTCCACGCGTCCGCTGAGCTCACCCTTGAGGTCGCCCCGGCGGAAAACGCCCAGTTGCCCGTGCGTGTTCAGCAGCGCCTCCAGGTAGACCCGGCGGGTCAGCAGGTCCGGCATGATAAGCCCGGGCGCGGCCAGCTCGAAGCCGGCCGGGAAGACCGGGTTGATGATCTTCTGCACGGCCACCGGCACGCCGCGGTCGTTGCGGGCCACCACGAAAAGCATGCTGTTGGCCCCGGGCACGGCCGGCAGCAGTTCCTGCGCCACGCTGACGGTGCCCGAAACCCTGAAAAAATACCGCAGCGCGGCCTGGTAGCCGAAGCGCCAGGCCAGGAAGACGGCGGCCGCCAGGAAAGCCAGCCAGTACCAGCGTTTTCTCATACAGCAATTTTACAAAAAAGGGGGACGTTGTTGAGTTGTTGAGTTGTTCTTCCCTTTTTTCACCTTCCCCCGCAATAAACGTATGTTCTTTGGGCACTTTTGGGTTTAACAACTCAACAACTCAACAACGTCCCCATGCAACATTCTGTTAATAATCATTTAACATTCCTTTTATTGCCTATTGGGCCGCCGTATATTAGACTTGATATGTAGTCGGAAGGGATAAAACTATGGCAAACGAATACGGCGAACTCGAACAGCTGGTCAACGACGTCACGAGCCTCGACACGGCCCGCATGACGCTGCGCTGGGCCCTGGAGCGGCTCCAGAACATCGAGAAGGAAAAAGCCGACCTCAAGAAGAACCTGACCCTGGCCGAGGAGACCGCCAAGCGCCTGCAGCTCAAAGAAGCCTCGGCCACCGACGTCTACGCCTCGCGTTCCAAGACCCTCGAGGAGAAGGAAGATTTTTACGGCAAGCTCGAAGCCACGATGTCCCTGCTGGGCGAGGGCAAGCTGGACATCCAGCAGCTACTCAAGAAAGAGGCCAAGCTCGACAGCCTGCGCAAAAGCCTGGAGGACGAGTACCAGGGCAAGTTCGAGGAGCTGGACCGCAACCAGCGCGCCGTGATAGAGCGCTGGAACGGCCGCCTGCTTGAGGTGGAGGGCCAGTTCGCGGGCCGCATAGCCGAATCCCAGAAAAAATACGACACCCTGCGCGCCGAGCTGGAAGCCGAGCACCAGGGCCGCCTGACGGCCCTGCAGAACTCTTTCAAGGCCCGCGAGAAGGACCTGACGGGCCGCATCGAGCTGCTGGAAGGCAGCGTGCGCCACTCCGAGGAGAAGGTGGAGACCCGCCGCCGCGAACTCGAGGCCGAATACCTTTCCAAAAAGCGCGAGACCGAGGAAAATTACCGCAAGCTGCGCAACCTCCTGGAAGTTGGTCTGGAGGAGAAGCTGCGCTCCGCCGATTCCGACCACTCCGCGCAGGTGACGGCGCTGGAGACCTCGTGGCAGGCCGAGCGCGGGCGGCTGCTGGAAGAGCAGCGCGTGCGCGAGGATCAGTTCAAGGCCGCGCAGGACCGCATTAAGGAGATAGAGAACGGCCTGGCCGCCCAGCAGGACGCGCACCACTCCGAGCTGCTCAAGATGATCACCGACAAGGAAACCGCCTTCAGGGCGCAGCTGAGAGCGCTGGAGGACGAGAAGCGCGCCACGGAAGAGACCGTGCGCGAGCTGCAGGCGCGCCTGGAAAAGACCGCCGCCGCGTGGGACGCCGACCGCGCCCGCATGCAGGCCGATTTCGACGGGCGCGCCGCGCGCCTGGAGGCGGCGCTGCACGAGCGCGAGGCCGCGCTGGAGAGCGATCATTCGTCCAGGAAGGCGGCCTTGGGAACGGAACTGGAGGCCAGGCTGCAGCAGGAGCGCCGGGTGCTGGAGGCGGGCAAGGCCAGCCTCGCGGCCGACGCCGCGGCCTACGAGGCCGACCGCCGTGTCCATAATGAGAAGATAAACGCGCTGGCCGGGGAACTGCGCGCCCGCGAAGAGGAATTCGAGCGCCAGGCCGCCCGCCTGGAGGCCGAGTACGCCGCCCGCCGCGAAGTTTTCGAGAAGGAGAGGGCCGCCCTGCTGGAGGGAGCCCGCGCCGATTACGAGGCCAAGCTGGCCGCCGAACGGGCCAGCTGGACCGCCGAGCGCGAACGCTTTGAAAGCTCTCTGGCCGATACCGGGACGCGCTTCCGGGAGGCTCAGGAGGAGATAGAGACCCTGAATTCTGCGCTGCGCAAGGCCGCCTCGGAGAATGCCGCACGCGACGCCGCCGCCACCGGCGAGATAGTGGAGGCCAAGGCCGCCTTCGAGAAAGAGCTGGCGGCAAGGGTCAAAGAGGCCGTGCTGGCCCAGACCGCCGCGCTGTCAGAAGCGCTGGAAGCCGCCAGGGCCGCCAAGGCCGACCTGGGCGCCGCCCTGGGAGTGAAGGACAAGGAGATCGCGGCGCTCAAGGCGGAATGGTCGCGCTCGCAGAGCGAACTGGAAGCCCGCTTTATCACGGATTTCTCCGCCGCGGCCGAGACCCGCCGCGCGGAGCTGGACGCGGCCTACGCCGCGCGGCAGTCGGCGCTGGAGAGAGACCTGAGGCACCGCCGCGAGGCGATGGAACAGGAAGTCTCTCTGCAGGCCGGGCGCCTCAACGAGGAGAACGCCGCACTGCGCGAGGCCCTGGAGAAGATGGGCGCCGCGGCCTCCTCCGCCAACGCGCGCTCCGCCGAGCTGGCCGAGAAGCTGCTGGCTGCCGATAAAAAATTCCACGAAGAGAAACTTGAGATGCAGAAGGCGCAGGCCCGCGAGCTGGACCTGACGCTGGGCGCGGCCGTGGAGGCCGCGGTAGAGTCCGCGCAGCAGAAGCTGCGCCTCGCGCGGGAGGAGCTGGCCGCCGTCACGAAGAACCGCGACGAACTGTCGGAGCGCCTGTACGCGGAGGAGAAGGCGTTCCACGCCGAAAAGCTGGCCATGCAGGAGGCGCAGGTGCGCGAGTTCGACGAGACCGTGACCGGCGCCGTGAACGCTGCCGTAGAGCTGGCCGAGGAGCGCCTGCGCCACGCCCACGAGGAGCTGGCCAAGCTGAAGCAGGAGCGCACCGACGAGGTCCGCGTGCTGGAGGACCAGCACGACGCCGAGAAGGCCCGCCTGATGGAAGAGATGGACCGCCGCGACCGCTACATACAGGGCGCCGAGGTCAAGATCCAGGACCTGGAGCACGAGATGATGCGCTACCGCCAGACCTCCTCCGCCGAGCTGATGAAGCAGGTGGCCGAGCAGGACCAGCGCTTCCGCGACGCCGCCGCCGAAGAGAAGGCCCGCAGCGAAGCCCGCCTGGCGCAGCTGGAGGAACTGCTGGAAGCCAAAGAGAAGCAGCTGGCCGACAGGGAGAAGCAGTTCCGCCAGAAGCAGCTGGAGCTCGACGGCATGAACGAGGATTTCAGCCGCCGCGCCGACAAGTTCAACGAGGAGCTCTTCGCGCAGAAGCGGGCGCTGTCCGAGAAGGAGCAGGCGCTCAACGACCACCGGCTGAACCTGGAGAAGGATTATTCGCTCAAGTCCCAGGAGCTGGAGCAGATGAAGGCCGAGCTGACCCGTGCCATCATGGAGTACCGGAAGGGCAGGTAAGAGGAGCGGCTATATGGAAAAAGAAAAAGCTATTCAATGCGTGCCCGTCGAGCTGATAGACCGGCTGAAGGCGCTGGCCGCCAGGCTGTGGAGCGAAAAGAACCCGGTCTCCGTGCACCTTAACGCCGTGCTGGAGGAGTTCGGACCGGACCTGAAGTCGCTCGGGCAGATCATCAACGACTACGAGACAGAGTACGCCGGCCGCGCCGCCAAGCACCGCGAGGACTGCGCGCGCGGCGAGGCCCGCCTCCGCAAGGAGATCGAGGACCTGAAGGCCCGGCTGGCGGGGTCGGAAGCCGCCCGCGCCGAGGCCCTGAAGCGGATAGAGGAGCTGCGCGCCGCTCTCTCCGAGCGCGAGGACGCGCTGGGCGCGCTGAAGGTTAAAACTTCCGAGACCGAAGGGGACCTGAACTCCCGCTACGTCGCCAAGATGCAGGAGCTCTACGAGAAAGTGAACAGGAAAGAGCTGGACATGCTGGCACGCTGGGAGGAGAAGAACAAGTCGCTGGAGACCCGCTCCCAGGAGTTCGAGGCCCAGCAGGCGACCCGCGGCAAGCAGCTGAAGCTGCGCGAGAGGGCGCTGGAGGAGGAATTCAACGCCCGCAAGGCAGAGCTGATCAGGACTTTCGACCGCATCCGCGAGGGCCTGGAGGCCCGCGAGCGTGCGCTGCCGCAGGCGCCGGCTAAAGGCGGCGGGTTATGACCGACACCAAAGATCTTAAGAACCTGCTGGACCGGCTAAAGAGCGAAGTGGGCCCGCTGCCGGCCCCGGCGGAGGAGGAATTCCACGCCGCGGCCCGGCCGCCGCGCGGCGAGGCCGCCGCGCCGAGGCGCGAGGCCGCGGTCCGCCCCTACCGGCTGCCGGAGTGGCGCGCGGGGGACAAGGAGGTCCCCTCCAACCCCGCCTGGGCCGAGAACAAGGAAGCGATGCTGTTCGGCATGCTGGCCGCGCTGATAATTTCGCTCGGCGGCGTCCTCTCAGGGCTGGACTACCTGGTGCTCATCGGCGCGGTGGTGTTCTCGCTGTTCTCGCTGGTCATGTGCCTGACGCTTCTCCGCGCCTCTTTCCTCTCGCGCCACCGCGCCCCTGAGCAGCAGGGCCTGGCCGAGCGCGTGGACGCGCTGTCGCGCCGCGTGGAGCTGCTCAGCGCAAAGGCGGTCTCCGGAGGGGCCGGCCAGCGGGCGCCGGGCGCCGCGCACGACCGCGAGCTGGAGCAGAAGGTTGAGGAGCTGCGCGTGCTGGTTAAAAGCCTCGCCAAGGCAATAGAGGGCGACGACAGATAAAACGCGGGAATAAATATATATAATTAAGCTATGAAAACCATATCGCTGGCGCTGTCGCTGCTCACCTTCCTCAACACGCTGCCGGTTTTCTGCCTCGAGGCGGCCGCGGACGCGGCGAAGGACTATTTCATTGAGGCCGGGGACGTTATCAACGTCAATGTCTTTCCCGCGCAGGAGTTCTCCAAGGAAGTGACGGTGCAGCCCGACGGCACCATAGAGATCCCGCTGCTGGGCTCGCTGAAGGCGCAGGGCATGAGGCCGGGCGAGCTGGAAAAAGTGCTGACCGCGAAGTTCTCCAAATACGTTTCCAACCCGGCCATTACGCTGAACGTGCGCAAGTTCTCGTCGAGCCGCGTGGCGGCCATTGGTCAGGTGATGAGCCCGGGCTACTACGAGTACCGCGAGGGGATGAGGCTGCTGGACCTGCTGGCGCAGGCTGGCGGACACCAGGATTACGCCCGCAACTCCAAGGTGCGCATTTTTCGCAAGGTCAAGGGCGAGGACGGCAAGGTCACGGAGCAGGTGCTGCAGGCCGACTTGGCCAAGGTGCTTGCCGGCGACATGGAAAAGAATGTGCTGCTCGCCAGCGGCGATATCATCTACATCCCCCGCAAGCCCTACTCCGCTGCGGCCAGGTGGGTCACAGACAACTTCCTGCCCTGGGCCACGCTGTTCCTGTTCGCGGTCACCGCCGGTATCGTAGCCAATAAGAATTAACTATGGATGCCGAACTTACACTTTACGATTACTGGCGCATAGTCAACCGCCGCAAGTGGGTGGCGCTGCTGGTATTCACCGTCACCATCTTCTCCACGATGTTCTACACCCGGCTGCAGCCGACGGTGTACCGCAGCCAGGCCCTCATCAAGATCAAGCCTCCGCTTTCCTATTCCAAGATGCCCGGCTCGGACATGATGGATTACGACCCGTGGAGCGCCGTTGCCACCGAGCTCAAGGTCATAACCTCCTCGGAAGTCTCCGAGCGCGCCGCGGCCCGCCTCGGCCTGCCCTCCGGCGGCCGGTCCGCCGCGGAGATAGCGTCCGCCTACAAGGTGGAGCGCCTGCAGGAATCCAACCTCATTTCGCTCTCCGCCTTCAGCAATTCCCCGACGCGCGCTGCCGACATAGCCTCCGCGGTTATCGAGGCCTACCGCGACTTCGACCTGGAGCAGAAGAGCCTGCAGGCCCGCAAGACGCTGGAGGACATCTCCGGCCGCAAGAACGAGGTGGAGGACAACCTGCGCGCCCTGGAGCGGCAGAAGCAGAACTTCGTGGAGCGCAACCCCAAGACGGGGCTGGGCGCGGCCATGGCCAACCAGCTGGCCGACCTGGAGATCCGCAGGAAGCAGCTGCTGGAAAAATACACCCCGAACCATCCCGACGTGCTCAGCGTGGACCAGCGCATAGACGTGATAGAGGCCAGGCTGGGTGAGATCCCGGCCCAGGAAGTGGCGCTGGCCCGCATCAGCCGCGAACTGCGCATGCAGGAGGAGCTCTATACCACGCTGAACAAGCAGTACGAGGAGGCCAAGCTGGGCGTCTCGTCCATGGTCTCCTTCGTGGGCGTGGTCAATCGGCCCCTGCCTGAAAATTCCCCTATCTCTCCGAACCGCCCTCTGAACATGCTCGCCGGCTCCGTGCTGGGCCTGTTCCTCGCCGTGGTGGTGGTGTTCCTGCTCGAGAACCTGGACGTCTCCATCTCCACCATCGAGGATATCGAGAATTTCCTGAAGCTGCCGGTGCTGGGCATCATCCCCAATATACTCAGCGAGAAGCACATGGACAACTGGCTGACGCAGGTGTTCAAGAAGGAGCGCTACACCGTGGACGCCTTCCGCAGCGTGCTGGTGGTGAACAAACGCTACGCCTCGGGCGTGATCGAGTCCTACCATACCCTGCGCACCAACATCATGTCGAACCTCAACACCAAGGCTAGCGTTTCCCTGGTGTTCAGCTCGGCGGGCGCGGCCGAGGGGAAAACGCTTACCGCCGTTAATTTCGCGCTGGCCTCGGCCCATTCCGGCCTTAAGACGCTGCTGATCGACGCCGACCTCAGGCGCCCCGCCGTCTGCGAGATCTTCGGTACCCGCAAGGACCCTGGCTTGAGCGACGTGCTGGCCGGCAAGGCCGACTGGCGCGATACCGTGCTCGAGAGCGCCGACTTTATCATGGGCGGGCTGGACTTCGACCAGCTGATGCGGTTCCAGGGGATAGAGAACCTTAAAATACTCAACTGCGGCACCCAGCCGGACAACGTGATAGACATCCTGGACTCCGCCAACTGGACGGAGCTGATGGAAGAGCTGAAGGGCGAGTTCGACATGATCATCTTCGACACCCCGCCCGTGCTGCTGTTCGCCGATTCGCTGATGATCGCCAAGCACGCCTCCGACGGCGTGGTGCTGGTCTACAAGGCCGGCAAGATCGCCCGCGGCGCGCTGCGGCGCGCCAAGGAGCAGATAGGCGGCGTGAACGCCCGCATGATAGGCGTGGTGCTCAACGGCGTGCGCGCCTCCGAGATGGGCCCGCAGTACGGCTACTACTACTCCGATTACAAGAACTACGCGCGCCGTTAAACTCTGATGCCGATAATTATAGTCCTCGTGGCACTGGCGGCCGCCGGGTGGCTGGGGTTCATGGCCGCGGCCGGCGCGCAGTCCCACCTGGTAGTGCTGGCCGCTTCCTGCCTGGTCGGCCTGTTCGCTTTCTTTTCCCCAAGGCTGAGCCTTACCCTGCTGGTCTTCTCCATGCTGCTTTCCCCGGAGATAGGCCTTGGGGCGGTAAGCGGCTCACGGTCGCTTGTGGTGCGCTACGACGATATTTTCATAGCCATCATCTTTCTGTCGTGGTTTGCGCGGTCGGCCATTTTTAAGCATAAACCCTTCATCACCGCCACCCCGGTGCAGATGCCGGTGATGCTGTATACCGCGCTCTGCGTGGTTTCCACGGGGTTGGGTGTTATGCGCGGGGACCTGAGCTGGAAAATCTCCTCGCTTTACGTGCTCAAGTATATCGAGTATTTCCTTCTGTTCTTCATGACGGTCAACGTGGTGGAGTCCGAGGAGGACGTAAAGAAATTTCTGCGCTATGGCCTGGTGGTGGCGCTGCTGGTGACGGTGTACGCCTACTACTATTACTACAGTTCTGGCGTCGCCGCGCGCGCGACCGCGCCTTTCGAGGCGCCGATAGGCGACCCGCGCGATTCGGAACCGGCGTCGCTCGGCGGCTACTACCTGATAGTATTCGGGATCCTGTTGGGGCTGGTGAGCGAAACGGGAGGGCGCCTCCCGTTGCTGGCGCTTTCGACCCTTATCTTCGCCTTCCCGGCCTTCTTGTTCACTTTTTCCCGGTCCTCGTATATGGGGTTCGCCGCCATGATCCCGGCCCTCTTTTTCTTCTCGCGCAAACGCAGACTTTTCCTGATAGGGTTCCTGGCCTTAGGCGGCCTGGCTTTCCTGCTGGTGCCTAACGTGAAAACCAGGGTAATGGACCGCATACAGATGACTTACAGCGGCGTTTACGCAACGCAATCTTTCGAAACCGCCCTGGGCGGCCAGGTGAGGCTGGAAGATTCGGCCGCCGCCCGTGTGTACTCGCTTAAAAGCACCATTTTAGAAAAGCTTCCCAAGCATCCCTTTTTCGGGTGGGGCGTTACCGGAGTGGGGCTGGGAGATACGCAGTATTCACTGGTACTGGGGGAGCTCGGCCTGCTGGGGGCCGTGCTGTTCATCTGGATGATCTACAGGCTGTTCTTTACGGCCAGGGCGGTTTACCGGATGTACGCGTCGCCGCTGGTGCGGGCGCTTTCCCTGGGCTTCACGATCGCGCTGGTCGGCCTGCTCTTCCAGGCCGTGGGCGTTAACAATTTCATAGTCGTGCGCATCATGGAGCCGTTCTGGTTCGTAGCGGCGCTTTTGAGCGTACTTTACAATACCGGCAAAACATCGGGCTCAGCCGTAACTCAGCCTTCCGGAGACAAAGCCTGATCATGTCTTCTGGCGCCTCTGAAACTATAATCAAAAACACGCTGTTCAACGCTGCGGGGCGGTTCTGGGGCATATTGATCTCCATTTTGCTTACGCCCTATATCTTGGCGCACGTCGGAGTCGAGCGCTACGGAATCTGGGCTATCGTGGGAGTGATAACAGGCTACTTCAACCTGCTGGATTTCGGCATGGGGACGTCATATGTGAAGTATATTTCCGAATACCGCGCCAAGCGGGACCAGGAAGGCATCGACCGTCTGGTCAGCACCGGGGTAATCGTTTATTCGGCTTTTGCCGTGCTGGTGATCCCTGCGGCTTATTTACTGGCACCGGGACTGCTCGGCCTGTTCCGGATCCCCCCAGCGTTCTTTTCGGAAGCTGTTTTCGTTCTCAGGCTGGGGGTCGCGCTGCTGGTCGTTTCCAACGCGCTCAGCGTGTTCGGGGCCATTCCGCAGGGCCTGCAGCGGATGGATGTTTCCAACAAGATAGCGGTGGGCGTTTCCCTGCCAATGGTGCTCGGAACGGTGTTCTTTCTTGAAAAGGGCTATGGCTTGCGCGGACTGATGCTGAATAACGCCGTCGTTCTGGCGCTGGCCGGCGCGGCCAATATCTTCGCCGCGTTCAGGGTTTTGCCAGGCCTGCGGGTCGGGCTGTCCCGCTTCAGCGGGGAAATGTTCGCGCGGTTGTTCAGTTTCGGCTTCAAAATGCAGTTCTCGAAAATAGCCGAGGTCCTGGTTTTTCAGACCGACCGGCTGCTGATCGCCTACTTCATCGACGTGATCTCGGTAGGCCTTTACCAACTGGGTTCTTCGATAGCGCAGCAGGTGAGGCAGCTTCCGCTGCTGCTGGTTTCGGCGGTGCTGCCGGCGGCCTCCGACCTGGACGCGAAGAACGATCAGGACAGGCTCAGGGAGCTGTATCTGAGGGGTTCTAAATACCTGGCCTTGGCCAGTTTCCCGGTGTTCTTCTTTGTGATCGCGGCCGCCGGCCGGCTTATGGCGGTGTGGGTCGGCCCCGGGTACGAGCGCTCTGCCTGGGTGCTCCAGATATTGGCCGTCGGCTATCTGGCAAACCTGCTGGCCGGGGTGGGGACTTCTGTCGCTGCGGCGATAGGGCGGCCGGAATTCCAGATGGGAGCGGCTATCATCAGCGCGGTTTCCAACATTGCGCTGACGCTTGCGCTGGTAAAGCCGGCCGGTTTTTTTGGAGTGGCCGCGGCTTCCGCTGTTTCGCTGATCCTGGGGCCGCTGTACTTCTTTGTTAAACTGCACGCCAAGCTGCGCCTGGATTCGGGAAAGATCGCGCGGGAGGCGCTGCTCGTCCCTCTATACGCTTCCGCCCTGCCGGCCGCGCTGCTGTATTCCGTAAACCGCTGGATCGAACCTTCGCAGGGCCGCGCGGGCGGAGGGGCGTTGCTGCTGGCGGAGGGGCTGGCCTTCCTGCTGGTCTATGCCGCCATAGTCCTGCGCCGGAACTGCCTGGACTCGTACGACCTGAATTTAGCGCGCGCCGGGCTGGCTTCGCTGCTGCCGCCGGGCGGCTGGTGGGGGAAGCGATGCTGAACCAGATGATGCGCTACATCCCGCTCAGCCGCCTCGTAAAGAAGGAGGGCAGCGGCGGCATATTGGAGGTCGGCGGGGGGGAAAGCGGGATAAACGTTTACCTGTCTGGAAAGGACGTGGTCGGGCTTGATCCCGGGTTCGGCGGAGATTCTCTGAAAGACGGCGGCCGCTTCCGCCAGTTGAAAGGGTCCGTGCTGGCGCTGCCGTTCAAGGATGCCTCGTTCCCCGTGGTGGTTTGCAGCGATATGCTGGAGCATATCGCCGAAGGCGACAGGGAGCGCGCGATCAGCGAGCTCCTCCGTGTCACGGGCAAAACCCTTTTTCTCTCTTTCCCGGTGCGGGAAACCTACGGGCGCTGGGAGCAGAAACTGCTGGCCTGGTATGAACACCGCGGCATTAAGCTGCCAGACTGGTTGGCTGACCACGCAGCCAAGGGGCTGCCCGGCGAGGCCGGAGTAACGACCTTCCTGAAGAGGCGCGGCGTAAGTTTCGAGACCGTCTCGAACGAGAACAACCTGGTCCATTTCCTGATAATGAGGGCGGAGGCCTCCGCCGCCGGGAAATATCTCAGCTTTATCGCCGCGGCCATCTCCCCGGAAACCTGGGACTATAAAGCCCATGGCTCGGCCGCAAACCTGGCGCGCATGGTCTTTCTCCCGTTCAGGCTGCTGCCCCTCTTGCTGAACTTCGGGAGCCCGGTCCGCAAAATATTCATCATCAGGAAGACCGCGGGGAAAATTTCGGGATACTACGACAGCCACCCCGGGATGATAAGTTCCCCTTTCGGCGGGGTCGGCGCGGAGCCGGGCCCAGGAGACGCCTACCTGACCGAGACCCTGGCCGCGCTGAAATTTGACCTTCGCGGCAAGAGCGTCCTGGACGTTGGCTGCGGCTCTGGCTGGTTCGCGCGGTACGCGAAAGAGAAGGCCGGGGCCTATAAGGGGATAGATATCTCGGCCAGGTCCGTGGCGTTGTCAAAGAAGATAACCCCTAACGTCGTTCAGGCCGACGCCCAGGCGCTGCCGTTCGCTTCCGGCTCTTTCGACTGTCTTTTCTGTATAGACAGCTTTGAACATATCCCGGACCAGGACCTGGCGGCCAGGGAGTTTTTCCGGGTGCTCAACAGCGGCGGAAAAGTCTTCCTGTCCGTGCCGAATTACAGCAATGTGGCCGGGATAGTGAAGAAGCTGGAAGAAACTCTCGGCTTTTATGAAAAAGATTCCTGGGCGCCGTTCAACTATTGGGGGAGTCAGGCTCTGGAGCAGTTTATGACGCCAGGGCGCGTCCGGGACGTGTTTTCGAGCAACGGTTTCACCAGTTTCTCCGTGATCGGCGGTAAGCGGGATTTTGTGGACGGGCTCTTCCCCTGGATAAATCACCGGTTCATGCCCTATTCGGCCGCGACCAGGACTTTTCTGGCGCGCTTCCAGAAGCCGCTGGAGCGGTTTTACTGGCTGAGCCTTCACAACTTCTGGCTGATCGGGAAGTGAGATTATGCAACTCAGCGTTATAATCCCCACCTACAACAGGAAAGAAAAACTGAAGGCCTGTCTGCAGGCCCTTTCAGCGCAGAGCTATCCCGCCTCGGAGTACGAGGTCCTGATCGTGGACGACGGATCTTCGGACGGGACCGAATCTTTTGCGTCGGCCCGGGGCCTTATGAAACCCGGACAACTCCGCTATTTCAGACAACCGCAGAAAGGTCCGGCCGCCGCGCGGAACGCCGGCGTCGCAAACGCCCGCGGCAGGATCCTCCTGTTCCTCGGGGACGACATCATGGCCTCTCCCGGCCTGCTGGAGAGGCATTCGGCCTGGCATGCGGCTAACGCGGGGGCGGACGCGGCCCTGCTTGGATATGTGACATGGGCCGAAACTCTGAAGGTCACGCCGTTCATGAAATGGCTGGAAAACGGCGGCCCTCAGTTCGGCTATGGGGAACTCACGGATGGGGCAGAAGCGGACCCGGCCAGGTTCTTCTACACCTGCAACATCTCTTTGAAGAAAGAGTTCGTGACCGGTAACGGACTGTTCGATGAGGATTTTAAATGGGCGGCCTACGAAGACCTGGAACTGGGCCTGCGGCTCAAAGCCCGCGGCCTTAAACTTTACTACGATAAAAAGGCCGCAGCCTGGCACGATCACAGGACCACGCTTTCTGCGGCCTGCGCGCGCATGCTGAAAGTCGGGGAGTCGGCGGAACTATTCCGGGTGAAGACGGGCGGCGCTGAGGCTGGGCGGCCAGCTCCTTTTTACCTGAAGGTCCTCCGGGCTCTCAGGTTCTCGGTTTATTTCCCGCTGGCGAGAGTCCTGGAGCATACCGCTGTAAGCGGACACGTGTTCAAGTACGTTATGTGGTATTACCGCCGTCGCGGGGCGGAGACCTTTTGGAAAAACAGGAGCGGGAAAGCGTAGAATAGCCTAGTCCGGGAAACTTCCTGGCCTAGGCCGATCATATGCAACCTAACGTAGTATTCATCATCCTCAACTGGAACGGGAAGGACTTCCTGGAGACCTGCCTTGGTTCGGTATTTGCCCAGGAATACGGGAATTTTGAAGTGGTATTGGCCGATAACGCGTCTACGGACGGATCGGCGGACCGGGCGAAAGAATGCTTCCCCAGGACGGACCTGGTGCGGCTGCCGGAGAACCTGGGATATTCCAAGGGCAATAACGCCGGGATCAGGTACGCCCTTGAAAAATATCAAGCTGACTATGTGCTTCTGCTCAACAACGATATTGAGTTAAAGGGTGTCAAATGGCTTGCGGAGATGGTGGCCGCGGCTGAAAGCGACCCCTTGGCCGGAGTGCTGGGCTGCCGCCTGCTGTACCCCGACGGCACGCTGCAGAGCCTGGGCAGGGCGATAACCCCTTACGGGTTCCCGCCTGCGGAGCCGCCTGCCGCTCCGGATGAACGGGCGAAACCCTGGAAGGTCGATGCGGTGATAGGCGCGGTCTTTCTTATCAGGCGCGCCCTGCTGGACAGGATCGGGCTTCTGGACGAGGGGTTCTCCCCGTTCGCTGCGGAGGATATCGACTATTGCGCGCGGGCGGGCATGGCGGGTTATTCGGTAAAGGTGGTTCCCGGGGCGGAGGCGATACATTACAGCAGCCGGACCATAAAGCGCCTGCCGTCCTTTTATGCCCGCGTTGCCGCCAAGAAGGGCGAGATCCGTTTCAGGATGCTTAACCTTCCAGTTTCGCAGCTGCTTAAGTTCGCGGTCTTCGAGGTCTATCAGTTTGCCGCGCACATCTTTGAAAGAAAAGACAAGACGCGGTCTTTCTCGCCGGGGAATATAGGCGTCAGGGAAGCCTGGCGGGAGAACGCGGCGTGGTATTATCAGGCGTATATCCAGAATCTTCGCGCTCTCCGCGATATCCTGACTAAACGGTTCAGCCGTGGGAAGAGGCTCTGGTAGCCAGCGGCGCTGAAAATTAAATTTACAGATGAAACGGATAAAAGTAATACATCTGCTGGAAACCTTCAGGCTGGGGGGCATGGAGAATCTCGTCTGCCAACTGTGCGCCAGTCTCGATAAGGAAAAGTTTGACGTTGAGATCTGGGCGCTGGCCGAAGGCGGGGTGCTAGAAGCCAGGGCCGCCGGTCTCGGCGTAAAGACGCGGGTCCTGGGACTTAAAACTTATCGCAACCCGCTGAATGTGCTGGCACTTGCGGGCGAGTTAAGCGGCGCCGGGGCGGATATCTTGCACGCGCACGGCTATTTCTGTTCTGTGTTCGGCCGGCTGGCGGGATTGCGGGCTCGCGTCCCATCCATGGTCACCCACCTGCATACCACGTTCCATTCCCTCGGCTTCAGGTCCCGCCTGGTCGACAGGTCCCTGAATCGGTTTACCGGGCGGGTAGTGTGTGTTTCGGAGGCGGTCCGGGAGTCTTTCTTCCGGGCAGGTTACGGCGGCAGAGAGAAATTCTTGGTCATCTATAACGGCGTGGACGAAGCCGCTTACTCCTTCCCTCCGGCGCCTAAGAAAGACCCGGTGTTGTTCAGCGCCGGCTCGCTGTATCCGCACAAGGGCCACAAATTCCTGCTTGAAGCCTTTAAAGCCGCGGCGCAAAGCGTGCCCGGGCTCAGGCTGCGCATCGCAGGCGGCGGCCCCCTGCTGGAAGAACTGACCGCCCGCAGCCGGGACCTGGGGCTTGGCGGTTCCGTGGAGTTCCTGGGCGAGCGCAATGATATCCCCGCGCTGCTTTCCGCGGCCTCGCTTTTTGTCCTGCCGTCGGTAAGGGAAGGGTTTTCCCTTGCCTGCGTGGAGGCCATGGCCGCCGGCCTGCCCGTGGCCGCTTTTAATTCCGGCGGCGTCGGGGAGGTCGTACTGGACGGCGAGACCGGCTTGCTTTGTCCCGCCGGGGACTCCGCGGCCCTGGGCAGGGCGATCGTCAGGCTCCTGAAAGCCCCGGCCGCGCTCTCGGCCATGGGCGCCCGCGGCCGGATCCGCGTGGAGGAAAAGTTCACGCTAAAGCGGATGGCGGCGGAAGTTACGGCCCTTTATGAAGCCCTTGTTCCCGGACACGGGCGGGAGAACTCTAAATGACAAAACTGTCGGTCGCTATAATAACCAGGAATGAGGCCGCCAATATAGGCAGATGCCTTGACTCCCTCAAGTGGGCCGACGAGATCGTGGTGCTGGACGGCTTCAGCACCGACGGCACCGCGGAAGTATGCCGCAAATATACCGAGAAAATATACCAGAAAAAATTCGAATCCTTCCCCGTGGAGCGGGATCACGTGCTGCGCAAAACCTCCAATAGCTGGGTGCTCTCCGTGGACGCCGACATGTATTTCCCGCCGGAACTCTGCGCGGAGATCCGGGCCGCCGTAGAGTCCGGGCGGCACGACGCCTTCCTGATGCGCGGCCTGACCGTCTTTATCGGCGGGGAGATCCGGCATTGCGGCTGGTTCGATCCCACGTACCTGCGCCTGTTCAACAAGGAGAAGGGCGGGTATAATCTAAAGGAGAGGTTCCTGGACTCCTTCGCGCCGTCAGGCAGTGTCGGCAAGCTTGAAAACCACTTCATTCATTACGGCGGCGACGACTTCAGCGAATACTTCGGCAAGATCAGGCGGTATTCATATCTCACCGCGTTGGAGTACGGGGATAAAGGCGTGCGCATTAACGGGGCCAACTGCGCGTACTACTTCATAATGAAGCCTATGCTGATCTTTGGATACAAGTACATATATAAGATGGGATTTCTGGACGGCGTGCAGGGGCTCCTGGTCTGCCTGCTGTCCGCCTGCACTTATTTCTCCGCCTACGCCACGCTTTGGGACCAGCAACGGAGGGGTGCGGTCGCCTGAGCCGCGGCGCCAGGACTATATGTGGACCGGAAACGAAGAAAAAACGCGCGTATCCCGGATACTGTATGTTTCCGGCTTCACCGACGTCGTCGGCGGGGGGCAGCGCAGCTTCTTCCTTATATTAAAGAACCTCGATCGCGCCCGGTTTTGGCCCGTGGTCCTGTGCCCCGCCGAAGGCGAGGTATCCCGGGCGGTTTCCGACATGGGGATAGCGACCGTTTTTTTGCCCCAGCCGGCGCTCAAAACCTGGCGGGTGTGGGAAATCTTTTCCTACGCCGCGTCGCTGCGCAGGATAACTGAGGAAACCAGGGCTTCCCTGGTTCATTGCGATACCCTCGGCTCGGCCCTCCTGGCGGGCCTGGCTCACGCCGCCGGCGGTGCGCCCGTGGTTTTCCACGCCAGGGTTTCCGAGAGCGGCGGTCTCAAGGACAGGCTGGTCCGGCTGCTCTGCGACCGGATAATCTGCGTCTCGCGGAGCGTGGCGGCGCGTTTTTCCGGCAGCGGCAGGGTGCGCGTGGTTTATAACGGCGTGGACACCACGGAGTATAGACCGTCAGCCGGCTCCGGGTTGCGGGAAAAGCTGGGCGTCCCAACGGAGGCGCCGCTGCTGGGGTACTGCGGCCAGTTGGTGGAAGCAAAAGGTATAGAGACCCTGCTGGAAGCCTTTGCGGCGCTAAGGAAGGACTTCCCGGAAGCGCGTCTGGCTATAGCCGGGCGCGGCGCCTTTGAGGGAACCCTGCGCGATAGGGCCCGGGCTTTAGGCCTGACCGGCGCCATTATTTTTGCCGGATTCATGGATAACACCGCGCCGTTCCTGGCCGCTTTGGACATCCTTGTTCTGCCTTCTTTATGGCCCGAGGGATTGGCGCGCTCTATTATCGAGGCCATGGCCTGCGGCAAACCTGTGCTGGCGACCGCGGTAGGTGGCAATACCGAGGCGGTGGCGGACGGCGAGACCGGCTTCCTGTTCCCGCCAGGGGACGCCGGCGCCCTCTCCGGGCGGGGGGCCATACTGCTTAAGGACGAAGCCTTGCGCCGCGGGATGGGGGAAAAAGCGCGGCTGCTGGCAGTGGAGAAATTCAGCGTGCGTAGAACGGCGGAAGGGATCCACGCCGTCTACGAGGAAATGCTTCCCGCTCAGCCTGCGCGGCGCGGCGCACCGGCCCGATGAAAAACTTTCTGAAAAATATTTATTTTACGCTGCGCTCGGCGGTCCTTCTGCCTCTTCGCGCCTTCTTCCCGGCCGCGGCGGCGCCGGCCCTTGACCGGCCCCGCGCCATTCTGTTCATCCGCGTTGACAGGATAGGGGACATGGTGCTCAGCACGCCTGCGTTCGGGGCCCTGAAAGAGAAATATCCAGAGGCTGAAATTACCGTTCTGGCCGCTCCTGCCTGCTGCGCGCTTATCGCCGCGGACCCGCGGGTCGGACGAGCGGTGCCGTGGCGGGGGGGGGCGCTGGAGGGGCTGCGGACCCTGCGGGAGCTGCGCGCGCGCGCTTTCGATCTCGCGATAGACCCCTACAAGGGGCCCGAACTGAAAACCGCGCTGCTGGCTTTTTTCTCCGGGGCGCGCCTCCGGTTGGGATATGAATCGCATGGCCGGGGCCTGTTCTTCAATATGCGGGTCGCCCCGCCGGCCGACCGGAGGCATTTTGTCGAAGAAGCTCTCTATCTCCTGGGGGCTCTTGGCATCACGGAACCCTCACAAAAACCGGAGCTCTTTACATCGGAGGCGGCGGAAGGCGCCGCGGAGAAGGTCCTGAGCGATTCCGGCGTTTCAGGGAGCCGCCTGCTGGTGGCCATGCACCCCGGCGGTTTTTATCCGTCGCAGAGGTGGCCTGCCGCCAGGTTCAGGGAGTTGGCCGCCTGGCTGGCCGTGGAATACTCCGCCAGCCTGCTGCTTATCGGCAGCGCGGAAGAGAGCGCCCTGGCGGACGAAATTTCCAGCGGGCTGCCCGCAGGGAAAACAGCGGTAAGGGCGATCGGCCTCGGTACGGACGTGCTTTGCGCGCTGATGCGCAGGTGCGGCCTTTTCGTGGGCAATAATTCCGGCCCGCTGCATATGGCCAGCGCGCTGGGTATCCCGGGAGTTTCCACGATGGGTCCGACCGACCCGGTGAAATGGACGCCGCTGGGGCCAGGACAGGTGGTGCTCCGGTCGGCCCGGCCATGCGGACAGCGCGGCGGCGGGGAGTGCATGGCGGACCTGACGGTGGAGAGGATGAAGGCGGCCGTAAAAGAAGCTCTGGCCGTGCGCGGCGGCGGAAGCGGGGGAACTGTATGAAGGTAAATCTAGGTTCGGGCGGTAAACCTCTCGAGGGCTACGTGAACGTAGACGTCAACCCGGGCGCCCCCAAAGTGGAAGTGGTCTGGAACCTCGACGAATACCCGTGGCCGTTCCAGGACGGTACCGTGGACGAGGTTTTTATGGACCAGTGCCTGGAGCATCTTGTCGACCATAACCGGGCGATGAAAGAGGTGCACCGGATACTTAAAAAAGGCGGGCTGGCCAGGATCTCCGTCCCGCATTTTACATGGCAGTACGCCTTTCAGGACCCGACGCACAGGCATTTTTACGGCTACAACACGTTCTTCTACTATGCGCGGGACTGCGGCTACTTCGACTTCACGTTCTCTTCCTGCCGGGTAAAAATAGTTTTTGGCAAGCGACTTTCCGTATGGAACATAATTCTGGAGCCGCTCTTTAACCTGGCTCCGGACGTTTACGAGCAGAGCCCGCTCAGGATATTCCCGGCCCTGACCGTGGACGCGGAGTTGATAAAATGACGGAGCGGGCGGGATCCGAAGGAAGTTGTCCGGTCCGCCGCTCGCGCGCGCAGCGCTCTAAGCGCCCCTCTTTAGCCGCCTATGCCTGACAGGAATTCTGAGACCACGGGGAACAAGCTCCTTGGGCTTGAACTCGTCCGCTTCGCGGCGGCTTTCGGTATATTGTTCTGGCATTACCAGCATTTCGCCTTCGCGGCTGATATCCCGGCCGATATTTTCCGGCTGCGGCAGCCGTTTTACCCGCTGCTGCGGGCCTTCTACGATTACGGGGCCGACGGGGTGAAGGTATTCTGGTGCGTCAGCGGTTTCATCTTCTTCTGGAAATACCGGGAGGCTGTCGCTGACAGGCTGGTGGACGGAAAGAATTTTTTTGTACTCCGTTTTTCGAGGCTGTACCCACTGCATGCCGTCACCCTCTTGTTTGCGGCGTCGCTGCAGTTCGCCTATTTCAAGCTCCACGGTTACTTTTTCGTATACCAGAACAACGACCTCTTCCATTTTCTGCTCCAATTGTTCATGGGGAGCGACTGGGGGTTCCAAAAGGGCATGAGTTATAATGGCCCGATCTGGTCGATATCCGTAGAGGTGCTGGTCTATGTCTGTTTCTTCCTCGTGCTCCGCTACCTGAGCAGGGCCGCCTGGGTCAATATGGTGATCATCGCCGCCTGCGCCGCCGCGCGTATGTCGGGAGTCTCTAGCCCGGTTATAGACGCCGCCGCCCTATTCTACCTGGGCGGACTCGCGGCCATGGCGCGCAGGACTTTGCAGGTCCACAAGCGGCCGCATAAGCTGGTCCTGGCCGCCTGGGGCGTCCTGTGTTCGGCTCCCTTCGCGGTGCCGGTGTTCAAGGCTTGTCACCTCGATCCTGACTTGTATATCCTTGTGTACGCGCCCATACTGGTATTCTGCGTTTCCGGTCCGGTCCGGGTGAGCCCGTCCGCGGCAAAATTCATAGAAGCCGCGGGGAACATGACCTACTCAAGTTACCTGCTCCATTTCCCGATACAGCTCTGCCTCGTCCTGGCCTGCTCGGCCGCGAAAACCGCGATACCGGTGTTCAGCCCGTTCTTCCTGGCGGTGTATTTGGCGACGACTTTGGCGGCGGCGTACCTGGCGTACAGGTATTTCGAGGCGCCGGCCCAGAATTTCATCAGACATAAATTCTCGCCGCGGCGCGGTTGAAGACCGCCAGGCCTGTATATTTTGTTTAATATCGATATGCCGAAGTCCCAGAACGGATCCGACCGCGGGGGCCGCTGATGTGCGGGATCTGCGGCTTCGCCGGGCTTAAGAACGAGGGGCTGCTGCGGGCCATGGCGGCCTCGCTGCAGCACCGCGGGCCGGACGAGGAGGGCTTCTTCTCCGACGGGGAGGCCGTCTCCCTCGGCATGCGCCGCCTCAAGGTCATAGACCTCTCCACCGGCTCGCAGCCGGTGTACAACGAGGATAAAACTGTTTCCGTGGTCTTCAACGGCGAGATCTACAATTACCGCGAGCTGCGCCGTGAGCTGGAGGCCAAGGGGCACAAGTTCTCCACCGGTTCCGACACCGAGGTGCTGGTCCATCTTTACGAGGACCACGGCGACGATTTCCCCAGGCTGCTGCGCGGCATGTTCGCCTTCGCGCTATGGGATTCGAAAGAGCGCAAGCTGTTGCTCGCGCGCGACCAGTTCGGCATCAAGCCGCTGTATTACGCGCAGGCCGGCGGCAAGCTGTACTTCGCTTCGGAGCTGAAGGCGCTGCGCCGGGCCGCGGGTATTTGCGGCGACCTGGACCCGGTGGCCCTCGACTACTACTTCACCTACCTCTACATCCCCGCGCCGCATACGATATACAAAGGCGTCAAAAAGCTGGAGCCGGCCTCGACGCTGATCTTCCGCAACAACGCGGTGCAGCTCGAGAAATACTGGCGGCTGGAGCCGGCCGACAATGGCGGCAAGCCGGAAGAGTACTGGCTGGAAGGGATACGCAGCCTGCTTTCCGAAAGCGTAAAGGAGCAGCTGGTCTCCGACGTGCCGCTGGGGCTGCTGCTGTCGGGGGGCGTAGATTCCGCCTCGCTGCTGGCCTTCATGGCTGAACACGCGGGCGCCGGGGTGAAGACTTTTACCGCGGGCTTTGGCGGCGGGGATTTCGACGAGACGGCCGCGGCCAGGGCCATAGCCGGGCGCTTCGGCGCGCAGCATTTCGAGATCCCGGTAAAGCCGGATATCGGGGCGGTCATCCGCAAACTGGCGGGCCATTTCGACGAGCCTTTCGCGGATTCTTCCGCCCTGGCCAATTACCTGGTGACCAAAGAGGCGCGCGCGCATGTCACCGTGGCGCTGGCGGGCATCGGCGGCGACGAGCTGTTCGGCGGCTATCCGCGGCACCTCGGCGCGCGGCTGCTGCCCGGCTACCTGAAGCTGCCCGCGGGCCTGCGGCGGCTGGCCGGGCGCGCCGCGGGGCTGCTGCCCGAGAGCCGCTCTTCTTTCAACCTGCCCGGCCGCGCAAAGCGCTTTCTCGGCAGCGGCGCCGCTGATTTTGCCGGGGCCTATGATTCCTGGCTCTCCTACCTCGCGCCCGGCGAGAAGAACGCCTTTTATTCCCCTGAGCTGGCGGCTGCTGTCTCTGGCGGCGGCGCGGCGCTGCCCGGTCTGCCGCAGGGGCCGGACGGCATCATGGGGTTCGAGCTCGCCAACTACCTGCCCGACGACCTGCTCTGCCTGGCCGACCGCGCCTCGATGGCCAACTCGCTGGAGCTGCGCGTGCCCTTCCTCGACACGCGCCTGGTAGAGTTCATGGCCGGCATTCCGCTCTCCGCCAAGACGCGCGGCTTTAAACTGAAGTACCTGCTCAAGAAGGCCATGGCCGGCAAGCTGCCGCCGGAGCTGCTGGCCGCGCCCAAGCGCGGCTTCCAGGTGCCGCTGGCGCAATGGCAGGAGCGGGAGCTGAAAGCTTTTACCGCCGAGGTGTTGAGCCCGCGGAACGTTAAGGCGGCCGGCGCGCTCTCGCCCGCCGGGGTGGCCGGCATGCTGGAGGAACACGCCTCCGGCCGCCGCAACCTCTACGACCGCATCCACGCGGCCTCGGTGTTCCACCTCTGGCTGGAGCAGGCCAGGCACGAGCCGCCCGCCGCCATCTCCGGCGCCTGGAGCGTGCGGGGTAAACGGAAGATACTGCTGGTGAACCTGGCCGGGCTGGGCGATATAGTGATGATGACGCCGGCGGTGCGGGCGCTGAAGGCAGCCTACCCGGACGCCTCGCTGGAACTCCTGACGATAGACCGCTCCAGGGAACTGGCCGCTGGTATTGAGGGGCTGGACCGTGTGCATTCCGTGCCGATAGCATACCGCTACGCCGGCCCCGCCGCGCTGCTGGCTTTCTTCCGGACGCTGCTCGCGCTCCGGCGTGAGAAGTTCGACGCGCTGGTCAATTTCAGCCTGGTCTCCTCCTTCGGCGGGCTGCTGAAGTCCCGCCTGGTAAACCTGCTGGTTAGACCCGGCCTTGCCGTTTGCCGCGTTCTGGACGGGCTGGGCGCGGCGGGGGATTTCACTTTTTACGAGGGGGCGGTGGAGCATAAGAGCGAGGTGGAACTGACCGGCCGCCTGCTGTCCCCGCTTGGGCTGCAGCTGCACGATACAGTCATCAGTTACACGCCTTCTTTCGAGGACAAAAAATCCCTCCAGAAAGACCTGGCCGACCGGGGGCTTTCCGGCAGGCCGCTCATCGGCCTGAACCCGGGGGCTTTCCGGCCTTCGCGCCGCTGGCCGGTGGAGCGGTGGAAGGCGCTGGCCGGCCTGCTGCTGGAGAAATATCCGTCGGCGCTGCTGGTGGCGACCGGCTCTGCCGGAGAAAAGGAACTGTGTGAGGCGCTGAAACTCTCCGACAGGGTTTTCAACTCGGCCGGGCTTTACACGCTAGGGCAGAACGCCGCGCTTTATGGGCTGCTGGACGTTTTCATAACCAACGACACCGGGCCCATGCACCTGGCCGCGGCCGCGGGCGCCAGAACGGTCTGCATCTTCGGCCCGGGCGACCACTGGCGCTTCGCGCCGTCGGTGCCGGAGGACAGGCGGCGCGTGCTCAGGAAGGACGTGCCCGGTTGCGAAGTGCCCTGCTACAAGTTCGACTGCGCCAACCCGGCCTGCCTGGAGGCCGTGGCGCCAGCGGAAGTGCTGGCCGCGGCCGCGGAGCTGATCGGATGAGCGCTGCCGCTTCCTGCCAGGCCTGCGGCTGCGTCTCCCGTGAAGCCCTGCCCGGCCTGCTGCGCTGCCCGGCCTGCGGCCTGGCGTGGCGGGCGGAAAAGTTCTTTGCCGCGCCAGCCTACGTGCCGGGCAGGGAGGAACTGGTTTACGGCAGTTCGAAAAAAAAGTTATTCGCTGCCGCCCTGGATTCGCTGGGCGCAGGCGCCGGGCGGCCCGGACGACTGCTGGATATAGGCTGCGCCGGAGGCGAGCTCCTGGCCGCGGCGGCCGCCCGCGGCTGGAGCGCCGAAGGCGTGGAGATAGAGCCGGGCCTGGCCGCGCGCGCTGCCGGCGCCGGGTTCAAGGTTCACGCCGCCCCGGTGGAGAATGCCGGCCTGCCGCCCGGAGCCTTCGATGCGGTGACCGTCTTCGAGGTGTTCAGCCAGATGGACGCGCCGGCGGCCGCTGCCGCCGAATGCGCGCGGCTGCTTAAGCCAGGCGGACTACTTTACCTGCGCGAGTTCAACGCCTCTTTCCATCTGCCGCTCTACCGGCTGGAGCTGCGGGGCTTTTTTAAGCCGCTGGGCGCGCGGCCTTCCGTTATCCACAATTTTAATTTCACGCCGTCAGCGCTGCGCGCCCTGCTGCTCCGGGCGGGCTTCGGAGAAGTCTCCATACGCAACTCCCGGCCTACCTCCGGCGACCCTTACGGCTCCGGCGGCGGCCTTGGAACGTTTTTTACCGCCGCCCTTAAAGTTCTATACTATGTGCTGGCGCAGGCGCTCTGGCTGGCCACGCTGGGCCGGGTGTACGCCGGTTCGGCGCTGATAGTCACCGCGAGGAAGCCGGACTGAACTGAACCAAGGATGAAAGCCGCTATACACCAACTGCAGTACTGGCCCGGGCTGCGCTTCTTCGCCAAGCTGCGCGCGGCGGACCTGTTCATCTACCTCGACGACGTGCAGTACGAGAAGCGCGAGTTCCAGAACCGCAACCGCATCCGCACGCCGCGCGGCTGGCAGTACCTGACGGCGCCGGTGGTGTCCAAAGGCCGCTTCTCGCAGAAGATCAACGAGGTGGAGCTGGACCGCGGCGGCACCTGGCTGGGCGACCACCTGCAGGCGATAAAGATGAATTACGCGCGGGCGCCTTTTTTCAAGCAGCACCTGCCCGGTCTGGAAGAGCTTTACTCGCGCGATTACCGCCTGCTCTCCGACCTGGCCATGGCCACGATGGACTTTCTCAAGGACGCCTTCGGCATCAAGACGCCGGTGCGGTTCTCTTCGGAATTCAAGGTGGAGGAGTCAGCCAGCGCGAGGCTGGCGCGGCTCTGCGCGGCGGCCGGGGCGGGGGAGTACCTCTCGGGCGCTGGGGCGAAGGCCTATTTGGACCCGAACGTCTTCAGCTATGCCGGTATAAAGCTGGCCTGGCAGGATTTCAAGCCGCGGGAGTACCCGCAGGCTTTTCCCGGCTTCGAGCCGGACATGTCGGCGCTGGACCTGCTGCTGAACTGCGGGCCGCGCTCAACGGACTGGTTATAATATGAACCCTTACATAGCCGCGGCGGTAGCCGAGATGGACAAGATAAACGTGTCCCGTATGGAGCACCCGGGCCCCTGGGCGCTGGACCCTGCTTCGTGCCGCTTCGTGGCGGCCTTCGCCCGGGCCCTTAAAGTGCGCCGCGCGCTGGAGTTCGGTTCCGGTTTTTCCACGCTGGTATTGGCCCGGGAAACCGCGGCGCAGGAAGATAACTACCTGCTGTCCATAGACAGCTCTCCGCGCTATTCGACCATGGCCCGCGAGGCGGTGGAGACCTCAGGCTGCCCGGCCAAAGTGGAGTTCCGTGTGGCCCCGCTGCGGCCGCGCTTTTACGGGCCGCGGCTGCTGCTGACCCCCGCGCTGCCCAAAGGCCTGCTGGGCGCGCTCGGCCCCTTCGACCTGGCGCTGATAGACGCGCCGCACGAGGGCTGGGACCCGGAAGCCGCGCTTTACGATATCTTCCCCGCCATGGCCGTCGGCGGCTACGCGGTGGTGGACGACGCCAACCTCCCCGGCCGGGAGGCCCATTGGGACGCCTGGCGCGCCGCCCTGGGCGAGGCCGCTGACTTCATCCATCTCGAGGGCATAGGCAACGGCCTGTTGGTGATAGAGAAGCTGGAGGATGACCCGCCGAGGTATCCCTTCAAGGGCGCCCTGGGCGCGGCCGGCCGGGCCCTGCGCGATTACGCCCGGCTGCTCTCCGTCAATCCCGAAAACCGCTGAACCGTTCCCGGGCCGCTAGGTCCTTTGTCCTTTCAACTAGGTCCTTTTATCACGCTCCCGGGCCCTAACGGCCCTTTTAGCGCGGCCGCCCGCGCGCTAAACTATAAGCATGGTAAACAAAACCCTCGTCTACGACCTGAAAATTTTCAACGCCATCTTCATAGCCTTCTTCGCCATCTTCCTAGCCTGCTTCGCGGACCTCAGCTACGGCCAGTCAGCCCTGGGCCAGCTCGGAGCCTCCGCGGATTTTGCCGCCCCCGTCCCGATGCCTGAAGTCTCGTCCCCCGCCGCGGTGCCCGTTTCCAGCCAGGACCGGGACGAAATGGTGGCCGCTTTCAGGGAGCGCATGGTAAAGCAGATCATCGCCAACTGGAACCATCCCTCCAAGATCGACGACGCCATCGTCGCCCAGCTGGCCCTCGCCCATAAAGAAGGCATCCTTGAGCCCGTGGTCGTGGGCGTCCTGAGCGACCCCCGCCTGGCGCGCTTCTTTCCCGCCGGCGCCAAGATGAAGCCCGAAGAAGCGGCCCGCGTGCTTTCCATGTACATCGGCGCGGAGCTCGAGTCCAACGGTCACGTGCCCGGCGTGCAGGCCGTAGAGGGCTGGGACGAACTGACGGCCCGCCACCTGGGCCTCACCCGCCCCGGCGCGCCGACTACCGACGGGCGGGCCTTCCTGGCCGGCCTCGGCGCTGTGCAGCAGGCCCCTTTCTCCTCCGGCAACAAGATCATCCCGCTCATCAACGGCGCGGCCTCCTTCGGCAAGCGCGCGGAGCTCATCCGCGGCGCCAAGAAGAGCGTGTACCTGACCACCTGGGCTTTCTACGACGACGAGACCGGCCACCACACCGCGGACCTGCTGATCGCTAAGAAGCGCGAGGGGCTCGACGTGCGGCTGATGATAGACAAGGACACCGCCGGCCTCTACGACAAGGGCGTCCTGGCCAAGATCGCCTCCGCCGGCATCCCGGTGCTGCGCTACCAGCCCAAGGCCCGCAACTATTACGAGTTCCACTCCAAGATCCTGATAGTCGACGGCAAGTACGCGGTGCTTGGCGGCATGAACATCGGCAACGAGTACTCGCACATGGCCGGCGTGGAGAAGTGGCGCGATACCGACGTGCTGGTGCAGGGCCCGGCGCTCAAGGACGCGATGGCGTTCTTCGCCGGCGCCTGGAACGAGCAGGCGGCCGAAGAAGGCCTGCCGCTGCGCGCCGACGCCAACGCCTACGACGGCGCGGCCGCCGGCGGGGCAGACGCCGCGATAGTGGTTAACGCCCCCGGCAAGGAACCCTATATCCTCCTTTCCATGCTGCGCGCGGTCTACGCCGCCCGCACTCGCATCAATATCGAGAACGCCATCATCGTCATGCCGCCGGCCATGAAGATCGCCCTGCTGGACGCCCGCGCCCGCGGCGTAGAAGTGAACATCCTTTCCAACTCGCTCGAGACCATCGGCGACAAGATGATGAGCGCCATGATCCTGGGCAGCTTCCCCGAGCTGGTGCAGGCCGGCGCCAACGTCTACCTGAAAGAGGGCGGCCTGCATCACCGCCTGCACTCCAAGTTCATGACGGTCGACGGCGCCTACGGCACCATCGGCTCCTACAACCTGCAGCCGCGCTCGCAGCGCTACGTGATGGAGATAGTAGTGAACTTCGCCGACCGGCAGGCCGTGGCAGACCTGGACGCCTCTTTCCGCAAGGACATCGCCGCCGCCAAGCACGCCAAGAAAGTGAAAGACCTCGGCATCCCCTTCATGCCCATCAAGGGCCTGGTGCACAAACTGATGTTCAACCAGCTGTAAGCTCCGCCTTGCGGCGAAAAAGGGCCTACCCGGGAGTAGGCCCTTTTATTTTGCCCCCGTAGGCACTTGGCCGCCCCCGCCGGCCCGGCGCGGCCGCTATAATATAGTTGTAGATGCTATTCCTGAAAAACATTTTCCTTATCGCAGCGCTGGCCCTGGGCTGCTCTTCGTCTATTTTCGCCGCTCCGTTGCCGGTCTTTAAAGAGGCCGCCGCTCGCTGGACCCAGGAGCAGGCTCTCAAGCTGCCGCCGGCGATGACGGCCGAGTTCCTGCAGGGTGTGGCCGACCAGCGCGGCCCCGAGGCCGCCGCCCGGCTTGCCGAGAAGAAAGAGAAAGTCGCCGCGCTGCTTGGGCGCTATAAGAAGTGCGACCTGCGGGCTTCCGACGCGGCGACCGCCGAAAAATATTTCACGCCCGAGTTCGGCGCCGAGGTGCGCTACTTCGCCGCCGGCGGCTGCGAGGCCTTCCGCTCCGCCGCGCAGGCCCAGGCGCAGGCCCGCCCCGGGCTTTCCCGTCCCGCTTCCGTGAACCGCCTGGAGGCGCTCTCCGCTTCCGGCGCGCTGGCCACGCAGGCCGGCTCGGCCCGCTTCTTCGACGGCTCCTCCTCGGGCGGATCGGCCGCCCTGCCGGCCGTGCACGCCGCCCAGGGCGCTCCCAGGCCCGCCGGCGCCGCCGTTCAGTACGCTCCCGCTAAAGTCTCCTCCAAGCCGCTCGCCGCCGGTGTGCCCGCGCTGCGGGCCGAGAACCCTTTCCGCGCTGCCGCCAAAATAGAAAGGCCGGCGGACCTGGGCAAAGACGGCCGGGTAAATACCGCCCTGGCCTACTGGAACGATCTGCGCAAGAAGAACTGGGCCGCCTATAAGGACGGGGGCCTGGAGGGTTCAGAGAAGGCCAAGGCCCTGCTGAAGGCCGCCGCAGGCGCGGGCTTCGGCGGGCTGCTCTATTACAGCAACCTCCCCAACGTGGAGATAGCCGCCGCCCGCCTGGGCTGGGACGTAGGCCGGGGGGAGAGCCGCGCGGTGATAGCGGCCGACGCGGCCAAGCTCGCTTTTCACTCGGGAGTTTTCATCCTCGCCCTCGCGCCTATCCCGGTGCTCAAGGTCGCCAGGGCCGCCGCCGCCGGCGAGGCCTGGGCTCTGGCCCTGATGGCCGGCTTCGCCGCCGGTCCCGTCAACCGCTACATCTTCCACTTCGCCGATTAATCAAATAGTCCCCAATATTGGGCGGCCTACCGCAGGGGCAGGACCGCAAAACGCGTTCGCGCACACCGTGCGCTCACTCGACACACTGCGGTGGCCGCTGCGGCCACCCGCTCCTCCGCGCTACGCAAGCGTCGGGCTCGCGACGGTTTTGCTTGTCCTACCCCTGCGGTCTCCGCCGACTTCTAGCTGTTACAGCACGTAGAGAAACAAACGGAGGGGTGGCAGGGGTGCTGCCCCCCGAACCCTTTGCGGAAGGGGGGGCCCCGCACTGCGGATTTGTATCTGTAAGCGCTGGTTAATCTGTGAGTATTTTCCGGAGAGTTTCAGAAACGAATAATCTCTGAATACTAAATCCACAGTGCGGGGGGAAACCGACGCAAGGGTTTCCATCTTCCAGGGTTCGGGGGGTAGTACCCCTGCCAGGCCCCCGACTTTGCATCTCGCGGTTCTGCTGTAAAAAGGGATTTTGGAATTTGTTATACTTTTTTTATGCCTAAACCGATGACCACCGAGCAATTCTTCGCCCTGGCCAGGAAGCGCAGTCCGCGCACTGCCGCCAAGATAGACGCCGCCATACACAAGGCCTGCGCCGCCGAGCTTACAGTGGTCTGCTGTGACTCGGCCGGCTTCTCCCGGAAGACGCACGAGCACGGAATCATAGAGTTCATGGACAACATGGTGAAGTGCCACGACGGGCTGGAAAAGATAGTTCACCGCATGGGCGGCGTGACGCTCTCCAACAAGGCCGACAACCTGATGCTGACCTTCGAAGAGCCGGCCCCGGCCGTGGCCTGCGCCATCGAGATGCACCGCTGGCTCAAGCGCCGCAACAAGCCGCTGCCCGACTTCAAAAAATACAATATCTGCGTGGGCATACATCACGGGCATCTCCTGCGCTTCGCGGACGACGCCTACGGCGCCGCCGTCAACGTGGCGTTCAAACTGGGCGAGGACGTGGCCGGCAAGGACGAGCTCATCGTCAGCGGGCAGGTCAACGACCTCCTCAAGGGTCAGTACCGCACCGACTACTCCAAGCATGTCACCATCGGCGGCACCACCTTCGACGTTTACAAGGTCAAGTACCGCTGACCGCCACAGAGAAAGAAAAGCCCCGCAGGAGCGGGGCTTTCTTTTTTTGCCCTACAACGCTTTCTCGCGCTCCATCGCGGCGGCGAAAGCCGGCCAGAACGGGTCGTTCACCGGGTGCGCCAGGGCGCGCTGCCGGCCGTCCTCTGTTACCATTATGCCGCCCGCCTGCTCCGTTACCTCTCCTATAATGGAAGCCGTTATGCCCCTGGCGGCGAGCCTCCCCAGCACGCCCGCCGCGGCGCCGGGCCCGGCGGTAATGATCAGGGTGCCCTCGCTGATGGCGGCGTAGGGATCTATGCCGAAGCGCGCGCAGAGCCTGGCGGCCGCGGGCTCCAGCAGGATAGCGCCGCGGTCTACGGCCATGCCGGTGCCGGAGGCGCGGGCTATCTCGTAGAGGCCGCCCCAGATGCCGCACTCGGTGGCGTCGTGCATGCTGGTCACGCCGGAGGCGCGGGCGTTGCCGTCGGCGGCGGCCAGCGCGTCCTCCACGGTGGACATCATGTAGAACATACCTTCCAGCTCACGCAGGTCCGCCGCGCCCAGTTCCGCCCCAACCAGTTTTGGGCAGGCCGCGGCGAAGAGCCCGCAGGTCTCCACGGCCGCGCCCTTGGTGACTATCACCTGGTCGCCGGGCCGGGCCATGCGGGTGGTGACATATTTATCCTCGTCGCCCAGCGCCGTCATCACCGCGCCGCCCACCATGGGATAATTGCAGCCGGCGTAGCGCGCAGTGTGGCCGGTGATCACGCTCACGCCGTACTTAAGGCATTCGCGGTGCACGGTCTCCCACATAAGTTCCAATTCCTCTTTCTTTATAGAGAGCGGGAGGTTCAGGTCCACGGCGAGATGCGAGGGCTTGAGCCCCGTGGTGGTGATGTCCGAGGCCAGTATGTGGAAAGCGAACCAGGCCGCGCGCTCCCAGCCGTATTCCGGCACTATGAAGAACGGGTCGGCCGTCATGGCCATAACGCGCCCCGGGGCGACGCGCACCACGCCGCAGTCCACGCCGTGCATGGGCCCGGCCAGTATGTCCGGCGACGGCGCGCCCAGGCGCGGGTAGATCAGGCCGTCGAAGACGGCTGGGTTTATCTTGCCTTCCGCCGGCAGTTCTGCTGTCATCGTCATTTTTTTCTCCTTGCGAACATTCTTACCGAACGGCCGGTCTTTACGCCGGCGAATACCGAAGAGACCACCGACACCAGGTCCGCCCCGGCCGCGTACACCAGCGGGGCGTTCTCCGGCGTGATGCCGCCTATGGCCACCAGCGGCAGCTTCAGCCGCCGCCGCGCCTCGGCGAAGACCGAGAGCGGCACCAGGGCTTCCTTAGGCTTGGTGGGGGACTTGAAGCAGGCCCCGAAAGAGACATAGTCCGCGCCGGCTTTCTGAGCGCGCAAAGCCAGGCCTATGTCGCCGTAGCAGCTCACGCCTATGATGGCCCGCCGTCCCAGCAGCGCGCGCGCCTGCTCCACGCAGGCGTCGTCGCGGCCTACGTGCACGCCGTCCGCGCCTATGGCGGCGGCCAGCGCGGGGTCGTCGTTGATCACCAGTTTCGCGCCGCCGGCATGCGCCGCGCGCACCGCCTCCCTGGCCAGCTCCAGGCGGTCGCGCAGGGCGCTGGCCTTCTCCCGCAGCTGTATTATGCCCGCGCCAGCCGCCGCGGCCTCCGTTACCTTCTTTATGAAATCCCGGCGGCGCATGAGCCGTTCGTCGGTGATGACGTAGAGGCCGGTCGGCAATCTTTTCATCCCTGCCTCCAGTGGTGGTTGAGCGGGCCGTGGCCTGCTCCCAGGCCAAAAGCGTGGCGTATGGCCCCTGCCACGTAATGCACCGCTTCTTCCACGGCCTCGCGCGGGGGCAGGCCCAGCGCCAGGCCGGCCGCTATGGCCGCCGACAGCGTGCAGCCGGTGCCGTGGGTGTTCTTTGTCGCTACGCGCGGGGAGCGGAAGACCGTGAAGACTTTTCCGTCGTAAAGCAGGTCCTCGCAGACCGGGCCGGCCAGGTGGCCGCCCTTGACCAGCACTAAGGCGGGGCCCAGGGCGCGTATAAGGCGGGCGGCTTTCTTTGCCCCGTCGAGATCGCGCACTTTCACGCCGGAGAGGCGCTCGGCCTCCGGGGCGTTGGGCGTCACCAGCGCGGCCAGCGGCAGCAGCTCTTTGATCAGCGCGCCGGCGGCGCGGGGCTCCAGCAGGGCATGGCCGCTCTTGGCGTACATCACCGGGTCTACCACCAGGTTGCGGACTTTGTGGGCTGTCAGCCGCGCGGCCACAGCTTTTATCACCCCGGCCGAACCCAGCATGCCGGTCTTCACTGACCCGGCGCCTATGTCCGAGAGCACCGCGTCTATCTGCTCCTCTACCACCGGCGGGGGCATGGCCAGCACGCCCCGCACGCCCAGGGTGTTCTGCACGGTCACGGCCGTTATGGCCGACATGCCGTAGACCCTGAAGGCGGAGAAGGTCTTGAGGTCGGCCTGCACTCCGGCCCCGCCGCCGGGGTCGGAGCCGGCTATGGTTAGGGCGCGGGCCGTCATGCCGCGACTTCCCGGCCCAGCTTGCGCGACTGGCGCATGGAGCAGAACTCGGGGCCGCACATGGCGCAGAACTTCTTCTTCCGGCCGTCGCCGCGGTAGCAGCGGGCGCGGCGCGGGTCGAGCGACAGGGCGAACTGCCGTTCCCAGTCGAAGGCGTAGCGCGCGCGGGACATGCGGTGGTCCCGCTCTATGGCCCCGGGGCGGCCGCGGGCTATGTCGGCCGCGTGGGCGGCTATCTTTGAAGCCATGATGCCCTGCCGCACGTCCTCCAGCCCGGGCAGGCCCAGATGCTCTTTGGGCGTGACGTAGCAGAGAAACGAGGCCCCGGCCCAGGCGGCCAGCGCCCCGCCTATGGCGGAGTTTATGTGGTCGTAGCCGGCGGCTATGTCGGTCACCAGGGGCCCCAGTACGTAGAACGGCGCGCCGCGGCAGACCTTCTGCGCCCGTTCCACGTTCATGAATACCTTGTCCAGCGGCACGTGGCCCGGGCCCTCTACCATCACCTGCACGCCGGCCGCCCGGGCCCGCTTGACGAGGCCCCCCAGGGCGTCCAGCTCGGCGAACTGCGCGGCGTCGCAGGCGTCGGCGAGGGACCCGGGCCGCAGGCCGTCGCCGAGGCTGAAGGTCACGTCATACTTGCGGAAGACGGCGCAGATCTCTTCGAACCGCTCGTAGAGCGGGTTCTCGGCGTTATTGAGTTCCATCCAGCGCGCTAGCGCCGCGCCGCCGCGCGACACTATGCCGGTGGTGCGGCCGGTCGTCAGCGGCAGGTGCGCGCGCAGCAGCCCGGAGTGCACCGTCATGAAGTCCACGCCCGCCTCGGCCTGTTCTTCTATGACCTCCAGCAGCAGTTCGGGCGTGAGTTTTTTAACGCCGCCTGACCTTTTAAGGGCTTCATATAGCGGCACGGTTCCCACCGGCATGGGGCTGCGCTTTATTATCTCTTTCCTTATCTTAGGCAGGTCGCCGCCGGTGGAGAGGTCCATTACTGCGTCCGCGCCCAGCTCCGCGGCCAATTCCAGTTTCTTAAGTTCCTGCTTGAGGCCCGAGCCCAGGCCGGAGGTGCCCAGGTTCACGTTTATCTTGCAGTTGAATTCCCGGCCGATGGCGGCGGGGAAGAGGCCCTTGTGGTTGATGTTGGCGGGCACCACGGCGCGGCCGGCGGCCACTGCTTTGAGCAGCAGGCCTGCCTCCGCTTTTTCCCGCGCCGCGGCTTTTACTATCTCAGGTGTTAAGGCGCCCTTGCGGGCCGATCCGAGTTGCGTCATTTTGTCCTTTATGAGAGGAAAAATGACAAAAAAATACCGGCCGCATGGCTGCGGTCGGCAATAGTCGTGTTGACCCTTTCATTTTCCCTCCGCCGGTATTACCCGGTTCAAGTTATAAGGGTCTTCCGGCAACACCGGAACTCTCAGCCTGGTCACTGCCAAGCTCCCCGCGTCCCTTTTGGGGACGGATATATTCTAACAAAATCCAACGCGCGGGCGGGCTCGCCGTTCGCTCATAAGCGGGCGCGGCAGAAGAGGGCCTGCGGTCCTCCGCCGGCGAAGAACTCGCTCGGCACACAGTGCCTCGCTCAGACATTCTTCGCCGCCGCCCTAATGATAGGCGGTCCGCTCCGGACCTTGGCCCTGCGCCCTAAAATCGCTCACGGCGAGCCCGCCCGCGCTCGACGCTACGCAAATAAAAACGCCCCGGGGTGGCCGGGGCGCTTTATTGCCGAGGGAGAGTTTAGTCTGCGATCTCGGGTCGTATGTCGGTGTTCACTTCGGGGGCCCGCAGGCCCGTCATCCCGAAGGCGCCGCCGAGGGCGCTGAAGCCGTTGGTGATGATGGCCTGTGAGGGGCCTGCGACGCTCTGGTTAGTAACTATGAGGGCCCCGGCGGGCTTGGAGGCGGCGGCCGGCTTCACGGCTATGAACTGCTCCCACGGGGTCAGCGGCCAGCCCCAGCCGGTCTCGTAGCTGTTCTCTGTGGGGTTCAGGCCCACGGCCTCGTAGAGGAATTCGGTATAGCCCACGCAGTCGAACTTCAGCGGGCCCTTCTGGGAAGCGTGCGTGTCGCTGTAGGTCAGGCCCTTCTTGCCCATCGCTATGGCCAGCTTGGCTATGCGCTCGCGCTGCGCCGCGGTGGGCTTCACCGGGGTGGTGCGGTGGCCGTAGTACGGGTACATGAAGTGGTGGGTGAAGTTGTTCCAGGAATCTATGTTGCGCACGCCGCCCGGCTTGAAATTGTCCGGCACGCAGTCCGCTATGACCACCTTTATCTTGCCGTTCTTCACTTCGGTGCCGACGAACAGGCCGGCGTGGCCGATGGGGAGGTCGGGGCTCACCCAGCCGCTGATGGTGCCGGTGATGCCGCCGGTGAAGATCAGGTCGGCTTTCTCTATGCCGACCTTGGCGGAGCGCTGCACGTTGATGACGGTGGAGGGGTAGCCGATATGCTCGAGCATCTCGAAAGCCACGGAGCGGACCACTTCGCTTTCCTGCACATTGGCGGCTATGTCGAAGAGGTACGGGCCGGCCTTGGTGTTGCTCTTGAGCTTGCCCATGCTGATGAGCAGGTTCATCTTGATGACGTCATCGGCTTCGGTATAGAACTTGGAGAGCTTGCCCATCAGGCGGGGATCTCCGATCTCGCCCAGGGACCAGATGGAATCGATGGCCTTCAGGCGGGCCTTCAAATTGTCCTCGTAGGGACCCTTGTTGGGGCTGGCGGCGGCGGCCTGGTAGGTCTCTATGTTGGCCAGCAGCGCGTCTACGGCGGCGGCACGGGAGGCTTCGTCGCCCTGGGAGGCCTGCTGTATGTAGGCCGTGGTTTCAGACTGGTGGAGGGTTGCGTCCGTCGCAAAGGCCTGCGCCGGGAAGCAGAAGATCGCAGATATCAGAGTAAGGTTTTTGAGCGTGCCGTTCATCAAGTTCCTCCTGTTGGCTACGAGTATAGTTTATCACAGGGAGGAAAAACGGCAAGGTTCAGTGGGCCCAGGGCCCAGAAGTTAAATAGGCCCTGCCGGTCTGGGCCCTTTGGGCCCGCGCGCCAGAATTTAACTGTTAAAGCGCGTTTTTAAGGGTGATGACCGGGATCTCGGCCGGGGCCAGCCAGCGCAGGGGCGGGCCCCAGGTGCCGGAACCGGAAGTGACGTAGAAATTGCTGTTATTTATCTTATACAGACCATAAAAATGCCTGTAAAAGAGCCAAGTAAAGAAATGAAAGGGAAAAATCTGGCCTTTATGGGTATGCCCCGAGAAGCCCAGGTAGTCGCCGGCCGCGGCTATCTCCGGCAGGAAGACGGGCTGATGGGACATCAGCACCGTGAATTTGACATCCTTGTGCCTGGCCAGTATGCCGGTCACGTCTTCCTTGGTCAGGTGTTCGGTGTGTATATCGCCCAGGCCGATAAGGCGCAGCGGGCCCAGGTCGGCCGAGGCGTTGTGCAGCAGCTTTATGCCGAAGGCCTGGTAGCAGCCCATGGCGGCTTCGATGCCGTAGTAATACTCGTGGTTGCCCAGAGAGCCGTAAAGCCCGTAGCGGCTTTTTATCTTCCCGGCCAGCTCGGCCAGGTCCGAGTCGCAGGTGATGCCGGGGTCTATCAGGTCGCCCGTGACCAGCACCAGGTCGGGGGAGGCGGAATTCACCCTGTCCACCAGCGCCGCGAACTGGCGCAGCTTCCAGCGCGAGTCCACGTGCATGTCCGAGATCTGCGCTATGCGGAAGCCTTCGAGGGCCGGCGGCAGGTCCTTCACCGGCACGGCCACTTCCCGGAGCTCGGGGACTTTCTGGCCGCCGTATACGCCCCAGCCGGTCACCGCCGCGAGCAGCAGCAGGGTGGCTTTAGCGTAGAGGCCCGGGTTGAACCAGGCGGCCCGGCGCAGCAGCAGCGCGGCCAGGTCGGAGACCGCGAAGAGGAAGGCCGCTATCAGGATGACGCCCATCCAGGCGTAGCCGGCCGCGTACAGGGGCTCCAGCCAGGCGGCGTGGAACTGGCGCTTGAGGAACATCGTGAAGGGCGAGAGGAAGGCCGCCGCCAGCAGAGCCCAGCGCAGCCAGGCGGCGGGCCCGGGGGCCAGCCCGAGGCCCCGCGCCGCCCAGCGTCCGGCGTAATAATGCAGCCCGACGTAGGAAAGTACGAGCAGGATGAAGACGGGCAGGAAGTGATAGGTTTTCATGGCTTGGACGCCGCTCCGGAACTAATGATACTAAATCTTAAAATCACCGTGGCGGCTCAGGGCTCGTCGATATGCCTGGCCGTTTCGGCCGCCGCCACGGGCGCCAGCAGCAGCAGGGACACCAGGTTGGGCACGGCCATCAGCCCGTTGAAGATGTCGGCGAAGTTCCAGACCGCCGGCAGCGCCGCCACCGACCCCAGCAGCACGGCGCCTATCCAGAGCCAGCGGTACGGCTTCACCGCCCGGCGGCCGAGCAGGTACTCGGCGGCTTTCTCGCCGTAGTACTCCCAGCCGATGATGGTGGAGAACACGAAGGTGAGCAGGCCCAGGCTCAGCACCGCGGGGCCTATATAGGGAACGTGAGAGAAGGCGCTCTTGGTCAGGGCCGCGCCTTTCAGGCCGCTCTGCCAGTCGCCGGCGCTCACCACCACCAGGCCGGTCAGCAGGCACACCACCACCGTGTCCCAGAAAGTACCCGTCGAGGAGACCAGTGCCTGGCGCACCGGGTTGCTGGTCTGCGCGGCCGCGGCCACTATGGGCGCGGAGCCCAGGCCGGACTCGTTGGAGAACAGGCCGCGCGCTATGCCGTAGCGCATGGCTTCCTTGGCGCCGGCGCCCAGGAAGCCGCCCACGGCCGCCTGACCGGAGAAAGCCGAGGTCAGGATAAGGCTGATGGCGCCCGGCAGTTTATCGAAGTTCAGCAGCAGGATCACGGCGCAGCCCAGCACGTAGACCGCCGCCATCAAAGGCACCAGCCGCTCGCAAAACCGCGCTATGGACTTTATACCGCCGAGGATGACGAAGGCGGTAAGGGCAGCCATCGCCACTCCGGTGAGCCAGACCGACAGGCCGAAGGACTCGTGCAGCATCTGGGAGATGGAATTGGCCTGCACCATGTTGCCGATGCCGAAGGCGGCCACGGCGGTGAAGAAGGCGAAGACCAGGCCCAGCCAGCGGGCGTTGAGGCCGCGCTCCAGCACGTACATCGGCCCTCCCGAAATTTCGCCGGTCCCGGAGATCACCCGGTACTTCACCGACAGCAGCGCCTCGGCGTACTTGGTGGCTATACCGAACACGCCGGTGAGCCACATCCACAGCACCGCGCCCGGGCCGCCGGCCGCCACCGCGGTGGCCACGCCCACGATATTGCCGGTGCCTATGGTGGCCGCCAGCGCCGTGGTCAGCGCCCCGAAGTGCGAGATGTCGCCCGCGCCCTCGCTCTTGCGGCTGAAGGAGAGTTTTATGCCCTTGAGCAGGTGCCGCTGCACGAAGCCCAGGCGGAAGGTGAGGTAGAGATGAGTGCCGAACAGCAGGATAATGAGCGGCGGCCCCCAGACGAGCGCCCCGGCCTGCTCGAGCAGCGTATTGATCTTTTCCATCCGTGAATTTTAACTTATTTGCGGCGCACTCAGGAGGCGCGCACGCACGCCCCAAGAACCGCCTGTCCGTCCAGGCGGTTGTGCCGTATAATGAAATAGACAGGGGTTGGTATTACCGATCGCGGCGCGGGCGCTCAGCCCCGCTCGAAACGTTCGAAATCGCACTTGGGGTCCTCGTTGGCGCCATAGGTCCCAAAGAACTCGTTGATCGGCACGCAGAGGTGCTGGATGCAGCCGTCGCTCACGGTGTCTATGGCCCCGGCGGCCGTCTTCAGGCAGCCCAGGCAGGCCTTGGCGTCGCCTTCCGAGCAGCGCACGCAGTCGAGCGCGCCCAGGCCGACCCTGAAAAAAGCGATCTGGCACCGGGGCTCCTCCGGCCTGAACTTCACCACATAGCCGTGCCCCCCGGTATACGTGCGCACATGCCCGTTGTCCTCGTAGGTGCAGGCGCACGGTCTGGGCCCGGGCTTGGTGAAGAAAGTGGCCGAGCGCAGGAAAGGAAAGGGCGGGAAATTGGACTCCGCGGCCATTTTTTCAGCCACCCACCCGGAGCAGATGTCTTTTACCTCCTGATCGCTGTAGCGCGCGCGGGTATTGTCGGCGTACGGGGAGCCGCCCGTCCCTTGCCGCAGCGCCACGGTGCAGTCTCGCCAGAAACCGGCGTGCTTGGAGTTCTTGACCAGGCCCTTGGGAAGCTTAAAAGGGGGCGGCGGCAGCGAAACCGTTCCCGGATTTTTGCGCAGCAGCTCCAGGTACTGGCCGCAAAGAGCGCTGTCCTTAAAGCCCGCCGAGGAGCAAACGGCCTTGACGCTGCGGTAAGTGCGCGGCACGCTTATCCCGTACGCGAACTCCCACTCGGCCGCGCAGGCGGCCAGGTAAGAGGAGCTCTCGTAACCGGCGGCCATCTCGGACGGCTCCCAGCATTGGCTGACGGCGTTCTTTACCGGTACCGGCTGCTGCAGCTGCGTGACCCCGCCGCCGGGGCCCAGCTGGGAAACGGCGCCCTCGCCCGCGTACAGCGGGGCGGCGGCGAGCGCAAGCAGCGTCAGGCAGATCTTCATAAAGCGGTACTTACCTTTAAAGTTTACCAGCCGCACCTTGACCTGTCAAGTAGCCCGCGGACCCTCAGCCTGTCCGGTGGCGGAAGCCTCCCGGGCGAGCTCGGCGGAAGAACCGCGCGCAAAAACGCGAAAGCACGCCCGGTTTTTGATATTATAAACAAACCGCACGCGGCGGATTCAAAATTTAAAAAAAGCACGCGGGTAAGGGGGGCAAGGCGGAAAAACTGACGATAGCTGCGCTTATGTCCCCCGCAATTCTATGTCTCCCACAATTCAGCAGGAATCTCTGGCCGCGGCAGTTGGCTCCGGCGGCTTTCAGCCGGCGGCAGGGCAAGGCGGCGGTATGACCATTACCCCGCTGGGCGCCATCTGGCTGACCGTCTGCATAAACTCTTTCATGCCTATCATGGGGTATCTCGCGGCCGGGCGTGTCTCGCCGCCGCTGTTCGCCCTTGCCGGCTCGGCGCTCGGCTTCGCCTGCTTCCTGCCCTGGGCTCTGAAAAATAAGATGTTCCCGGTCTATTTCCGCCGGGACCTGCGGCTCCGGCTGTTCGCCGTGGGCTTCTTCGGCAGCGCGCTGCCGATAGCCGTGCTGGTGCTGGCCCTGCGCTACACCACTCCGGCCAACGCGGCCATACTCGGGCAGATCGAGGCCGTCTACACCATCATCCTGTCGCGGCTGTTCCTGAAGGAAAAGATTTCCGCGAGCCAGCTGTTCGGCACGGCGCTGGTCTTGTCCGGCACGCTGCTGATAGCCTACAAAGAGCGCTTCACGGTGCGCTGGACCGGGGACCTGCTGATGCTGGCCGTGCCGCTGATGTACCAGGTCTCGCATCTGTTCAGCAAGAAATTGCCCAAGGACCTGGGGCACGTTTTCGTGGCCTCGTCGCGCACGCTGTTCGCCACGCTGGGCATCCTGCCGGTGTTCCTGCTGGGCTTCTTCACTCCGGTGGCGGCCTTCGAGCCGAGCTGGGAACTGGCGGGCATAGTGCTGGCCTGGGGCCTGGTGCTCACCGCGCTCAATAACGTGCTCTGGTACAAGGCCATCCTGAACATGGACCTCTCCAAAGCCACGGCGATAGTGCTGTGCTACCCGGTGCTGACCGCGCTGTTCTCCCACCTATCCGGCATAGAAAAGATACAACCCTACCAGCTCATCGGCCTGGCGCTCGCGCTGGCCGGCGCCTGGTGGGTGACGGCGCTGGTGAGGCGGCAGCACGCCGCGGCTGGAGGAGCATGAAAAACCCTGTGACCCGAACATTCCTGGCCCTGCTGCTGCTCTGCTGCGGAACCGCGGCGCGCGCGGATTCCGATTATCTCGACGAGAAGGCCCGCATGGAGCCTTTCTACGGGCCGTATAACCGCGCGGTCTACGCGCAGCTGCACGGCCGCCTGGACGAGGCCTGCGTGTTGTTCGCGCAGGCGGCGGCGGGAGCGAAAAAAATGCAGCATGGCTGGTGGCAGGAATATAAAGCCCTGGTGGCTCTTGGCGCCGCCTACCACGCCCGCAGGGATTTCAAGCTGGCCGAGAAATACTATCTGGAGGGGCTGGCCGACTACAAAAACATGCACCGCGACCTGGGCGCCGTGGGCCTCAGCGGCCTTGGACGGCTGTATCTGGACCGGGGGCTGCCGAAGAAAGCCGAGCCGCTGATAAGGGAGGCCCGGGACCTGGAATACAAGGAGTCGGGGAAAAGGGGGGATTTGACCCGGCTGGCCGCCGCCGTATCGGACCTGGGGCGCCTCAGCGAAATGCTGGGCGAGCGGAAGAAGGCGGAGATCTATTACCTGACCGCGGCCAAGATGCTGTCGGGCCCGCAGGGCGAGCCGCCTGTCCACGCCGGGCTGGGCGCCGAGCAGATGGATTCCTACCCGATCATACTCTACCGCCTGGGCGACCTGTATCAGCGCGGCGGCAACGCCGCCGCCGGCGCGCGGTACCTGGCCAAGGCGCTGGCCGCGTTCGACCTCTGGGTCAACCTGGAGGCGCGCCCGGCGCTGAAGGCGCGCCGGCTGGAATACCGCGGCTATACGCTGCGCGCGCTCGGCCGGAACGCCGAGGCGGCCGCTGAGCTGAAAGAGGCCGGCAGGCAGTACCGGCTGGCAGCGTTCGAGTAGGGCCGCTGCCTGCGCTAGCCTTTTATCACCAGCAGCGGGCGGAACCGGGCCACCTTTTTGGCCAGGCCGGCGCCCGTCACCACTCTCACCACGGCGTCAACGTCCTTGTAAGCCTCCGGCATTTCCTCCGCCAGCGTCTCAGGCCCCGACGAGCGCACCCAGACGCCTTTGGCGGACAGCTCGTCAGTTATGCTGCGGCCGCGGCCGCGGCGCAGGGCCTCGCCCCGGCTGAGCAGGCGCCCGGCGCCGTGGCAGGCCGAGCCGAAGGTGGCGGCCATCGCCCCGGCTGCGCCGGCCAGCAGGTAGGAGCCCCGGCCCATGTCGCCCGGGATGATGACCGGCTGTCCGGCGGCGGCGTAGGCGGGCGGCAGCTCAGGGTGGCCCGGGCCGAAGGCGCGCGTGGCGCCCTTGCGGTGCACCACCAGCTTCGTTTTCCTGCCGGCGACCTCGTGCTCCTCCAACTTGGCGATATTGTGCGCCACGTCGTATACCAGCCGCAGGCCGAGGGCGTTCTCGCCGAGGCCGAAGGTTTTTTCAAAGATCTCCCTGATGAGGCCGGTGAGGGCCTGGCGATTGGCCCAGGCGTAGTTGGCGGCGGCCTGCATGGCGCCGAAATACCGCTGCCCCTCGGCGCTGCGGAAAGGCGCCGCCGCCAGCTGCGGGTCCGCCAGCGCTATGCCGTAGCGCCGCGCGGCGTCGCGCATGACCCCGATGTAATCCGAGCAGACCTGGTGGCCCAGGCCGCGCGAGCCGGTGTGCAGCATCACAGTGAGCTGTCCTTTGAAGATCCCGAAGGCCCCGGCGGCGGCCTCGTCGTAAATATCGGTGACTTCCTGCACCTCGAGGAAATGGTTGCCGGAGCCGAGCGTGCCCAGCTGGTCCCGGCCGCGCTCCTGCGCGCGTGCGCTCACCGCGCGCGGGTCCGCGCCGGGGAGGGCGCCGTTAGATTCCGCGCGCTCCAGGTCCTCCTGGCGGCCCAGCCCGTTCTTCACCGCCCAGGCCGCGCCGTCTATGAGCGGGCCGTCCTGCTCCCGCCGGTTCACCCGCAGGCCGCCCCCTGCGCCTACTCCTGCGGGTATGCCCGACCAGAGCTTGTGCGCCAGGTCTTCCAGCCGTCCGCCCAGCGTTTTCACTTCGAGCGAAGAGGCGAGCAGGCGCACGCCGCAGTTGATGTCGTAGCCGACGCCGCCGGGCGAGATGACGCCGTCGCGCGCGTCGTAAGCGGCCACGCCGCCTATGGGGAAGCCGTAGCCGGTATGGATGTCCGGCATGGCCAGGGCGCAGCCGGCCAGACCGGGCAGCGTGGCGGTGTTTGCGGCCTGCTCCAGCGCGCCCGGTTCTATTAATTTTTCCAGTTCGGCGTCGGCGTAGATCACCGCAGGGCCGTTCATGCCCGGCTTGTATGAAGACGGCAGTTCCAGCCTGTACTCGTCCAGGCGGCGCAGGTGTCGGTTCATGCGGAAGTAGCTCCTGCAGCGCGCTGCCGAAGTCTTAGTGAGAGTTCCAGGCCGCGCTGTTGCGGTCGGCGTGACTGCAGTTGACGAAGAGGGTGCCGAAGGCCGGGGATTCCGGGTCGTTGACGTAAGCCCAGCCGCCGGCGTCGGTCAGGGCGGCCATGGTGCTGGCGCCCACGCTGACGGCGATGCTGTCCATGTGCGGCGTGTTGGGCAGCTTGGCCGGGGGGATAACGGAGATATAGGTGCCGTTATCGGTCAGGGTGGCCAGGTTGTCGGACGGGAAGGTGTGGTTAGCGCCGTAATAGATGTTCAGCGTGGAGCGCAGCGAGGTCAGCATGCCGAGGGTGGTGCTTTCCTTGCTTTTTGTCATCAGGCCGGCGAAGCGGGGGATGGCGAGCACGGACAGGATGCCTATAATAGCGACTACCACCATCAGTTCTATGAGGGTGAAGCCTTTGTGGATTTTCATCTTTTTCCTTTTCTTCTCGGTTGGGTCTTCGACGGCTCGCGGCCTTCTATTATATCCGCCAACTGCGGGTAGTTGGCCTGCCGGGCTATCTCCGCGGCCGTCTGGCCGGACTTGTTAGCCTTGGCCGGGTTTACCCCCAGGCGGAGCAGTTCCTTCACGGTGGCTTCGCGGCCGCGGTTGGCCGCCATCATCAGCGGGGTGTTGCCGTTGGAGTCCTTGAATTCTATGTTCGCGCCGCCCTCGGCGAGGGCAGTCACTACGTCGGTGCGGCCCTGCATGGAGGCCCACATCATGGGGGGCCAGGCCAGGCGGTCCAGCGCCTCGGTCCTGGCGCCGCGGGAGATCAGGAAGCGCACCGTGTCCAGGCGGCTCCAGCGCGCGGCGATGTGCAGCGCGGTCTCGCCTTTTTTGTTGCGCAGCTCCAGCAGGCCGCCGCGGTCCAGCAGCAGCTTCAGCGTGTCGACGTTGTCCTTGGCGGCGGCCCACATTACGGGGGTCCAGCCGGCCGAGTCGGTGATGTTGGGGCTTATCCCCTGGTCGAGCAAACGGCGTGTATGGTGCTCGTAATCGTTCTTGGCGGCCTTGAACATCCGCTCCTCTGGCGTACCCAAGGGGATATCGCAGCCGGCCTGGAAAAAGGCCGCCGCGGCAAAAAGAAAGACTACGGCGTATTTGACGCGCGTCATGCGAGTTAATATATAAATAATAGCGCGTCTAAGCAAGACGCCGGCGCTTAAGCTTTACTAAAGAAATCCCCGCCTTTGTCGTCCACCAGCACGAAAGCGGGGAAGTCTTCCACCTCTATGGCCCAGACGGCCTCCATGCCGAGCTCCGGGTAGTCCAGCGTTTCAACTTTCTTTATGTTGCGCTCGGCCAGCAAGGCTGCCGGGCCGCCGGGCGAGCCCAGGTAGAAGCCGCCGTACTTTTTGCAGGCGTCGGTGACGGCCCAGGAGCGGTTGCCCTTGGCTATCATGATCAGCGAGGCGCCGCGGGACTGCAGCAGGTCCACGTAGGAATCCATGCGCCCCGCGGTGGTGGGGCCGAAAGAGCCCGACGGCTTGCCGGCCGGGGTCTTGGCCGGGCCGGCGTAGTAGACCGGGTGCTTGAGCAGGTAGCCTGGCAGGGGCTTGCCCGCGTCCAGCAGTTCCTTGAACTTGGCGTGGGCCAGGTCGCGCGCCACCACAATGCGGCCGGTCAGCGACAAGCGCGTGCCGACGGGCTGCTTCGAAAGCTGTGCCAGGATCTCCGGCATGGGCTTGTTCAGGTCCACGCTCACGCAGCCCGAGCAGGAGGTGAATTTCGCGCGCATCTCTTTGGGGATGAGGGTGCCGGGCTCGCGGTCCAGCTCCTCCAGCCACAGGCCCTCGCGGTCTATGCGGGCGAGCATGTTGCGGTCGGCCGAGCAGGAGACGCCAAGGCCTATGGGCGCGGAGGCGCCGTGGCGCGGCAGGCGCACCACGCGCACGTCGTGCGCGAAGCACTTGCCGCCGAACTGCGCCCCGAAGCCCAGCCCGCGGGCGGCCGCCAGCAGTTCCGCTTCCAGCCCCTTGTCGCGGAAAGCGCGGCCGGTCTCGCCGGGATCGCCCGGCAGCCCGTCCAGGTAGCCGGCCGAAGCCAGCTTTACCGTCTTCAGGCACATCTCGGCGGAAGTGCCGCCGATCACGAAAGCGATATGGTAGGGGGGGCAGGCCGCCGTGCCGAGGGCCTTCATCTTCTCCACGAGGAATGGCTTGAGCTTCTCCGGCGTCAGCGTGGCCTTGGTCTCCTGGAACAGCGCCGTCTTGTTGGCCGAGCCGCCGCCCTTGGTGACGAACAGGAACTCGTAGGCCATGCCGGGCTTCGCGTAAATATCTATCTGTGCCGGCAGGTTGTTCCCGGAATTCTTCTCCCGGTACATGTCCAGCGCGAGCGTCTGCGAGTAGCGCAGGTTCTCCCCGGTGTAGGCCTCCCATATCCCCTTCGACAGGAATTCCTCGTCGTCGCAGCGGGTCCACACCTGCTCGCCCTTCTTCGCCACCACCGTCGCCGTGCCCGTGTCCTGGCAGAAAGGCAGTTCGAAATTGGCCGAGATCGCCGCGTTCTCCAGCATGCAGTAAGCCACGAACTTGTCGTTCTCCGACGCTTCCGCGTCGCTGAAGATAGCCGCCACAGCCTCGTTGTGCGACCGCCGCAGCAGGAAAGAGACGTCCCGGACGGCCTCCCGCGCCAGCCGCGCCAGCGCCTCAGGCTCCACCTCGAGGATCTCCCTCCCGCCGTCCCGCGACACCGTCACCCCTTCCTTGGAAACAAGGCGGAACTTCGTCTTGGGCTTGTCTAGCTGGAACATCTCGGAATACTTAAATTCGGCCATACCTTATTTCCTTTTATTTTCTTTGGGGGCGACGATGGGTTCCGGGCTGACGCTGGGGGAGGCTAAGCAAAAACCCTCTCGGAGGCCGACGCTTGCGTAAGCGCGGAGGCCGAGAGCGGGAGCGGCGAGCACTGTGTGCGAGACCGCGTTTTTTGCGTGCCTCACCTAGTGGCAGCCCGGCCGCTGCGGGCTGCCGTCAGCGCTTGGAGACCAGGTTGGCGAGCAGGAACTCGCGGTTCATGCGGGCGATGTTGGCCACCTTCACGTCCTTCGGGCACACCGCCTCGCACTCGTACTCGTTGGTGCAGTTGCCGAACCCTTCCTTGTCCATCGCCGCCACCATCTCCAGCGCCCGCCTGGCCCGCTCCGGCCCGCCCTGCGGCAGCAGCGCCAGCTGCGAGATCTTGGCCCCCGTAAAAAGCATCGCCGCCCCGTTGGGGCAGGACGCCACGCAGGCCCCGCAGCCTATGCAGGCCGCCGCGTCCATCGCCTCCTCGGCGCGGTCCTTCTCCACCGGGATAGAGTTGGCGTCCGGCGCCGCGCCCGTGTTGATGGACACGAAGCCGCCCGCCTGGATGATGCGGTCCAGCGCCCCTCGGTCCACCACCAGGTCCTTCAGGACCGGGAAAGACTTCACCCGCCACGGTTCCACCGTCACCACGTCCCCGTCGCGGAAGCGGCGCATGTGCAGCTGGCATACCGTCGAGTGCTCGTCCGGGCCGTGCACGTCGCCGTTGACCACCAGGCCGCAGCAGCCGCAGATGCCCTCGCGGCAGTCGCTCTCGAAAGCTATCGGAGGCTCGCCCTTCTTGAGCAGCTCGTCGTTGAGCACGTCGAGCATCTCCAGGAAGGACATGTTCGGAGAGACGTCTTTCACGCCGTAGGAGACCATCTTGCCCGGCTCGCGCGGCCCGGCCTGCCGCCAGGCGCGCACGGTGATAGAGAAGTTCTTAGAGCTGGTCATTATTTGTAGCTCCTTTCCGCCATCTTGATGTGCTCGAATTTGAGCTCTTCCTTATGCAGCTGCGCTTCCTTGCCCTCGCCCTGGTATTCCCAGACGGCGGCGTGCGAGAAATTAGCGTCGTCGCGCTTAGCCTCGCCCTCGGGAGTGCAGGACTCCTCGCGGAAGTGCCCGCCGCAGGATTCCCTGCGCTCCAGCGCGTCGCGCACGAACAGTTCCGAGAACTCCAGGAAGTCGGCCACCTTCCAGGCCTTCTCCAGCGTCTGGTTCAGGTCCTTGTCGGCCCCGGAGACGCAGACGTTCTTCCAGAACTCCTCGCGGATCTCCGGGATCTTCTTGAGCGCCTTCTTCAGGGCGCCCTCGCTGCGCGCCATGCCTACGTCGTTCCACATGACGTTGCCCAGCTGCCGGTGCAGTTCGGAGGGCGTCTTCTGGCCTTTCACGGCCAGCAGGCGGTTGACGCGCTCCTGCACGTAGGCCGCGGACTCGCCGAATTCCTTATCCAGCGTCGTAGCCGGGTCGAACTTGGTGGCGCCCAGGTAGCCGGCAACCGTCGACGGGGCTATGAAGAACCCGTCCGCCAGGCCCTGCATCAGCGCCGAGGCGCCCAGGCGGTTGGCGCCGTGGTCGGAGAAGTTGGCCTCGCCCAGCGAGAACAGGCCCGGGACCGTGGTCATCAGGTTGTAGTCCACCCACAGGCCGCCCATCGTGTAGTGGGGCGCCGGGTAGATGCGCATCGGGGCCTTGTAGCCGTTCTCGTCGGTGATCTGGTAGTACATGTCGAAGAGGTTGCCGTACTCGGCGCGGATCTTGTCCTCTCCCTTGCGCTTGATGGAGTCGCGGAAGTCCAGGTAGACGCTCTGCCCGTTGGGGCCCACGCCGCAGCCGGAGTCCACCACGGTCTTCGCGGCGCGGCTGGCTATGTCGCGCGGCACCAGGTTGCCGAACGCCGGGTAGCGGCGCTCGAGGAAATAATCCCTCTCCTCGTCGGGGATCTCGTGCGGGAGGCGCTTGTCGCCCTTGGCCTTGGGCACCCAGACGCGGCCGTCGTTGCGCAAGCTCTCGCTCATCAGCGTCAGTTTGCTCTGGTGCTCGCCCGAGCGCGGGATGCAGGTGGGGTGGATCTGCGTGAAGCAGGGGTTCGCGAAGCCGGCGCCGCGCTTGTAGGCCGCCCAGGCGGCGCTGACATTGCAGTTGGCGGCCATGGTGGACAGGTAGAACACGTTGGCGTAGCCGCCGGTGCACAGCAGCACCGCGTGGCCGGAGTAGGCCTCCAGGTCGCCGGTCACCAGGTTGCGTACGGTAACGCCGCGCGCGCGGCCGTTCTTCACCACCAGGTCCACCATCTCGCGGCGGGGGAACACGGTGACCGTGCCCGCCGCCACCTGCCGCATCATGGCGGAGTAGGCGCCGAGCAGCAGCTGCTGGCCCGTCTGCCCGCGCGCGTAGAACGTGCGGCTGAGCTGCGCGCCGCCGAAAGAGCGGTTGGAGAGCTGCCCGCCGTATTCGCGGGCGAAAGGGACGCCGATCGCGGCGCAGTGGTCTATGATCTGGTTCGAGATCTGCGCCAGGCGGTAGACGTTGGCCTCGCGGGCGCGGTAATCGCCGCCCTTTACGGTGTCGTGGAACAGGCGCCAGACCGAGTCCCCGTCGTTGGGGTAGTTCTTGGCGGCGTTGATGCCGCCCTGCGCGGCTATGGAATGCGCGCGGCGGGGAGAGTCGTGCAGGGTGAAGACCTTCACGTTGTAGCCCTGCTCGCCCAGCGCGGCCGCGGCCGAGGCGCCGGCCAGGCCGGAGCCTATTATCAGCACGTCGTACTTGCGGCGGTTATTGGGGTTGACCAGCTTGAGGTCGAACTTGTGGGCGTCCCATTTCTTCTCTATCGGACCGGCGGGTATGTTGGCGTCTAATTTCATCGTTCCTCCCCGTTACCTTATGACCGTCACCTGGTAGCCCGCCTCGGCGGTCTTGAGGTCTATGTTCAGCAGGAAATACACCGAGATCAGCGCGAAGCCGAGCATGGAGACGGCCGTCAGCAGGCCGCCCAGCTTGATGAAGGGCGTGTACTTCGGATGGGTCAGCCCCAGCGTCTGGAAGGCGCTCTGCATGCCGTGGCTGAGGTGCAGCGCCAGCGCCGCGGAGCCGGCTATGTAGATCGTGACGAAGGCCGGGTTGCGGAAGGCGGCGGTGACCATCTGGTAGAAGCCCATGGAATGGTCCACGAAACGGAAGGTCAGCAGGTGGTAGGCCAGGTAGGCGAGGATGGCCGCCGCGGTGTAGAGCATGGTGGCGGAGCCGATGGTGCGGCCGCCCTGCCACTTTCGGGCCTCGTAGCCGCGCGGGGCGTTGAGGAAGTCCTCTATGCGCACCCAGACGCCGGTTATGATGTGGGCGATGAAGATGAACAGCAGGCCGACCTCGAGGAAGGGCGTGACCGGGTTGGACAGCAGCAGGTCCACCCAGCCGTTGTAGGCGGCCTCGCCGCGGAACAGCAGCAGGTTCTCGGCCAGGTGCACCACCATGAAGCCGCCCAGCAGCAGGCCCGAAACGGCCATGACCGCCTTTCTGCCTATAGAGGTCGTGATAAAGCGCTTGAGGAACGTTATATCCATAATAATAAAAACTCCGGTTTTTTCGCGGGATTAGTGTATCGTAAATAATTAACGGCCCCTCAGGCAAGGCAGAACTTCTAAAAGCGATATAAGGTAATTTAATAATAAAAGAAGGTTCGCACGCGGCTGAAAAATTTAATAGAATTAGCGTATAGTAACCTGCAAGGGGAGGCAGTAAAAATGAAACGCGTCATATTTTCCGCTATTCTTTTCTCGCTGGCGTCAGCGGCGTCAGCCTACGAAAAAATAGAATTCAAGGCCATGCTGCAGAGCCCGGCTTTCCAGAAGCCGACATCCGTCGCCCTTAACGGCAGCCGGATCTACGTCACCGACAGCAAGGTCAACTCCGTCTTCGTCTTCGACGCGGAGGGCAAGCAGATCAAGAAGATCGACGGCGCCCTGAAGGCCCCCGAGGCCGCGGTCTACGGCGGCGGCAACCTCTACGTGGCCGACACCGGCAACTCCCGCATCGCCGTCTTCGACGCCGACGGCAAGATGCTCTTCTCCTTCGGCAGCCCCGGCGACGCCCCGGGCCAGTTCGAGGGCCCCAGGGGTATAGCCTTCGGCCCCGACAACCGCCTTTACGTCTCCAACACCGGCGCCAGCCGCATCGACGTCTTCAACTCCGACGGCATCTACCTCTACGGCTTCCCGGTCGCCAAGAGCGACGGCGTCACCAAGCTGAACCCGGGCAAGATCGTGCTCTCCCGCTCCGGAGACGTCCTGGTCTCCGACCCGGCCAAAGCGATAGTGCAGCGCTACGACCGCACCGGCAAGCTGCTCAAAGAGTACCTGATGCCCAATAACGGCGCGGCCGTGGACAAGTTCGGCTTCCTCTACGTGATCAACTCCAAGGAAGGCAAGGTTTACGAGCTCAGCGAGGCCGGCGCCGAGGTGGCCAAGTTCGGCACCAGGGGCAAAGGCCGGATGGAATACAAGGCGCTGCGCGACCTCGCGATCGGCGGCGACGGGCTGTTTTACCTGTGCGACGAGGAGAACAAGAAAGTGGTGATCCTCAAAGTGGAAGGCGCGGGCGAAGGCGCGGCCGAGCTGCCCCAGGCCCCGCTGCTGGACCGCTTCGCGGTGAAGGGCCCCGTGGCCAAGCTTAATTTCAAGGCCGACGTGTTCACGGTCACACCCGACGGCAAGGTGGTGGCCTGGCTGCCCGAGGCCAAAGAGCTGGCGCTGATCGAAGGTACCACAAAGAAAACCCTGGTCAAGGAAGGCAAGCTGCAGGGCCAGGTGCGCGGCCCCCGCGGCCTCTTCGTGGACAAGACCGGCAAGGTCTACGTGGCGGACACCGGCAATGACCGGATCCAGATCTTCAACGCCGACGGCACCTACGACAACATGTTCGGCGAGAGCGGCTCCGGCGAAGGCCAGTTCCGCGCGCCCTCCGGCGTGGCGGTAAATTCCAAGGGCAATATCTACGTAGCCGACTCCAAGAACAAGATGCTCAAGGCCTTCACGGCCGACGGCATGTTCCTGTTCGCCAAGGGGCCCCAGATCGGTAATATCACGCTGCAGAACCCCGTGGCCGTGCGCTGCGACGAGAACAAGAACGTCTATATCCTCGACTCGGTGCTCAAGAAAGTGATAGTCACCGACGCGATGGGCAAGTTCCTGCGCCTCTGGGACGACTCCGGCGCGCTGCAGGACCCCGCCTCGCTGTCCACCGACGGCAAAGGTTTCTTCTACATCCTCGACAAGGGCGCCTACAGCGTCAAGATCTTCGACGAGAACGGCGTCTTCACCGCCAGCTTTTTCGCCAAGGGCCGCGGCGAGCGCGAGCTGTGGGCCCCGCAGGCCCTGGACTTCCGCAACGACAAGGTCTACATCTCCGACCTGGAGACCGGCCGCCTGGCGGCCTTCGATATCAGCTACATGCCAGAGGCGCCGGCCGCCGTGGCGGCCGCGGTGGCCGAAAAGAGCGTGAAGCTCACCTGGCAGGCCAAGGCCAGCGCCTGGACCGGCGGCTTCAAGGTTTTCCGCGGCACCAGCCCCGGCGACCTCGTGGAGATCGCCACCGCCAAGGAAGCGGCCTTCGAGGACGCCCCGCCGGCGCCCAATACCAAGTATTACTACGCCGCGGCCGGCATGTCCGTCACCGGCATACAGGGCGGGCTCTCCGCGCCCGTAGAGGCCGATTATAAGGGCCCCGCCGCGCCGGTTGCCGCCGCCGCCGAGGCCTCCGGCCCGCGCAAGAACGCCGCCCCGCTGGAGATCATAGCGCCCAAGCTGGACTATATCTTCTCGGCCAACTACAAGCAGCACAGCCCGCTGTCAGAGAAGAAGAAGCCCATCGGCGTCGTGACCGTGCAGAACAACACCGACACCGACTTCAACGGCGTGATCCTCTCCTTCTTCTCGAGCGAGATCATGGAGTCCGCCAGCAGCAACGAGGTGGGCGACGTGAAGGCCGGGGCCCAGGTGGAGGTGCCGGTCTACGCCACGTTCAGCAACCGCGTGCTCAACATCACCGAGGACACCCCGATCCAGTGCAAGATGACGCTGACCTACTACAAGGACGGCGAGGAAAAGACCTTCACGATGAACAAGCCGATGAAGGTGCTCTCCCGCGACGCTATCGTCTGGGACAACACGGCGCGCCTGGCCAACTTCATAACGGTGAAGGACACCCCCATCGGGGAGTTCAAGGCTTTCGCGCAGGGCGAAGAGAAGAAGATAGGCGACGCCGGCGACAACGTCAACGCCAAGCTGCTGACGGGCCTGCTGTTCTGGGAGGCCCTGGGCGACCACGGCGTCAGCTACCAGGCCGACCCGGTCAGCGCCTACGCTTCGGTCAAGTCCACACAGAACCTGGTGCTCGACACCGTGCAGTTCCCGCGCAAGACGCTGCGCCTCAAAAGCGGCGACTGCGACGACCTGACGGCGCTGTTCGCCACGCTGTTCGAGTCGGCCGGCCTGCACGCGGCGCTCCTGGATTACCCCGGCCATATCGCCGTGATGTTCGACACCGGCGAGACCGACGCCAACGCGGTCGGCCTCCCCGAGGAATCCCTGATCAAGTACAACAACACCTTCTGGGTGGGCGTAGAGGTCACCATGGTGGGCAAGAACTTCTACGACGCCATAGTCTACGAGGCCGACCTGTACCGCAAATCGGCCGCGGACGTGAAGATCATCGACGTGCGCACGGCGCGCGACGAGTTCGAGCCGGTCACGCTGCCCGACACCGAGGCCGACAAGTTCGAGTCGGCCGGTCTGACGGCCCGCGTGAAAGAGGCCATCGCCGCGCTGACGGCCGCCCGCTACGAGCACCTGAAGAAATACTACGGCAACATCCTGCGTGAGACCCCCGACGACATAGAGGCCAACCTGACGCTGGGCATCTACCACGCCGACTACAAGGCTTACGACGAAGCTGCCGGCTGCTTCGGGAAGGTCCTGGCCAAGGAACCCTTCAACGCCGCCGCGCTGAACAACCTGGGCAACCTGCGCTTCACCGAGGGCAAATACGACGAGGCGAAGGAGTTCTACTTCAAGGCGACCAAGGCCGACCCGTTCGACGGGCAGGTCTGGCTGAACCTGGCCCGGGTGTCCGGGAAGCTCGGCAAGAAGGAAGACGTTAAGATGTTCGCCGACAAGGCCGTGAAGCTGGAAGAGGGCCTTGGCGACATGGCCAAGATGCTGTCCAAGTAGGGTACGGAGGATACTGGTATGAAAAAATTATTGATCGCCCTGGCGCTGGTTTTCGCGGCGGGCACGCTGCGCGCCGAAGAGGGCAAGAACTGGAAGGGCTGGTATAACGACATGCTGAAGGGCCTCAAGACCAAGATCTCCAAGAAATTGGAGTCCAAGACCCGCGTGAGCGCCGTGGCCGCCGTGCGCGGCGCCAAGAAGGGGTCGGACGCCAACGCGCTGTACTGGAAGGGCGGCGTGTCCGAGAAGGCCGAGAAGAAGCTGGCCGAGGAACAGAAGCAGCTGACCGCGGCCGTGGAACTGGTGGTCGGCGGCGACACCGAGGGCGGCCGCGCCGCGCTGAAGAAGTTTCTCAAGGACAACCCCGAGAGCTTCTTCGCCCAGGACGCCAAGGACGCGCTGGCCAACCTGCCGGAGCCCGAGGTGAAGCCCGCGGACGCGGCGAAGCCGGAAACCAAGGAAGAGGCCAAGCCCGCCGAAGGCAAGGCGGAAGCCAAGCCCGCGGCCAAAGACTCCAACTGAAGAACGCAGCACCAATAAAAAACCCCGCTCCGGCGGGGTTTTTTATTGGCGGGCGGGGACGTTGTTGAGTTGTTGACTTTTTCGTCCACAACCCTTTATCGTCACCAAGCCATAAAAAGTCAACAACTCAACAACGTCCCCCTTCAGTCGTCAGCTTCTTCGTCGGCAGCGGGCGGCTCGGCGGCAGGGGCCGGCGCGGCCTGGGGCTGAGGCGCGGGGGCGGCCGCGGGCTGAGGCTGGCCTACGGCCCAGGTCTGGGCCGGCTTTTCAGGGACGGCTATGGGCGCGTCGCCGGCGGCGGGGGCGGGGAGCTCGCCGGGCAGCCAGGTGCGGTCCGGCTGCACCGGGGGACCGCCCAGAGGGGGCTTCTCGTCCCTGGGCGCCTGCTTGGGCGGCAGGTCCGCCGCGGGCCCGGCCGCCTTCAACTTGGCGTAGACGTCGGTGGCGGAGCGCCACAGCATCTGCTTGAGCAGGCCTTTTTCGCGGGAGCCGGGCGAGAGGAAGGGGTAGAGCGGCGCCATGAACAGGTGGAAGGTGGTCTTGTTGCGGGCTTCCGTCTCCACGCGCACCGGGCCCGGCGCGGCGGCGAAATCCGCTGTCAGGTAGTAATTTACGTGCAGCGAGGCCGGCAGGATGAAGATGAAGCCGGTATCCACCAGGAAGGAGCGCCACAGGTCGGAATAGGTCCAGCGGCCGAAGCTGGTCAGCTCCAGGCGCAGCGTGCCGCGGCCGCGCGCCCGGTCGTAGAGGCCCGCCTCGGCGAAGATGTCGCGCGCCCGGCGGGCGAAAGCGTCGGCATCCCCGGCGTTCACCTGCACCGGCTTGAGCTTCTTGGGGTTGGTGATGGAGCCCTCGCCTATGGAATCGGTGGCCGCCCGGTAGGGGAAATTCTGCCAGGACACCTCGATGGCGGAGAACGGGGTCAGCGCCTTGTCGTCGAGCATGGCGCGGGCGGTTTCCCGCTCCACCAGCACGTCGCCAGAGTTAAAAGAGGCGCAGCCGGACAGGCCGGCCGCCAGTGTCAGTAAAAGTGTGGTTTTTTTCATTAAATGTGCCGAAGGGGCCCTGCTGACCGCGGTCATTACGGAAAGCCCCTGATTTTTACTATATTATATTATATGGCGCTCAAAAAAATAGAAAAGATCATAAAAGCCGAGGGCAAGCAGGACATCAACATCCGCCTGGCCCGCGTGACCGACATGCGCCGCATACAGATGCTGTATGCGGAGGTCTACGGCGCTTCCTACCCGATCCCGATCATCGCGGACAAAGACAAGATGAAGCGCGCCATAGAGGACGACGAGTATTACTGGCTGGTGGCCGAATGCCAGGGCCGCGTGATAGGCAGCCTGGTCTACGCGCTGGACCTGTTCTACCGCAATTCCAAGGCCTTCGGCGCCGTGGTCAGCCAGGAGTTCCGCAAGCACGACCTGGCCTTCACCATGATGAAGCTGGTGCTCGACGACATTACCGAGACCAAGGACCTGGTTGACCTGGTCTACGCCACCACCCGCACCGCCAACCACGCCCCGCAGAAGCTGACCGAGAGCCTGGGCTTCATCAAGCTGGGCATCTTTCCGAACACCCACAAGGTGCACGACAACGAGACCCATTGCCTGACCGGCTATTTCACCGAGCGGGCCATGCAGCGCCGCCGGACCACGCCCGTCATCATCCCCGAGATAGCGCCGTTCTACGAGATAGTGCGCGGCCAGGTGAAGACCCTGGAGCCCGCGCAGTTGAGCGACGCGAAAGGGATGTACAGCGACCATAAGACCAAGATCCCGCTGCTCAACTTCGAGACCATCACCGCTACGGAGTTCATCAAGAACCGCTGGAAGAAGACCAAGAGCAACAGCTTCTTCGAGCGCATCTTCATGCCGTTCCACGAGCCGAACCTCATCCTGATCACCCCGGACCAGGGCACCGAGGTGTACCTGACCTACAGCCAGAAGGACAAGTACAGCGTGATAGTGGGCGGCGTCACCAACGAAAAAAGCTTCGCCGTGGTGCTCGAGAGCGTGGCGCAGAAGGTCAGCCAGCTGGACATGGCTTACGTCGAGGTCATCATAGAGGCCTACTCCCCCGACCTGCAGCGCGACGCGCTGGACGCCCGCTTCATCCCCAGCGCCTACTTCCCCTGCGCCAAGCGCATGGAAGAGACGCGCTACGACTGCGTGGTGTTCTCCCGCACTTTCGACATCTTGGACTTCCGCAACGTCAAGATCATCTCGCTCTACCGCAACTTCCTCAAGGAATACCTGAAGCTCTGGCGCGAGAACTACATTGAGCTGGTGTTCGAGACCGAGCAGAAATAGGGGGACCCGTGGCCGACCTTTCAGTCGAAGACAAGCTGCCGCCTTTTTACAAACCGCTGAAGAGCCGCGCCGCCATGGACGCGTTGTTCGAGACGCCGGCCTTCGAGTATTCCCGCAAAACCTCGGCGGCCTTCCTGGCCGCCATGCGCGCCGCGCTGGCCTTCCAGGGCGCGCGCGCCCCGGTGCTGAAGGCGCTCTACAAGGCGGAAGGGTTCAGCCCCGCCTCGGTAAAGACCGAGGGCGACATAGCCGCCATCCCTTATATTTTCGTCGCCGCGCTGAAAGAGCGCGACCTGACCACGCTGCCCTATTCCCAAATAGCGCTGGAGCTCAAATCCAGCGGCACGTCGGGCCAGCGCAGCCGCATGCAGCTGGATAAGGGTTCGCTGATGCGGGTGCGCCGCATGGCCTGGCGCGTGTTCGAGGGCCTGGGGCTTACGGACCTCGAGCGGGCGCATGACTATATCTGCTTCACCTATGACCCGGAGGTTGCCAAGGACCTGGGCACCGCCTGGACCGACAAGCTGCTCACCGGCTTCACCAGGAAGGGGGAGATCTTCTACACCTTCCGCTGGAGCAAAGAGAAAAAAGACTTTTACTTCGACATAGACGGCGCGGTAGAGGCCATGAAGCGCTTCGAGGACGCGGGCTCGCTGGTGCGGCTGGTGGGCTTTCCGGCCTTCGCGCTGAAGCTGACCGAGGAGTTCAAGAAGCGCTACGGCCGTTACCCGCGGCTGAACCGGGACTCCTCCGTGGTCACCGGCGGCGGCTGGAAAACCCTGGCCGACGAGGCGCTGGACAAGAAAGTCTACCGCCGCATACTCGCCGACAACCTGGGCGTGCCCGTCGCCCGCGTGCGCGACCTGTTCGGCATGGTGGAGCACGGCGTGCCGTACGTGGACTGCCGGCTGGGCAATTTCCATATCCCCAATTACGGCCGCGTGATAGCGCGCCATCCAGGCACGCTCGAGCCGCTGGGCTTCAACGAGACCGGGCTGCTGCAGTTCATCACCCCGTATCTGGCCAGCTACCCGTCGCTGTCGGTGCTCTCGTCCGATTTCGGCCTGGTGCGCCCCAAGTGCGCCTGCGGCCTGCCCGGCCCGGTGCTGGAGATAAAGGGCCGCGCGGGCGTGACCAAGCTGAAGGGCTGCGCCATCAGCGCGGCGACGATGCTGTAAAAAAGCCTATCGAGGCGAAGCCTCGATAGGGAGTGGGACTCTCATGAAAATATACAACACCTATTTATTCGGCAAGGCCTGCGACAAGGCCGCCTGGACCCCGGCCGAACTGGAAAAGTTGGGCCTGCAGGCGCAAGCGGCGAGGGAGCGGCTGCGCGGCGTGCCGCGTGAGTACATCATAGAGACGCTGGCCCGGGCCGGCAAGATGTTCGAAAAGGGCAGCGCCTACCGCAAGGCGGCGCTGGCCCACCTGAAGCGGCATATCACCTTCTCGGTGCCGGTCATAGAGAAAACCCTCGACGTGATACCTGAGCTGCTCAATAAACAGGGCCTGAACAAGCGCCTCAACATGGAGCTCTTCATCCCCTACGCGCTCGAGGCGTCGGTGGAGCGCCGCGGCTATGAGGGCCTCATCCGCGCCATGCCAAAGGGCGTGGTGCTGCATGTCGGCGCCGGCAACGTCTTCCTCGGCATCCTCGATTCGCTGGTGCTCGGTTTCCTGACCAAGAACGTCAACCTGGTGAAGGTGTCCTCGGCCGGCTCCAACTTCATCAGCCTCTTCATGACCGCGCTCAAAGAAGCGGACCAGAAAGGCGTCCTCGCCGGCTCCGCCGCCGTGCTGAGCTGGAAGGGCGGCACTCAGGCGCTGGAAGAGGCCGCGCTCAAGCACGTCAACGCCGTGTTCGTCTGGGGCGGCTACGACGCCGTGCAGGCCTACCGCAGGATAGCGCCGATAGACGTGCGCGTGGAGGGCTTCGGCCCCAAGACCAGCGTGGGCGTGGTGTTCGAGAGCTGCGTGAAGCACGAGGGCATGGACAACGTGGCCCGCCGCGCGGCGCTCGACGCCTCGTTGTGGGACCAGGCGGCCTGCTCGTCGCTGCACACCCTTTACCTGATAGCGCCCGCGAAGAAACACAAAGAGTACGCGGCCGAATTCCTTAAGTGCGCGAAGACCCATTTCGCTCAGCTCGCTGCCGACCTGCCTCCCGGCAAGCTCTCGCCAGACGAGATGGTGGAGATAAACAAGGCCCGCCAGCTGGCCCGGGTGGACGCGGCGCTGGGCAATGCTTCTTTCGTAAGTTCCGCCCCGAAGACGGACTGGACGGTCATTCACGAGAGCGACCCGGTCTACCGCGTCTCGCCGCTAAATCGCGTGCTGTACGTAAAGACCGTGGAGACCCTGGAAGAAGTTCGCGACCGCCTGCTGCCGCTGCGCGGCTACATCCAGACCGTGGGCGTGGGCGGCTCCATAGAGCGCAAGCGCGTGATGGAAGTGCTGGGCCCGGCCGGCATAGCCCGCGTGGTGCGCCTGGGCAAGATGCTCGAGGAGTCCAACGGCTCCCCGCACGACGGGATCTTCCCCATGATGTCGCTGGTGAACTGGCTGCCCATAGAGGAGCGGCCCTCGCAGCTGGACCGCCTGAGCGAGCTGGTGGACCACGCCCGCGCGCGCAGCCCGTTCTACGGGCGCCATTTCAAGGGCGTGCCGCGCATAGTTTCGCTGGAGGATTTCCGGCAGGTGCCCTTCCTCGAGAAGCACCACGTGCTGGAGAACACGCCCCCCGACAGCTCCGACCTGCTGACCAGCAAGGTGCAGCGCGGCATCTTCTTCGCCAGCGGCGGCTCCACCGGCCAGCCCAAATACGTTTTCTACGACCAGCATGAGTACGACCACACCTGCCGGACGCTCGCCTACTCCATGGAGGCGGCGGGGCTGGGCGACGGCGACGTGATAGCCAATTTGTTCGTGGCGGGGAACCTCTGGTCTAGCTGGCTGTCGGTGGAGAAAGCCATCTCCTATACCAAGGCCATCTCGGTGCCGGTAGGCAGCAATCTGCCGCTGGAGAACATAGCGGGGTACCTGCAGGACTTCCAGGTGACGGCCGTGGTGGGGCTGCCCTCCTTCCTGGTGAAGATGGCGGAGTTCGTGCGGGCCAACAAGACTAAATACAAAGTGCCGCTGAAGCATATCTTCTACGGCGGCGAATACGTGGGCGAAGAGATGGTAAAGTTCTTCGAGGGTGTCTTCCCCGGAGTGAAAGTGCGCTCGGCCGGCTACGCCACCGCCGACGCCGGCGTGGTGGGCTTCCAGTGCCCGCACTGCGTGAAGGGCCACCACCACCTGTTCACTTCCAGCCAGTTCATAGAGTTCGTGGACCAGGACACGCTGGCCCCCGTCAAGGACGGCGAGATAGGCGAGCTGGTGGTGACCGGGCTCTCCAAGAAGCACATGCCCATCATCCGCTACCGCGTGGGCGACCTGGGCCGCTGGCTCATGAAGCCCTGCGCCTGCGGCCGCCGCGAGCGCCTCTTCGAGATCCTCGGCCGCTGCGACGACCGCATCCACGTCGGCGGGGCGCACCTCTTCGTCAACGACATCCAGGAGGCCATCGGCAAGGTGCCGGACCTCAGCTTCAACTTCCAGGTGGTGATAGCCAAGAAGGGCCACAAGGACACGCTGGCCATCCGCGTCGAGCTCAAGGACCCGGCGGCGATCGCCCGCGCGGGCGAGCTGGGCGACCTGCTGTGGCGCGAGCTGGAGCGGCATTGCGAGGACCTGCACGATAGCGTGCGCATGAAGTGGCTGGACCGCCCGGAGATGGAAGTGCTGAAGCCCGGCTCCCTGGAGCGCATCCAGCGCACCGGCAAGATCCGCAAGGTGATAGACAAGCGCGTCAATGTCTAAGCGCCGCGCGCAAAAAAAGGCCCGGGAGACCGGGCCTTTTCTTTTATGCGACATGATGCGCGGGCCTTGACAGTTGAGCTATTGTCTGTTAAACTAACATATCGAACACAACTAACATAGCTAACAATGTTAACACAAGTAGCGTATCCGGCTATCGGGAGAGGCCTGAAATGAAAAGATTCTATACCACCTCGGAAACTGCGGAAATCTGCAGCGTTGCGCACACCACGGTCATCAGATGGATAGGTGAGGGGAAGATAAAAGCGCATGAAACCCCGGGCGGTCACAGGCGCATAGAGAAGCAGGACCTGCTGGATTTCCTGAAGCGCTTCAATCTGCCCGTGCCGGCTTCGTTCGCCGACAGCCGCTACAGGGTGCTAGTGGTGGATGACGAGACGCTGATGCTCGCGATGATTCGCAAGACTTTTGAAGAGTACGCGGACGAGATAGATCTTTGCCTGGCGGAACGCGGCATGGCTGCGCTGCTGATGATAGGGAAGAGCCAGTTCGATCTGGTCATACTTGACGTAGTGATGCCGGATATGGACGGGATAGAGGTCTGCAAGGCGCTCAAGAGGAATCCTGACACGGCGGGCGTCAGGATAGTGGCCATTACCGGCAAGCAGCTTTCGGAAGAGCAGGAAGAATACCTGCAGAAAAATACCGAGGGTCTGCTGAAAAAACCGTTCACGCCCGCCGCGATCATGGCGTTGGTGAACGAAATACGCGGCAGGAAGGAACACACCTTATGACGACTCCGGGCGAAACTACCGCGGTAAGGCTGCTGGTGGAATATCTCAAGGGGGAGGGGGTAGAGTACGTCTTCGGCATTCCCGGCGGTGCGCTGATAAATTTCTATGAGGCCATGTACGACTTGGGCGGAATTAAGGCCGTCCTCGCCAAGCACGAGGGGGGCGCCGCTTTCATGGCCGATGGTTACGCGCGGGCCAGCGGCAAGATAGGGGTCTGCTGTTCTACTACGGGGCCTGGCGTGACGAACCTGATAACCGGCATAGCCTGCGCCTATGCCGATTCCATCCCCCTGCTGGTGATCACGGGGCAGGTGTCTACGTCCGCTTTCGGCAAGGGCGCTTTCCAGGAGAGCTCCTGCCACGGCGTGGACGTGGTGGACCTCCTGAAGCCGGTCACGAAGAGCAGCGTCATGGTGCCGTCCCCGGAAAAGATAGGGGACGTGGTGAAGGCCGCTCTGCGGACGGCCATGAGCGGCAGGAAAGGCCCGGTGCACATCAACTTCCCGATGGACTTCATGAAGAAACCGGTGAAATTCTCCCTGGTCCCCACCGCACAGTACAGGATCACGTCCAGCCAGTTCGACCGCGAAGCCATAAAGGCCGCCTCGCTGGAGCTGGTGAACGCCAGGCGGCCGGCGATACTGGCCGGCAGCGGCGTTAATCTGTCCGGAGCCTGCGAGGAACTGAAAAGGCTGGCCGAGAGACTGTGCATACCTGTGGTAACCTCCCCTAAAGCCAAAGGCGCGTTCCCGGAGAACCACCTGCTCTCGCTGGGTGTCCTTGGTTTCGGGTCCTCGCTCCAGGCGGAGAAATACCTGCTGTCCGGGGAGGTGGACGTGCTGCTGGCCGTCGGGGCCAGCCTCGGCGAGGCTTCCACCTGCGGCTGGGACGCCAGGCTGCAGCCGCAGAAAGCCCTGATACAGATAGACATCGATCCCCAGGAAATAGGCAAAAATTACCACGCCGCGCACGGCATACTGGGCGACGCCAGGGCGGCTCTCAGGGAACTCTGCTACCAGGTGGACCGGGACCTGAAGTGGCTGGCCGCGCCGGAGGGCCGGTCGCCGCAGTGGATCAGGGAATTCAAGGACGCCAATCCGCGTACGCTGAACCCGGAAAAGATGGATTCCGAGCAGGTCCCGCTTAAGCCGCAGCGGGTCATCCGGGAGCTGCAGGAGGCCATTTCCCCCGATACCATGCTTTTCGTGGACGCCGGGACCTCGGTGTTCTGGGCCTTCCACTATTTCTGCTCGCGTGAGCCTGGCAATTTCTTCGTGAACACGGGGCTGTTCTCCATGGGACACGGCACGGCCGCCTGCATAGGCGGGGCCCTTGCCCGGCCGGGCAAGAGCGTGGTGGCGCTCGTCGGGGATTCCGCCTTCGCGATGAACGGGATGGAGGTGCATACCGCCGTGGACCTGGGCCTGCCGGTGATCTGGCTGGTGCTCAATAACGGCGGCTGCGGTATGATCTATCACGGCGAGAGGATGCTTTACGGCGACAAGTTCACCTGCAGCCTGTACGGCAAGAGACTGGATATAGCCGGGATAGCGGAAGGCCTGGGCGCGCGCGCTTTCCGCGCTAAAAATCCGGGCGACGTAGGGGATTGCCTGCGCGAGGCGCTGAAGGCTGGCGGTCCATGCGTCATAGAGGCGGAGACGGACCTCTACGAGGCGCCCCCGATGGGCAACAGGATGAAGACGTTCGACAAGATAGCCGCGCAGGAACTCCTCAAGGCCGCATAAGCGTCTCCGGACGCCAACCTGGAACCATGTGTAAGACAACTATGATCAAGATCTCATTAAGGACCTTAGGCTTCTGCCTGGCGCAGGCCCTGCTGGCCGCGGCCGTGTGTTTGCCCGCCGGCGCGCGCGTGCTGAATATCTGCGACGACGTGGCCGACCCGCTTACGCTGGACCCGCTGAAGCAGTTCTCGGACAAGAATTACACGCTCTGCTGGCAGATCTTCGACGGGCTGGTGCGGTTCAGCCCAGACGGAAAGATAGAACCCGCCCTGGCGGTTTCCTGGGAAAAGGCCGGACCGGACAGGTTGCGCTTCCACCTCAGGGAAGGCGTGGTCTTCCATAACGGGGAACCGTTCGACGCGGAAGCCGTCAGGTTCTCCATAGCCAGGTACGTCAGCCCCGAGACGGGCTTTCCAGGCTACTATTTCATCGACTCTATAAGCCATGCGGAAGTGGTAAGCCGGAGCGTGGTGGACATTGTGACCAGGCACCCGGACGCGCTCCTGCTGAACCGCCTGGCGGGCCTGGTGCTGATGCTGCCCCCGAAGTATCTGACGGAGAAAGGCCCGGAATATTTCGCGGAGCACCCTGTAGGCACCGGGGCATTTGTTTTTAAGGAGTGGGAAAAGGGCCGCCTCGTCTCGTTTGCGGCCAACAAGGCCTATTGGATGAGAGGCTTTCCCAAGGTGGAGGGCCTGACCTTCAATTTTATCCCGTACGAAAAACAGGTCGACGCGCTGTTATCCGGGGCCGTCGACCTGCTCACAGACCTGCCCGGCACGAGGACGCTGCAGGTTAAAGGCGATCCGCGTCTGGCGGTCCTGAAGAAGCCGTCCTTCTATACCATGCCGGTGGCCTTAAGATTGTCATCCGGACCGCTAAGCGACATGAATGTCCGGAAAGCGCTGAACCACGCGCTGAACAAGGAGAACCTGATCCGTTACGACCTGCTGGGCAACGGGATACCCGTCTCCACGCTGAGCATGCCCGGGGAGGCCGGGCATAACCGGGACCTTAAGCCGTACCGATACGACCCGCCGCTGGCCAGGCGCCTGCTCGCCCAGGCCGGTTTCCCGAAAGGCTTAACCCTGCAGGCGGTGATCAAACGCAACGCGGAGCGGGCGGCGAAGATCATAGTGTCGGACCTGAAAAAGATAGGCGTCCTGGTGCAGACCACGGTCGTTCCCGACGCGGAATTGATCAGCGCGGTGAAAAGCGGCAAATACGACATGATAATGGGCAGCAGCCCGGACCCGATGTGCCACGCCTATTTCATCCAGGCGATAGTGCTGGCTTCCGGGTCGCCGTTCGCCGTGGACGGGGACGCCAAGTTCGACGAGCTGTTGGTGGAAATGGTGTCAGCGCCGGATGACGGCGCCTCCCTGAAGAAGGCGGAAGCGCTGGACGCCTATGTTTACCGGAACGCGATGAGTATTTTCACCTATCAGAAAACGAGACTGTACGGGCTTGATAAGACCCTTTCATTTTCCCCGTATCTCTCGGGCATGCCGTGCTTTTACTCCGCCGAATTCTCAGGGAGGGACATATGAAACGGTGCAGAGCGGGTTCTATCAGGCAGCTCAGGCCTAGGGCGTTCTTCAACTCCAGGCTGCATATTAAATTCCTGGACCTGCCGGGGAGTTTCCCCGTGGCCGTCGCGCACGAGATCATACACGAGAACGGCGCCGCGATACCCTGGGGAGTGCATAAGAGGACGGCGGAGTTCATCTACGTCCTGAGCGGGAGGGCCAGGGCCTGTCTCGGGAACGTGACCCGGGTGATACGCCCCGGAGACTACCTGGTCATCCCTCCGGGCGTGAAGCACCGGATCGTGACGGGCAAGGAGCCGCTGGTAGCGCTGTCGGTTTTCTCCCCGCCCATGGGCTTCGGGAACCTTGACGCCGCGGCCTGCCCGCCGCCGCGGAAAGTGAGGAAGGCCGCATGAGGTCCGCAGCGCCGAAGATAACCACGCTGGCCAGCAGGTTCCTGCTGGGAGTGGTGCCGGTCTCGCTGGGGGGGATGGTTCTGCTTGGCGCGTCGGCGTTCTATTATACAAGGCTGCATATAACCAAAAGCGTGGAGAAGGAGCTGGCCGCTTTCAGCAAAGGGGCGGCCTCGGGCGTGGAGGTTTTCTTCGAGCAGAGGAATAACGACGCGCAGACGCTTTCCGAACTGTCCCTGCTCGCGGACTACTACAATAACGTGGATTTCGGCCTGGCCGAAGAGGCCGGGCAGTACCTCGGAGAGCTTGAGAAGTATTTTAAAAGGTTTTCAGTGCGGGCGAAGGTCTATAACAGGGTGTTTTTCGCCGGGCCGGACGGGAGGCTGATCCGCGGCATAGAAGGCTCGAGGCCCATGCCGGCGCGTAGCTATGACGGCGCGGCCGGGCTGGTCAAGCGGTCGGCCACATTGAAAAACAGTGATGCGCTGGTTTCGCCCGTCTTCCTGGACCCGCGTTACGGCCCGGCCATAACCTACGTGCGGGCGGTATACGACGATCAACAGAAGTTCCGCGGGGCGGTGGTGCTGGAGGCCAGTCTGCGGCCGCTGCAGTACATGCTTGCCGGCCTGCGGGTGGGTGGGCATGGCCAGGCGTATATAACCGATGCCGGAGGCAACCGGGTACTGGCCTGGAAAGATGCGTACAAGGGCGACCCTGTTTCGCCGGAGGATTTTACGGCCCGGGAGAGCATCCCCGGTACGGAACTGCGCGTCCTGCTGACCGCGCCTATGAGCGACTTCCGGGCCCCGCTCACCAGTATCAGCCGCGTCACGGTCTCCCTCATTCTCTTCTGCGGTCTGCTGGTCTGGGGGTTCATCTATGTCACCATCAAGGGCATGACGAGACCGGTAGAGGACCTGGTGCGGGCTACGATGGCGCTGGCGGCCGGGCGCGAGTTCGAACGGCTGAAAGTCTCCAGCCGCGACGAGATAGGGGTGCTGGCCGGGTCTTTCAACACCATGGCCGTGCAGTTGAGCGAACGCACCCGGGACCTGAGATCGCGCATTAAAGAGCTGCTGTTCCTGCAGCGGATGAGCGCCGGGATCATTGAAAACCTGGAAGAGGAGCACATCTGCCGCGTCTGCCTGGAGGCCGCGGTATCGGGGCTTGGTTTCGACCGCGGCGTGATCTACCTGGTGGACGAGAAGAATAAGCGGATACTGGGCCGGTACGTACACGCCACGGAAGGCGTCGGGTTCGACGAGGCTAAAATGAGGGACAGGTCCGTGCCGCTGGACGGTGACGATATCCTGGCCGAAGTGGTGCGCAAAAGAACGCCGGTCAACGTGGCCGACCCGCACAATCACCCAGGAGTGAACAGGCGATTCATAGAGGAGGTGGGGACCACCGCGTTCTGCCTGGCGCCGGTGATGACCGATAAAAAAGTGCTCGCGGTCATCGGCGCGGATAACCTGCGGTCGCGGGGGCCCATTACCGAGGACCAGGTGCGCAACCTGGTGCTGTTCGGGAATTTCACTGCCCTTGCCCTGGAGAACGCCGGGCTCGTGCGCAACGTGAAACTTTCCGAGGCCCGCTACCGCAGCGTGCTGGACAACTCCCCCGACGCTATCATAGGTCTCGACGAGAGTTTCAGGATAAACGTCTGGAACAGGGGCGGTGAGGCCATTTTCGGCTATGCGGCCGGGGAGATCAACGGCCAGCATATCTCCAGGCTGTTCGAACCCAAGGCGGCCGAGATGCTGCTGCTCAAGGTGGCGGCGGACGGGGGCGTTTCGGACCGCTGCGTCGCCGGCCTGAGCGCGGCCGGCAAAAAGCTGGAACTGGACGTCACGTGGGCCGGTTCCGGCAAGGCTTCGGGCAAGGGTGCGAAGGAGTGGACGGTGGTCATCCGCGACACCTCCGAGCACCGCAAGATGTACTCACAGCTCATACAGGCGGAAAAACTCTCCGCGGTCGGCAAACTCATCTCCAGCGTAGCGCACGAGCTCAACAACCCTCTCGGGGCCATAATCGGTTTTGCGGAGCTGCTCTACCGGAGCCGTAAAGACGGCACGGTGCTGGTGCCGGAGGAGGATATCGCGGGGATATATGAAGGGTCCGTGCGCTGCGGCAAGATCATCAAGAACCTGCTGCTGTTCGTAAGGGAGACCCGCAGGAAAAAGGAGACCGTCTCTCTCCCGCAGGTGGTGGAAAGCGCCCTGGCGCTCATGGACTACAAACTAAAAAAGACGGAGAACATCCGCGTGGCCACGCGCGGGGACGACCATGTCCCGCCGATACTGGCCGATTACCACCAGATAGAGCAGATCCTGGTGAACCTGGTGCAGAACGCCTGCGACGCGCTTTCGCAGGAGAGCGGGGAAAAGACCCTTGTGATAGAGATATTCCACAAGGCGACATCGGTATTTATCTCGGTGGCGGACAACGGTCCGGGTGTACCCGAGGACATCCTGCCGCGCATCTTCGACCCTTTCTTTACCACTAAGGAAGAAGGCCGCGGCACGGGGCTCGGGCTGCCCATCTGCCGCCGGATAGCTGAGGACCACGGCGGAACTCTAACCTGCGCCGCAGCTCCAGGGGGCGGCGCGGTCTTCACGCTGGAGCTACCGATAGTAAAGGCGGGCGTGGAAGGGCGGGAGCGCGGCGAGCCCGTGCGCCCTCCGCGGCCGGGCCGCAGGGTGCTGGTAGTGGACGACGAACCCGCCATACTTGCCATGCTGCGGCGCATGCTGGAAACCGCGGGGCAGTTCGTGGATACCGCCGTGTCGGGGGCCGAAGGCATAGAGAAAGTCCAGGCCGGGCGCTACGACCTCATCATATGCGACGTCGAGATGGGGGCGGTGAAAGGGTTTTCCGTCAGGGAATCCATGGCCAAAGCCGGCACGAAGGCCGGTTTCATCTTCACTACGGGAAATCTGCTGAACGCGCAGCTGCTGGCGCAGCTGAAGGGCACGGGAGTACCTTTTCTCGGTAAGCCGTTCACTGTGGACGAACTATATGACGCGATGAACGAAGCGATGAACTGAAGGCCTGGGCGGCGCCGGAGGGTACGGGGCGGAATATGGCTAAGATCCTGATAGTGGACGATGACTGCATAGTAAGGGACGCCCTGAAAGTGTTCCTGCTGCGCAACGGGCACCAGGTGGAGACGGCGGCCGACTACAGCAGCGGGCTGCAGGCCTTCAGGGCCGGGACTCCTGACCTGGTGGTCCTGGACCTCACTGTCCCTCTGGTTTCCGGCTCGAAGATCTTCAAGGAGATAAAGCGTCTTTCCTCCGACGTCCCCGTGATGATCCTTACCGGCCCTGACTTGCCGGAAGGGCGCAAAAGGCCCGTATCCGAGACCACGGCCGTGTTCCTGCGCCGGAGCGAAGGCCTGGCCCGCGTGCTCTCCGAAATAGACAGGCTGCTCGGGCTGGCCTCTACGGACGACGCGCAGGGCCGGCCGCTGATACTTATAGCCGAGGACGACGACCTGGTGCTGCGAGTCCTGCGGAAGTACCTCAGGGGTGAAGGCTACGGCGTTATAACGGCCGCGGACGGAGTAACCGCCGAGGAGCTGGCCAAGGCGCACAGGCCGGATATCGTGCTCTTGGACATCTTCCTGCCCCGCCGCAACGGGGTTGAGGTGCTGAAAACCCTTTCGCGGGAACTGCCGGGTACCGGGGTAATGATGATAAGCGGCAACGCGGACGAGGAAATAGCGCGCGACTGCCTGGGGCACGGGGCGTACGATTATTTTGCAAAGCCGGCCAGCCTTGAGGCGGTGGGGATGTCGGTCAAAGGCCGGCTTTTCATTCAGGGGCTGCTCTGAACTGACCGCTGATTAGCGCGTGAGACAGGAAAAGGCCCGGGAGACCGGGCCTTTTCTTTTTTGGCGGTAAGACTTAAGGCAGGACCGTGTTCAGGGTGGCGGCGTTGATGTCGGTGAATTCGGAGCCCAGGATGCCCTTCTTCTGCAGGTTGGTGATGACCATCAACGGCATAGTGGCCTTCACGTTGTAGACCATGTAGGGGATGGTCCACAGCTTAATCCGGCGGCCCTCGGGCAGCACGCGGTTGAGCAGGATGAGCAGGTTGTTGGTGCAGTTGTTCTTGATGGTGTGGTAGAACTCGCCCTCGCGGTCCACGGCGGCCTGGAGCATGGACTCGCGCAGCAGGGCGGCCTTCTCGGCGTGCGACAGTCTCACCGGGTAGGGCACCAGGTGGCCCTTCTCTTCGTGGATGGTGCGGGCGGCGTATTCTTCCCAGGTGGAAAGGGACCAGTTGATGCCGAAGGAGCGCTTGAGCCCGGTGAGGGGGGAGAAACTCTGGCCCACGCGGGTCTTGCCCTCGATGCTGAGCGCCAGGGCCATGGGCTCGTGCCCGTTGGCGTCTGTAAGGCCGCCTTTCTCGAAGGTGAAGACGAAGAAGGAATGCGCGGCCACGATCTCCGGCTTGAAGGGCTTCTTGATGAAGTAGATGTTCTTGATCAGCTCCGGCTTGATCGTCATGGTGGTCCACTCGTAGGAATCCACGGCGGGGACCTTGGAGGAGGACATGCGGACATTGCCCATCACCAGGCGGCCGTCCTTGTTCTCAAGCAGGGTGGCGGTGCGGCGGCGGGGCTGGTACGGGGCAGGCACCACTTCGCTGGCTTTGGGCTCGTATTCGGAGATCTCGGCCACTTTCAGCAGGGCCAGGTCGTCGGCCTGTTTGGCCTGGGCTTCCACCAGCACGGTTTTGCCGTCGAACTTGGCGGCTTTGCGGGCGCTCAGGTCCAGCCTGAACAGGCGGCCGTCTATAGTGTTGAGCAGGGGGCCGGCCTCGGTGACGGAGACCACGCCCTTGAGAATGTAGTTCACGCCCCAGCTTTTATCCGAGGGGAGCTGCAGGTCGGGGAGCTGTACTTCCTGTATCTGCGAGGCGTCGAAGTTCTGTAAAGCTGAGAAATCCTGGGTCTGGGCGGCGGCGGGTACGGCGAAGGCGGCGGTCAGGAAAAGGGTCTTTAGCATGTATATAGGATAGCGCACGCGGCGCTCCCATAGCAGGTGCTAAGGGCCCCCTTTCTTCAGGCAAACTTCCCAGGCCCTTCTGGGCCTTTCGGCCGGGCCTAGGGCAGCAGGGTACGCTCTTCGGCCGAGGGCTGCGGTTCGGGCGGGCGCCCGGGGCCCCTGTAGACCGGCTGGCGGTTGAGGCCGCGGCGCAGCTCGCGGTCCACCAGGTCCTGCGCGGCTTTGTCGTCCACCGGGCCCCATTTGTGGTCCGCCGGCAGCCCGGCCGTGTATTTCCGCAGGGCTTCAAGTCCGGCCGCGGCGAAGCGGTCGAACTCCTCCTGGCCGGGGTAGATGCGGTAGCCGGAGAGGGTGTCCAGCCAGGTATTGTTGAGGCGCAGGGTAGTGCGCATGCAGAGCCGCACAGCCGCCAGGTCCGGCAACTCCCTGCGCGGGAAGCGCTCGCGCAGCTGCATGGCCAGTTCCACCCTGGCCCGCACGGCGGCCTGCGACCAGCGGGTTATGTAAATGGCGGGTTCGGTGATGGCCCGGGCTATAGCCTGTACCTCGGCCTGCGTCAGGAAGGCCGGAGGCGCGGTCTTGGGGTCCGCGGCGGCGGCCGTCAGGCCCGGGGCCGCTAGCAGAGCCGCTGTGAGCAGATGTTTCATGGGTTCACTCCTTTACGGTGAAGCCCTTGGCCCGCAGCGCGGCGGCTACCTGTTTAAGGTCCAGCCCGAGGTGGCCGCAGCCGGTCTTTACGGTCATCTGCTTGCCGTGGGTCTCGCGCATCACCGGGTTCTTAACGCCCATGAAGCCCAGCTCGAAGAGCGCGTCTATGAGCTCGGGGTACTCGGCGGTCAGGTCGTAGAGGGTCTTGTTCAGGTCCGCTATTTTTTCAGCCATATCATGCCAGCCTTTTTTCGCCTTTGATCTTCTGTATGTCCGTGATGTCCTGCGTCACCTCGAGCGAGCCGAGGTACTTGCCGCCGGGGCCGCGCAGCGCGAAGTAGCGGATGTGGATCACGCGGCCCTTCATGTTTATCCAGAACTCTTCCGAGTTCTTGGACCCGTCCTTGAAGCCCTTCAGGATCTTCTCAACGGCGGCCAGGCTGGCCGGCGGGTGGCAGTTGAGGACCTTGCGGCCGATGATGGAGCGGGCGCGCAGGAAGATCCGGTCACGGCCCTCGGAGAAGTAGCGCACGGTGTCGTCCGCGTCCACGAAGGTCAGGTCCACCGGCAGGGCGTTGAGGAGCGCCGTCAGGTCCTCAAGCGAGAAGTTGCCGCTGGGCAGGTTCACCACCGCGCCGGAGAGCGCCCCCGTATTTTGCGCGATGTCGAGCGCCTCGGCCGCGCCTTCCGGCGGGTCGATGAAGATATAGCCGGCCTGGGCGCTTTCGCGGAAGATCTCCGCCCAGTCTGCGGGCTTGAGCTTCTCGAGCGCCGTCGGGAACAGGATGCTTTCTTCCTTGAAGATCATGCCCTCCACTTCGTCGAGCAGCGCGGCCGCGGCGGCGGGGAAGGCGTCGGCGCCTGCGGAGAGCGCGGCCTTCAGCAGGCCGCGCACCTCGTCGTGCTTGCCCCACATCACCTTGGACGGGCCGTAGAAACCGGCTTTTTCCAGGTAGGGGAACAGCACCTGCTCCTTGCGCTCGTAATGCTTGACCACGGCGCGCAGCTCCTCGATTATATTGCGCACCCAGTCGGCGCCCTGGCCGCCCTTCAGCGCGGGCAGCAGGGCTTTGGCGTTCTCGACGCGGCGCTTTATCTCGGCGTTCTCGGCCTTGAACAGCGACACCGGGTGGCGCGGGTCGGACGGGTCTTCCATGCTTTTCTCCAGCGAGCCGTTGAAGAGCAGCGCATGCACGTTGCAGAACTTCTTTATCTCCTCGGCCGGCACGCCGTCGTCGAGCAGCGACTGCTCCAGCTCGAAGATCTCTTTGGAGGTGACGGGGCCGATCTCGTCAGTGAACTTCTTTTTCGCGGCCTCCAGCGGCAGGCCGGCGTGCAGCTCGGCCAGTATGCCCTTTAAAATTTTCTTCCTGTCAGGATATCCGCCCATAAGTGCCTCCCGTTTTTTTCATGATACAAAATACGCGCCGCGAAATAATATAATTAGGAGACGCAAAAAATTATCTTTTCCGGAGGCCTAAATGGGAGTATTCACCAAAACGCAGCTCGAGAAATACGCCGACGCGCTGGTCTGGGGGCTGACCACCGCCCGCAAGCAGCCGTTCAAGAAATACGACAACGTGCTGCTGCGCTGCGACCTGGAGGCCCGGGAGCTGGGCGAGATAGTCTACCGCAAGCTGGTGCAGCGCAAGCTCAACGTGATCTTCAACTTCCTGCCCAGCCCCGCCATAGAGCGCGGCTTCTACGAGTTCTCCGACGATAAACAGCGCGCGCTGCTCGGGTCCTGGGACACGGAGCTCTATAAGAACCTCAACGGCTACGTATACATCAACGCGCCGGCCTCGCTGACCAACCTCAAAGGCATAGACACCAGGCGCCAGAGCCAGGTGGCTATAGCGCGCAAGCCGCTGTTCCGCATCCGCGACGAGCGCGAGGAGAAGGGGAAATTCTCCTGGACCCTGTGCACCTACCCCACGGCGGAGCTGGCCAAGCAGGCCAAGCTACCCATCAAGGAATACGCCGCGCAGATAGCCAAGGCCTGCTACCTCAACGAACCCAGCCCCGCCAAGAAATGGGGGCAGATCTATAAGGACACGGTGGCCATAAAGAAGTGGATCAACGGCCTGGGCATTGACAGCATCCGCACCGAGTCGGCCTCGATGGACTTCGAGGTTAAGCTGGGCGAGAAGCGCAAGTTCCTGGGCGTCAGCGGCCACAATATCCCGAGCTTCGAGATCTTCACCTCGCCGGACTGGCGCGGCACCAAAGGCGTCTACTACGCCAATCTGCCCACCTTCCGCGGCGGCAATTACATCGAGAAGATAAAGCTGGAGTTCAAGGACGGCCGCGCCGTTAAGGTCTCCGCCGCCAAGGGCGAGGACTACGTGAAGAAGATCATGGCCACCGACAAGGGCGCCTCCCAGATCGGCGAGTACTCGCTCACCGACAAGCGCTTCTCCAAGATCGACCGCTTCATGGCCGACATCCTCTTCGACGAGAACCACGGCGGCAAGCACGGCAACTGCCACGTGGCCATAGGCAACGCCTACACCGACACCTACACCGGGAACCCGGCCAAGCTGACCGGCCCGGTCAAGGCCGGCCTGGGCTACAACGACTCGGCCGTGCACTGGGACATGATAAACACCGAGGACAAGAAAGTGACCGCCACCCTGAAGAGCGGCAAGAAGATCACGCTCTACGAAGGTGGCCAGTTCAAATACTAGGCGCCCGCGGCCGGTACAAAGCGAAACTCCCCGGCCAAAAGCCGGGGAGTTTTTTTGCATGCCCTTGTCGGGGTCAGGCTGAAAGTGTCAGCATAACAGGCCAGAGAATGTTTCAATTCAGACTAGGCAGCGCAGCTGATTTACAACCCAAATTAAAACTGATAAAGTTAGGCAGGCAAAGGCGTTTTTTCGCCGTGCGCCGGGTGAAGGGTCAAGAGGTTTTTCCATGACTAAACTTGCTATCGTAGGGGCCGGATCTAGCTACACCCCGCTCCTTATCGACCACATATTGAATTCAGGACTGGACGCTGCGGTGTCCGAGGTCTGCCTGATGGACATAGACGCCGGGCGTCTGAAGGCCGTGCACGGCTTCACAAAGCGTTTGGCCGAAAAATCCAAATCTAAACTGGCCATCAAGGCCACCCTCAACCTTAACGAAGCGGTGAAGGGCGCGAAGATAGTGGTGCCGCAGATACGCGTGGGCATGATGGCCGCGCGCCGGAAGGACGAAGAGCTCGGCCGCCGGTACGGCATCATTGGCCAGGAGACCACCGGCGTGGGCGGCTTCTCCAAGGCCCTGCGCACCATCCCGCAGATCCGCAAGATCGCCGACGCCCTGCTGCGCTATGGCGCCAAGGACCCCTGGCTGGTGAATTTCACCAACCCGGTGGGCATAGTCACCGAGGCGCTGGTG
>MGUG01000019.1:28935-47697 GCA_001799845.1 Elusimicrobia bacterium GWC2_64_44 | reverse complement strand
GATAGCCATCTTCGGGCTGTACCAGGCCATCTTCATGGCCGACGCGGGCGGCGCGTGGGACAACGCCAAGAAGCTGGTGGAGACCGAGCTCAACGCCAAGGGCACCCCGCTGCACGACGCCACCGTGGTGGGCGACACCGTGGGCGACCCCTTCAAGGACACCTCGTCGGTGGCCATGAACCCGATCATCAAGTTCACCACGCTCTTCGGCCTGCTGGCCGTGGAGCTGGCCATCACGCTGGACCCGAAGGTCAGCCACATGCTGGCGGCGGTCTTCTTCGCCGTCAGCGTGGTCTTCGTGTGGCGCTCCTTCTACGCCATGCGCATCCCCGTGGTTAAGTAAGGGTAGCAGCCCTAACCGAAAACCCCCGCCCCCGCGGGGGTTTTCTTTTGTCCTATCACCCCATTTGGCCGGCGAGGTATGCCTTCTCCGTGCTACGCAAGTTCGAGCCTCGCGCGGCCTTGCGAAGGGATACCGGACAGCCTCCAAATATACAACTGGTTTTGTAGAATGTCTATAAGGGATTTTGGGCTTTATCGTTACCTTTATAAATTATGAGAAAGATATTAATTCTTATTCCTGTTCTCTGGTGGAGTGTTTTACCATCTGGAAATGCGCTATCTCAAGATATAAGTGATGTCAAAATAAACAGCACTACAGGCGCAGTAAAGATTTCAGAGGCCACAGGTTTCGATAAGAATGAGCGATGGATTGATTTAGAGGCGCAGTGGCATGTCTCCCCAGTAAAGTTGAAGTTCTTCAATAAAGGTGAATTGGAGAAAGAAATTGTGATTTCTTCAGAATTATATAAATCTGGACCACCAAAACAGGCTAAGGCGAAATCCGTAGATGCCACCATACACCCTGTGCCGATAATATCCAGTGATAAGCAATTTGCCGCTGTTAAGTATGTCCCAAGATCTAACGAAATTGTACGAAGATATGACATTGGCGGGGAAAATATAGAGGAGATGATTCCGACAAAAATAGTTCTGTATGACAGTAATGCTCAAAAGCTTTTTGAAAGAACGTATATTACTGAAATGATTAGAGATCCTGGCTTTCCGCCACGCGATGTGGTTGTGTATGACTCTGGAATAGTGAGGCTTGAGACAGAACTGGCGCATGAAGAAGGGGATGGAATTCCGGTTCTCCATTTGTATGCCTCTTCAGGCAGGGAACTTTTGAAAATTCCTAATGCCGAGTTCCCTTATTGGCCAGATAAAATTACGGCGTCACCAAGCGGGCGGTATTTTTCATTTGAGGCTCGTACTAAAGATAAATCTCATATAGTGTTTTTTGATGTGCTAAATGGGACATTCTGGGTTAGTGACAAACGTAACACAGTGAAAAACATAGATAATGATGGCCTTGTATCTATAGGGGTGTATTTCTCCACTGCAACTTTTCAATTGCCGCCACTGATAAAGACCACAATTAGTGGTAAATGAGCCGAAATGAGAGGGCCCAGGGGACGCTGATGACTAAATGACTATTTGCGTAGGACTAGGGAAAGCCGCCGGGGAAGCCCGGCGGTTTTATTTTGTCCCGACAGGCGGTTGTCGGGGTGGGCTGCTAGGCTATATATGTGCCGAAGGGTGGGTGCAGATGTAATACATATAAAAGTATTGACAAATAGCCATATGCGGGGTAGACTATATGAAAGAAGGGACGGCTGGTTTTGCCTGGGACGCGGACAAGGAGCGGGAAAACATAGGTAAGCACGGGGTGGATTTCGCCGCGGCCGCCAGGGCTTTCGCGGATCCCGACCGGCGCATATACACGGATCAGAAGCATAGCGCCCGCGAAGAGCGATTTTTCTGTATGGGCAGGGTGAACGGCAGGGTGCTTACGGTAAGGTTTACCTACCGCGCCTGTATTATAAGGATAATAGGCGCCGGCTATTGGCGGAAAGGGGTGAAGTATTATGAAAAAGACAACAAGCGGTGACAAACCTGTGGGGAAACTGACCAGGGTGGAGGACTTCCTTCCGCCCCCGGGCGCGCTTGCAATGCCAGAGGACACCGTTAAGGTGACACTGTCGCTCAGCCGTTCGAGCGTGAACTTCTTCAAAGAGCAGGCTCGCCGCAATCACACCAAATACCAGCGTATGATCCGCAGCCTGGTAGACACCTACACGGCGCATTACCTGCATCATTGATTTTGGGCGATAATTCCGCATACAACAAAATTGTTGTATGGGGGATCGGGTGCGAAAAGAGGTGGGGAGGGGGCGGCTCTTTTTGTATTATTAACCTTGATGTTTATCCTGAAGAAGATCATAGAGGCTTTTGTGCTGCCGCCGGGGTTCATGGTGCCGGTGATGGCGGTGCTGGGTATCTATTTGTGGAAGCGGTCGAGGGGCGGGGCGCTGGTCTGCGCGGCGCTGGCGGCGCTGATCTGGATAGGGACCAGCGGGCGGTTCTGCGACCAGCTGCTGCGGCCGCTCGAGGACGCCTATCCCGTCCCGGCCAAGCCGGAGGGGGACGTCATCATTCTGCTCTGCGGAGGCTTCAGGGGTACCCGCAAGCCGTACTCGGCCTCCGAGCGCCTGGCGCCTGGCACCCTGGAGCGCGCGGCCGCGGCCTATAAACTGCACAAGAAGACCGGCCTGCCGCTGCTGGTCTCGGGCGGGGCGCCGTTCTCCGACGAGCCGGAGGCCGAGGCGGCCGCGGCCTTCCTGCGCGAGCTCGGCGTGCCGGCCAAAATGATCCTGACCGAGACGCGCTCCCGAGACACGCTGGAGAACGCCGCTTATTCTGCGGCCATCTGCCGGGAGAAGGGTTTTAAAAAGCCGCTGCTGCTGACCTCGGCCTACCATATGCCGCGCGCAATGCTGCTTTTCACTAAGGCCGGGGCGGGGGAGATAACGCCGTTCCCGGTGGCCAGGCGGTCGGACGGGCCGCATTATTTCAACGACTGGCTGCCCGGTGCTGGTCTTGAAGCCCGGCTGGCGGGCAACGAATACTTCGGGATCATCTTTTACCGCGTTTACTACCTGTTCGCCAAGAGCTAAAATACATCAATGCAGAGCATCGTCTTCTTCGGCAAGGGCGGCATAGGCAAGAGCACTATAGCCTCCAATGTCTCCGTGCTTCTCGCCGCCGAGGGCGCCAAAGTGCTGCACGTCGGCTGCGACCCCAAGGGCGACTCCACGCTGTCGCTGGCAGGCCGCCGCATCCCGCATTTCGCCGAGGGCGGCGTCTTTTCCGGCGAGGCAGCCCTGCGCGCGAGCATCCACCCTTCTCTTTTCCCGGGCATCAGCTGCGTGGAGGCCGGCGGGCCGCAGGCCGGCGTGGGCTGCGCCGGCGCCGGGATAGGCGCGATGCTCGACATCATGAAGGAATTTTCCGTCCTGGAGAAGGACGGCTACGGCGCGGCCGTCTTCGACGTGCTGGGCGACGTGGTGTGCGGCGGCTTCGCCGCGCCGCTGCGCCGGGGCCTGGCCGGCAAGGCCGTGATTGTGGTCTCGGAAGAGCTGCTCTCCATTTACGCGGCCAACAAGCTCGTCGGGATGATAAACAATTATTCCCGCAACGGCGTCTGGCTGGCCGGCCTGGCGGTGAACGCCAAGGACCCCCGCGGGGTGCGCCTGGCGGAAGCTTTCGCGGCCGCGGCCCGCACCAGGGTGCTGGGCGTGATCCCGCGCGACCCGGCCGTGGCCCGCGCAGAGAGTATGCGCAAGCCCGTAGCCGCCTGCGAGCCGGGCAGCCCCGCCTCGGCCGCTCTCGCCAGACTTGTCGCCGCCATCCGCGCCGCCAAACGGCCGGCCCGCCCGCCCGAGATGCTGGGCGACGAGGAACTGCAGCAATTGTTCTCATCCGGCCGCGCCGCGAAGCGCCAGGCCGGGCCCTCGCGCGCCGAAGGGCTGCCGCCGGCCGAAGCGCTGCGCCGCGCCGGCTTTCAGCTCAAGGGGCTTTCCGGGGACCAGGTGGTCTGCTCGTGGACGGGGCTGCGCGGCTCCGGGGACGTCTATATCGCGCCGCTCGATTCCGCCCGCGAGGGCATGGCCCGTTTCTCAGACTGGGCGGTCTGTTTCGGCCCGGGCGGGGACGGTTCCTCCGCCAGGGAAGAGCTGGAAGCTTCTGCCGCCGCGGTTTCCTTTTTAAAGTTCGAAGAGATCATCAGGGCTTTCGGCGGCCGGGCCGAGGCGGCCGGCCAGGCCGACGGCGGCAGCACCGGCTGGAACCGCTTTGTCCGCGCCGGCGCCGCCGAGGCCGGCGGGCGCGTGGCGGACTCCGAGCTGGAGCTGGGCCAGTGGAGCAGCTTTATCCTGCCCGGGGCCGAAGAAGCCTATGTGCCGCCCGGCACCGTGCTGCTGGAGCACGGCGACGAGGAATGCCGCTTCAGCAGCTGCGAGCAGACGCCGCTGAGCGCTTACCAGAAGGCCAGGGGCGGCCTCACCGGCGGCGTGGCCGGACCATCCGGCCCCGCCCTGCCTAAGGAAACCGAGCTTCTTTTCAGCACCGGCTTCACCTACGCCGAAGCGGTGAAAGGCGACTCCGCTAAAGTGGAGCGGTCGCTCGCGGCCGCGGCGCAGTTGGCCGGTCGCGGCGGGCTGGTGGAATTTTACAATACCTGTTCCCCGATGCTGCTGGCCACTGACCTGGCGCCCTGCGTTGAGAAAGCCGCAGCCGGGGGCGCGGTAGAGATAGTGCGGGAAAATTTTAATACCTTCAACTCCGCGGGCCCGGAAAAGGCGCGCGCGCGGGCCGCCTACATGGCGCGCCGGCTGCACGCGCTGGGCAAGACCGCCCGTCGCTACGATGTGAACCTGGCCTGGCAGGGCGCCTCGCGCAGCGCCGTGGAGGAACTCCTGTCCGGCGCCGGCCTTTCTTTCGCCCCGGCGGGGGGAGACCCTTATTCCGCCATGGCCGCTTCGGCGCTGCAGGTGCTGCCGGCGCCGGACCCCGTATGCCCGCAGGCCTTCGACGCCGCCGGCCTGAAGTGGGCCAGTCCGCCGGCCCCTTATGGCCTGGCCGGCTCCCGCCTCTGGCTGGAGTGTGTCTTTAAAGCGCTGGGCCGCAAGCCGGGCCGCCGGGCCGCCCCGCCGGCCGATACCGCCCGCGACTACGCCCGCCTGGCGGCAGGCTCCGCCGGCTGCTCGGCAATTTTCGTATGCGAAGGCAGGCAGCTAGCCCGGCTCGACGGCGGGGCGCTCACCTGCGGGGTGCCGGTGCTGTCTTTCCTCGCCGAAGCCGGCTTCTCGCTGTTTTTCCTGGCGCACGAGAAAGGCGCCGCCGAGGCCCGCGCGGCACTGCGCGCGCTGCCGGCGAACCTGCGCGGGGCGCGGCTGCGCTTCTTCCGCGACCCCGCCGGCCTGCGCCGTCTGCTGGCCGCCGGCGGCCCGGGCCTGGTCTACTCCGATATACCGCTCGACCCCCGCGCGGCCGCAGCGGGCCGCACCTCTTTCTCCTCGGCGCAGTTCTCGCCGGGCTTCGCGGGCGCGGTCGCCACGCTGGACCTGCTGCTGCGGTTCTGCCGCTGGGATTTCAATGCAAAATACATCGCCGGAAAAGACCTTTAAGAAAACTTATTCCATGCCCTACCTGATGGGCTATTTCCTGGCCGCCAACGCGGTCAGCGACCTCTGCGCCGTGGTGGACGGGCTGTACTGCGTGATGAGCAAGGCCTACATGATAGCCAACCACGACCTCTTCTCCACGCTGCTCTCCGGCGACGGGGAACACCGCGCGGTCTGCACCACTTTCAGCCCGCACAGCCCGCATAAGAACCCAGACAAGCGGCTGGCCGCGGCGCTCTCCGGCATGGCCGGGAGCGGCCGGTTCGGGGCCATCGCGGTCACCGGCCTGCCTTTCTGCCGCCTGGCCGGCATGGATTACCAGGGCCTGGCTGCCGCCGTGAGCGCGAGGGTGCCGGTGGCGGGCGTGCCCGCCCTTTCCATGGAGGCGGACTGGCTGGACGGCTACGACGGCACGCTGGCCGCGCTCGCCGGGGTACTGCCGCTGACCGGCAAAAAGAGCCGCAAAAAAGTGGCCGTCTGCGGCTACTTCCTGGACCGCAATGAATTCGACCACGCCGCTAATCTTAAGGAAATGGAGCGGCTGCTGGGCCTGTGCGGCCTCGAGCTTGTTTCTGTCTGGCCGTCGGGGGGGAACTGCGCGGGGCTGTCCCGCACCGGCGAAGCCGGGCTGATAATCTCTCTTCCTTATGGCAGGAAGGCCGCCAAGGTACTGGCGCGCCGGACCGGGGCCAAACTGCTGGTGACCGGCCTGCCCATGGGTATAGCCGGGACCAGCGAGTGGCTTGCCGCGGTCCGCAAGGCCGCCGGGCTGGGCGGCCCGCTGCCTGAAAAAGCGCTCTCCGAGGCAAGGGCGGCCGCGGCAGCTATCTATCCCGCCCTGCGGGAGCTGGTCGGCAAGAACGCGCTTTTCGCCGGGGACCCGCATCTCTACGCCGCTTTCTCCGGCTTCGCGGCCGAGCTGTGCGTGCGGGTTTCAGCCGTCTTCCTGGACTGCGACCAGCGCTCACTGAGCGCTCCGCGCCCGCCGGCGCTGCGGTTCGCCCCTACCGCGGGCGAGGGGGCGGAGGCGCTCGCGGGGCTGCCGCGCCACGAGCGGCCCCACCTGGCCGTGGCCAATTCCTTCGCGGCCACCGAGGGCCTCTGCGGCGGCGCGCCGCTGGTAGAGCTGGGCTTCCCGTCTTTCGGGCATCATTGCCTCTCGGAAGAGCCGTTCCTTTTCTACTCCGGGGCCAGGGCCCTGGCGGCCCGGCTGCTCAACCGGCTGCGAGGCGTGTAGTTTAATCCTTGTAAAAAAGGTAAAATATAAGGTACCGGGAAAGAAACCCGGCGGGCGGCTTTTTCCGCCATATCACAGGAGGCTAGTTTTGTACCACCATAACGACAAACGGATCAGGGTTAACAGGAACGTTACGGCCCCGCAGGTGCGCCTGATAGACATGCACGGGACCATGCTGGGCATAAAGCCGCTCATCGAGGCCGTCACCATGGCCAAGGGCGCCGGGCTCGACCTCGTCGAGATCTCGCCGGACGCCAATCCGCCGGTCTGCAAGGTGATGGATTTCTCCAAGTTCCTCTACGAGAAAGAAAAGCAGGACCGCGAGAACCGCAAGAAGCAGAAGGCCGGCGTGCTCAAGGAGATCCGCCTCAATCCGCGCATCGCCACGCACGACCTGCAGACCAAGGTAAAGCACATCGAGACTTTCCTCAAGGAGCACAACAAGGTGCGCGTCACCGTGGTGTTCCGCGGCCGCGAGAACCAGCACCGCAACCTCGGCGAAGAGATCCTCATGTCCATCAAGGACAACCTCTCCAACGTCGGCATAGTGGAAGGCAAGCCGCAGCTGATGGGCAACCGCATGAGCATCATGCTGGCCCCGGCGCACGTCACCAAGCAGAGCCCCGGGCAGCCCGCGCCCAAACCCCTGCTCGGCGCGCAGCAGCCCGCCGCCGCCCCGGCGCCCAAGCCTGAGCCTGACCAGGAGCCCGGCTGACCTTTCCAAGCCGCCCCGAAAATTATATAATTACAGGATAAGCTGAAGAATTCACCGATAAAGAGAAAATTATGCCTAAAATGAAATCCCACAGCGGCGCGAAGAAAAGATTTAAGAAAACCGTCTCGGGTAAATGGCTGCACCGGAAAGCCGGCCTGCGCCACCTGCTCACCGGGATGTCGGCCAAGCGCGGCCGCAACCTGCGCACCGCCAAGGTGGAGGAGAAGAACTCCGCCGAAGGCCGCGTGCTGAAGCAGTCCCTGCCGTACGCTTAATAACAACAAAGGAGCCGCCCCCTTTAACCGGGTCGGAGCAGCATTATGAGAATAAAATACAGTGTAGCGCGCAACAAACGGAAGAAGAGGATTTTAAAGCTCTCCAAGGGCTATTACGGCAATAAGGGCAACCGCCTCCGCCAGGCCACGCAGCAGGTCAAGAAGTCCCTGACCACGGCCTATATCCACCGCCGCGACAAGAAGGGCGACATCCGCCAGCTCTGGATCGTCCGCCTGAACGCCGCCGCCCGCGAAGAGGGAATGTCTTACAGCCGGTTCATGGATGGCCTGCACAAGGCCAACATCATGCTGAACCGCAAGATGCTTTCCGAGATCGCCATCCGCGACCCGCAGTCTTTCAAGCAGCTGGCCGAGATCGCCAAGAAAGCCATCCCTACCGTCAAGAAGCTCGTCGGTACCGAGCGCTAGGGACACGCCGTGAACGCCACGGAGTGGAAGGAAAAACTGTCCGCAGTACGGGACAGTTTTTCCGTTTCTATGAGCGCCAAGCCCCTCGACGCCGAGGCGCTGGAGCTGCGCTACCTGGGCCGCAAGGGCGAGCTGGCGCTGCTGCTGCGGGACCTGAAAGACATCCCGCTCGAGGAGCGCAAGCCGCTGGGCGCGCTGGGCAACGCCGCCAAGGCTGATCTGGAGGCGAAGCTCGCCGAGCTGAAAGGCGCCGCGCCAGCCGCGGCCGCCGCCGCGCCGGGGCTGGACCTGACCCTGCCCGGGCAGCCCTTCCCCAAGGGCAGCCTGCACCCGCTCACGCATACAATGAACCGCCTGGCGGAGGGTTTTTTGAAGCTGGGCTTCACGATGGCGGACTCGCCGCTCGTCGAGGACGACTACCATAATTTCGAGGCGCTGAACTTCCCGCAGTACCATCCGGCGCGCGACATGCAGGACACTTTCTACGTCGACGCCAAAGACGCGGCCGGCAAGTTCCTGCTGCTGCGCACCCACACCTCCAACGCGCAGATCCGCGCGATGGAAAAACAGGAGCCGCCTATCCGCGTGTTCCACACGGGCCGCGTGTTCCGCTCCGAGGCCGTGGACGCCAGCCACTCGTTCGCCTTTCACCAGATAGAGGGCCTCTACGTCGATAAGGGCGTCAGCATGGCCGACCTGAAATGGACGGTGGACGCCTTCATGAAGGACCTGTTCGGCTCCGGCGTGAAGACGCGCTTCAACCCGTCGTATTTCCCTTTCGTGGAGCCGGGCGCCGAGGTGGACATGAGCTGCGTGTTCTGCAAGAGCGGCGCCGGGCGCTGCCCGGTCTGCAAGGGCTCCGGCTGGCTGGAGGTGATGGGCGCGGGCCTGGTGCACCCCAACGTGCTGAAGTCCTGCAAGTACGATCCCGAGAAGTGGAGCGGCTTCGCTTTCGGCGCGGGCATAGAGCGTTTCGCCATGCTGCTCTACGGCATCAGCGACATGCGCATGCTCTACGAGAACGATCTGCGCGTCCTTAAACAGGTACAGTAAATGAAAATCCTTTATTCCTGGCTGGCAGACTTCATAGAGAACCCGCCGCCGCCGCAGGACGTGGCGGCGAAGCTCAACCGCATCGGGCTCAAGGTGGAGGAGCTGCAGAAGACCGGGGCGGCCTTCAGCGGCGTCTGCGTCGGGCAGATCCTGAAGATCGACAAGCACCCGAACGCCGACAAGCTGGCGCTCGTGGACGTGCACGACGGGGCCGCGACCCTGCGCGTGGTCTGCGGCGCCAAGAACATAGCCGTGGGCCAGAAGATCCCTTTCGCCAAGGTGGGCGCGCAGCTCGCCGAGGGCGAGCTGAAGAAAGCCAAGATCCGCGGCGTGGAGTCCGAGGGCATGATCTGCTCCGCCGGGGAGCTGGGCCTCGAAGGCTACGACAATTCCGGCATTCTGGTGCTCTCCGACGCGGCCGTTGTGGGCGCGGACGCTTCCTCCCTTTTTCCGAAAGCCGACTACGTGCTCGAGATAGAGATCACGGCCAACCAGGGCTACGCGCTGTCCCATTACGCCATAGCCCGCGACCTCTGCATGTTCTACGGGCTCAAACTCAAAGCTCCCGCCGTGCCCGCGCTGGAAGCGGCCGGCGAGCCGGTGCCCGTCGAGGTGAAGGTGCCGGACCTGTGCACCCGCTACGGCGCCATCGTCATGAAGGGCGTGAAGGGCGCCAGGACGCCCGAGTGGATGGCCGCTCGCCTGCGCGCCATGGGCTCCAACCCCAAGGGCAGCCTGCTGATAGACGTTTCCAATTATGTCATGTACGAGCTCGGTCAGCCGACGCATTGCTTCGACGCGGCCAGGCTGGCCGGCCCCAGGATCATTGTCCGCAAGGCCCTGCCCGGCGAGATGCTAAAGACCCTCGACGGCCAGGACCTGAAGCTGGACCCCGGCATGATGGTCATCGCCGACGCCTCCAAGCCCGTGGCGCTGGCCGGCGTTATGGGCGGCCTGGACTCCTCGGTCTCCGAAGAGACGGACTACATCCTTATAGAGTCGGCGCGCTTCAAGCCGTCCACCGTGCGCCTGGCCTCCAAGGCCGCCGCCTTGAAGAGCGAGTCCTCCTACCGCTTCGAGCGCGGCACCGACCCGGAGCTGCCGCTGAAGGCGGCCCGCCGCCTGGCCGGCCTCATCCTCGAAACCGCGCCCGGCGCCAGGGTGGAGCAGGTCAGCGACAATTACCCCGTGAAGTACCAGCCCCCGGTGATAGAAGTGGACCCCGCCAGGGTGAACGCCCTGCTGGGCACCGGTATCGTCGACGGCGAGATCTTCGCCTGCCTGAAGGCTTTCCAGCCGGACCTGAAGGAAGGCAAGCCGTGGAAGTTCACCGTGCCCTCCTGCCGGCAGGACATAGAGATCATCAATGACGTGGCCGAGGAAGTGGCCCGCTACGTAGGTTACGACGTGATCCCTTCGGCCTCCAACATGCCGATGCGCCCCTCCACCGTAACGCCGCTGTGGTCCGCGACCACCGAGCTGCGCAATGCGCTCGCCGCGCTCGGGTTCAGCGAGGCCTACAACTACGATTTCGTCTCCGCCAAAGAGCTGCAGGTCTGCGGCCTCGCTCCCGAGGAAGCGCTCGCGGTCAAGAACCCTCTGTCCTCCGACTACCTGTACCTGCGCCCGTCGCTGCTGCCGGGCCTGCTGAAAGCTTTGCGCTACAACCTCAACCGCGGCCGCGACGGCGCCCTGCTCTTCGAGCTCGGCACCGCCTACGCGCGCAAGGAAGCGGGCAAGGCCGAGGAAGTGTACTGCTCCGGCCTGATCTGCGGGCCTTTCCCCGAGGAGGGCTCCTGGCAGGGCAACGGCGGCTGCGCCGACTTCTACGCCCTTAAGGGCGTGATGAACCGGCTGTTCGCCGGGCGCAGCGGCTTCCGCTTCGAGAAGCCCAAAAAAGCTCCCGCCTATTTCCAGCCGGGCCTGTGCCTGGAGATGAAATTGGGGGGCGGCTCCGCCGGCTACCTGGGTAAATTATCCAAGGCCGCCTGCTCCGCCTCCGACCTGAAGGACGACGGCGTCTTCTGGTTCGAGATACCGCTCGGTTGCCTGGCCGTGGCCGGCAAGACCGAATTCTGGCAGAAGATAGTTAAGGTGAAGCCTGTCTCGGCGTTCCCGCAGAACTGGCGCGACCTTTCCATAGTGCTGGAAGAGAGGCACGAATGGTATGACCTCGAACGCTCCTTCTCCGGCGTGCAGGACCTCGCGTCCGCGCGGCTGGTGGACGTCTACAAGGGCAAGAACATACCGGCTGGCGAGCGCAGCCTGACCATCCGGTTCACCTTCTCCTCGATGACCGCCACTCTTAACGACGCAGAGGTGGGCGCCCGCATGACGGCCATCCTCGACAAGCTGGCCAAGAACTTCTGCGCCAAGCTGCGCGCCTGACATGAAGCGCAAGCTCGAAGGCGTCTGCTCCAAGGAAGTCTCCTTCAAGGTAGTGGGCGGCCGGCTGAAAGACGTTGAATTCTACAAGGGCTGCCCCGGCAACCTGAAGGCCATGGCCCTGCTGCTGGAAGGCATGAAGGTCAAAGAGGCCGCCGCCAAGCTCAAAGGCATTACCTGCGGCGACCGCCCCACCTCCTGCTCCGACCAGCTGGCCAGGGTGCTGGAAAAGCTCGTGAAACTCAAAAAATAAAGCCGCTCAGCCGCCGCGTGAACGCCGGGACTGCCCCGGCGTTCTCTTTTGCCGGGCCACAAGGCCGCCGCCGGCTGGGCCCTATTGCTCATGCCGGGTTAACGCCCGCGCGCTATAATTAATAAGTAATGCGCGTACTATCCTTCATGCTCACGCTGCTGCTGGCCTGCTCGCAGGCGGCGCTGGCCATAGATCCGCCAGAAGCGCTTTCCGGCGCGCGGGGCAGTTCGGCCGGCATAGACCCGGCGCTAGGCATAGATAACCGGCAATTTTCCCCTGAGCTGGTGGGCGCCATGCGGGCGCGCCTGAGCGGCGCCAAGGGGCCCGCACTGCTCGGTTTCAGCTCCAAGGGCCTGCCGGCTTCCGGCAGCCCCAGGGTGCTGGTGCTGCTGGTGGAGTTCGACGAGTACCCGGCCCGTCCCGGCGACACGCCCGCGGCGATGCGGGACCGCATTTTCGGCGCCGGGGGGGACTTCCCTTACGAAAGCCTCAGCGCCTACTACCGGCGCTCTTCCTTCGGCAAGCTGAAACTGGACGGCGACGTGCTGGGCTGGTTCAAGGCCGGGCCCCGTTCGGCGGTGACCGAGAACCGGCAGGGGCGCGAGGATCTGATAAAAAAAGCGCTGCTGCAGTACAAGGACCGGGATTTCTCTCAGTACGACAGCGACGGCGACGGCGTCATAGACTACTTCGCGGTGATCTGGACCGGGCCGCTGGGCGAGTGGGCCACTTTCTGGTGGGGCTGCGCGCCTTTCTTCAGCGACAAGACTTTCACCGTCGGAGGCAAGAAACTCAACGCCTATTCCTGGCAGGGTGTAGTCTCCAAATGGGACGACCCGGCCGCGGCCTTCAAGATAAAAACCCTGATCCACGAGACCGGCCACGCGCTTGGGCTGCCGGATTATTACGATTACAAGCCCGAAATGGGACCCAAGGGCGGGCTGGGCTACTTCGACATGATGGATTCCACCCGCTACGATCACAACTGCTTCAGCAAGTTCATGCTGGGCTGGATAGAGCCGCGGGTTATCCGTACCGCAGGCGAGTTCACGCTGCGCCCGTCCACCGAGGCCGGCGACTGCCTGCTGCTGCTGCCGCGCGGCGGTTCCGACCCCTTCGGCGAGTTCTTCCTGGTAGAGACCCGCAGGCGCACGGCAAACGATACCGAGAATTCCCTGGCGTCCGGAGGCCTGGTGGTCTGGCACGTGGATGCCAGGCTCAACGCCGCCGGCGATAACTTCCTCTACAACAACCAGTTCGCGGAACACAAACTGCTGAAGATCCTTGAAGCCGACGGGCTGGAAGAGCTGGAGAGCGGCAAGAGCAGTTCCTTCGGTTACATGGATTTCTACCTCAAGGGCGCGGCGCTCGGCCCGGACACTATCCCCTCCAGCCGCCTCTACGACGGCACGGATACCGGCCTCAGCCTGCTCTCCAAGGGCGGGGACTACGAGGTGCGGTTCAGCGTAGGGTTTAAATAGGAAGCGTTTTAAAGCCGGGAAGGCCGGCCTTATTCGCTTTTCAGGACAGCCCGGCAGGCCGGTTGTAAGGCAGGCCCCGTTGCCGCTATAATAAGACTTGCCGGGGGGGCGCGGCCGGCGGCAAATGACACCACGAACCATACAGTCGATCCTTTCTTTTTTTCTCCTGGCGGCCGTCCCGGCCGCGGCGGCCGACCTGGCCGGCAAGACCTATTATATTTCCGATGGCCCCGCCTGCGAGGCTAAAGGCGCGCCCCGCGCCGAGGCCGGAGACCTGGCCGCCCTGAAAAAACGCCTGGTTGGCAAGACCGGCGTTTACTGCGTCAGCTGGCGGCTGGAGAAAGCGGACTGGGAAGGCCTGCGCGACCCGGCCATCTACCTCGGCCGGGTGGCCGATGTCAGCGAACTGTACCTCGGCGGCCGCAAGATAGGCCTGACCAGCCAGATCCCCGCCCGGGGCTGGCACTTGCACGCGCTGCACAGTTCGTATTACCTGCCGCCGTCGCTGCTGGCCGGCGGCGGAGACCTGACGCTGAAGATAGACAAGTTCTTCCGCGCCGGCTCCGGCCCTCTCGACGAGATAAAGCTGGGGACCTGGGACGATATCCGGCGCGAGACCCGCTGGCGCAACTACCTGCAGACCGACCTGCTGCTGCTGTTCTCCATCCTGTTCCTGTTCGTCGGCGCGCTCATCCTGGGCATCTTCAGGCGCCATCCGAACTTCTCTACCTACCGCACCTTCTCCTTCGCCTGCGTCACCGGCGCGCTGTTCTCGCTGTCGCTGAGCCGGGTGCTCTATTTCTTCATCAGCGACTACGCCGCGATCTACAAGTACAACTGCACGGTGGGCGCCCTGTTCTTCTATTTCTTCCTGACTTACTTCTACGGCACGCTCAGGTCGGCGCATTATTTCAGGGCGGTCAACGGCTGGGGTACCGGCGTGTTCCTGGCCGGCATACTGTTCAGCCCGACGCTGAAGGGCACCGCGGATTTCTACGCGGCCTGGCTGTTCTTCGCCTATTTAAACCTGCTGCTGGTGCTGGGCCATACACTGTATTCGCGCCGCGAGCTGCCGGACTATCTCAGCCGCGCCGCCGGCACGGCCCTGCTGTTGACGGCTTTCACTCACGACATTTTGGTCTACGTCGACCTGGCCTCCGGGGCCAACTGGATCCCGTACGCTATCTTCCTGGTACTGTTCGCCTTCGTGTTCATAGTCCTGACCGACATGGGGCAGATCTACCTGGCCGCGTCGCGCACCGCTTTCGCCGTCAGGGAGCGCAACAAAATGCAGGAGGACCTGACGCGCGTGGCCAGCATCGCCGCCGTAGGGCAGATGGCTTCCCAGGTGGCGCACGACATCCGCTCGCCGCTGGCGGCGCTGGACGCCTCGCTGAAAAGCGCGGCGCAGCTGCCGGAAGAACAGCGCGTGATGGTGCGGCACGCCGTAAACCGCATCCGCGATATCGCCAATAACCTGCTGGAGAAGACCCGCAGCAGGCCCGCCGACGGCCGGCCGGGGGCCGCAGGGGCGCCGGAACTGTGCCTGCTCTCGAGCGTGATAGACCCGATAGTCACCGAGAAGCGGCTGCAGTTCGGCGGGCGCGCCGGCGTGAACATAGATCTGGAGCTGACGCCGGAATCCTACGGCCTGTTCGCCATGATCCAGCCGGTGGAACTGGGCCGCGTGGTCTCCAACCTGGTCAACAACGCCGTAGAGGTGCTGGGCGAGAACGGCAGCGTCAGGCTGGGGCTCTCCCACGACGACAATAGCGTGCTGCTGACGGTCGCCGACACCGGCAAAGGCATATCCCCGCAGGTCCTGGCCAAGCTCGGTGCTCGGGGCGCCACCTTCGGCAAGGCCGACGGCTACGGCCTCGGACTTTACCACGCCCGCACCGCGGTAGAAAGCTGGGGCGGAACGCTTGAGATAGGGTCGCAGGAAGGCAAGGGCACGACCGTCACCGTTAAACTGCCCAGGGCCGAGGCGCCGGCGGATTTCGTGCGCGGGCTGTACCTGGTCCCCGGCAGCCCGGTAGTGGTGCTCGACGACGATTCCACCATCCACCACATCTGGCAGGGGCGCTTCAAGGACGCGGGCGTCCTGGAGCGCGGAGACATAGACGTCATACATTTCATCGAGCCGGTGCGGCTGCGCAAATGGGTGGCCGCCAACCCGGAGAAGGCCGCCCGCGCGCTGTACCTCTTCGACTACGAACTGATCGGCTGCCCGGACACCGGCCTGAGCCTGGCGCGCGAGCTGCGCCTGGGCTCCAAGGTGATCCTGGTGACCAGCCGCCACGAGGAGAAGCCGGTGACGGACGAGGCGAAAGCCCTGAAGATCAGGGTGATACCGAAGAGCCTCGCCGGGCTTGTGCCGGTCTCGGTCAGGTCCGCCGACCGGCCGGCGCGCGCCGTGCTGCTTGACGACGACATGCTGGTGCAGATGAACTGGAAGCTGGCCTCCAAGGCGGCGGGGGTGGACTTCAGCGCTTTCGAAACCCCGGAGGAATTCGCCGCCGGCCTCGAGGGGCTGCCCAAGGACACGCCGCTCTACATCGACTCCGAGCTGGGCGGCGGCGTTAAGGGCGAGGAGGTCGCGAAAGACCTGCGGGACCGGGGCTATACCGACCTGACGCTGAGCACTGGCCACTCGCCGGAGAAGTTCGCCGCGCTGGCCTGGCTGAAGGTGGCAGGCAAGGAACCGCCCTGGAACTGACGGGCAAAGGAACTTTATGAAGCGTTTAGTGCTTATGCTGCTCGCGGCCGCGCTGGCCGCGCCGGCGGCAGCCGGGGATTTCCGGGACGAGACTATCTACCTCGCCATTACCGACCGCTTCGTGGACGGCGACGCCGCCAATAATAACCTTTACGGAGACGAGTATGTGCCCGGCAACCTGCGCTATTACCAGGGCGGGGACTTCCGCGGGCTCATAGATAACCTCGACCACATCAAGGGGCTGGGCTTCACGGCGGTGTGGATCACGCCGCCGGTCATGCAGCCGCCGGGCCGTTACGTGAACGGCTCGCAGACCTACGACGCGGCCGGCTACCACGGCTACTGGGCCTGGGATTTCTCCAGGATAGACCCGCACCTGGAGTCCAAGGGCGCGGCCTACCCGGACCTCATCAAGGCCGCCCACGCCAAGGGCATAAAGATAATACAGGACGTGGTGCTCAACCACGGCCACGGCGGGGATACGCACCCCTCGGTGAAGTGGCACAACGAGCGCGGTACCGTGCGCGGCGGGGGGAAGACCTTCGACTATTACGCCGACGACAAGAACTGGTTCAACCGCAAGGGGCCGGCGCTGGCCGACCTGCTGGACTTCAACGACGAGAACCCCGAAGTCCTGAAATGGTTCAGCGGCATCTACGCCAAGTACCGCGACATGGGCGTGGACGCTTTCCGCATAGACACGCTGGGCTGGATGAGCAACGCTTTCTGGCGCGGCTTCGCCGCCGAGATGCATAAGGGGAAGAAGGACTTCTTCCTGTTCGGCGAGGCCTGGACCAATGACGACTTCAAGATGCTGGGCGCCTATACCAAGCTGTCGCCCGGCGAGCCGATGAACAGCTCCATCGCCGCGCTGGACATGCCGCTGTCGGCGATGGGGGACTGGGGCCCGCTGGAGAAGGTCTTCAAGGGCGGGGATTACGCCGCGGTAGACGGGATACTGAAGCACGACGGGGAATACCGCGACCCTGCCTACAACGTCACCTTCCTCGATAATCACGACAAGCCGCGCTTTAACGGCGGGAACGGCGAGGGCTCGCCCGCAACGGCCGAGCAGTATTACGACGCGCTGAACTTCTATTTCACGGCGCGCGGCATCCCTTGCGTCTTCTACGGCACCGAGGTGCGCATGCCCGGCGGCAACGACCCGGGCAACCGCGACTACCTCGGGGTGGCCGGTATAGAGCGGGCCAGGACGGACCCCGTGGCCAGGCATCTGCGAAAGCTCAACGCCCTGCGCGCGGCCGCGGCTCCGCTGCGCAAGGGGCGGCAGGCGCCCCTGCTGGCCGCCGCCGACCAGTACGCCTTCCGCCGCGACTACGCCGGAGAGACGGCGGCCGTGTTCCTCAACAAGGCCGGAACGCCGGCCGCGCTGAAGGCCGCGGGCCTGCCCGACGGAACTTACCGCGAGCTCTACACCGGGGTCACAGCCACCGTCAGAGGCGGGACCCTCGTGGCCGAAGTCCCCGCGCACGGGCTGCGAGTTTTTGTAAAGGGTATAATAAAGGGGTTGCCGTGGGAGCTCCCCGGCGGGCCGGAGGCCAAATGAAGAACCGCAAAATTAAAGAACTGCTCGAAGGGCAGTGGGTACTGGAGGGCGCTGGCGTCAAGCTCAAGCGCATGTTCGGTTTCGGCAATACGGAGCTGACCGACCCTTTCCTGCTGCTGGACCATTTCGGCTCGGCCAACCCCGAAGACTACATGGCCGGCTTCCCGTGGCACCCGCACCGCGGCATCGAGACCATTACCTATATGCTCGAGGGCACGGTGGAGCACGGCGACTCCCTGGGCAACAAGGGCGTGATCAGCGACGGCCAGGTGCAGTGGATGACGGCCGGCTCCGGCATCGTGCACCAGGAGATGCCCAAACGCCACGACTCTCCTACCCGCGGCATGCAGCTTTGGGCCAACCTGCCCAAGAAGCACAAGATGGTCCGCCCGCGCTACCGCGACATCAAGGCGGAGGACATGAAGCTCTACCAGGGCGAAGGCTTTACGGTCCGGATAATCTGCGGCGAATACGGCGGTGTGCAGGGTCCGGCCGAGGACATAGTGATACAGCCGTGGTACTTCGACGTGCAGGCCAAGCCCGGCTCCGAGTTCACCCTGGACCTGCGCCCCGAGGATAACGTGCTGGTCTACGTTTTCGAGGGGGCCGGTTCCTTCGAGGGGAAGAGCGGGCAGGCCGTGCCCGCCGGCAGAGTGGCTGTGCTGGAGGACGGCGACGCGCTGGCCTGCGTGGCGGGCAAGGACGGTATGCGCTTCCTGCTGATGGCGGGCAAGCCGCTGAAGGAGCCCGTGGCCTGGCGCGGCCCGATAGTGATGAACACCGAGAGCGAGCTGAAGCGCGCCTTCGACGAATACCGCAAGGGCACTTTTATCAAGGGTTGAGAGCGAAAGGAGCGGGTATGGCTATTGAAGTGCAGTATCCGGATTTCCAGGGACGGCGGCTGTCGGTGGAGCCGGCCGGGTTTTTCAGCGGGCCGAAGCTGCTGCTGAACGGCGACCCGGTAGAGAAGAGCGGCGGCGTTTACAAGGCGGATTCGGATTCCGGCGCGGCTGCCGAGATCCGGTTCAAATACAATTACCTGGACCCGGTGCCGCGGGTGCAGATAAACGGCGACACGGTGGAGCTGGCGCGGCCCCTGGCCTGGTATGAATACGCGTGGATG
>MGUG01000019.1:891-28921 GCA_001799845.1 Elusimicrobia bacterium GWC2_64_44 | reverse complement strand
CGGCGGCTTAGCCGCCGCCGCCAGCGGCCGGATCTTCCGGAGCGACCGCGGCAGCTTTGCCAAGTACGCGCTGTCGGGCCTGGTCTCGCTTGGCGCGGCCGCCGTCTTCGCAGCCATCGTCATCTTTCTGCAGTCCCTGCTGCCGCCCCGGCAGTAGGCACGCGGGGCATCCGCGCAGTGTCACTGTCTGCGCAGCAGCAGGTAGAGGATGCCCCTGTAGACGCAGTAAAACAGGAACAGCGTGGCGCCCAGAAGCAGGAACGGCTTGAACTTAAGACCCAGGTTGCCCACCGCGATGGTGGCCACGGCGCCGGGCAGCACGATCAGGTCGAAGAAAGATTTCACGTAAGGGATGGGCTTGTACTCGAAGCCCTGGCTGAGCACTTCGCTGCCCATTAACGACATGGCGGCGGAGCGCTTTAGTTGCGCGGCGAAGAAGGCCGTATCGGGCCCGGATTTGGCTTTTTCGGAATACTCGCGGGTCAGGGCGTCTAGGCTGCCGGTCTTGATGGCCAGCAACTGCAGCAACTCATGCAGTCCCGCGTCCAGCGGGTCCGCCGCCAGGGCCCGGCGCAGCGGCTCCACGGCCAGGCGGTAGAAGACCGCGCCGTCGCGCTCGGCTTTGAGCCGATAAGCCTGCGCCAGCCTGCGGTTGGCGGCAGGGTGGGCCAGGTCTTTCTTCAGCGCCAGGTTATAACAGCGTACCGCCAGGTCCAGTTCCCCGTGCTCGAGGTGCCTGTCCCCCAGCTCAACGCGCCTTTCCGCGGTTACGTCCTCTTCCATAGCTCTTACCGCAAATGCCAGTTCACCAGCAGCGGCCTTTCCGGCAGTCCCGGCGGCGGGTAGCTGTTTAGCCACGCGTCGTAGGTGTAGCTGCCGCCGCCGAAGCCGGTGGTGACGGGCTTGTTCCTGGTGCCGTAAAGATACATCCTCCTGGAGGAGTTCCCGTTAGCCGTCATGTTCGCCGAACCTCTGTTGAAAAAAACGCCGCAGACGGTAAGGTTGGCCGTCGGGTTGGTGGTCTTGCCCTGGAAAGTGATGCCGTTGGAGGCCAGGGCGGCCAGCGAATTGCCCGACACGGCGGAAGTGGTGGTGCCGCCGGTAAGCGGGTCGTAGTACAGCAGGTCGGCGACCTGGTTAGAGAGCCCGACGGTGATGCCGCCCTTGCTGGCGCTGGTGTTGCTGGTAGCCACGGTGACGCGCCCCCGCACGGTGCCGTAGAGCGTAAGGTTGACGTTATCGCCGTAGACGATCATGCCGGAGTCCGGCACCGGCACCGTTATGGTGGTGCCGACTATGGTGAAAGTTCCAGAGGACGGGTGGGCGTTAAAACGCAGCGTCCTGTCCGAGCCGGAGATCTTGTAGTTGAAATTGGCCCGGTAATAGGTGTCCTTCAGCGAAGGGTAGACCATGTCCGACGGGTAAAAATTGTAGCGTGTCCCCGTTACGGTCGGGGCGCCGGTCAGCGTGCCGTTGTAGTAAAGGTCGCCGTTGATCCTGACATTGGAGCCGGTGACGCTGAGGTTGCCGCCCACTATGAGCGGCCCGCCCATGAACGTGACGTTGGAGCCGGTGATACTGAGGTTGCCGGTCACCCACCATTTGCCGTGATAGACGATGTCCGAGCCGCTGATGGTGAACGGGCCGTTCACCAGGGTGCCGTAATCGGTCAGGTCGGAGATGAACTGCACCGCGCCGTAGAGCTGCCTGTCGGAGAGGGGGGCGGCCGCGTCGCGCCCGTATTTGCCGGAGGCGTGGATGAACAGGCGGTGCGCCTGCGGGTCCGCCTCGGTGACTACCGAGGAGAAGCCGGACGAGTAGAAGACAGGATTGCGCGCCAGGGCGTCGCTGTCGTAGTGGCCCTCGTAATAGCTTTGCGAGAACTGGCGCATGAAATCCACCAGCACGTTGGAAGCCAGGCTGCCTGCCATCTTCTGCTGCTTTTCCTTGAAAGAGCTTTTCAGCAGGTTGTTCGCGGTGATCATCAGGTAGATCACGAACGGCAGCAGGAATACCGCCAGCATCGCTGCCACTACCAGGGCTATGCCTCGCCTCCTCTTCATGGTCAGCGCCTCCTCTTCAGCGGCAGCAGCGGCGGGAGTATCTCGGTGCCGAGCGCCGCTTCCGCGGTGCGGTCGCGGTTCTGGTCAGTTTCCATCTGGAGCGCCACGGAAGCGATATAGCGGCGCTCGTCCTCCGTGTCCAGGCTGCCTGACCGGTCGCCGTGGCCCGTCGGCGGCTGCACCCAGTCTATCTCGCGCGCGCTGATCACGCCGTCGCCCTCGCCGGCGTCGCCGGTGGAGGCGGTGCCGTCCGCGCCGAGGTCTATGTTCTTGCCCAGGTCCTCGCGCTTGGAACCGAAATAAACGAGGGTGAAGGAACTTACGCCCACGGCCAGCCGGGAGTCCTGCCAGGCGCCGCCGTTGACGGAGACGCCGCGCCAAAGCTCGCGGGCGGGGGCCGCGTAGAAGATGCGTACCTGCACGTCGACGTTCCCGTCGTTGTCCTCGTCGTCGTCCTCCAGGTTATAGCCGGCCTGCCACTGCTGGTCGCGCGGCAGCGAGAATTTCAGCTGGGCGTCGTTGTCGGTGTCCGTATCCTTGATGTTGGGCACGCCGTCCCCGTCGGCGTCCGCGTCCCGGTCCCAGGCCGGGTTCCTGAGCATGTCGCAGATGAACGTGGCCGACGAGGCGGCGGCGGCCGTGAACTCGTTGGCCTCGTACAGGTCCGCCTCTGTTTTAATAATGGCCCCGCGCAGCTCGGCCGAGCCCAGCATCTTGTTCTCCGAGGTCTTGGCCGTCTTCATGAAACCCATCATGAACTTGACGAACATCGCCACGGCCACGCAGAGGATGGCCACGTAGACGATCAGCTCGGTCAGGGAGAAGCCGGCGCGGCGGCGCTGTGAATAGGTCATTAGTAGCTCACGTTGAAGTTCCAGGTGTCCACGGAGGTCTTCTTGTCGGCCGGGTCGTCCGCCCAATGGCTGGCCCGGACCTCCACCGTATGGGACGAGTAATTCTCGAAAGCGGCCGCGGGGCGGAAGAACAGCCGCTGGCCCTCGGCGTCCCAGTGGGCGGCGATGCTGGCCGAGGAGACCACTACGGCCCCGTCGAGCGTCATTGTGATGCTGTCGAGGTCGATGCCGGACTGGTTGTCGAAAAGCTTGCAGCTGATCTCAGGCAGCGGGTCGTCCGTGGTCCCGCTGGGGACCTTGTTAGCGACCGAGGGGGCGGAATGGTCGGTGGCACCCACGGAGACCGTAAAGTTCCAGGAGGCGGCGGCCTTGTATCCCGCCCTGTCGCCGCCCTCGGCTAGGACCGTGTAGGAATTGCCGTTCACCAGCCGCACCGGCAGACCAGTGGTTGGGTCCAGCCAGCGGAGCTTGCCGGTAGCCGCGTCATAGGCGAACGGGACCGTGGAGCCGTTCACCTTCAGCGTCGTCACGTCCTCGCAGACGCCGCTTGGGACGCCGGCGGAGAGCGGCGTGTCAGTGAGCACTGTCCCCACGTAGGGGACCAGGTCCGCTACGGTCCCGGACGGGACGCCGCCGGTTATGGACGGCGGGTTGAGGTCCAGGATGACGCTGCGCTGGGCGAAGGGGGAGAAGAAGGAGTCTTTGGTGGCCTGCGCGAAGATGTCATTCTCACCCTCGGTAAGGGCCATGGTCAGCGACAGGCCATGCGTGGTGAACCCGCCCAGCCCGTCAGCGGAGCCGCTGTCCAGTACCGTGCTCGGGCTGCCGCGGTAGAATTTTACGACCGACAGCGGTGAGGTTTCTCCCACCAGCTGCAGCGGCGAGAGGTTGTCGGCCCGGTATGCGGTGATGTCGGCTGGATACGGCTTGCTTATCGCCAGGGCGAAGGCGCTGGCCCTGGACGGGGAAGAGAGGTCGTAGAGATAGGAGTCGTTCTCCGGCTGCGCCAGCAGCAGCTTCAGCTCCGCGCCGCTGGCCCGGCTCTCTATGCCGGTCAGCATCTCCAGCGAGAGCAGCTCCTTCTGTGTATGTATGGCCTTGCCGTTGCGGTAGAGCGTCAGCGTCACTTCCTTGAGGTTCGTGTCCGGCGCCTCGCTGGTGGTCTTGGCTAAGGCCGTGGAGACGTAGGTGTCGTAGTAGTCGGAGTCGGAGTTGGCCTTGTAGTACCTGACCGAGGGGTCGTAGTCGTCTATCTTGTTGCCGTCGGCGTCGGTGAAATCCCGCAGGTCGCTGGTAAGCCCGTTGCCGTTCACGTCCGAAACGTCGCGCAGCTTGTAGGCCACTGAAATGGTCCAGCGGTCCACCTTGTACCTTTTCATCGCCGCGTCGATCTCCTGGAGCGAACCGAGGTAGGGATAGACGGAGCGTTGCTGCGTTACCGGGCCGAAGGTGCCGTTGAGGCCATAGCCGGGCAGCGCGGAGTCGGCGTCGAAAACGAGGTAATAGTCGGCTGTCTTCAGCTTGGTGAAGGCGGTCTCGGCCAGGCGCGTGGTATAGGTGTTCTGCTGGGTCTTGACCGTGACGAGGAACATGTACTGGTACATGTAGGCCAGGGAAAGGCTCAGCAGGGAAAGCACGAAGACGGCCATCATGGCCTCTACGAGCCCGAACCCCTTCCTAAGCCTTGTTGTCATATCATGGTCCTGGCGCTCAGTGCACGAGCTCTTTGAGCCTTTTGAGCTGCCCTCGGGCGAAGACCCAGTAAAGGGCGAAGATCAAAAGGGAATAAGCGCCCGCCGCCAGCGCCATGTTGTGGAACAGGGCCCGGTGCACCAGTTGTATGGTCTCCAGGCCGAGCTCCGGGTAGCATTTGTCGGCTATTATGAAGGCCGCCCCGTAGAAGCCGAGGAAGGCCGAAAGCAGCGAGACTACGACACCCACCCCCACGTATTCCGCCGTAAGTACTCCGAGGGTGCGGCCGCGGGGTTTATGGTGATTCTTCATATAGATATCCACAACTGCCGGGATAGACGGCACGTTTCCATGCCCCGATCCTTACATAATAGTATAACAGAGGGACGGCAATTTTCAATCCCCGTGTGGATACACTGGCCCAAGCAATAAAAAACCCCGCCGGGGCGGGGTTTTCTATTTGCGGCGTTGAGCTTAGAAGCGCACGGTGCGGGCGAGGGCCTCGTTCTCGAGGGAGATCGGGGCGACCTGCATGTCGCGGGTTTCGAGCTGGGCCGAGCGTCCGCCGAGCTCCGGGATGTACTTGGCGGCGATGGCGATCTTGGTGACGGCCTCGCCCTTGCCCTCGTTCTGGGGGGTCTTGAGCTGGACCTTGCAGCCGGCCGGGCTGTCCACGAAGTCCGTGCCGCCGCGGACCAGAATGCCTTCGATCTTGTTGGTGCGGGCGTTGAACACCGCCGAGCCGGAGTTGCCGCCGAAGGTGTCGAGGTCGGTCAGGAAGAAGGCCTTGGGGTCGGTGGTGCGCACCGAGGCGTCGCCGGCCACTTTAACCGGCAGGCCCACGGGGTGACCTATTACGAAGATGCGGTCGCCGGCCTTGAGGTCCTTGTTGCGGTTGAGGGCCAGCGGCTTGCGGCCTTCCACTTTGCGGTCCAGCTGGATGACGGCGTAGTCCGGGCCGATGCGGTTAAGCAGCGCGTTGAAGATGGCGAAGCCCGTGCCGATGATGCCGGAGCCCTGCTTGTCCAGGTCGCGCTTCACGATGCGCTTGCAGGAGTAGACGTCTTTCTGGGGCACCGTGGTGCGGGCCTGGCCGCCGGCCTGGTCCACGTTATAGCCGAAAACCATGCGGGCGTCGGCGCAGGAGGCTTCGTCCGTGATGCAGTGGCCGGCGGTGAGGACCAGGTCCTCTCCTACCAGCGTGCCGGAGCAGAAGGCGCCGATGGGCTGCTCGCTGAACTTCTCTCCGGGGCACAGTTTAAGCGCCTCGCCGAAGCCGATGGTGGCCAGGCGGACCTGGCCTCCATCGGCCTTGACCTGCTTGGAGGGCCAGAAGGAAACCACAGAGTCGGCCAGCGTGCGCATGGCGGGAGCGGACTCGAAATAGTCCAGGCGGTTGTCGTCGCCGTAGATGCTCTTGGCTTCGGCGCCGGCGAACTGCGGCAGCGTCACCGCGGCGGCGGCGAGCAGCGAAAGGGATTTGAAAAGTTTGTTCATAGGTCCTCCTGCTTATTTGCTGATTACATTATGCCGTCTTTAGCGCGTTTCAACAAAGGTCCTAGGGCCCCCGATTTAATAGTCAAAAGGTACCTTCTTATATAGGCCCTTTGCGCCGGCCCCGGCGCGCGCGGCCTGGCTTGCTGGCGGAACAGGGCGCAAAATTGCCGAGAAATATCTTTTTTTACGACGGAGAATAGGTCTTTGTGCCCAGGCCGCGGGGGGACTAAGGTCGTTTGACATTCGTCAACCCGCGTGATACAACATCTCAACAGTTCGTACACTAAGCTAGAGGAGGTCTTATGAAAACCGTCTTAACAGCAGTAATCGCGCTCTTCGTTCTCAACGGTGCCGCCGGGTACGCTCAGGATTTTGCCGGGGCGGATTTCTACGAGGGCCTCCAGAACGCCCGCGAGCAGCTCAAGCCCGCCGGCGCCGAAGTTCCGCCGCCCACCATAGTGGACTTCCAGGCCGACGAGTCGCAGGCGGCCGCCGTAAAGGACTGGACCGTGATGGTCTTCATCAACGGCAAGAACAACCTGGAAGGCGACGGCCTGGCCGACCTCAACGAGATGGAGCGCATCGGCTCCACCCGCGGTGTCAATGTCGTTGTCGAGCTGGGGCAGATGAGCACCAACCGCCTGGCCCGCTACTACGTCACCCGCGACACCGACACGGCGCGCATCTCTTCCCGCGTGCTGGGCACTGCCGCCGCTGTGGACATGGGCGACCCCGCTTCGGTAAAAGACTTCGTGCTGTGGGCCGAGCGCCGTTACCCCGCCCGCAAATTCCTGCTCATCCTCTGGGACCACGGTTCCGGCTGGCTGAAGGGCAATCCCGTCCAGCCCGCCTCGGACGCCAAGGGCATCTCCGACGACTGGACCACCGGCCATAATATAGACACTCCTCAGCTGGGCCGCCTGGTGCGCGACATCGAGGCCGCCGGCGGCAGGGTGGACCTGCTGGCCATGGACGCCTGCCTGATGCAGGTGGCCGAGGTCGCCTACGAGATGAAAGACACCCGCGTCTCCCACATCGCGGCCTCCGAAGAGATAGAGCCCGGCTCCGGCTATCCTTACGACCGGTGGCTGCGCCCGCTGGTCCGCAACCCCGGCATGGGCGCCGCCCAGCTCGGCACGACCATCGCCCGCACTTACCTGGCCGCCAATCCCGACGGCTTCCAGGGCACCGGCCTGACCTACTCCGTAGTGGAAGTGGCCAAGATGCGCGACCTCGCGGTAAAGATGGACGCGCTGGCGAGGGCCGCCATGGCCGCCGACGACAAGGCCGCCGTGCTGCGCGCCCGGGCCGAGGCCACCCGCTACTCACTCGCCGACAACAAGGACCTGCGCCGCTTCTCGCAGCTGCTGATGCAGTACAGCGAGAAGGCCGAGGTGAAGGCCGCCGCCGCCGAGGTGGAGCGCATGCTCGCCGTGGGCCAGGGCCCTGTGGTCTTCAGCGGGGTCAGCGCCCGCCGCACCACCCTGTCGCACGGCCTGGCCGCCTACATCCCCGAGAACGCCAACGATATAAACGGCTACAGCGAACTGAAGCTCTCGGCCGACACCCAGTGGGACGAGTTCGTCAACTGGCTGCTCAGGCCCTGAGCCGCCGCTACAGATCACGAAGGCCCCGGCGGACACCGGGGCCTTTGCGCGCCCCGCTCGCCGCGGGGCTAAATCTTTACGGAGCGGGCCCGTCAGCGGCCTGCTTCCCCGTCGGCAGATTCAAGGTCCACCCTGCACTTCTTTATAAGCTCCAGCGCCTTCGCCATTTCAGGGTTGGCCGCGGCGTCGAAGAGCACCGTCTCGTCCAGTCCTTCCCCGCTCGCCTCGCCGTCCGGAGGCGCAGCGGAGTAGTTGACCTTCATGGAGCCCATGACGGTACCCTTCGCGTTGGTGAACTCTATGGAAACGATGTCCCTGATGCGGATCTCGCACGGGGATACGTATGCGGCCTCGCCCTGCGCGACCGGGGCCGCAGACGGAGCGATCAGGACCTTGTCCTGGTAAACCTCCACCCGCCTGCCCAGGCCCCAGACCGTCATCAGCGGTTCGTCGGGGTCCTCCGCCCCTCCGGAGGACGGCAGGGCGTCCCTCTCCCTGACGGTGCCGCACTTCCAGCAGGTATCGAAATTTTCTTCCAGCCGCTCCCCGCACCCGGCGCAGTGCCGGACGGCCGGCGCGGGCGCCGGGGACTCCTGCACTGCGGCGGCCTCTTCATCGCCCTCCACCTCCGGCGCATAAGTCTGCCTGGCGGCGCAGTAGCCGCAGTAGGCCGAATCGTCTTCGATGCTGCGTTTGCATTTAGGGCATATCTTCATAGTTCTCCTGGCTGTCCGCAAAGTTCGCCCGCACGGCGGAAGAACCACTCGTAAAAACGAGAAACCGCGGCCGGTTTTGGATATTATAAACAAAACGCGCGCGGCGGCGCCGGGATTTTAAAAAAATGTCCCCGGGGAAGGGGAAAAAGCCGGGTTGGATACTGACGATAACCGCGCTTATGTTCCACACAGTTTCTTTATATAATTAAGGCATGCATAACCGCATAAAGCGCCTGGAGCAGCTCGTCAACGAGGCTTCTGCGCTTATAGCCCGGCTCAAAAGTGAGAACGGGGTGCTCAAGCAGCAGGTGGAAATGCTGGGGGCGGCCCGCAGCAAGGCCTCCTCCAATACCTCCGCCGCGCGCGACCTGGCCGACTTCAAGGCCAAGGTGCGCCGCCGCCTGGAGAAGATCTGCGCCAAAATAGAGAAGGTGAACGACGCCCAGCCGGGCCTGTTCGAGGACGAAGATGAATAACCACGAATACGAGGCCAAGGTGCGCGGCCGCGTCATAAAATTTCCCGCCGTAGACGGCCTGACGGAGCTGGAGCTGGGCTCCATAGTGGCGCAGGTGGAAGAGAAGATCAACAAGATAGAAGCCAAACTCAATATCGTCGACACCTCCAAGCTGGCTATCCTCGCCGCCTACGATTTCGCCGTGGAGCTCAACAACCTCAAGCAGCGCTCCGAAACCAACCGCGAGGCGGACTCGCGCAAGGTGGAGGAAATGGTAGGCAGCCTTGAAGCCGCGCTCGGAGCTGAAGCCCCGCAGGAGAAATAGGCCGCGTCGCCGCAGTCCTTATGTCCGAACTATTTGACGAACCTCCCGCCACGGCAGAACCCGAAGGCGGTCCCGCGTTCCAGCCCCTGGCCGCCAGGCTGGCGCCTAAGGAACTGGGCGAGTTCGCCGGGCAGGAGGATATCCTTGGCCCGGGCAAACTGCTGCGCCGCGCCATCGAGGCCGACAATCTGAAGTCCGCCGTCTTCTTTGGCCCGCCCGGCTGCGGCAAGACCGCCCTGGCCCGCTATATCGCCTCCCGCGCCAACGCCAAGACCTTCGACCTCAACGCCGTGATGGCCGGCGTGGCCGACCTCAAGAAGATCATAGAGTATTCCCGCGGCCTGGGGAGCGGCCTGGCCTCGCGCCAGCGCGTGCTCCTGGTGCTCGACGAGATCCACCATTTCAACCGCACGCAGCAGGACGTGCTGCTGCCCTCCGTGGAGAAGGGCGAGATCATCCTCATCGGGATGACCACCGAGAACCCGTTCTTCTACATCAACCAGGCGCTGTTGTCGCGGTTCATCGTGGTGGAGTTCAAGCCGCTCAAGGCCGAGCACTTGTCCGCCATCTTCGACCGCGCGCTGACGCACCCCGACGGCCTGGCCAACCTCAAGCCCGAGGCCACGCCCGGGGCCAAAAAATACCTGATAGAGAATTCCTCAGGCGACGCCCGCCGCCTGCTCAACGCGCTGGAGCTGGGCGTGGTGACTACCAAGCCCGGGGAGAACGGCAGGCGCGTGATAGACGAAGGCGTGGCGCGCGAGTCCATCCAGCGCAGGAGCCTGCGCTACGACCGCAGCTCCGACGAGCATTACGACCATATCTCCGCTTTCATCAAGAGCATGCGCGGCTCCGACCCGGACGCCGCCGTCTACTGGCTGGCGAAGATGCTCGAGGCCGGGGAGGACCCGCGCTTCGTGGCGCGCCGCATTTTGATCTGCGCCTCGGAGGACGTGGGCAACGCCAACCCGATGGCGCTGGTCATGGCCCAGAGCGCCTTCCGCTCCGCCGAGGTGCTCGGCATGCCGGAGGCCCGCATCGTGCTGGCGCAGGCCGCCATCTACGTCGCCTGCTCGCCCAAGTCCAACGCCTCCTACCTGGCCGTCAACGAGGCGCAGGGCGAGGTCAACAACGGCGTAGAGCGCCCTGTGCCGCTGCACCTGCGCGACGGCTCCAAGGACGGCGCGGCGCTGGGGCACGGCCGCGGCTACAAGTACCCGCACGATTTTGAGAACCATTTCGTGAAGCAGGAATACATGCCCGACCCGAAGATCTTCTACCGCCCGACGGAGCAGGGCTTCGAGGCCGAGATCGCCAAGCGCCTCAAGCGCCTGCGGGGGGAGAAATGACCGAGCCCAGGATCTACACGGTCAGCGAGCTCAGCCAGGGCATCAAGTACCTGCTCGAGACCAATTTCCGCGAGCTGTGGGTGGAAGGCGAGATCTCGGGGCTGAAGGTCTCGTCGCTCGGGCACACCTATTTCGACCTCAAGGACGCCACTTCCAATATCTCCGGCGTTATGTTCCGCGGCTTCGCGCAGGGGCTCAAGTTCGACCTGCAGAACGGCCTGCTGGTGCGCGTGCGCGGCAACATCACCACTTACGACCGGCAGAGCAAGTACCAGCTGATGGCCAAGGCCATTGAGCCGGCCGGCATCGGCCCGCTGCAGCTGGCCTTCGAGCAGCTGAAGAAAAAGCTGCAGTCCGAGGGCCTGTTCGACGCGGCGCGCAAGCGGCCCATCCCCGCCCTGCCGCAGAAGATCGCCGTGGTCACCTCTCCGACGGGCGCGGCCATCCGCGACATCCTTTCCATCCTGCGGCGGCGCTACGCCAACATGCATATCATCATAGCACCCGTGAAGGTGCAGGGCGCGGGCTCCAAAGAGGAGATCGCCGGAGCGATCAAGGACCTCAACGCCTGCTTCCCGGACATAGACGTGATGCTGGTGGGGCGCGGCGGCGGCTCTATGGAGGACCTGTGGGCCTTCAACGAGGAGATAGTCGCCCGCGCGATAGCGGGCTCGAAGATCCCGGTGATCTCCTGCGTGGGCCACGAGACCGATTTTACGATAGCCGATTTCGTGGCCGACCTGCGGGCCGCCACCCCGTCGGCCGCGGCAGAGCTGGTGGTAAAGAGCAAGGTGGAGCTGGCGGCCAATATCGCCGGGCTCGAGAAGCGCCTGCTGCAGAGCCTGCGCATCTATTACGAGAACCTGCAGGGCAAGTTCCGCCGCCTGGCGTCCAGCCGGCCCATGATCAATCCGCTGGTGCTGCTCGAACGGCCCGTCCGGCGGCTCGACGACGCCGTAGAGGGGATGTACAGCGCTTCGGCCGACAGGCTGCGCCGCGCCGGGGAGAAACTGAATCTGCAGTCGGAAAAGCTTAAGGCGCTGAGCCCGCTCTTCCCGCTCAGGAAAGGCTACGCCATAGTGAAGGATGCCAAAGGGAAGGCCGTGAAAACTGCCGCCGCGCTGGCGCCGGGCGACAGGCTCTCGCTGCAGTTCGCCGAGGGCAGGGCCGAGGCGGAAGTGCTGGGCGGCGGGGCGGCCGACAAGCCGCGCGCGCCCAAAAAGGCCGGGGAGCCGGGCGGGGGATCCCAACAGGAGACTTTATGGTAAAAAAAGCTAACGGCGGTTTCGAAGAGAAGCTCGCGAAACTGGAAGAGATAGTGGCCAAGCTCGAGGACGAGAGTACGCCTATCGAGGAGTCGCTGACGCTCTTCGAGGAGGGCGTGACCATCTCCAAGGAGCTTTCGGTGAAGCTCGAGGAAGTGAAGCGCAAGATAGAGGTGCTCAAGAAGGACGCCGAGGGCAAGCTGAAACTTGAACAGTTCGAGGACGAAGACCGGGAAAAGTGACCGCGGCCGCCCCCTTACGCCGCCCCGCATAATTCCTGTTGACTCCCCCCGGAAATTTTATAAGATGACCTTGGGGGGATAGCGATATCCCAAACTAACATAAGGCAGCCGGCACCGCGCCTCGGGCGCGGCAGGCCCGTTGCCATCTGGGGGAAAAATGAACAAGAATAACAGGGTCACCGTGGTGGCCAGGCACGCCTACACCGAGGCCTACGCCAACTACCTGAAGAGCGGCAACCTCGCGGAAGCCACGCGGCAGGTGGCGCACGACATCTGGCAGCACCGGGGCAATAAGCCCGGCACGCCGCAGTCCGACTGGCAGGAGGCGGAACGGATAACGTCCGCCTGGCCCGACACAGTCACCGCGGCGTCCAACGCGCACATGTACGACAAGGCCATGTCGAAGACCCGCGCCTGGCTGCAGGACGTGCAGTGCGAGCTGGACTGCGACAACCTCAACGAGGCCTACCGCTCGCTGCGCGCCGTGCTGCACGCCATTCGCGACAGGCTGCCGGCTGAGGAGTGCGTCGAGTTCGCCGCGCAGATGCCGGTCCTGATAATGGGCATGTATTATGCCGGCTGGACGCCTTCTCACAAGCCGGAGAAGCTGAAGACTCCCGACGACTTCCTGGACAAGGTCGCCTCGCGGCTGCCGCCCGGCGAGGACCCGCTGCGGGTCACCACCGGCATACTGCGCGTGCTGGAACGGCATATTTCCTGGGGGGAGCTGAAAGACGTGCGCCGCAACTTCCCGGAACGCGTGCGCGAGCTCTGGGAGACGGCCTCGCCGCGCTCCCGCTGACGGCGGCCGCCGGCCGGAAAGGGCCCTTTATGGGGGGGCCCTTTTTTATTTTGTACCATATCAGCATGAAGATGCGCCTCGACGTAGCGTGCGTGCAGCGCGGCCTGTTCGAAAGCCGCGAGAAGGCCCTGCGCGCCATCATGGCCGGGCTGGTCACGGTCAACGGCAGGCCCGCCGACAAGGCCGGGCAGGCGGTCCGAGAGACCGACCTCCTGGAGCTGGCGAAGAGCGACTGCCCCTATGTTTCGCGGGGCGGGCTGAAGCTGAAAGGCGCGCTGGACTTTTTCAAGCTGGACCCCGCCGGCAAGGTCTGCCTGGACATCGGCGTGGCGACCGGCGGCTTCACCGACTGCTTCCTGCAGGCGGGCGCTCCGAAGGTCTACGCGGTGGACGTCGGCGAAGGCCAGATCCATGAGCGCATCAAGGGCGATCCGCGCGTGGTCTTCATGCCGCAGACCAACGCCCGTTTCCTGAAGCCGGAGCTGTTCCCGGAAAAGCCGGAGCTGTGCGCCATCGACGTGTCTTTCATTTCCCTGAAACTGATACTCGGCCCGGTCTTCGGCGCCATGGCGCCGGGCGGGCAGGTGATAGCCCTGGTCAAGCCGCAGTTCGAACTGCAGGCCGCGGACCTGAGGAAAGGGATAGTGAAGGACGAGGAGACCCGGCTGGGAGTGATGGACGCCATGCGCGCCTTCCTGAAGGAAAGCCTGCCCGGGGTAAAAGAAGAAGGACTGACGGACTCGCCGATAAAGGGCGCCAAAGGCAACCTGGAGTTCCTCTGGCTGCTGAAGTTAGTTTAATACCCGCCGCTGTTGAACCAAGCCTTTAATTTTTCCAGGCCCTGCTCTATCGTTACGGAGGGGGCGTAGCCCAGGTCCCGCCGCGCGGCGGAGATGTCGAACCAGTGCGCGGTGGTGAGCTGCCTGAGGATGAAGCGGTTCAGCGGCGGCTCGTCGCTGAAGCTGGCCAGCAGCCAGGCGGCCTCCATGGCGAGCGCGGCGGCGTAGGCCGCCGGGTAGGAGAGGGTCTTGGTGACCGGCTCGTTGCCGGAGGCGCCGAGGATAAGGTTGATGAGGTCCCAGTTGGGGCGCGGGTCGCCCTGCGAGATGAAATAGGCTTTGCCGGCGCAGGGCGCGCCGGGCGCCAGGCGCTGGGCGGCGCACCAGTGGGCCGCGGCGGCGTCGTCGATATAGGTGGAGTCCACCAGCTTGTTGGCGTCGCCTATTCGGCGCAGCTTCTTCGCGCGGCCGCCCTCTACGATATTGGAAACTATGTGGTTGCGGCCCGGGCCCCAGATCAAATGCGGCCGCAGCGAGACCGTGGCGAAGTCGGGGCCGTTGGCCGCCAGCACCAGCCGCTCGGCGTGGGCCTTGCTCTCGGAGTAATGGGAGTCGAAGCTGCCCGGGTACGGGGCGCTCTCGTTCCAGCCGTCCACTTCCTTTCCGTTGAAGACCACGCTGGGCGAGCTGGTGAAGACGAAGCGGGCAAGGCCGGCCGACCTGGCGCCCGCCAGCAGTGCGGCCGTGCCGTCCACGTTGGTCCGGCGGAAATCCTCGTAGCGGCCCCACATGCCCACCTTGGCGGCGGTATGGAAAACTATGTCGCAGCCCCGGCAGGCGGCCGCGGCGGCGTCTTTGGCCGCCAGGTCCCCGCGCAGGCAGTCCACGCCGAGGGCGCGCAGTTCCGGGTAATCCCCGCGCGAAAAGCTGCGCACGGAAACGCCGTTAGCCAGCAGCAGTTTTATTATTGCCCCGCCCAGGAAGCCGCCGCCGCCGGTAACGAGGGCCTTCATGCCGGCACCCCCGCGCCCAGCTTCTCCGCCGCCAGCTCCGCGAGCTTCTCCCGCGAGATCTTTGCGTTGTGGCGTATGTCCACCGGGAAGGCCGGGTGGTAGAAAATAGTTTTTATCGCCTTGGTGTGGGCCTGCGCGGCGCCTAGGGCCAGCAGTTCCAGCGTCAGCTCCGCCGTTTCCCGCTCGCCCTTTTCAAGTTCTACGAACAGCGCCGGCACCTGCCTGCCCGCCGCGCCCGCGCCGACCAGGGCCGTGCGGCGCACTTTCGGGTGGGAGTTGAAGACGGCCTCGCAGGGAATGGTGAAAAGCGTGCCTTCCGGCGTTTCCACCCTGTGGCTCTTGCGGCCGCAGAACCAGAGGCGGCCCTCGGCGTCCTTCCAGCCGCAGTCGCCCATGCGGTGATAGAGCTCGCCGTCAGTCCCCCGTATCTTGGCCAGCGCGGTGCCGGCCTCGCGGCCGAAATATTCCGGCGACACGGTGGGCCCTTTGACGGCGAGCTCGCCTATCTCGCCGTCCGGCAGGAGGATAGAGTCCGACCAGGAGGCTATCGGCTCGTCTGAGATCTTTATCACGCTGGCCTCGACTCCGGGCCAGGGGCGGCCCACGCAAACGCCGCGGCCGCGCGGCAGGGCGGCGCGCTCGTCTCCGGAGATGCAGGCCACCGGCAGCGCCTCGGTGGCGCCGTAAGGAGTGTAGACCTGCGTGCCGGCGGGGATCATACCTTTTACGCGGGCTATCACGGCATCGGAGACCGGGGCGCCGCAGGAGATGACGCGCTTGAGGGAGTCCAGGCGTGTCCCGCTGCGCTCGCCGTAGCGGCCGAGGGTGTCGAGCAACGCGGGGGAACCGAAGAGCTGCACGGCCCCGTACTTGTTGATGAGCCCGGAGAGCATGGCCGGGTCCGCGGAGGCCGGCCGGGTGAAATCCATTTCGGGGAGGACTATCGTAAGGCCGAGGGCCAGGTCGAACAGGGCGAAGAGGGGGAAGGTGGGCACGGAAAAAAAGCCGGGCTCGATGCGGAAATATTCTTTCAGCATCCGCGCCTGTGCCGCGAACATGGCGTGGGTGTAGACCGCGCCTTTCGGAACGCCGGTGCTGCCCGAGGTGAAAAGGATGGCGGCCGTTTCACCGGCCTGCGCGGGCTCCGCGCGCCCGGAGAGGCGCCGCACGCCCTCCAGGGTCAGGCCGCCCCAGAACAGCCGGGGACCTGCGGTGATGACCGTATGCACCGAGTCTTTAGCCCAGCGCAGCAGCACGCGGGCCGCCTGGGCTTTGGGCACGCCGATGAAAACTTCCGGGCGGGCCTCCGAGAGGCAGGTCTTCATGGCCGGAATGCCGATGCCGGGGTCTATCAAGACCACCACGGCGCCGGCGCGGAACAGGGCGAAGGTGAGCGCGGCGAACTCCACGGAGGGCGGCACCATCAGCGCTACCCTGGTGCCAGGCTTTATCCCGGCGGCGGCCAGACCTGAGGCTAGCAGGGCTATCTCGGCCTCCAACTCTTTAAAGGTGACGGTGCGCCCGCCGGCAATGACGGCCGGGCGGTCCGGTTGGACCGCCGCGAGCTGCGTCATCAGCGCGGAAATGTTCTCAGGCATTGTCTATGAATCTTTTCACCAGCGGTATGACGTCCTCCGCGGCGTCTTCCAGAATGTAATGACCGGCGTCGGCGAAGGTGTGGGTCTCGGCCTTGGGCAGGTAACGCTTCCAGGTTTCGAGGAAGTGCTCGTCGAAGATGAAATCCTTCAGGCCCCAGCAGATCAGCGCCGGGCGGTCGGCGAAGAGGCCCAGCTTGCGCTGCGTGATATCCACCTGTTCGAAGGCCTTGTCGCCGGGGCGCACCGGCACGTCCTGCACGAAGCGCAGGGTGGCGATGCGGTTGGCCCAGCTGTTGTAGGGGGCGGTATAGGCGCGGCGCAACTCGGGGGTGAGCGGGCGGCGGGTGACGCAGACGTAGGCGGAGACGGCGGCGAAGGCGTTAAAGCCGCGCACCAGCAGCGTGCCGAGCGCCGTGCGGGCGAGCCACATGGCGGGCGGGAAGGACTTTTCCGGCGGCAGGAAGAAGGCGCCGGTGTTGAGCAGCACCAGGCGTTTGACGCGCTCCGGGTGGCGGGCGGCCCAGGTCATGCCTATCATGCCGCCCCAGTCGTGCAGCACCAGGGTGACGTCGCTGGTAATGCCCAGGCTCTCGAGCAGGCTTTCGACGTCGTCGGCGCGGCTCTTGAGGGTGTAGTCGTACTTGTCGTCTCCCGGCTTGTCGGAGAGGCCGCAGCCGATATGGTCGGGCACTATGACGCGGTTATTGCCGCTCAGCTCTTTGACGAGGTTGCGGAAGTAGAAGGACCAGGTGGGGTTGCCGTGCAGCATCACGATGGGGCGGCCGGAGCCTTCGTCAAGGTAATGCAGGCGCGCGCCGCTGGCGGTGGTATGGTATTTGCCGGTAAAGGGGTAGAGCTCTTTGGTTACGCCTTCGGGGAGGTAATCGTTCATATGTCCTTTGTCACCACTTGAGGGCCAGCATGATAGTGTTGAGGCCGCTGCCTATGCCCAGGAGGCCGACGGTGTCGCCGGGGGAGAAGAAGTCCCGCTCGGCGGCTATGGCGGCGGCCGTGGGAAGGGCGGCGGTGCCCATGTTGCCGAGGTACTCGTAGGTGGAAAAATCTTTTTCTTCGGGGACGCCCAGGGCTTCCAGGACGGTCTTCTTGTGGGCGCCGCCCACCTGGTGGCAGATGACTTTGTCCACCTGCGCGGGGGTTAGCGAGAGGGCGGCCATGAGGTCGGCCCAGGTCTCTTTGCCCAGGGCGACGCCGTGCTTGAGGACGGCGGTGGCGTCGGTGGACATGTGGTCGCGGTGCCAGATGCAGAGCTTGTGGTGGACGGGGGCCGCGCGGTAGACGCCGCCCAGCAGCTGGTGGCCGGGGCCGAAGGAGCCGTCGGTTAGCAGGACGGCTACGGCGCCGGAGCCGCCGGTGAGGGTGGCGAGCGACAGGCGGAAGGTCTCGAAATTCCTGTTGGCCAGCATGTGGGCTATCATGGCGTCGTTGATCTCGCGGGAGGATTCGCAGGAGACCACGAGGCCGGCTTTGATCTGGCCGAGCTCTATGCGGTTGGCGAGGTCGAGCATGCCGTTGAGGACGCCGAGGCAGGCGTTGGAGATGTCGTAGACGGCGGTGGCGGGGGCGACGCCGAGTTTGTCGGCTACGGCGGCGGCGGTGGCGGGTTCGCTGTGCTCGCGGCAGACGCCGGCGTAGACGAGGGCGCCGAGGTCCGACGGGGCGAGGCCGGCCTGGGCGAGGGCTTTGCGGGCGGCGCGGGCGGCGCCTTCGGAGAGTTCGAAGCCGGTATCCCACCAGCGGCGTTCGCGGATGCCGGTGAGGGCTTCGAGCTGGCCGAGGGGGACGTGGAGGGCGGTGAGCATGGGCTCTATCCGCTTTTCGAGCTCCGACGAGGTGACGACGTTGGGGCCTAGTTCGTATCCTATGGCGTTGACGAAGACTTTGGTGTATTTCATTGAGTAGTCCGCTCATATTGCCGGTCGTCCGGCCGGGCGGAACGAAAAACGCGCTCGCGCACACCGTGCGCTCGCTCCGCATTCGCCCTCCGCGCTTACGCAAGCGTCGGGCTCACGAGGGTTTTTCTTATCCGCCCACCCGTACGCCCGGGGGGCTCGCTATTAGAACGACTGCTAAACTATTCGTACCGCGAAATCTTTCATTTGGTAGATGACGAGGCCGTCTACTATCAAGAAACCATCGGCTTTAATGGTCTTTGTAGAGTCATCTACGGAGGTTATATATGCCTCCACCGTTACCAACTTGTTCTTGGGGGCGATCTGGCCGCGGTAGATCCACTGGTGTTTGGCGCCCAAGGCCATGGCTTCGAAGCGGGCGTTAGCGGGCAGGTCCGGCCAGCGCTTGCGGGCGGCGGCTTTCATTAAATTTACGAAGGATTCGAGGCCGAGGGAGCCGGGGCAGACCGGGTCCTGGTAGAAATGGGCTTTGAAGAACCACTCGGCGGGGTCGACCGCTTTGAGGCCGCGGAGGAAGCCGAGTTTCTTGGGGCCGCCGGCGGGGAGATAGGTCTCTACCGAGTCGAGCATGATGAGTTTTTCGTCGGGCAGGGACGGGGTTTTGGCCAGGTCCAGGAGTTGCGCCTGGGCGAGTTCGGCGGGCGCGGGGGTATAGCGGGCCGCGCTCCGGACGCCGAGCTGTTCGGCGAGGGATTTTTTGGAGAAGAAGCCGAACTGGGTGACGCCTTTGTAGACGGTGCGGCCTTTACAGAGGACTTCCATGTCGTAGTCCTGTATGATCATGCCGCCGGACTGGGAGACTTTTGTGATCTTCACCCTGGTGACGAGGATGCCGGCGTCGGGGTTGACCTCGGCGTACTGGACGGCGGTGCCGCCCAGATTGCGGAAGGAGAGGTCGGTGTCGCTGGTGAGGGCGCTGCCCAGGTAGGCGGCCAGCCAGCCGCAGGGCTGCAGGGCTACTTCCAGCAGCACGGCGAAGGGCATGGACTTCTGGGCGCCCGACTTGAAATACCATTCGCCCGGAGGCACGTCGTATTCGGCTTCGATGACGCCGCCGGCTTTGAGCTCCCACTGGCGGCAGTTGTCTATCTTCACTACGCGGTCCAGGAATTTATAAGGGTCGCCGGGCAGGCGCGCGATGATGCGCCCCTCGTCGAAGATCTTGTACTTGTCGCCGAAGGCCTCGGAGGGCTTGCCCACGGCGAAGGCTGTGATGCTGGCGTTGTCGAAGAGGGCCGCGCGCGGGCTGAAATCCGCCGGGGCGGCGGCGCTCCAGAGAGCTTCTATGGCGTCTTTCTTCGCGCCGCTCATGCGGATGGACATGTTGTGGATATGGATGATGCGCTTGCCGTCGGCGTACATGAAGGCGTCGGCTATGGCGTAGGGCGTACCGTCGGCCTGGTAGCCAATTTCCTTGACGATGATCTCGTACATCGCCTTCTTCGTTGAGGGCAGCACCTGGCCGCGGCACTCGAGGCGGCTGGTGACGCCGGGCACGGGCTCGTACCAGGTTGAGCCTTCTTCGGCGGTCCAGCCGAGGCGCAGCAGCAGCACGCGGAAGGTGTGCAGGCAGCATTCGTACATCAGCGTGCCGGGCATCACGTGGTCGTCGGAGAAATGGCAGACCAGGTGCCAGTCGTCGGGGTGGATGTCCATCTCGCCCTGCACCAGGCCCAGGCCGTAGCGGCCGCCGCGGGGGGAAAGCTCCAGTATACGGTCCACTAGGCGCATCTTGCCTGACGGCAGGCCGACCGGCTTGGACAGCGGCAGATCTGCGAAGGCCGGCCCGAAGCAGTCGGCGTAGCGGCCGCTCCGCAGGGCGTCCAGCTGCGCGTCGGTGTAAGACTCTTTCTCCGCCGTGAACGGCGCGGGCGGCTTCCAGCCGGCGGGGGCCTTGCCGGGGGCGGAGGCCTGCTCTTCGGCGGTGAGCACCACGCCCTTGCCCTTGGCCAGCTCATCAGCAGTGAAGAAGCCGGCGCAGCCTTTCTTCATGCTGAGCAGGGGGTGGCCGTCCACGGTGCTCTCATAGTTGAAGAAGAACAGCCAGATGTCGCCGTTCTGCGCGAAACGCTCGATATTTATGTCGTAATGGATGGTCTGACCGGGCGTCGGCAGGCCGCGGTGGAAGGTGACTTCCGCGTCGAGCAGGCGGTACATGGCCTTGCCCTTGGTGCGGTCGTCGATGCCGAGATAGCCGGAGAGGAACAGGTCGGCCTGGCCGGCCTCTACGGCGATGCAGGTGGGTATGCGGCCGCAGTCCAAATACCAGGCGTCCTGGTGGATGTCGTGCTCGGTCACCACGTTGCCGGAGGTCATGGAGCCCGGCTCGCCGCGCACGGAAAGGATGCGGTCCACCAGCATCAGCGGGGTGTCTGGCAGACGCACGCGGGTAGGATAGGTGTCAGCGGAGGCGAACTTTGCGCCGAGCACCTTGGCGATGGAGCCGACGGCGAATTCCATGCACTGTTCACGGCTCATGAAAACTTTTTGCGGCGCGGCGCTGCCGGAGAACTTTACAGGTGCAGGTGACGGAGCGGCGGCCGGAGGTAGAGCCGCGGCGACCGCCGGCGGGGGCAGTACGGCGCCCTGGCCGCCCAGGGCGCTGACCAGCGAGCCCTGGAAGGCGATGTTCCTGGACTGCAGCGAGTTGAAATTTGAAGAGAGCCGCAGGAAGATCTCGTGGGCCTTGGCCTTGGCCTCGTTGGCGGCGGCGAAATTCTGCAGATAGGCGGGGGCCTGCGACGGAGGCGCGGCTTGCGGCCTCACGGCTGGCGCGGGGGCGGTAGGCGTGACGGCCGGCAGGGCGCGCGGGCCGGCCGCCGCGGCGGGGGCCGAAGTTATTACAGGCGCGGGGGCCACGGCGGTCAGCGGGCGGCCGGGCCGCCAGGTCAAAGCCGAAGGAGGCGGGACGGAGAGCTGTGCCGTCACTTTCGCCTTCTCCGCCGGGGCGTCCTGGTGCCCGACGGCGCGTGACTCTGCCCCGTAAAGCGCGGCCAGGTCCACGGGGGCGCGCTCGGCCAGCAGGCGCGCCAGCAGGCGCAGCACGGTGCCGGTCTCGGACTGGCCTTTAACGCAGGCGGAGCGCGCGGCGTGCGGCAGCGGCCCCAGGATCTTGTCTATCATCCGGGTGCAGGAGGCCTGCGGGCCCAGCTCGACGAAGACGCGCGCGCCGTCTTCGTAGGCGCGCTTCACCAGCGACTGGAAGTCCAGGCTGTGCACGGCCTGCCCCACGATGGAGTCGGCCGCGCTCTCGCGCGTGACCTCGTAGGCCTTCTTCCAGGCGCCGCTGTAAAACCTGATGCCCGGGGGCGCTTTGGTGGGGAACAAATGCAGGTCCCGGTATTGCTTCTCCACCAGCTTGGCAGCGGCGAAATGCACGGTGGAGACGCCCTGCAGCGGCAGGAACACGCAGCCCATGCCCTCGACGAGGGAGTCCACGGCCTTGCGGTAGCCGCCCACCACGCATTCGAGCGGCGCGTTGACTATCAGCAGCGCGGCGCGCTCGGCGCCCTTCAGGGCCAGGCGCACCGTCTCGGCGGGGCGGTCTATCACGCCCAGCACCCAGTCGGCCTTCTCGTCCTTGGGCAAATTCCAGAAGCGCCGGGCGGCGTCGCAGGGGCCGGCCAGGTCGCTGACGAAGAGGCTCGATTCGTTGATGCGGCGCAGCATCTCGTCGCGCGCGGTCCAGGTGCGCGTGGCGAAGAGCCCGGCGGTCTCGCCTAGGCTGTAGCCTATCACGGCGGCGGGCTGCAGGCCCAGGGACCGCAGCAGGTCGCTCACGGCCGTGCCGTGCGCCACCGAACCGAAGATCATGGACTTGAAATCGTCTACGATGCGCAGCTCGGCCTGCTCTTTCCAGCCTTCTTCCCAGGTCAGCCGCCACGGCGCGAACAGCTCCGGCACCATCTGGCCGCGCAGGTAGCCGTTCTCGGCGTCGAGCCGGCGGATGATCTCCGGCCACTGGGTCCAGAGACCGCGGCCCATGCCGAGGTACTGGTTGCCGGAGCCGGGAAAAACGAAAGCCAGGTTGGCGGGAGTAGCCAGGCCGGCGGGGGAATAATAGATGCGGTCGCGGTAAAGAGGCTTCTCGGGGTCTTTCTTCAGCGCGGCCGAGGCTTCGGCGCACAGAGTGCTCAGTTCGGCGGCGCTCCTGGCCAGCAGCGCGCAGGCGCGCTTCTTGCCGGGCCGCGCGCCGGTCCTGGCGAACCAGGCCCGCGCGAGCTTCTCTATATTGTCGTCCTGGCGCTGCCGCGCCAGCCACGCGCCCAGGTCCTCCAGGCCGGCCATGAGGCCGCGAGCGTCGTCGTCCTCTATGGCGAAGAGGGCCTCGCTACGCGCGCCCAGCGGCTGTCGGCGCTCCAGCACCTGCCGCTCGCCTTCCTGCCGCTCGAGCGCCTCCAGCACTACATGGCCGCAATTACCGTCGAAACCCAGAGCGGAGACGCCGGCGCGGCGGGGGCCTTCGGCCCGGTTGCGCAGCCAGTACTGCGGCTCGGGAGGCAGGTGAAATCTTTTTTTCGCCCTGGCGAGGGCCGTCAGCGGGGCGACCTTCTCCGCCGGGGGCAGGATCTCCTGGTAAAGGGCCAGCGCCGTCTTGACCACGCCGGCCAGGCCGCAGGCGGGCCCGGTGTGGCCGATCACCGGCTTGACCGAGCCCAGCGCGCAGGGCAGCGGGGCGGCGGAGATGCCGTAAAAATCTGTGAGCGCCTCGGCTTCGGCCGCGTCCTCTTCGGGCACGCCGCTGCCGTGGGTTTCCAGGTAACTGACGGTGGACGGGTCCACCTGCGCCTCGGCGTAGGCCTCGCGCAGGGCGGCGGAATAAGCCTGGGGCGTAGGCGCCGGGGTGTCTATGCCGCCGCCGGAGGCGAAGCCCAGGCCCTTGATCACCGCGTAGACGCGGTCGCCGTCGCGGACGGCGTCGTCGAGGCGCTTGAGCACAAGCGCGGCCGCGCCCTCGCCCTGCACCGTGCCGGCTGCGGCGGCGTCGAAAGGCTTGGCGCCGGCCGAGAAAGGCCTCAGCGCGTTTGCGGCGTTCAGGGCGCGCGGGTCGCCGTCCACCGAGACCGCCCCGACGAGGGCGGTGTCGAGCTCGCCGGCGCGCAGCGCGCGCACGGCGGTCTCGAGCGCCCGCAGGCCGGACGTCTCGCCGCTGGAAATGGTGAAACTGGGGCCGCCGACGTGGAATTCGCGGGCTATGCGGCTGGCCACGATGCCGCCCAGGGCGCCCATGGTGCGGTTGGCCGAGAGCGCGGGACCGGCTTTCTCGCGCAGGTCCGAAAGGAACTCTTTCTGTTCTGCGCCTGAGAGGGTCCAGCCCTGTTCCGCCGCGTAGCCAGCGGCTGCGCCGGCCAGCGCCCAGCGGAAATGGAAATTGGTGGTGTTCAGGTCCAGGCCCAGGCCGATGAAGACGCCGGCGTTCTTAAGCTCGCCGCCGGAGTCGGCTATGGCCTTGGCTGCGGTGTCGAGCATCAGCAGCTGCTGCGGCAGCATCTCCTCCAGCTCTTTCGGGGGGATGCGGTAGGCGTCGGCGGCCGCGCCGACCTCTTTCAGATAAAAGCCTTTTTTTACCGGCGGCAGGCCGCGCAGGCGCTCTTGCGGCAGGTCCTGCGGGCGCGCCGAAGGCGAGCCCAGCGCGGCCTCCTGGAACTGCCTGAGCCCGTAGAGCGGGCCGAAACGCGCGTCCATGCCGACTATGGCCACCGGCGCCGGCGCCGCCGGCGCGGCCGCTTTTACGGCGGGGCTGAAGGAAGTCGAGTAGTCCTCTACCAGGACGTGGGCGTTGATGCCGCCGAAGCCGAAGGCGCTGACGGCCGCCCGGCGCGGGGTCTTGCCGTCGCGCTGGGCCCAGTCCGCGGCCTCGGCGGGCACGCGGAACGGGGAGCCGGCCAGCCTGACCTTGGGCCCGGGCCTGGTGAAATTGGCCGTCGGGGGCATGGTCTTGTTCTGGAAGGCCAGCAGCACCTTCATCAGGCCGGCCGAGCCGGCGGCGGTGAGCAGGTGGCCGATATTGGATTTTACCGAGCCGAGGGCGCATTGCCCCTCGCTCCAGCCGCGCTCGCCCCAGAGGGTTTTGAGGCTCTCCACTTCCACCGGGTCGCCGGTAGGCGTGCCGGTGGCGTGGCACTCGATATAGTCCACCTGCGAAGGGGACAGCGCGGCCTGCCGGTAGGCGGCGCGCATGGCGTAGAGCTGGCCGGCGGTGTTGGGCGCAAGCAGGCTGCCGCCGATGTCGTTGGAAAGGCCGATGCCGGTGATGACCCCGTAGATCTTGTCGCCGGCGCGCACCGCGTCGCCGAGGCGCTTGAGCACGAACATGCCGGCGCCTTCGCCCACCACCAGCCCGTCGGCGGCAGCGTCGAAGGGCGAGGGGCGGCCCGAAGGGGAGAGGGCGCGCAGCTGAGAGAAGCCCATCTGGGTGTAGAGGCTGGCCGGGCGCGAGACGCCGCCGGTCAGCATGGCGTCGGCGCGGCCGGAGCGCAGCGCGTCCACGGCCAGTTTCACCGCGTAGAGCGAGGAGGCGCAGGCGGCGTCCAGCGTGAAGCTGCCGCCGGAGAGGCCGAGGGCGCGGGCCAGCACGCTCCCGGGCAGGCCGGCGGGATAGCGGTTCAGCGGGTCGGTCTTCGGACCCTGGGGCGCGAGCTTTTTGCCGAATACGGCATGCTCGAAATCGGGGAGCAGGGTTTCCAGCGCCAGCGAAGAAACGGCGTCGGTGGGCAGGACTATGTTGCCTATGATCACGCCGGTGCGGGCGCGGTCTATCTTCTTCGGGCCGGCGTCGTGGAAGGCCTGCCTGGCGGCGTGGAGGGCCAGGTGAAAAACCGGGTCCAGCCGCTCCAGGAAGGTCTCGCGCAGGTCGAGCCCCGCCGGGTCCAGCCGGAAATTCTCTACGAAGCAGGCTTTAAGCGAATAGACCTTGTCGGGCGCGCCTTTCTGCGGGTCGAAGACCTCGCCCGCGGGCAAGATCCAGCGCCCCGCCGGCGCTTCTTTGGCCGCGCAGACGCCGCCGGCAATGTTGTTCCAGAAGGCCGGCAGGTCGGGCGCGCCGGGGAAGATTCCGCCGGCGCCGACTATCGCTATGGGCTGGTCTTTCATCAAGCGGCGGCGAGCTCCTTCTTCTTGAAAGCGGCGTTGAGGGACTTGTCCACGGTGGACTCGTAACCCGTCAGGCGGGCCAGCAGGTTGCCCTTGCCGTCGGTAAAATCTATGTCTGCCGTGCAGGCATGCTCTGCCGAGCGCGTCACGCGCGCGGAGATCCGCGCGCCGCCCTCCGGGAACTGCGCGAACTGCCGGTAGGAGGCGGCCGCGTTGGGCAGCGAGCAGGCGCCGGAGTTCTCGTAGGTCCAGAGGATCATGCCCTGGAAGGCCGCGTCGAGGGCGGCCGGGTCGGCCAGCCAGCGGTCGCGCAGGGGGTTGCGCATCCACGACGCGGGCGGCAGCGCCGACGCGGCGTCGAGGACTATGCCGGCCTCGGAAACGCCGGCCACGGAGCGGATGAACCGCATATCCTCGCCGTGGAAAAGCACTTCGCCGTAGGCCTTGCCGGTCTGGCCCGGGTAAGGCTTGAGGGGGAACTCCGGCGCGGGCGTCCCGGCCTTGGGCAGCGAGGCGGCCAGCAGTATCTCGGCGCCGGCGTGCAGCTCGCCCCCGGGGCCGCGCAGTTCCGCGGCCACGGCAAAGAGTCCGTCGCGCCTGGCGGCTTTGCCGGCCAGCGCGGTGAGCTTGTAAACCCCGCCGGAGAGCAGGACGCCCTTGTAGATCTTCAGATCGTTGAAGCCGTGGAAGAGCAGGCCGGGATTGCCGTGCAGCGCGGCGTGGGCCAGCCACTCGGTCAGGACCGCGGTGGGCACCACGGCCTTGCCGTTGATGACGTGCGAGCGCAGGAAGGGGCAGTCCGCCACCGAGACCGGGAACTCGAAAGCGCGGGCGAGGGCGCCGCCGGTGGCCGCGGGTGTGCCGGAGCCGGCCGTCTTAGGCCTCGCCACCACCACCACCTCGGCGGGGCCGTTCTCGAGGGAGAGCTCGTTCACCAGGAACCTGCCGCCGTCGGCCAGGCCTATCACGCCGACGCCTTCCTTAGCGAACAGGGCTTTGAGCCCGTCGTTGACCATGCCGCCGTCCCACGGGCCCCAGTTGAAAGAGGCGACGCGGCAGGCCGGCAGGCGCCGGGCCAGCAGGCGCGCTGCCTTGTTGAGCACTTCGTTGGCCATCGCGTAGTCGCACTGGCCGGTGCGGCCGAAGCGGGCGGTGGAGGAGGAATAGAGGGCCACGGCTTTCAGCGCGCCCAGGTCCAGCGCGGAGAGGAGGTTGCGCAGGCCGGTAACCTTGGTGTCGAAGACCGAATCGAACTGCGCGTCGGTCTTGTCTAGGATCAGCTTGTCGGCCAGGACGCCGGCGCCGTGCACCAGGCCGCGCACGGGACCCAGCTCTTTCTTGATCCTGGCGAGCGCGGCGCCTACGGCCGCTGCGTCGCGGATGTCGGCGGAGTAGTAGGCGGCGCGGGAGCCGGCCGCCTCGAAGCGGTTGAGCTGCGCGCGTATCTCGCGGGCGGCCAGGATAGCCCGGCAGGTTTCGCCGGCGGTCTTGGGCGTCATCCCGGGATTGCGGGAAATAAGGGCTTTCTTGATGTCCGCTTCGGCGGGGCAGGCGGCGAGCCAGGCCTCTTCCGCGGCGGGCAGGGGGCTGCGGCCCAGGATGGCCAGCGACGCGCCGCAGGAGGCGGCCAGCGCGGCCGCGGCCTCGGCGGTGACGCCGCGCGCCCCGCCGGTGATCAGGACCACGTCGCCCTTGGCGAGCGGGAAGCTGCCGCCCTGCGCCTGCTCGGAGCGGCTCAGCAGCACTAGCTTGCCGCCGGTTTCCGAGAGGCCGAGCTCGGCGGGCCCCTTGAGGAAAAGCTCGTCGGCCAGCGCCTGCGCTACGGAGACGGTATGGGTCCAGTCGGCAGCGGCGTCTACGGCGCGGCAGGAGACTTCGGGCCATTCATGCCCGGCGGTCTTGGCCAGGCCGGCGAGCCCGCCGGAGACTGGGTCCTGCTCCGACTTCAGGCCGGACATGCCGAAGGCGCCGTCCAGGCGGGAAACGGTCATGAGCGCCGCTCCCGAGTTCTTGCCGGCCGCTTTCAGCGCCGGGCCGGCCGCGCGGGCCAGCCGGAAAGCTTGCTTCAGGAAAGCCTCGGAGGCTTCGTTCCAGAAATCCTTCTTGCCCAGCTTTACGGCGGGTGCGAGGATGATCAGCCCCGCCAGGCCGGCGGGCAGTACGCCGTCCGGGGAGACCTTCTGCGCCTTGTGCCCGCGCTCCGAGAGGTTCTTTACCAGGGCGTCGGCGAGGGGAGACTTGTCGTCGGTGACGCAGATGAATGAGTTCTTGTCCAGGAGCAGCTGTTGGCGCGGCGCGGCCGGGTCCAGCTCCGCGGTCTTCAGGACCTCGCGGACGATTTCGCTTTCGACCGTCTTTACGCCGGGAACGGCCGCCGCGGCGGGTACGGGGGCCGGGGCGGCGCCGGCGTTGAGATAAGCCGTCACCTGGCGCAGGGTGCGGATGGAACCCAGCTGTTCGGGCGTAATGCGAGGGGCCGACGGGAGCCTTTCCTGCAATTCCGAAAGGATAGCCACGCGCTTGATGGAATCGATACCGAGGTCGGACTCCATGTCCATGTCGGGGTTGAGCGATTCGGCGGGGTAGCCGGTCTGGGCGGAGACTATGGAGAGCAGTACCGTAGAAACATCCTGTCCGGCGGGGGCGGCCGCCGCAGCCGGGGCCGCGGGCATGCCGGCGGAGAGGTGAGCCGTCACCTGGCGCAGGGTGCGGATGGTGCCCAGCTGCTCGGGCGTGATGCGCGGGGCAGA
>MGUG01000019.1:0-864 GCA_001799845.1 Elusimicrobia bacterium GWC2_64_44 | reverse complement strand
AGGAACCTGGCGTGCAGCAGGGCGGTCTGCTCCTGCATCTTCTGCAGCGCGGCCATGCTTTCCTGCGTCACGCGCAGGGCTTCGCTGGCGTAAGCCTGAACGGCCGGGGCCGCGGGGGCGAACTGCTGCGGCTGGGCGGCGCTCTGAAGGCTAAGCTGGCGCCGCGGGGCCTGCGCGGCAGGGCGGGACGAGCGGTAATTGGCCCCGGTCAGTTTTACGGCCAGTTTGGAGACTTTCCTGTCGGCGTCCCTGGCGCCGGCCTCGCCGCCTTCCCAGGCGGTCAGGTCCACGGCGCAGCCCAGCGCGGCCAGGCGCGCCAGGGCGCGGGCCAGGTCGGCCACGCCGTTCTTTTTGCCGGAGGAAGCGTCCAGCGCGAAAGCGGTGTGCTCCTTGCCGGCCAGTATGGCGGAGGCCATGCCGGTCAGGCGGGCGCCGGGGCCCACCTCCAGGAATATTCTTATGCCGTCGGCGTGCATCTTTTCCACCATAGCGGTGAATTCCACCGGGGAGGCCAGCTGGGAGGCCAGCGTCTCGCGGGCCTTGTCGGCGGCCTCGGGGTAAGCGGCGGCGCTTTTGTTGGCGTAGACGGCGGTCTGCGGCTTGTTGAACTTTACCTTGGAGAGGGCGGCGGCGAAGTCCTTCTGCGCGCCGGCCACGAGCCGGCTGTGGAAGGCCGCGGAGACCTGCAGCACGGTGCACTTGAGGCCGCGGGCGGCCAGCCGCTCGGCGGCGCGCGCTATCTCGGCGGTGGCGCCGGACAGCACGAACTGAGCCGGGGTATTCTTGTTAGCTATGACCAGGTCCAGCTTCTCTTCCCTGACGGCTTTCTCCACTTCGGCCAGCGGGGCCTGCACGGCTATCATG
>MGUG01000018.1 GCA_001799845.1 Elusimicrobia bacterium GWC2_64_44 | reverse complement strand
CAGGTCTTTATCGGGTCCATGATCTGGATGTAGAGGATACCGTCGACCTGCACGGAGATGTTGTCCTTGGTGATGCAGGTCTGCTCCTGCACGTCGACGACCATCTCCTTGAGGCTGCGGCGGTACGCCACCTTGTCGATGAAGGGGATCAGGATGTGGAAGCCGGCCTCGAGGGTGGTGTGGTACTTGCCCAGCCGCTCGACGATGAAGACGGTCATGTGCGGCACGACCCTGGCCGAGTTCGCCAGGACTATGATCAGGAAGAGGACGCCTATCGCTAATATGAATTCCATGGTTTCTCCTTGTTAATCCAGAAGTTTGACTTTCAGAGTGAGGTTGCGGCGCTCGATGACGGTCACCTTGAGGCCCTTGGGGATGAGTACCTCTGCGTCGGCGTTCCAGAAGCTGCCGTGGAACTCCACCTTCCCCTTGGGGGAGTTCGGGACTATCTCCTCGGTGACCACGGCGGTCTCGCCGGTGAACACCTCGGTGGGGCCGCCGGTGGGGTTCCGGTTGGTCACGCGTCCGACGAAGTAGCCCTGCGCGTAGCGCCGGAAGGACACGAGCAGCAGGACGGAGACGACCGGGAACAGCACGAGCTGCGTGTTGACGCTCATCGGCACGAAGATCATGGTCACCCCTACCACGACGGCGCCGAGGCCGAAGAAGACGAGGATGAACCCGGGCATGAACAGCTCCATGCTCATGATGCCAAAGCCAACAAGTATCCAAAGGTATTTCAACGGTATGTTTTCAAGCATGCGATAATACTATGAAATAGTCTTTACTATAGCAAGCCCGCCCCGCCGACAGCGAGTGGGCGGCCTACCGCAGGGGCAGGACCGCAAAACGCGTTCGCGCACACCGTGCGCTCACTCGGCACTCGGCCTCGGCGCTACGCAAGCCTCGGCCTCGCGACGGTTTTGCTTGTCCTACCCCTGCGGTCTCCGCCGACTTCTAGCTGTTACAGCACGTAGAGAAATAAACGGAGGGGTGGCAGGGGTGCTGCCCCCCGAACCCTTTGCGGAAGGGGGGGCCCCGCACTGCGGATTTGAATCTGTAAGCGCTGTTCAACAGGCGGAAATCATTCGGAGAAGCAGAGACGAAGCGACTGTTGATACTAAATCCACAGTGTGGGGGGAAACCGACGCAAGGGTTTCCATCTTCCAGGGTTCGGGGGGTAGTACCCCTGCCAGGCCCCCGACTTCGCATCTCGCGGTTCTGTTTGATTAATTACTTAAGCGCGGAGTCGAGGAAGGCGAGGAGGCGGGGGGCGTAGGCGCGGCGGAAGGCGGCGAAGGCTTCGATGTGGCCGGCGGGCACTTCCAGGAATTCCTTGGGAGGGGCGGCGGCGGCGTAGAGCTTTTTGCCCTGCGCGTAGGGGACCGTGCCGTCGTTGACCGCGTGGAGGAAGAGCTTGGGACAGGCGAGGCCGGCGATATAGTCCGACGGGGAGTGCCGGCCGCTGACCGCCACCCAGGGCAGCCACGAAAAAGGCCAGGTCAGCCAGTGGGAGCGCATCACGGCCGAAGCCGTCTGACGGTAGGAGTAGAAGCTGCCCTCTATCACCATAGCCGCGGGCTTGAACCCCGACTCGCCTACTGCCGCCGCCGCGACGGCGCCGCCGAGGCTCTGGCCGAAGATCACGATCTTAGCCGGGTCCGCGCCAGGCAGTTTCAGCGAATGGCGCAGCGCGGCGATGCCGTCCTGCACCGCGCCGTCGAGCGACGGCTTGCCGCCGGAGGCGCCGTAGCCGCGGTAATCGAAGATAAAGACGCTGTAGCCCTCGGCCGCCAGCCACGCCGAATAATTATAGTGGGCGGTCATGTTCTGACCGTTGCCGTGGAAGTGGACCACGGTCGCTTTAGGCGTACCGGCCGGCGGGAAGAACAGCCCGGTCAGCTCCGTACCGTCGCCCGAAACGAACTTTATAGCCTCGGACTTCAGCTGCTGCGCCGCCGGGTCCAGGTGCACATGCCGCGTAGGCCTGAAGAACAGGTGAGTGCAGCCGGAGAGCGGCAGGGCGGCGGCCAGGACCAGGAGTTTCAGGCGCATGATCAGGGAGAGAAGAAGAACTGGTGGAAATAGAGCCCGGTTTCAGTGGCCCCTCCGCGCCAGCCATGCTCGGCACGCAGCGAGGTGTCCTTGGCTAACCGGTACGAGGCGGACACGGTGCCGGCCCACAGCGGGCGTGTGTCGCCGAGAGCGTAGCCTATATAGCGAGCCTCGGCCAGGGCGCGGACCGGCCCCCTCTCCAGCAGCCACCCGGCCTTCAGGCCGGCGCCCAGCCGCCAGTTGGCGTCGAGGGCGGGGCCGAAGGCGCTGTCCGCCTGCAGCAGGGCGTACCAGAGGTGGCGCACCGGGCCGTCCCACTGCGCGGCCAGGCCGGAGCCGGCGTTCATGGCCCAGACCGCGGCCCGGCCGCTCTGGCGTCCCGCCTCCGGGGCCTGCTCCAGCCCGGCGTTGATCTCCCAGGATTGCCGGCGCACCCAGGGATCCCACGGGTTCAGGCTCAGCACGCGGGCGAGCTTGGCTTCCCTGAAATAGTAGCGGTTATAGCGCGGCTCGTAGCGCAGGCGCAGCGAGCCCATCTCGAGCGCGGCGTCGGGGAGGTAGCCGGCCGGGTCGTCCAGCAGGTCCTGCATGGCAAAGCGGGCCTGCAGCTCGTAGGCGGGGCCGTGCTCCAGCGCGACCAGGCCGGCGCCGAGCCGCAGGCTCTCGTGCGCCTGAGTTATCGCCGGGGGCCGCGCGGGCGCGCCTGTAAAAGTGACCTGCTGCCCCAGCGGGGCGCGCGCGGCCAGCAGCGGATCGGTGCGCCCGTCGAGCTCCGTCTTGCCGATGCGCCGGGCGTAGAAGCGCCAGCTCAGGTAGTCCACGGCGGCCTCCAGCACCGCCGCCTTGCGGTCGGCGGGCCGGAGCTCGAGCTTCCTGAGCTCCTGCGCCTGGTCTCCGCGGGCCAGCGCCAGCACCGAAAGCTTTTCGTCCTCGCCCAGCTGCGAGCGCTTCCACTCCACGGTCTTCCACAGCGAGGGGCGCCAGCCCGGCCGGGTTTCCGGCGAGGCCGCGAGCACCGCCTTTGCCGTGTCGGAGGGGATGACCCAGAAGCCGAAGCGCCGGGACAGGTCCAGCTCCGGCTTTACGATATCCAGCAGCGGCAGCAGCTGCCATGAACAGTTGCGGGTAAAAAAGAGGTAAGGAAAAGAGGCCTTCCCCAGCTCCCAGCAGTGCCGCAGCAGCCTGTCTATCTCCTCAGGCTTGAGGTTCAGCGGGAATTCCCAGAGGTCGCGGTTCTCTATGTTGTGGTATTCCTGGATCTTCAGGTAATAAGGTATCGTCGAGAACTGGCCCGGGTAAGCCCCGACCAGCCCCTTCAGGGCGAAGAACAGGCCTCCCTGCTCGTCGGAGACGGCCGCGTAATTCAGCGTGTAGTCCAGCAGGTCGGCGCCGGCCGCGCCGCGCTTGTGAAGGCGCAGAAAGGTGTGGCCGTAAAGCGTGGAGGGGTTGTTGAGGTAGCCCGCGGCGAAGAGCAGGCTGACCGACTCGATATCGAGCCCGGCCTTCCAGCCCTCGAAGGAGGTGCAGGCGCGCGGGGGAAAAGCGCCGGCGGGGAGCCCCAGCTTTTCCTTCAGCCAGCGGTAGCGTTCGGGGAAAAGACACTCGGGGCTGTCGTTATCTGCGCCCTCGAAGTAGAGGCCGTCTACCGCCGCCTCCAGCTCCAGGCGCGGGTTGATGTTGCCCCACCTTGAGAGGAAAAATTTGGGATTTACCGAAGGGCTGTGCCACCGCCCGAGCAGGTTCTTTTCGTAATACAGGAGCTTGCGCCAGTAGGGTTCTTCCCAGGCCTTCAGTTTAGCCGCGCGCTGCCGCAGGGAGATGCGCTCGAGCTCCTGCTCCGGAGTTTTAGCGAACAGGGGCAGCGCCCACAGCAGGGCCAGGAAAAAGATAGCGGATTTGCGCTGCATCGTACCCCCGTGATAATTAAAAGCGGGCCGGAGGTTTTACCCGCCGGCCCGCAATTGTGCTTTCAACCGGCTCTTAGAGGCTGGTAACGAGCTTGTTGATGGCGGTCACGGCGGTCTGCGCGTTGTTGGACGCGAAGATCGTGGTGTGGTTCTTCTGCAGCAGCTGCGTGAACTGCCAGGTGTTCTCCGGCGTATAGCCGTAGAGGCGGGCCAGGTTGGTCACGTACTCGCCGTTGCCCTTGGCCACGTCGCGGGACAGGTCCTTGTAGTTGGCTTCGATGAAGCTCTCGCGGGCCATGCCCACCTTCACGAGGCCTTCGTTATTGCACCCGGAGGTGCCGAAGGTCATGCCGAAGGTCTGGCTGCCGAAAGTGCCGTTGGTGGTAGCCGCGAGCACCTGCGTCATGTCGTTCTTCTTGAAGGCCAGGCTGCCGAGACCGCAGCCGGCGGCGCCGTAATCGGCGGCGAAGGCGGCGGCGCTGAAGGCGCCCAGCACAACAACAGTCATCAGTATTTTTTTCATTCTATGAGTCCCCTTTTACTAACCGTATACTTCTCACCAAGATTGTGCAACTTAACCGCAGGGCTTGTCAAAACGCGCCGCTCCGGAGCCTCAGTGCAGGCCGATGCGGCACTTATGATCTTTGGTGTAGCGCTCGAGCGACTCTTTTTCGCTCTCGCGGTAGGCGGCCGTGCGCTTGGTCAACTGGTCGAAGTTGGTCTGGTGCGCGTCGAACATGGGGCCGTCGACGCAGGCGAACTTGGGCTTGCCCGCGATCTCCACGCGGCAGCCGCCGCACATCCCCGTGCCGTCGAGCATTATCGGGTTGAGGCTGGCGAAAGTGGGCGTGCCGTGCGGGCGCGAGGCTTCGGCCACGAACTTCATCATGACGATCGGCCCGATGGTGAAGATGGCGTCTATCTTCTCACCGGCGGCGTACAGCTCCTTCATGGCGTCCGTGACCAGGCCTTTCCTGCCGGCCGAGCCGTCGTCGGTGGTGACCAGGACCCGGCCCAGGGACGCCATCTCGTCCTGCAGTATCAGCAGGTCTTTGCTGCGGGCGCCCAGGATGGAGACCACCTCGTTGCCGGCTTCCTTGAAAGCCCTGGCTATGGGATAAAGCTCCGCGATGCCCACGCCGCCGCCGACGCCGAGCACGGTGCCCCAGTTCTTTATTTCCACCGGGGTGCCCAGCGGGCCGGCCACGTCGAGGAACGACTCGCCCTGTTTGAAGGCGTTCATCTCGGTGGTGGACTTGCCTATGGACTGGATGATGACGGTGACCGTGCCGTTCTCCGGGCTCCAGTCCACCAGCGTCACGGGTATCCGTTCGCCGCCTTCGCGGGAGCGCAGGATCACGAAGTGGCCGGCTTTCGCCTTGACGGCTATCAGCGGGGCGTAAATGACGTGCTTCGAGACGGTGGGGGAAAGGTCCGTTTTTTCGACTATCCTGTAGAGACCCTCGGAAGAGTAAATATCGTGGCTCATTTGCCGCCTCCTGAGGAAAGTTTCTCGTGCATGGCGCGGGCCGCGGCCTTGCCGTCCTTCATGGCCAGCAGCACGGTGGCGCCGCCGCGCACCACGTCGCCGCCGGCGTAGATGCCGTCCAGCGAGGTCTTGGCGGTGCCTTCTTCGACTATGATGCCGCCCCACTTGTTGGTGGCGAGGCCGGGCGTGGTCTGCTGTATCACCGGGTTCGGGCCCTGGCCGATGGCCACCACCAGGCTGTCCGCCTCCAGGTAGAACTCGGTGTTGTCCTGCGGCACCGGGCGGCGGCGGCCGGAGGCGTCCGGGAGGCCGAGCTCCATGCGGATGCACTTCACCCGCTTCAGCCTGCCCCGCTCGTCGCCTTCCAGCTGCACCGGGGCGGTCAGGAATTCAAGCTTGACGCCTTCTTCCAGCGCGTTCTCCACTTCCTCGGCGCGGGCCGGCAGTTCGGCGCGGGTGCGGCGGTAAAGCAGGGTCACGCTTTCGGGGCCCAGGCGCATGGCGCAGCGGGCGGAGTCCATGGCGGTATTGCCGCCGCCGACCACCACCACCCGCTTGCCGATATAGTAGGGCGTGTCGTTCTCGGGGAACTTGTGTGCGCCCATCAGGTTAACGCGGGTCAGGAATTCGTTGGAACTGTAGACCCCGGCCAGGCCCTCGCCGGCCGCACCGAGCGGGCTCGGCAGGCCGGCCCCGGAACCGATATAGACCGCGTCGAAGTCCTTCTTCAGTTCTTCTATGGTCAGGGCTTTGCCCACCAGGACGTTCTTCAGGAAGCGCACGCCCATTTTCCGCAGCATGTCCACCTCGAAGCGTACCACCTCGCGCGGCAGGCGGAAGGTGGGGATGCCGTAGCTGAGCACCCCGCCGAACTCGTGCAGGGCCTCGAAGACGGTGACGGCGTGGCCCAGCTTGCGCAGTTCGGCCGCTACGGCCAGGGAAGCGGGCCCCGAGCCGACGCAGGCCACTTTCTTGCCGGTGTCCGGCGCGCAGGGAGGGGGGGTGATGAGGCCGTTCTTGCGGGCGTAATCGGCGGTGAACCGCTCCAGGCGGCCGATGGAGACAGGGCCGAACTTCTCCCTGAGCACGCAGTGGAGTTCGCAGTAGGTCTCCTGCGGGCAGACGCGGCCGCAGATGGCGGGGAAGAGCGAGGTCTCGAAGATCTTGGAGGCGGCGGCGCCCAGGTCTTCCTTATATACCAGGTCCACGAACTCCGGGATCTTGATATTCACAGGGCAGGCCAGCTCGCAGGGCTTGGTCTTGCAGCCCAGGCAGCGGGCGGCCTCGGTTACGGCTTCCTCGAGGTTAAAGCCGAGGGCCACTTCGTCGTAATTGCCGCGGCGGGCCGCGGGGTCCTGGTGGCGGCCAAGGTTGTGCTTGAGGGACGGCGTAGGTTTTTTAGGTTTATTTTCCATCATGCTCCGGTTTCCTCCGCCCCGTCCTAATTATACTAAAATGTGCCGGTCGGAGGGGCCCGTCCGGGGCGGACCCGCGGCCGTCAAAAATGCTATACTAAAGGCAACCTCAGTACCGCTTTCGCAGTTATTCATCTAAGGAGATTACAATAATGTCTAATAAAAGAGTAGCGATGGACGGCAACACGGCCGCGGCTTTCGTGGCCCATAAGACCAATGAAGTAATAGCTATTTACCCCATAACCCCTTCGTCCGTGATGGGCGAACTTTCCGACGTCTGGAGCGCCAAGGGCGACAAGAATATCTGGGGCACCATCCCGTCCGTCATAGAGATGCAGTCCGAGGGCGGCGCTTCCGGCGCGGTCCACGGCGCTCTCACCGCCGGCGCCCTGACCACCACTTTCACCTGCTCCCAGGGCCTGCTGCTGATGATCCCGAACATGTTCAAGATCGCCGGCGAGCTGACCAGCACCGTGTTCCACGTCAGCGCGCGCGAAGTCGCGGCCCACGCGCTCTCCATCTTCGGCGGCCACGGCGACGTGATGGCCTGCCGCCAGACCGGCTGGGCAATGCTCGCCTCGGCCAACCCCCAGGAGGCCATGGACTTCGCGCTGATCTCCCAGGCCGCCGCGCTCAAGACCCGCGTGCCCTTCCTGCACTTCTTCGACGGCTTCCGCACCAGCCACGAGCTGAACATGGTGGAGCCCCTCTCCCCCGAGGTCATGCGCAGCATGATCAGCGAGAAGCTCATTGCCGAGCACAAGGCCCGCGGCCTCAACCCCGAGCACCCGACCCTGCGCGGCACCGCCCAGAACCCGGACGTCTTCTTCCAGGGCCGCGAAGCCGGCAATAAGTTCTATACCGCCGTGCCCACCATGGTGAAGGAAGCCATGGGCCAGTTCGAGAAACTGACCGGCCGCAAATACAACCTGTTCGACTACGTGGGCGCTCCCGACGCCACCAAGGTCGTGGTAGTGATGGCCTCCGGCGCCGACGTGCTGGAAGACACCGTCAACCACCTGGTCTCCAAAGGCGAGAAAGTGGGCGTGCTTAAAGTGCGCCTCTATAGGCCCTACTCCGAGGCCGATTTCATAAAGGCCCTGCCCAAGACCGTAAAGTCCATCTCCGTGCTTGACCGCACCAAGGAAGCGGGCGCCCTGGGCGAGCCGCTGTACCAGGACGTCGTCACCGTCTGCTCCACCGCCTTCAAGGCCGGCGTTCTCAAGGAACTGCCCCTCATCGTCGGCGGCCGCTACGGCCTCGGCTCCAAGGAGTTCACCCCGGCCATGGCGAAAGCCGTGTTCGAGGACCTGTCCT
>MGUG01000017.1 GCA_001799845.1 Elusimicrobia bacterium GWC2_64_44 | reverse complement strand
AAAGCGTTCATTCGTTGAGGAGAAAAAGGAAATCGAAATGAAACTCGCCGCTTTTGCGCGGCAGGGAGATAAACGGTTCGAACCTGTCAGGGCCTTCTACCAGTCCGCGAGTCACGTCGGAGAGGCCGCGATTTCTGGAAATCCGGCCGAAAACCTGCAAATATTGAAAAATATCGGTTCGAACTTAATTATTGGCGGGAAACGGATTTCTTATAAACTGACTTTTCCGTGGGAGAAACTGCAAAATTTTAACGCCGCGGCAGCCGCGGCGACGGGGAAAAAGGCAGTTTTGGAAATTTGGGGTGGCTGAGGGGACTTGAACCCCCGACCTCTCGGGCCACAGCCGAGCGCTCTAACCACTGAGCTACAACCACCGTGTGCCTATATTTTAGTTTTTTTGGGGGCTGGAAAACAAATGTATAATTTGAAACGGAGGGTTTATGATCAGAAAAGCCGCCGTGGCAGGTAAATTTTACGACAGCGATCCGGGCAAGCTCCGGGCCACGGTAGACGTCTACCTTAAGCCAGGCCCGGCGCCCGCTGGCCGCCTGGCAGGCATACTGGCGCCGCACGCCGGCTATCCTTACTCCGGCGCCTGCGCGGGCAAAGCCTTCGCCGCGCTAAAAGACCTTTCCTTCGACACGCTGGTCATCATGGCTACCGGCCATACCATGGGGCTGCGGCGCGGCGCTTTGCTTTCGCAGGGCTCTTTCGCCACTCCCCTCGGCGAAGTGCGGATAGACGCTGACTTCTGCGCAGAGCTGCTTAAAGAGAGCAAGCTCTTCGAGGAGAACGTCCGCGCCCACGCCGGCGAGCACGCGGTGGAGGTGCAGCTGCCTTTCCTGCAGGCGCTAAAGGGCGACAAGGTAAAGATAGTCCCCCTCCTGTTCAATTCCGACGACGACAAGTTGCTGGAAGACGCGGGGCGCGCCGTGGGCCGGGCGATGGCCGGGCGCAAGGCGCTGTTCTGCGTCTCTTCGGACCTCTCGCATTACCCGCCCGGCAATATAGCTGAGATCTCCGACAATTCCGTGCTGCTGGCGCTGCGGCAGGCCATGCGCAATTCCTCTCCGGGCTACTTCGGGCTGGCCAACCGGCTGCTGCTGTCTAAGACCGCGGGGCTGATGGACACCACGGCCTGCGGCCAGGCGCCCATGACGGCGGGCGCCGCCGCCGCGCTGGAGCTGGGCTGCAACGACTTCGAGCTGCTCCAGTACACCCATTCCGGCAAGGTTTCCGGCGACGATTCCCAGGTGGTGGGCTACGGCGCCGGCTATTACACTGCGGCCAGCCCCAAGCCCGGTGGCGCGCTGGAACTTTCCGGGGAGATGAAGAAAGAGCTGCTGGCCCTGGCGCGCAGCAGCATAGCGGTGGCCCTCAAGACCGGCAAAACCCCGCAGGAGCCGCTCCACACTCGGCCTGAGTTCAACCAGCCCGCCGCGGTCTTCGTCACGCTGACCCTGGACGGCGACCTGCGCGGCTGCATAGGCAGCCTGGATCCGCGCGGGACGCTGGTTGACATGGTGGCCGCTTACGCCGGGGCCGCGGCCCTGGAGGACACGCGCTTTGCGCCGGTGACGGAGGCCGAGCTGCTCAAGCTGAAAATAGAGATCTCGGTGCTGTCCCCCCTTGAGCGCGTTAAAAGCGCCGACGCCGTAAAAAAGGACGTGCATGGCGTCTATGTAAAAAGCGGGCGGCGCTCCGGCACTTACCTGCCGCAGGTCTGGGTGCACTTCAAGAAAAAAGAGGAATTCCTCACCTCGCTCTGCGAGGACAAGTCCGGGCTCTCCGGCGGCGCCTGGCGCGACGGCTCGGCCGAGCTCTACACCTACACGGTGACGGCGTTTACGGAAAAATAAAACCTTTGCTATAATAAACGTGCGGACTTGATCCGGTTTCGGACAGGTACCCACGTTATGAGAACATCCTACGGCATAGCCGGCGACGGCCGGGCGTCCACTCACCTGCAGGCCTATTTCAGGCTGCTCAAAATCCCCTATAAAGTCTGGTCCAGGCTCGGCGGCCTTGCGCCCGCCGAAGTTCTTGCCGGCTGTTCCACCGTCTTCCTCCTTATTAAAGACGGGGCCATCGCGCCGTTCATAGCCGCCAATCCCTTCCTTAAGGGTAAGACCCTCATACATTTTTCCGGCGCGCTCAGCGTCGGGGGCGCCTATGCCATGCACCCGTTCATGCCGCTGGCCGCGCGGCCGCTGACGCTGGCGCAGTACCGCGCCATCCCCTTCGCGCTCGAGCCCGGCGTTTCGCTTAAGCGCCTGGTGCCCGAGTTTTGCAACCCGGTGTTCCGCGTTAAGAAGGCCGACAAGGCGCATTACCACGCGCTCTGCGTGCTGGGCGCGAATCTCCCGGTGCTGCTCTGGAGGAAGGCCATGGGCGAGCTGGGCCGCAAGTTCAAAGTGCCCCCCGCCCTGGCGCAGCGCTACTTCCAGGCCTCCTTGGACAATTTCCGCGCCGACCCGGCGCGCGCGCTGAGCGGGCCCATAGCCCGCCGCGACGCCGCCACCATCGCCGCCGACGTCGAGGCGCTGGGCGCGGACCCCTACGCCGAGGTCTATTCCCTTTTCGCGAGGCTATATGAAAATAACTGACTTCTACAATTACCGCAAGCCGGGCCCCAAGATCTCCATGGTGACGGCCTACGACTACACGCTGGCCGCGCTCGCGGCCGAGTCCGCCGTGGACTGCGTGCTGGTGGGCGACAGCGCGGCCATGGTGATGCACGGCCACCCTTCCACCCTGGCCGCCACTCCGGAGCTTATGGCGCTGCATACGGCCGCCGTGGCGCGCGCGGTAACGGGCAAGCTGGTGATAGGCGATATGCCCTTTCTCTCCATGCGCAAGGGCCTGGGGCCCGCCATGGAGACGGTTGAGCTGCTGGCCCGCGCCGGAGCGCAGGCTGTAAAGATAGAGGGCCTCGACGGCCACGGCGACCTCATCTCCCATATCGTCCAGTCCGACCTGCCGGTGATGGGGCATTTGGGCCTGACGCCGCAGTCCCTTAACCGCCTGGGCGGCTACCGCACGCAGGGGCGCGACCAGGCTTCGGCCGAAAAGCTCGTAGAGCAGGCGCTGGAACTGGAGCGCCGCGGCTGCTTTGCGCTGGTGCTGGAATGCGTGCCGGCGGCTCTCGCTGGGCGCGTGACCAACTTGCTCAAGATCCCGGTCATAGGCATAGGCGCGGGCCCGCAGACCGACGGGCAGGTGCTTGTGATGCAGGACCTGCTGGGGCTGTACCCTGCGGCGCCGTCCTTTGTGAAGAAGTACCTGGACGGCCGGCGGCTGCTGACCGAGGCGCTGAACAATTTCGACGGCGAGGTGAAGAATTCGGTATTCCCCGCCGTAAAGAGGACTAAAGATGAAAATAGTGAAAGGGACCAAAGCCTGGCGGACGCTCCGTACGGGGCCGCTGTTCACCGGTGAGACTTTAGGGTTCGTGCCCACCATGGGCGCGCTGCACGACGGGCACCTGTCGCTGCTGGGCCGCGCCCGGCAGGAGTGCGACCTGGTAGCGGCCAGCGTGTTCGTGAATCCCGCGCAGTTCAACGATCCGCAGGATTTGAAGCGCTACCCGCGCCCCGTGGCCGAGGACATTAAGAAGCTGGAATCGGCCGGCACGGATTTCCTGCTGCTGCCGTCGGCGGAGGATATGTATCCCGACGGCTACCGCTACCGGGTCACCGAGACCCCCGACAGCGGCGAGCTGTGCGGCGCTTACAGGCCGGGGCATTTCGACGGCGTGCTCACCGTAGTTCTAAAACTGCTTAATCTGGTTAAGGCCGACCGCGCCTATTTCGGCGAGAAGGATTTTCAGCAGTACCGGCTCATCAAGGGCATGGCGGCCGCCTTCTTCCTGGAGACCGAGATAGTGCCCTGCCCCACGCTGCGCGAGCCCGACGGGCTGGCCCTGAGCTCGCGCAACCTGCTGCTGGAGCCCTCTCACCGCGAGCTGGCCCCGGCGCTGTACAAGGCGCTGCGCTCCAAGGCCGCCCCGTCGGAAATAAAGCGCAGGCTCGCTGCGCTCGGCTTCAGGCCGGATTATGTGGAAGAGCGCTGGGGGCGCCGTTTCGCGGCCGCTAAACTGGGCAAAGTGAGGCTGATAGACAATGTTAAAATCTAAAAAAGTACTATTCCAGCTGACGGGCTCCATCGCCTGCTACAAGGCCTGCGTGGTCATCTCCCGCCTGGTGCAGGCCGGCTGCGACGTAAAGACCGTCTGCACGGAGAACGCGCTTAAGTTCATAGGCAAGTCCACGCTGGAAGGCCTGACGCACCACTCGGTGTACGTGGACACCTTCGAGGACCGCCTGGCGCTGGAGCACGTGGAGCTGACCAAGTGGATGGACCTGGCCATTGTCTGCCCCGCCACGGCGAACGTCATGAACAAGCTGGCCGCCGGCGTGGCCGACGACTTCCTGACCACGCTGTTCCTGGCCTGGGACACCAAGAAGCCCTACCTCATAGCGCCTGCGATGAACCGCAATATGTGGGCGCATCCCGCCACCAAGCGCTCGGTCAAGACGCTGGAGGACTGGGGCGTTAAGGTGCTGGGCACCGCCAAGGGCTACCAGGCCTGCGGCGACATAGGCGAGGGCCGCCTGCTGGAGCCGGCCGACCTGTACCTGGAGATAAGGAAGCATCTATGAAAGTGCTGGTCACCTGCGGCGGCACGCGCGAACCGCTGGACGCCGCGCGCTATGTCACCAATATGAGCACCGGGCGGACGGGCAGCGTCATAGCGGAGACGCTCTCCGGCCTGGGCTGCGAGGTGCTGTGCCTCGCCGCCGCGGGCGGCGTTAAGCCCGCCGGGCCGGGCCTGCGCGTGGCGGAGTTCTCGACGTTCGCCGAGCTAAACGGCGCGCTGCGCACGGTCCTGCGCAAGGAGAACTTCGACGCGGTGCTGCACCTGGCGGCGGTGAGCGATTATTCCCCCGCCCTGATAGAGGCCGGCGGCCGGCAGTACGCGCCCGGCGGCAATACCAAGCTGGATTCCTCGCCCGAGGTGATGCTGGTCACCCTGCGCCGGAACTTCAAGATCCTCGACCGCATCAAGGGCTACGCCGCCGCCGGCAACCGCCCGGCGCCGCTGCTGGTGGGCTTCAAGCTGACCGCCGGCGCCAGCCGCGAGCAGGCGCAGGCCAAGATAGCGGCGCTGTCGGCCGCTGACCTCGTCGTGCATAACGACATGGCCGAGATGCGCGGCGCGCATCCTTTTCACATCTACAAAGGCGGCCGCAAGCTGGCCGACCTGGAAGGCGCGGCCGCCCTGGCGGGCTGGCTGCACCAGACACTGAGCAGAACGGAGGCACTATGCTGTTAGCGCTCGACGTAGGCAATACCCAGATCTTCGCCGGGGTGTTCAACGAGGACAAACTGGTGGCCAAGTTCCGCGGAACTTCCTGCAACGCCACCGCGGACGAGTTCGGCACGTTCTTCAAGAACGCCATCCGCGAGAGCGGCGTGGACCCGAAAGAGATCACGGAGGTGGCCATCTGCTCCGTCGTGCCGGACCTGCTCTACACGCTGCGTCACATGGCCGAGAAATACTTCAACCTGGAGCCGTTCCTGCTGCAGGGCGGCGTGAAGACCGGCCTCAACATCAAGTACAAGAACCCGCTGGAAGTAGGTGCTGACCGCATAGCCAACGCCATCGCCGCGTCGGCCATGTTCCCGGACCAGAACCTCATCATCGTGGACCTGGGCACGGCCACCACCTTCTGCGCCGTCTCGAAGGGTAAGGAATATCTCGGCGGGCTTATCCTCCCGGGCCTGCGCATCTCCATGGAGGCGCTCGCCACGCGCACGGCCAAGCTGCCGCGCGTGGAGATAGCCAAGCCGCCGGAGCTCGTCGGCAAGAGCACGGTGGACTCCATCCAGTCCGGGCTCTACTACTCCAACCTGCTGGCCATCAAGGGCATAGCCGCCAAGATCCGCGAGGAATACTTCGGCGGCTCGGCGCTGCTGATAGGCACCGGCGGCTTCTCCAAGCTCTTCGAGGGCGCGGAGCTGTTCGACAAGGTGGTGCCGGACCTGGTGCTGACCGGCACCTGCATGGCCGCGAAGATGAACAAAGAGAGGGCGAAGAAATGATACGCACCCTGATGAAATCCAAGATCCACCGCGTGGCGGCCACGCAGACCGACGTGAATTACAACGGCTCCATCACCATAGACCGGGACCTGGCCCGCCAGGCGGACCTGCTCGAGAACGAGAAGGTGGACATCTATAACGTCAACACCGGCGCGCGCTTCTCCACCTACGTCATTCACGGCGACAAGGGCGTGATAGGCGTCAACGGCGCGGCCGCGCGGTTGGTGCAGAAGGGCGACCTGCTCATCATAGTCTCCTACGCGCAGTATTCAGAAGAAGAATGCGCGGGGCATGTTCCGACGGTGGTCTGCGTGCAGAAGAGCGCGCCGGGCAAGACCGGCCACGTCGAGACCCTGCTGGCCGGCGTGCGATGAGGGAGCTGCCCGCGCCGGCGACCTGGGACGCCCTGGTCATCGGCGGCGGCCCCGCGGGGCTGGCCGCCGGCATGCACCTGGCCCGGGCCGGCCGCTCTACGCTGCTGCTCGAGCGCGGCGAACTGGGCGGCCAGGCGCGCGGCATAGCGCGCATAGAGAATTACCCGGGCTTTCCCGCCGGCGTCACCGGCGCGCGCCTGATGGGGCTCTGGGCCGCGCAGGCCGAGCGCTGGGGCCTGCAGGTCAGGCGCGGAGAGGCGTTGCGCATCATACGCGGGCACGAGGGGTTTACCGTGCGGCTCGGCGGCGGCGCGCTGCGCGCGCGGGCCGTGCTTTGGTGCGCCGGCGCCGGTTTCCGTTCGCTGGGCGTGCCGGGTGAAAAACTGTTTTCTGGCCGCGGCGTCTGGAATACCTCCGACGAAGCCCCCTCCTGCGCCGGCCGCGTCGTGGCGGTAGCGGGGTCCGGCGAGGCCGCCCTGCAGCAGGCGGCGCTGCTGGCCCGCCGGGCCGGCAAAGTCTACCTGGTCACGCGCGGCGGCGCGCTGAAAGGCCACCGCCTGCTGCGGGCCAGGTTCCTCGCCAGCGGCGCGCTCTGGCTGCCCGGCTTCAGGGTAGCGCGCCTGCAGGGCAAAGGCCGGCTTCAGGCGGCGCTGCTGGAGACCGTCTCCGGCCGGCGTGAAAAGCTGGTCCTGCCGCTGGACGCGCTGTTCGTGCTGGCCGGTAAAGAGGCGCGGCCCGCGCCGGCCGCCTGGCGCCGGCCACCAGCCGGCTTCTTCTCCGCCGGCGACGCTGCCTGCGGCATTTTCAGGCAGGTGGGCGTGGCGGGCGGGGACGGCCTGCGCGCGGCCATGCTCTGCCTGCGTTACCTGGAGGCACTGTGAGCGAACTGAAGATAATAGAAAAGCGTGAGGTGCCGGGGCTGGCGCGCCTGTACCTGGCCGAGCTGTCCGGCCCGGGAGAGCGACAGGTGGAGTTCGTGGATACCGTCGAGCCCGGCGTGGCCAAGGCCGATAAATGGGTGCTGATGGTCTCTACCCAGTTGGGCTGCCCGGTGGGCTGCCGCATGTGCGACGCCGGGGCGATGGGCTTCTTCGGCAACCTGACGGCCGGCGAGATGCTGGCGCAGGTGCGGCAGGTAGTGGCCGACAATCCCGGCCTGGACCCGCGCGCCCACCCCAAGTTCAAGATCCATTTCGCCCGCATGGGCGAGCCGGTGCTGAATCCCGCCGTGCTGGAGGCGCTGGAGCGCCTGCCCGCGGAGTTCCCCTACGCCGGGCTGATGCCCAGCATTTCCACCGTGGCCCCCGAAACCCCCGAGGCGGCCGCCTTCCTGGAGCGGCTGATAGCCGTGAAGGATAAGCATTATGCCGGCGGGCGCTTTCAGCTGCAGTTCTCGGTGCACGCCACGGACCCGGCCCGGCGCCTGCGCATAGTGCCCATGCCGGTCTGGAGCCCGGCGGCCATAGCCGCCTACGGGCGGCGCTTCGTGCGGCCCGGCGACCGCAAGGTTACGCTGAACTTCGCGCTGCCGCAGGGCGAACGCCTGGACCCGGCCGAGCTGCGCCGCACCTTCGACCCGGCGCTTTTCCTTATCAAGGTCACGCCGGTCAATCCCACCTACAGCGCCGACAGGAGCGGCACCTCCTATGTCTGGAACAATCCCCCGGCCGGCCTGGAGGGTGACGCCGCGGCCCTGCGGTCGGCGGGCTTCAACGTGATAATCTCCCCCAGCGCGCCGGAGGAGATAGAGGCCGAAACTTCCTGCGGCCAACTCTGGGCCTCGCGCCTGAAGAAGCGCGCGGCCGCAGCGTCGGAGCTGAAGGCCCGGCGCGGCAGGGACCTGCCCTTCGACCAGGAGCGTTCGGCGCTGCTGGTGGTGGACATGCAGGAGTTCTTCCTAAACCCCGCTTCCCCCGCCTATATGCCGCAGGCGCGGCCCGCGCTGGACCGGGCCGCAAAGCTGGCGGCCGCCTTCAGGGAGGCCGGGCGCCCCGTGTTCTTTACCTCTCACGCCCACGAGCCTTCCGACGGCGGGCTGATGACTTTGTGGTGGAAGAAGGTTTGTCTCTCCGGCACGCCCTTCGCGGAAGTGAGCCCTGCGCTTGCGCCGCTGGACGCGGAGATCTTCCGGAAATGCCGCTACAGCGCTTTCACTGCCCCGGGGCTGCTGGATAGTCTGCGCTCTCTCGGCGTGGATTCGCTGGTGGTGGCCGGGCTGAAGACCAACCTGTGTCTGGAGTCCACCGTGCGCGCCGCCTTTGACCTTGGCTTCATGTGCATCGTCGCCGGGGACGCCGCGGCGGCCCGCACGCCGGAGCTGCACGCCGCCGCGCTGGGCGGCCTGGCCGACGGATTTGCCATGGTGCGCGATACCGGGGAGATCCTCGCCGGGCTGCGGGCGCCGGCCGCGGTTAAATGAAGCGATAGCCCGCCGAGAGCCTGAGCCAGCGGCCCGGCGCGCCTGCGCCGGGGATCTCCTCGTAGTCGGCGTCGAGGATGTTGGTCACCCCGACAGCAGCCTCCAGGGCCCCGTATTCCTTCCTGTATTCCGCGTCGGCCAGCACGTACCCTTTCTCGTTCACCCTGCGCACCGCCGAGAGGTCCAGCCTGAGGCCGGCCCAGCCCAGGCTAAGGCCGGCCTTATGCCTGGCGTAGCGCAGGGCGTATTTTGAGGCGTAGTCGCGCGCCGGGGTGTCCTTATACACATAGGCGTATTTAAGCGCGCCGCGCAGCGCGCCGATGGCGACTTCCAGGCTTTCTTCGAATCCCCAGACCCTGGCCCTCCCGGTATTATTGGCCGTCCACCGCCCGGAATTACCAGTGCGGGTCCTGTCCAGTATGTCCCGCTCATAGCGCCTGAACAGGGCCGCGCGCAGGGCGAAGTATTCCCCCGACCAGTCCAGTCCGGTTTCACAGGAAACGCTTCTTTCCGGTTTAAGCCCGGCATTCCCGGCGTTGCCCGGGTCGCTGTAGTAAAGCTCCGTGAACGACGGCGCCCTGAAGGACGTGCCGGCCGCCGCCCACAATTTTGTCCCGGGCGCGCTGGAGAAGGCCAGCCGCAGGCCGGGCGAGACCTGCCAGCCCCAGGAGGAGTGCCGGTCCCCGCGCAGGCTCGCGTCGGCCTCGGCTCCCGGCGCGGGCGAGACCGAGTACTGGGCGAACAGGGCCGCCCTGTGGGCGCTGTGCCTGCCGATATTTCCGCTCTCTATTCTCTCGGCCGAGTATTCCCCGCCGGCGGCCAGGGCGCCGCCGCCGCGCAGGTCTTTTTTTGCGCGCAGCTCCGCGCCGGAGATATAGGTGGCGTGGCTGTTGGCGTAGGCGGCGGAGTTGTAGGTATAGCTGAACCTGTCGTCGTGCCGCCGGTAATACGCCTTGGGCTCCAGCGCCAGTGCGCCGACGGAAGTCTTATGCGACACGGCGGCGAACCTGGTCCTGGTGCGCTCCCTTTCCCCGCTGAGGACGGTGCTGTAAAAGCGAGAGGCGCCGAAATCCTTGTCGAGGTAGCCGAGGGAGATGTCCAGCTCCCCCCCGGGAAGGTCCAGGCTGGACCTGGAGAACAGGTTCTCAGACCTGTGGCCGGTGCCCTCCCTATAGCCTGACGACGAGGTCTTCTCCAAAGTGAGCCTCTGCCCGAAGCCCTTCCACTTTTTGTCGCAGGAGGCGAGGGCGGCCCTGGTAGAGAAGTCTCCCAGCGTCAGCCGCGCCGAAAGGCGGTCCCTGTCGGGTCTCCGGGTGATTATGTTCACGGCCCCGGCGTAGGCGTCCGGTCCGTAAACGGAGGAATAGGCCCCGCGCAGTACGTCCGCCCGCTCCACGTCGTCGGCCGTCAGCGGCAGGTCCAGGTTGTGATGCGCGGTCTGCGGGTCGTTCATCCTCATGCCGTCTATCAGGACGAGGGCCTGCTGGAACGACGAGCCCCTGATGGAAAGGTCCCCCTGCGCCCCGGCGGACCCCCGCCCCTGCAGGTCCGCTCCCGCCGCCCTGCCCAGGGCCCCGGCTATGGTCTCCCCCGCTTTCTGTCCGTCGGTGGAAACGCTTTCGGCCCAGGCGGCCCGGTACGGCAGCAGACGCGCCCGGCGGGATGGCGCCGCTATGTCCAGCGATATTTCGGCAGCGCCGGCGGCGGCCGCGAGCAGCATAAGAGACGGAAAAAGCCCGCTTGCTTTCATCTATACCTCCGGGAGCGGAAGTGACCGCTCGCCGGGGATATTCTAGCAAAAACAGCGTAATACTCTGTTTGTGCCGGTCGGGGACAGGGGTGGAGATCGCGGGAAGGTGAAAAAAAACCGCGCTTTGGGGGCGCGGTTCTTTTCCTTTGCGGAGGTTTACTTCTTTCCGACGTTGGACATGCCCGCCATGTAGAAGAAGGCGAAGCAGAGCAGGCCGCCGGTCAGGGCGCCCGCTATGGTGCCGATCAGCGCGAAGCCGATGAAGGCGCCGATGCCGGTCCGGAAGATGTCCCGGCGGTACTTGCCGAAGAACTCGCCGACCTTCTCGGTGAAGGTGGGCTTGGGCTCTTCGACCTTGGCCGCGGGGGCGACTTCGGGCACGGCCTTCTGTTCGGGCTTTTTCACCTCGGTCATGGGCAGGGCTTTGTTTAGATCGCCGGCCGGCAGGCTGACCGGGGTGAGCTCCACGGCGGAAGACGCGCCGAAAGGGCCGTTCCTCAGCGAGTCATAGGCGGGCTGGTCCTTAGCGAAAGCAAAACCCGTAGCCATAATGAAGGCGCCGAGGATTATGAAGAAAATCGCTTTAGTGTTTTTCATGTTTATATTATAGTCATTGCCCCATTTTTTTGTAAGGGTAATCTTTCCTATATGGAAATAGGTCCAAAGGCCTAGGCGGCCCGGACGCGTAAAACTGGCTATTTTGGGGAGAAAAGGGCGGGGTGAGGGCTAAAACAGCTTATCCTGGGCCGGTTTGTCTTTCTCCTTATCCGGCTTTTCCTTCCGCCGCAGCCCCGCCTTCTTGACCGCATCCTCCGCCTCGGTCAGGCCGAGGCGGAAGATGTCCACTATCTGGTAGCCGTCTTCCCTAAGCTGCTGGAGTTTTACGTTATCGTCTTCCGACAGAGAGATGACTATCTGGTAGCGTGGTTTCATTTTACCTTCCTTTCCCGGTGTAGGTTAAAGCCAGTTTTATGCGGTTGGACCTGGCGACGCTTGCGCCCATCTTGCCGTCCTTTATCAGGCCGAGGGTCGCCGACATCCACATTTTGAACTCAGCAGGAAGCATATACTTTTGGGTGATCATAACTCCTCCTTGTGCTCAACGTATATAGTATAGCATAGGATAGTATAGTTTGTCAAGGGGTAGTTTTCCCCCCCTGCGAATATGCCTTGAAAAATAAGCATATTTTTCTCCCCCTCCTGGGGGCGCGGCTGCTGCTTTCTGCCGATTTAACTGTTTTCCCCGTCGGTAAATTGGTAGAATTGGCTTATGAAGAAGCTGCAATTCACCCCGGGCCGCACGCTGATCTGCGGCATCCTGAACGTCACCCCGGATTCGTTTTCTGACGGCGGCAGCTGGCCCTCGGCCGAGGCCGCGGTGGCCCGCGCCCTGGAGCTGCAGGCGCAGGGCGCCGACTTGCTGGATATAGGCGGCGAATCCTCCCGCCCCGGCAGCGCACCGGTGCCGCTGGAAGAAGAGAAACGCCGCGTCCTGCCCGTTCTGGAGGCCCTGACCGGGCGGCTTAAGATCCCTGTTTCGGTGGATACCTGCAAGCCGGAGTTGGCCGAACTGGCCGTGCGGGCCGGCGCGGACCTGGTAAACGACATAACCGGCTTTACCGACCCCGCCATGATAGCTGCGGCGGCGCGGTCCGGGGCCGGGGTGGTGGTGATGCACATGCAGGGCGAACCCCGCACCATGCAGGCGGCCCCTGTATATAAGGATGTGGTGGGCGAGGTTAAGGATTTTCTGGCCGGCAGGGCCGACGCGCTGCGTGCCGCCGGGGTTAGCGACATCATACTGGACCCGGGCATAGGCTTCGGCAAGACGCTGGAGCATAACCTGGCGCTGATAGCCCGCCTGGGAGAGCTCCGGGCCCTCGGGTTCCCGGTGCTGCTTGGCGTTTCCCGCAAGAAGTTCATAGGGACCCTGGCCGGCGGAGAGCCGCCTGAGCGCCTGAGCGGCACCATAGCCGCCTGCGTGGCCGGCGCCGCCGCCGGCGCCGACATCATCCGCGTGCACGACGTGGCCGAATGCCGCAAGGCCATGCTGGTGGCGGACGCCATAAGGGCCGCTAAATAATGAAGGTCTACCTCTCGCTCGGCTCCAACCTCGGCGACCGGCTGCAAAACCTGAACGCCGCGCTGGACCTGCTGGGCTCCGGCGGCTGCCGCCTGCTGCGCGTCTCCCCGGTGTACGAAACCGCCCCGCTTTATTACCTTAAGCAGCCGGCCTTCTTCAACCTGGCCGCCGCCTGCGAGACAGAGCTTTCACCGGAGGGCGTGCTGGCCCTGATAGGCCGGGTGGAGGGCGCGCTGAAGCGGCGCCGGCTTGTACGCAACGGGCCGCGCACCGTGGACGTGGATATCCTTTTTTACGACGGGCGGATAATAGACCGGCCCGGGCTGCAGGTCCCGCACCCGCGCCTGGCCGAGCGGGAATTCGTGCTGGCGCCGCTGGCCGACATTGCGCCGGGGCTGCGGCACCCGGCCACGGGCAAGACCGTGCGGCAGCTGCTCGCGGCGCTCCAGCGCGGCGGCGCGCGCCGCCTGCCCGCCACTTACGCCGAGGCCGAGGACTGGCTGAGTGCGCTTCCCCCGCCGTCGGCGTCGGCTCATTATTCCCTCGGGCCCGTCAAAGCGGCGCTGGCCAGGCTGGGCGCACCCGAGAAAAAAATGGGGGCCGTGGTCCATATCGCCGGCTCGACGGGAAAGACCAGCTCCGCCTGCCTCACCGCGGCGGCGCTGAGCGCCTGCGGCTGGCGCACCGGGCTTTATACCAGCCCGCACGTGCTGCGCCTGCGCGAGCGGATAAAGCTCGACGGCCGGGACATCGGCGAAGAAGATTTCCTCGCCTGCTTCCTGAGGGTTCAATCCGCCGCCGCCGGGGAACTGTCTTTCTTCGAGACCCTGACGGCGATGGCTTTCCTTTACTTCGCGCAGCGGAAGGCGCGCTTCTCCGTCGTAGAGGCCGGTTTGGGCGGGCGCCTGGACGCCACCAACGCGGCCGACGGCGCCGTGGCGGGGCTCACCTCCGTAAGCCTGGAGCACGCGGACCTGATCGGGCCGGGCCTCAAAGAGATAGCGGCGCACAAGGCGGGGATCATAAAGAAGGGCGCGGCCGTGGTGGCGGGCGCGCTGCCGCCCGAGGCGGCCCGTATCGTCGGGCGCCGGGCCGCGGCGGCCGGGGCAGAACTGTTCTATCCGGGGCCCGCCCCCGCGCTGCCCGCGCTGAAGATGGCCGGGGCTTTTCAATCGGTCAACGCCGCTTTCGCGCTGAAATGCGCGGAGCTGGCCGCCGCCGCCGCAGGGCTTAAGTTCCGGCCGGGCCGCGCGCTGAAAAAGCTGGCGGCCGCCCTGCCTCCCGGGCGCTTCCAGCGCCTGGTTATCGACGGGCGCAGGGTGGTGGTGGACGGCGCGCACAACGCCGAGGGTGTGGCTGCGCTGCTCAAAGAATTTAAAGAGCCGCCGGTGTGCGTGGCGGCTTTCATGAAGGACAAGGACGCGGCGGGGCTGGCCTCGGCGCTGGCGTCGGCGTCCTCCAGACTGGTCCTGACGCGCTCGCTGTCCTACCGCTCGGCGGACCCCGAGTCAGTCAGGCGGCTGCTGCCCCCCGCCGCGCGCCGCGCCGCCGAAGTGGCGGCGGACCCCGCCAAAGCCTTACGCCGGGCGCTGTGCCTGGCCCCGCGCGGCGGGACCGTGCTTGTTGCCGGCAGCCTCTACCTCGCCGGGGATATCCTCGCCGGGCTCGGCGGCCGCCGGGCCTTCCATCCCCGCGAAATGCTGGTCAAAACCGCTAAATAAAAATTGTCCCCACCAGGTGAGGCCCGGCTTTAGAGCGGAACATAATTATGTTCCGCGTCCGGGCCGCAAGGGCGGAGGCGGTTTTAAGCGTAAGCAAAAACCGCCGAGCCGGGGTCGCGGGAAACCGCTATGCGGTTTACCCGTGACTCGTTCGATTCCAGTAGTGGAATAGCCGGTGGTCTTTGCAGGGACAATTAAAATTGTCCCCACCAGGAATCGAACCTGGATTGCCTGCTTAGAAGGCAGGAGCTCTATCCGTTGAGCTATGGGGACGTTAGGCGCCCGGCTTGCGCTGGGCGAGAGTATATTTTACAAAAATAAACCGCGCCGGGCTTTTTTTTCTCGTCGGGCGTCAGGCCAGCACCCGCCGCGCCAGGCGGTGCAGTTCGTCGTTGGCCACCGCCCGGGCCTTCTTCTTCACCACGCGCGAGTAATACTCCGCCTCGGTCTTGGTGAACCGCTCGCGGCGCAGTTTCTTCAGCAGCAGCTCCCGCTGCCTGGAGGTAAAGATCTCCCGCAGCGCCGTTTCAAGTCCCTCGTCTTCCCTTGTCCTGGCCGCGCCTTTGAGCAGCGCGCCGCCGCCGAAAGCCAGCCTGAAGTTCTCCCTGAGGATTTCCGGGCGCAATTTGAAATCGCCCAGCTCCAGCTGGGAGTTGGTCTCTATCTTGCTCCTGAAGCCGGCTATCAGCCGCGCCGGCATATCCCCGAACAGCCGCTCCCGCCAGCCGAACCTGGCCCCCAGGCTGTCGTAGAGGGCCAGCGACACCAGAATAAGGAGTTTAAGGTATTTGCGGTCCTCTTCCGGCAGGGCGCCGGCGGCGGCCTGCGGGTCCAGCTTTCCCCCCTGCGCCGCGTTGGCCAGCAGCACCGGAAAGGCCTCCCAGTAGCGCAGCTCCCGGCTCTCTATCACTTCGGCTAAAGTCAGGCTGGGATCGCTGCTCTCAGCGGATTTGAATCCTAATGCGGCCGCTTTTTCGGCTATATGTGTTTTCATTTTTGCCCTCTTATACAGTCTCTAAAATACAATTAATTGTATCATAAAATACAAAACTTAAGCAGTATTCTGCCGCATAGGAAAAGGCTCCCGCTGCCTTTTTAAAAAGGCAGCGGGAGCTTTTTGGGTGTTCTACTTTGCGGCTTTGAGACCGGCGATGGTCTGGGTTATGCGGGTTTTCAGTTTAGGGCTTGTCGTAAGATCTTTGGCCTTTTCGTAGTTCTTCAAGGCCTCTGGGATGTTTTTGGCTTTTTCCAGGCAATAGCCCAGGCCCAGGTGGGCGTTGGCCAGGTCATTGCCGCCGGCTTTAAGGGCCTTGGCCTTGTCTATGGCGGCTGAAAAGGCGTCTTTGGCCTTGGGTTCGGCGCCGGCCCGCAGCAGCATGGCGCCCTGGCGCTCCAGGAACTGCACCGCGCGCGCGTCGCCGGCCGGCACAAAGGGCACCGCCGCGCCGTATTCCGCGGCAGCGGACTTATACTGCTTTTTGGCGGCGTATCTCTTGGCCGCGGAGATGTGGTATTCCAGGTCGCCGCTGGCGGCGCTGTCGGCCGGCGCGGCCGCTGCGGGCGCGGGCTCGGGTTCAGGAGCGGGAGCTGGTTTGGGCGCTTCCGCCGGCTTTTGCTCGGCGGAGGGCGCCGGCGCGGCGGCCTTGGTCCTGGCCGCGGGCGGCATGAATTTAAGCGGCACGCCCGGCAGCGAGAAGGCCTGGGAGGAGTCGCCGCCGCGCGAAGGCAGTTCAACGGTCTCGTCTTCCGCCGTGGAGGACCTGCGCATACCGGAGCAGCCGGTGAGGAACGCTAAAGTAAGAAAAACGATAAAAGTCTTACCCATACTCCTATAATACAAAAAAGCCGCCACAGTTTTCCCCGCCGGGGCTGCGGCCGCGCGATTTTATATAATGATATCAATGACGCGAGGGTTTTTAGCCGTATTTTTCCCGTTACTGCTGCTGGCGGCCTCAGGCTGCGGGCCGCGCTATGGCGACGGGCAGGAGCTGGAGCGCCAGGGCCGGCTGCTGCAGGCGGCCGAGAAGTACAGCGCCTTCGCGCTGAAGAACCCGGCGGCCCCCGAGGCCCCGAAGGCGCTGGCCGCGGCGGCGGAGCTCTACTCCGTGAAGCTGGGCCTCTGCGGCCGCTCGCAGCCGCTGCTGGAGCGCCTCGCCCGCGAGTACCCGGCGTACAAGATGCCCGAAGACCTCTTCCGCCGCATCTTCGTCTGCCCCGATTATTTCCCCGCCGGGCCCGGCCTGAAATGGAAGTACGGCGACTCCCAGACGCTGGGCAAGAACGCCACGCAGACCGTGGAGGTGGCCGACCACACCTCCCGCGGCGCAGTGCTGAAGAGCGCTTTTTACGCCGGAGACCAGCTGGTGAGCAGCCAGAAGAAGGTTTACCGCTTCGCCGGCATGAATTTTGTGGAGAACCAGGAGCGCAAGGATACCGTGGTCCTCGCCTACCCGCTCACGCAGGGCAAGACCTGGACCGCCCGCGGCCCGGAGGGCCGGCTGGAGTTCCGCGTGGAGCGGGCCGGCCTGAAGATCAAGGTAGGCGCGGGCGAGTTCGCGGACTGCGTGAAGGTGCGCCGCCGCGCCGCCGGCATGCCGTCGTGGATCTACGAGTATTACGCCCCGTGGACCGGCAAGGTGCTGACCTCCATCGGCGGCCCGGGCTACGAGAACAGGGTCACGGAACTTTTGTCCTATGAAGAAAAAAAATAGCGCTGACGCCGCTCCCGCCGCCGGGCCCAACCTGTTCGGCGAGGTCCCGCCCCCCGCCCCGGCGAAGAAGGACGGGCTGCTGGCTTTCTCCTACTCCAAGATGTCGCTCTACGAGGAGTGCCCGCTCAAGTACAAGTTCAAGTACATAGACAAGATCAAGGAAGAGCCCAAGTTCTACTTCGCCTTCGGCTCGGCCATCCATTCGGCGCTGGAGTTCCTGTACTCCGTCAAGAATCCCCCCTTCCCGACGATAGAGGAGGTCTGCGAGGCCTTCCGGACGGAGTGGAACGCCAAATCCTACCTGGAGAAGGGCTACCGCACCCAGACCAAGTCCGACGACGATTACCAGAAGGGCCTGCTGATGCTGAAGGCCTATTACGAGCACAACCGCTCCCGCTTCGCCCCGCCCTTCCTGGTGGAGTATGCCACCGACGTGGAGGTGGACGGCCTGCTGGTGCGCACCATCTCCGACCGCATAGAGCACCTGGGCGGCGGCGAGATCACCATCATCGATTACAAGACCGGCAAGGACGTGAAGCGCGAGCCCGCCCAGCTCTACATGTACCAGAAGATCACCGAGCTGGACCCGCGGCTGAAGGAAAAGATCGCCGAGACCTACGGCACCCGCGTCGCCTCCGTGAAGATCCGCGAACTGCTTTACTACCACGTGCCGACCAACAAGGAATACTCTTTCGAACGCGCCGGCGACCGTGAGATAGGCGGTTTCTGGGAGCGCGCGCTCGGCGTGGCCGACGGCATACGCGGCCAGAAGTTCGAGCCCGCGCCGGGCGACCGCCAGTGCGGCTGGTGCGATTACAAGTCCCTCTGCCCCGTCTTTTTCGGCGGGGCGCGGCCGGCGCCGCAGCCGCAGCTGCCGGTGCCGGGGCACATCGAGGTGCTGGTGGACCGCTACGGCCGGCTGAAAGAGAAGATGCAGGAGATCCAGGCCGAGCTGGACCGCGTGGCCGAGGAGATCTCCCGCTCGGCGAAGAGCGGGGGCGAATACGCCGGCAACGCTTTCACCGCCAGCGTCAGCAAGACCGCCAAATGGGCCTTTCCCAACCGAGAGGCGGTGCTGGGCGTGCTGAACCAGTTCGACCTTTACAAGAAGGCGCTCGACGTGACCGTGGCGGGGCTGGGCCGGCTGCTGGATAGCCCTGACCTGGCGCCCGAAGCCAGGCAGAAGCTGCTGGAGCAGGCGGTGCGCAAGACCGCGGTGGACATCAGGATAATAAAGAAGGGCGAGTGATGGGCGATAAATTCATAATCGTGCTTGACCAGGGGAGCTCCAGCTCCCGGGCGCTGGCCTTCGACCCCGAAGGCAATATCCGCTATAAAGCGCAGCGCAAACTGGAAGCCTCCTACCCGGGGCCAGGCCGCGCCGAGTACGACGCCGAGAAACTGTTCCAGTCGCAGGCCGACAGCCTCGACGAGGTGCTGAAGAAACTGCCGGAGGGCGCCGAAGTGTCGGCCCTGGGCATAGCCGCGCAGCGCTCCACCGTGGTGTTCTGGGACAAGGCCACCGGCGCGCCGCTGGCGCCCGCGCTGAGCTGGCAGGACGGCCGCGCGCTGGAGCTGCTCGCCAAGGTGCCGCTCTCCAACACCAGGATCCACGACCTGACCGGCCTGTACAAGACCCCGTATTACAGCGCCTCCAAGATGGCCTGGGCGCTGGAGAATTTCCCGGAGGTGAAGGCCGCCGCGGCCGTTGGCCGCCTGCTGGCCGCCCCGGTGGCCACCTATATAATCTGGCGGCTCTCCGGAGGCAAGACCTTCGTTACCGACCCCTCCCAGGCGCAGCGCACACTGCTGTTCAACCTGCGCCGGCTGCGCTGGGAACCAAAGCTGCTGTCCGCTTTCGGTATAAACGCCGCGCTGCTGCCGGAGATAAAACCCAGCGTCGGGAGGCTCGGTTATGTGGAGGCCGGCGGCCGCCGCATCCCGGTGACGGCCATGCTGGGCGATCAGCAGGCGGCCATGCTGGGCCTCGGGCTCGAGGCGCCCAACTCGGCCGCGCTTAACTACGGCACCGGGGCGTTTTTACTGGTGAACACCGGCCGCAAGCCGCTGAAGATCCGCGGGCTGCTGAACTCTTTCGGCTGGCAGGAAGGGCGGGGCAAGAAGAACATCCGCTATTTCACCGAGAGCACGGTAAATTCCGCCGGCACCGCGCTGGAATGGCTGCGGCTGAAGTTCGGGCTTTTCGAGGACATCTCCGACGTGGACGGCATGTGCCGCAAGTCCGCGAACCGCCTGCACTGCCTGCCCGCCATAGGCGGCCTGGGCGCGCCGTACTGGGACTATACCACCTTCACCACCTTCTCCGGCTTTTCCCCCCACTCCGACAAGTACGACGTGGTGCGCGGCGTGACGGAAGGCATAGCCTACATGGTGGCCGACGCTTTCGACCTGGTGAAGCGCAAGGGCCTGAAGATAGAAGAGCTGAAGGTTTCCGGCGGGCTCTCCAAGATAGACTGGCTGCTGCAGTTCCAGGCCGACGTCACCGGCGCCCGGCTGACGGCGCTGGAAGAGAGCGAGGCCACCGCCATGGGCGCGGGCCTGGCGGCCGCGCGCGGGCTGGGGCTCGCGCCGCAGTGGACGCCCAGGGTGTCCAGCCGGGTCTTCACGCCGGCCATCGGCGAGGAAGAGCGGCAGAACCTGCTGAAGGGCTGGCGCATCTTCGTGAAGGATATCCGCCGCACCAGCCGCGACCTGCGCAAACTGAACATACTGCCGCACGCGTAGCTCCGTCGGGGCGAAAAAAAGGACGGCCCGGGCCGTCCTTTTTTCTTGCCCGCAAGCGTTATTCCAGGAACTCCAGGGCCTCCAGCGCGGCCTTGCAGCCGGCGCCGGCCGCCACCACGGCCTGCTTGTAGCGCGTGTCCATCACGTCGCCGGCGGCGAACACCCCGGGGACGGAGGTTTCGGTCTTGTCATTGGCCAGGACGTACCCGGACTCGTCGAGGGCGAGCTTGCCTTTGACCAGTTCCGTGGCCGGGGTGTGCCCTATGGCTATGAAAGCCCCGGGCACTTCCAGGCGGCGCACGGCGCCGGTCTTGACGTTCTTGAGGTTAACGGCGGTCAGTTTGCCCTCGCCGATGAACTCTTCGGGGACGTGGTCGTAGATTAGCTCTATCTTGGGGTTGGCTTTCAGCTTCTCCTGCAGCCGGAAGCTGGCGCGCAGCTTGTCGCGGCGGTGCACCAGGTAAACCTTGGTGGCGAACTTGGTGAGGAACAGCGCGTCCTCCGCCGCGGAGTCTCCCCCGCCCACGACGCAGACTTCCCTGCCGCGGAAAAAGAAGCCGTCGCAGGTGGCGCAGCCCGACACGCCCTTGCCTTTGAACTTCTCCTCCGAAGGCATGCCGAGCCAGCGGGCCTGCGCGCCGGTGGCCAGGATGACAACGTCGGCGGTGTAGTCCCTGCCGCCGGCCTTGAGCTTGAAGGGGCTGGCGGAGAAGTCAGCCTCGCTCACCGATTCCTGCAGCACCCGCGTGCCGAGGCGCGCGGCCTGCTTGAGCATGCGCATCATCAGGTCCGCCCCGACGACCGGGTCCACGAAGCCGGGGTAATTCTCTATCTCCATGGTCTGCAGCAGCTGGCCGCCGGGGGCGACGCCGCCGAAGAGCACCGTGGAGGCCCCGCCGCGCACGGCGTAGATGGCCGCGGTGAAGCCGGCCGGCCCGGAACCGACTATGGCGATCTCGTAATGGTTGGTTTGTTCGTTCATAATTATTTCCTGTAGGAAGCCATCGAGGTAGGGGTTTCCCAGAACGCCACCTCGTCCACGGGCAGGCGCAGGCCGCGGGCGGTGTCGTAGACCAGCTTGGCCAGGACCTCGGCGGTGGGATTATCCGCCGTGAGGTAGCAGCTCTGGCCCAATTTTTTCAGGACCGGCGCCAGCGGGTCGGCGGCGGCCAGGATCACCTTGTGGTCCAGGTTGGAGTCGAGCCACAGTTTCATCGTGCGCCCGAGTTCGGTGAAGTCCATCACCATCTTCTCTGAATTCAGCCGCGCCGCCTTCAGCGTGACTTCTACCACGCCGTTGTGGCCGTGCAGGTTCTCGCACTTGCCTTTGTAGTTCAGCAGTCGGTGGCCGTAGGCCAGGTGGAAGGTTTTTTTTATTTTATGCATTTTCAGCTCCGGCCCGCTTCAGGAAGCGGCGCACCAAATTTACCGGCAGCCCGACGATGGTGTCGAAGCGGCCCTCTATCTTCTCAATGAATCTGTCGTCCTTGTCCTGCACCGCGTAAGCGCCGGCCTTGTCATGATGTTTAGATGCCAGGGCCCTTAGTTCGGTTTCAGGCAGGCGGCGGGCCTTGCAGCGCGAAACTTCGCCGCCGGCCAGGAAGACGCCGCGGTCCAGCCAGATCAGCGCCACGCCGGTATGCACGGCCTGCCAGGAGCCGTTCTGCAGGCGCAGCAGGCGCAGCGCGTCCTTGTGTCCGTCGGGCTTGCCCAGGGCCTGCCCCTTGCACCAGACCAGCGTATCCGAGCCCAGCACCGGGGAGCCCGGGTGCTTCTGCGCGACGGCCAGGGCCTTCTTGTAGGCGAGCTCCTTTACTACCAGGTCCGGGCGCTTGTAGGAGGAAACCTCGGCGATATGGCTGGGCACGCAGCGGTACTTGATGCCGGCCCGCTTCAGCAACTCCTTGCGGCGCGGCGATTTGGAGGCGAGTATGAGGGTCATTTTACAAGCTGCTTGTAGACCAGGGCCGAGAGGAAGATGCCCAGGATGCTGGCGATGTTGAATTTGAAGACCAGCCCGGCGGTAACCTGCACCAGCGTCAGGTCCACCGTGGTCGGGTTGAGCCCGGTGCTGATGCCGGTGTTGATGAGCCCCGCTACCTGGCTGCCCTCCGGGAACCAGATGCCGAACAGCTTGGTGAGGAACATCCCCAGCAGCGAACCCACCACTACCACCACTACCACGTGCAGCGTGTTTTTCATTTTTTTATCTCCGGTGCCTTACCCTTCTGCGGGTCGGCGGAAAGAACGGTGTTGGCGCCCAGCCAGGCCAGGTACTCCGGGGACCCGGCGGCGATCTCGGCGAAGAGGACCTCCGGTACGGCGTAGGGATGGTGCCGCTTCATGAACTTCAGGACTTCCTTGCGCAGCGCGCGCCGCGTCTTGACCAGCAGCAGCACCTCGGAGGCTTTTTCCAGGCGGCCCTTCCACCAGTAGGAAGACTTCACTCCGGGCACGGCAGACACGCAGGCGGCCAGGCGCCCGCGCAGCAGCCCGGCGGCCAGCTTTTCGGCCGAGGCCTTGTTCCCCGCCGTGACGAAGCAGATATCGTAGCGCGTGCTCATAGGTTAGCCGCCGCTAGGGCAGGTTGCAGTCGGAGAACTCCTCCCTCGCCAAGTCTATCTCTTCGCGGCGCCCGGCGCGCCAGGCGGCGTCCCTGGCGATCTCGCCCGAGTAAAGCCGCGCGAAGCGCGTGAAGATGTCGCTCTGTTTGTCGTAGAAACTGCGCTGGTAGCGGTAGATCTCGTAGGTGGGCAGGGCGCGCAGGTTTGCGTCCTTGCGCATGGCCTCGCTCATCTGCAGGGCGCCCTTCCTGACGCGGGCCATGTCGCGCTCGTAGAGCAGCTGGTAGAAGGTCTCGTCGTTGATGGCCTGCCGCATCTTTTCCAGCCAGACGCGCTGGTTCTCCATGGTGTCCAGAGGCCGCTGGCAGACGGGGTCCGAGGAAAGGGCCTCTTTGCGTGCCTGGGCCATGGCGTAGCCGGAGGATTCCAGGATGTAGTTGCAGAAGGCGGCTTTGACTTCGGGGGCGCCGCCCGCCTTGGCGAAGTGCTCGTTGGTGAGCTTCAGCTCCAGGGCCAGGCGCGCCTGAAAAAGGGCGGCCAGTTCTTCCTCTTCGGAGATGATCTCGTCCATGCCGCTCTCGGAGAAGAGCTGGTAGATATAGGCGGAGCGGCCGACGGCCGCGGCCAGCACGTGGTCGGCCCCTTTGTAGTCGACCGGCACGTAGATCTTGCGGGCCTGAAGGCCGAACTTGCTGCAGCGGCCGGCGGTGTTGGAGTATTGCAGCGCCACGCCGCTGTCGGCCAGGAAACGCAGCAGGGGCTTGCCGTGCGGGGTGGCGTCGAGCAGGTCGAGAGCCCGCTCGATGGACGGTTCGCTGGTGAGGCTGGCCTGCTGGCGGCTGCCGGCGCAGGCGGCCAGCAGCAGCAGCGGGGCGAGATAGAGTGAGCTGATCTTCATCTTTTCTTGAACAGGCCTTTCAGGAGCTTGTCCGCGCCGGGGGCCAGCTTGTCGAGCGCCTTCTTCACGGCCGGCTGCTCGGCGATGGATTTTACGTCGAGCTTTACCTGCGGGTCGGTGAAGGTGCCCTTCACCAGCATGCCCACCGGGGCGCTCATGGTGACGCCGCTGGCTCTCTTCAGGGTGGTGAGGATCTTCATGTCCAGCTTCTCGGCGGGCAGGTTGATGGTCCCGGAGGAGTTCACGTCCGCCACCTCGGCGGTCAGCGCGGACTTGTTCAGTTTCATCAGGCCTTTGCTGAAAGAGTAGTCGCCTTCCAGCACTTCGAAATCTATGTTGTTGAAGTCGGGCAGGTTAAGGCCCTTGGCCAGCTTGGAGGATTTCTGCAGCACCAGGAGCGGGTACAGCGCCACCTTGGCGGCCTTGTGCTTGCCGGCCAGCACGTAAAGCTCGGTCAGCCGGCCAGGCCCGGCGGTGAACGAGGCCGAGCCGTCCAGAGCTTTCATGTCGTCGGAGATGTTAGCCAGGTTCAGTTTCAGCTCGGCGGGGCCGCAGCGGAAGTTGGGATGCTCTATCGCGCCCAGGCGGGCGGCCCCCGCCACGTCGAGGTAAAAGGGCTCTCCGCCCGCGGCGCCGGCGCCCGCGGGTTTGGCCGCGGCTTTAGCCGGCGCGGCCGGAGGATCTTTGACTACCAGCTTCGCCAGGTTCAGGTCGAAGTCGGCCTTGGGATGCTTCAGCAGGTCGCGGGCCTTGAAGGAGGCGGTTAGCTCTTCGCCGTCCAGCTTGCCCTGCAGCTTTTTCGAGGCGGCGGAATCCATAGTGAAGTCTACCGTTCCGGAAAGGCCCGTGAGCGCGCGCCCGGCGAAAGCGGCCCCGAGGCCGTTGAGCGAGGCCCGGCCCGACGCCGAGGGCTTGCCGCCGGCGTAAGCGAAGTCCACCGCCGCCGAGGCAGCGCCGGAAAGGGCGTAGCTTTTGAGCTGGTCCGGGGCGATGTCCGCCACCCGCGCGAAATTCTTTATCTCCGCCTTCACGGCGCCGGCGGCCTTCAGCGCGCCGGAAAAATTCACCGTGCTCCGGCCGGAGGCGGACAGCGGGGCGGAGTCCAGCGTGAAGGAAGAGATCTCCGCCGTGCCGTCCTTCAGCCTCAGCCTCGCCGCCACTTCGGCGAGCGGCAGCTTCAGGCCCCTGGGCACGGGAAAGTCTTTGGCCTTCCTCGCCAGCAGCGTCGTGTCGATCTCGGGCACCTGGGCTTTCACCTCGGCCTGGATGTCGTAGGCGGCGCGCGGGTTCCAGGCGGCGCGGCCTTTCAGGCTGGCCCTGACCGGGCCGGCGCGCAGCGCCACCGCGCGCAGGGCCACGTCCTTGGCCGTCAGCTTGAAGTCGGCGTCGGCCTCTATTTCCGGCAGCAGGATCTTGGGCGGCAGGCCCTTGAAGACCGTCCTGAGGTCGGCCGTGGAGAACTGTTTAATGACGAGGGCCAGCTTGGCGTCGGGCTCCAGGAGGTTGCGCAGCGAGCCTTTCGCCTCGGCTTTGACCCCGCCCAGCGCCAGCGAGGCCCGCTCTATTTCGGCCGTGCCCTTGGACGGGTCGAACCCGCCCAGGGCCAGCCGGCCTTTAAGCGCCGCCGGGATCTCGCCCTTGAAGTAGGGCGAGGCCACGGCCAGCGTGAAGTCGGCCTCAACCGGGAACAGGCCGGAGGGAGAGATGCCGGAAGCGGAAAGGTTGATGTCCTTCAATGTCACGGCCAAGTCCCCGGCGGAGTTGGCGTAGGAGAAGGAAGAGCCCCTCACCTTGAGGCTGGAGACGGACAACTGCGGCGGGGCCGCTTCCTGGCGCTGCCCCGGCGCGGCAGCCGGCCGGGGTTCCTGCGCGGGCGCGGCCATGAGGTCGGAGAAATTGTAGGTTTCCGGCTTCACTTCCTTCACGCGCATCTTCAGCGCGTCGGCCGTGACGGAGTTGATCTTGATCTCGCCGCGCAGCAGGGAGCGGAAAGAGGGGCGCACCGCGAACGAGGCCGCGCTGAAAAATTCCCCGCGCTTGAAGTCCGGGTACTCGGAGACGCGCAGGTTGGAGATGGCCAGGCCCTTGAGCCCTAGCGCTACCGAGTCGAAGGTGACCTCGCGGCGCAGGTTCCTGGCGGCGAAGTCCGTGGTGAGCGCCTTGAGGCGGGCCTGGGTAAAATAAAGTTTCAGTCCCAGCGCCGCGGCGCCGAGCGCCAGCGCGAGGCCGCCGACCGACCAGGCAATGATCTTCAGGGCTTTGCTCATCCCATTATTATATAAAAGTTAGGTTTCAAAACCCCCCGTCAAAATGCTAAATTTTACTTACCGAATGAACGCCCTTATCGTAAACCTCAACCTTTCGGTAGACAAGACCGTAGTGGTCCCCGATTTCGAGACGGGCCGCATCTTCCGCCTGGGCGACGCCGTAACCCTGCCCGGCGGCAAGGGCGTCAACGTGGCGCGCGCGCTGCGCTCGCTCGGCCTGGAGTCCCCCATCGCCGGTTTCGCCAGCGGCTATAACGGCCGCTGGATAGCCGGGCGCCTGAAGAAAGAGAACTTCACTTCCTTCGTGCAGCACCACTCCGCCGGCGAGTCGCGCGTCTGCTATACCGTAGTGGACCGGCGCGGCGTGACTACCGACCTGAACGAAGAGGGCCCGGCCGTTCCAGCCGCGGCCCAGGCGGCCTTCCTCAAGAAATTCTCGGCGCTGACAGGGCGCTTCCGCGCGGCCGCCGTCTGCGGCCGGGTCTCGGCCGGGCTGAAAAAGGGCTTCTACGCCTCGCTCGTAAAGCTGGCCGCGGCGCGCGGCTGCTTCACCGTTTTCGACACCAGCGGCCCGGCGCTGGCCGAGGCCATAGCCGCCGGGGCCGAGGGCGTGAAGATAAACCGGTTCGAATTCCAGGAGCTCTGCGGCAGCCCCTTCAGTCCCGCCAAAGTGGCCGCTTTCTTCCGCCGTTGGCGCCGCGCCGGCCTGAAGACGCTGATAGTTACCGACGGCGACAAACCCACCTACGCGGCTTCCCCGTTCGGGCTCTGGCGCGCCAGGCCGCCGCGCCTGGGCGCCGTCAAGAGCGCCGTAGGGGCGGGCGACTCGTTCATGGCCGGGTTCCTGTTCGGCTTCCTCAACGGTTTCGATTTCGAGCGCACCCTGAAGCTGGCGTCGGGCGCGGCCGCGTCCGACTGCCTCAGCGTGGGCGCGGGTTTCATTGACCGGGCGCAGGCGCTGGCTTACGCGCAGAAGGCCGCGGTGGAAAAGATAGGCTGAGCTACACGGAGACGATATGGAAAATTTTGACGCGATAGAACGCATACTGGCGGCGGCCGGCGGAGAAGGGCGCAAGAGCCTCAGCGAACCGGAGGTCTACCGGGTTTTCGAGCTGGCCGGGCTGGGGGCGCCCAAGTATTGCCTGTACGGGGCCAAAGGGTTCGACGCGGCCGCCGCGGCGGCCGACGCCTGCGGCAAACTCCCCGGCGACAAGGCGGTGCTGAAGCTGGTCTCGGCCGCGACGCTGCACAAGACCGAAGCCGGCGGCGTCAAGATAACGGACAAGACCCCGGAGGCGCTGGGCGCGGCCATGAAGGCCATGGCCGCCAAGTTCGCAGACGCCGACGGTTTCATGGCCGTGGAGTTCGTGCCGCATTCCGCTTTCGCGCTCGGCGAGGAGCTGCTGCTGGGCGCGCGCTCCGACGACGCCTTCGGCCCCGTGATCACCCTCGGGCCCGGCGGCACCAACGCCGAGGCGCTGACCAAGTCGCTGCGCCCAGGCACTTCCCCTTCCGTCATTCCCGCCCGCCTGGCCTTCAACACCGGGGCCTGGGAGAGGTTCCTGGCCGGCAGCTGGATCTGGAAGTACACCTCGGGCAAGGTGCGCGGCGGCCGCGAGCTGGTTCAGGCCGGCGAGATAATAAAATGGCTCGAGGGATTCTCCCACCTGATGAAGCATTTCTGCGACGGGGGCTCTTCGCCCTGGGCTATAGAGGAGTTCGAGATCAACCCGCTGGCCGTCTCGAAGGGCCGGCTGACCGCCCTCGACGGGGTGCTGCGCCTCCGCCCGGCTAAAAAAGCCGCGCTCCGCCGCAAGCCGTCCGTGCAGGGCGTAGACGGCCTTATCCACACCAAGAGTGCGGCCGTAGTGGGCGTCAGCGAGAAGAAGCTGAACATGGCCCGCATCATCCTCAATAACATCGTGAAGGCCGGCTTTCCCAGGGAGCATACGTACATCATCAAGGAGGGCGTGGCCGAGATAGACGGCGTGAAGTGTTTCCCCTCCCCGGCGCAGCTGCCGGAGAAGGTGGACATGTACGTGGTGGCCGTGCCGTCGCCCGAAGTGCCGCGCGTGCTGGCCGAGGCCGGCGAGTCGGGCAAGGTCAACGGCGTGGTGCTGATCTCCGGCGGCATGGGCGAGAAGTCCGGCTCCGAGGGTATGGCCGGCACCGTGGTGGACGCCATCGCCGCCGCCAAGGACAAGAACCCGGATTTCGCGCTCTCCGGCGGCAACTCCATGGGCATCGTGCTCAACGGGGTGAAGCTGAACACTTTCTTCATTCCGGAGTACAAGATGGAGCACCCGCTCGGAGTGAATCCGAATATGGCGAAGACCGCCTTCGTCAGCCAGAGCGGGGCCTTCGTGATCTCCACGGTGAGCAAGATGCCCTGGCTTAAGCCGGCCTACAGCATTACCGTGGGCAACCAGCAGGATATCACCGTGCCGGACTACGTGGAGCGCCTGGCCGACGAGGCCGACCTGAAGGTGCTGCTGGTCTACATGGAGGGCTTCAAGCCCGGCGACGGGCTGGCGCTGGCGAAGGTCATAGAGAAGGCCCGCGCGAAGGGCAAGGTGGTGGTGCTTTACAAGGCGGGCCGCACGGCCGTCGGGCAGAAGGCGGTGATGGGGCACACGGCTTCCATCGCCGGGGACTACCTGGTGACGCGCCTGATCATGGAGAGCGCGGGCGCGCTGGTGGCGGAGACTTTCGACGAGTTCAACGACCTGGCCGCGCTGGCCTGCACCTTCGGCGGGTACGCGGCGCCGAAGCACGGCAACACTTTCTTCATCAGCAACGCCGGCTTCGAGGCGGCCGGCATGGCCGACGGCGTGGGCGGCCGCGTGACGGCGGACATGAGCAAGGAACTGGCGGCCGAGATGGACGGGGTGCTGAAGGAGCACCGGCTGGATTCCATCGTGGACGCGAAGAACCCGCTGGACATCACTCCGATGGCGACCGACGCGGCGATAGGCGGGGTGGTCAAGGCGGCGCTGCGCTCCGACGAGTTCTCTGGCGCCATCGTCTCCATGATCCCGCTGACGGCGATGATGAACACGCTGCCGAAGGGCGGGGCCTACCCCGACGATCTCGATAAGTCTTTCCTGCGGGCCGCGGCCGAAGAGGCGCGGGGCGAGGGCAAGCCGCTGCTGTTCTGCGTGGGCTCCGGCACCCGCTACGAGCCGTACTGCGACTACGCGCAGTCTCTCGGCCTCCCGGTCTTCCGCTCCGCCGACCGCGCCGTCAAAATGTACGCCAAGTACCTGGAATACCTCCTCGGCTGACGCAACCCGCCGAGAGCAGAGAAGCCCCGAAAGGGGCTTTTTTGGTTTAGGAGAGAGCCGCGAGATGCCCAGTCGGGGGCCGGCCGGGGAGGGGCCCCGTGCTCATGGGCAGAGGGAAACCGTTGCGCGGTTTCCCCCCGCCCTTGGGAAATTATGGGCGGGGCCCCCTTTCCCCAAAATCGCACGGAACCCCTCCCCGGCCGTCGCCTCCGTTTGTCTGCCACTATGCTGTAGCATTTAGAAACCGGCGGAGAGCGCAGGGATGGGTCCCGAAAAAGCATGTCGGAGGCCGAGGCTTGCGTAGCGCCGAGGCCGAGACGGGCAGCGGCGAGCACTGTGTGCGTGTGGAGCGAAGCGACAATGCACCGACCGCGGTTTTTCGGGACCCGTCCCTGCGCTAGGCCGCCAAAATAGAGAAGCCCCTTCCGGGGCTTCTCTTGCTTTATGCTTCTCTGCTCGCTTACTTTGCTTTGGAGAGGATCCTTTCGATTTCGGGCTGCTCGTGGTGCATGCCCCACATGCGGATGAGGCCCATGGCGTTGGCGGCGATCTTGGGGATGTCGTCGGCGGGGATGCCGGCTTCGGGCAGGCGCACGGGGGCGCCGGCCTTGCGGAAGAAATCCTCGAAGGCTTGGATGGTCTCCTCGGCGGTACGCACGCCGAAGACGGCCGCGCCGAACTTCTGCAGCCGCGCGGGGCCGGCGGTCTCGAGGTGGTGGCGGAACCAGGCAGGCATGACGATGGCCAGGCCGGCGCCGTGGGCGATGTCGTAGAGGGCGCTGAGGGAATGCTCTATGGCGTGGTTGATGAAGTTCATCCCGCCATAGCCGCAGGTGGCCAGGCCGTTCAGGGCCAGGGTGGCGGACCACATCATGGACGCGCGGGCGTTGTAGTCGGCCGGGTCCTTGAGGATGCGCATTGTTGAGGCCACGACGGAGCGCGCCAGGGCGTGCACCACCTCGTCGGTGATCTCTGCGTCGGCGTCTTTGGTGGTGAAGTAGCCCTCGATGATGTGGGCGAGCGAGTCCACCGCGCCGTAGGCCACCTGCTCGCGCGGCAGCGTGAGCGTGGTCTCGGGGTCGAGGGCCGAGACCAGAGGGAATAGCGCCGGGCTGTGGGCCGAGTACTTCTGCGAGGTGGCCTCGTTGGTCACCACGCAGCCGGCGTTCATCTCCGAGCCGGTGGCGGGCAGCGTCAGCGCGGTGAACAGCGGCAGCGCTTCGCGGATCTCGGCCTTGCCGCAGAAGAAATCCCAGACGTCGCCGGAGAACTTGGCCCCGGCCGCAATGGCCTTGGCTTCGTCGATGACGGAGCCGCCGCCGGCCGCCACCACCAGGTCGCAGCCGCCGGCTTTGGCCTTCTCTATGCCGGCCTTGACGTGCGAGAGCACCGGGTTGGGTTTAACTCCGGGATGCTCCACTATCTCCACCCCGTTGGCCCTCAGGGCGCCGGTCAGCACGTCGTAGACGCCGTTCTTTTTTATGCTGCCGCTGCCGTAGACCAGCAGGGCCTTCTTGCCCGCCGCCGCGGCGGCCGGGCCCAGCTTGGCCACTACGGCCTTGCCGAAAATGATCTTGGTGGGATTGACGAAAGTGAAGTTCTGCATATGGCCTCCTTGGACCGCAGCTAAATTCTACAAAAGAAAAACCGCGGCCTGCGCCGCGGTCTTTTCTTCCCCGGCGGGTTTATTCCGCGTCCACCCAGATGCGGGCCGGTATCCCGGCGGCGCCGAAGCCCTTGGTGCCCACCGGCGTCTCGGAGGCCAGGCAGCCGGAGATGAAGGCGCGGGCCTTCACCAGCTCGTGCATGGGGTTGATCAGGATCGGCTTGCTTTTGCCCTTCTTGAAGTCCACGTGGTCTTTCTTCACGATGTACTTGGAATTCAGCTGGCCGCTGTAGTCGTTGTAGATGATCTCGACATGGCAGTCCAGGTAGTCGCGGTAGAGCGGCTTGAGCCACATGCGCGCCTCGTCGAGGTCGGCCTTGAAGTCCGTGCTCTCCACGTATTCGAGCCGGTCGCGGAAATCTTCCGAAAGGTCCAGGTAGACGTTCGGGTCGCAGTAGTTCTTGTCCGGAGTGAAGCCCTCGTACTGCTTCTCGTTGACGGCCTTGGCCACCCGCGCGCCTATCCTGCCGCCGGTGGAGTTGACGTAGTCTTCCTGCTGCTCGTCGGCGCCGTCGTGCGCGCTGCCCAGCACGTGCGAGCCGGCGGTCTCTATGCCGCCGATGAGCGCCGCGCGGAAGCCGCCCCGCACGTAGCCGTAGAGCATGATGCCGTGGAAGTGGTACCAGGCGCCGTACTTGTCGCCCTTGCCCTGGTAGAAATTGCTGATGTTAGCGAGCTTGCGGGTGACGGCCAGCTTGTCGCGCTCCGGGTGGCGCCAGTTGTCGCCCAGGATGTTCTCGATGGCGAGGATGGTGAGGTAGACGTCGCCGTTATGCAGCTGGTAGCCGCGGCGGAACAGCTGGTCCATGGTAACGGAGCCTTCCTCGCGGGACAGGATGTACTCTATCATCGCGCTTTCCTGGCCGGTCTTGAAGTGGCGGGAGGTCACGCCGGAGGCCAGCGCGGTCAGCAGCTTGGTGAAGGTCAGCGGGATGATCTCGCCTTTCTCGCGGCAGTAAGCCCTGAACTCCGGGCTCCACTCGTGCGGCAGGCCGTAGACGGGCTCTATGCCCTTGGCGCGCTCTTCGGCGATGATCTGCTTGTACATGCTGAGCATCTCTTTCTTGCGGAAGGGGTTGATGCGGCCTTCGATGTGCAGCTTGGAGTTGCGCAGCTGCACCAGCAGGCGCTGCTTTTCGTCCTCGGGCACGTCCAGGGCCAGGATGTCGGCCTCGGTGGGCAGGGCGATGGGCGGGTCCTGTACCACGGGGTTCTGGTCGCCGTAGGTGCCGCCGGCCGGATTGCCGTTGTCCTCGGCGATGCCGAAGATGACCTGGAAGAGGATCTTGGGGAGGTTCTTGGTGTAGACCGTCAGGGCCACGTCGCTCTGCAGGTCGTGGCGCTGGTAGCCGGCCTGGCGGAACTTGCGCGCGAAATCTATGGTGCCGTCTATGCCGGGGATCTCTATGGTGCCGCCGATGATGTGGAGCTTCTCGGCCGCGGGGCGGCGGCGCATCAGGAGCGGGTCGTAGGAGTTCTCGTCCAGGTAGTAATTGCCGGCCTTGGCGGCGGCGGCGGGGAGCGGGGTGACGAAATCGCGGGAGGAGGCTTTCAGTTGCTGCACGTCTATCGGCTGGAGCTGCTGGGCGCCGGCGGGCGCCGCGGCGAGGACGGCTATCAGGGTAAAAATGGCTTTTTTCATCAGTCTCTCCGTGCCTGCTGCTGCGATATACTATAATTTAACAGAATCGGGGCCTTTCGGGATGTGCGGAAAGGCCCAGGCCAGGGCGGTATTTAGGCCCAGCCCCGCGTAGGTCCAATGCCTGAAAAACTAAAAATACTCCATATTACCGAGAGCTTCGGCTGGTCCGGCGGCGCCGCGCAGGCGCTGTACCTGGCCCGCGAGCTCCGGGCCCTCGGCCACGAGAATATAATAGCCTGCCCGCTGGGCGGCGACCTGGGCCGCAAGGCCGGCGCCGACGGCTTCGAGGTGAGGCACTTCCAGCCGCGCCGCGACTACGACCTGAAAACGGCCCGCGCGCTGGCGCGCCTGCTGGAGGAGCTGAAACCTGACGTGATGCAGGCCCATCACCCCAAGGCGCACGCGATGGGCCTGCTGGCCAAGTTCCTGTCCTCCCATAAGCCCGTCTTCATCTTCACGCGCCGCGTCTCGCACCCCATCGTCAAAGGCTTTTTCGCCAAGCTGAAGTACACCAGCTCCCTGATAGACGGCGTGATAGCCGTGGCCGATTCCGTGCGCGGCATCCTGACCGATTACGGCGTGGAACCGGGGCGCGTGCGCACCGTCTACAGCGGCACCGACCCGGCCCGCTTCTCCCCCCGCCCGCCCGACGCCGGGATCCTGAAAGAACTGGCCCTGCCGCCGGGCCTGCCGGTGGTGATGCTGGTCGGGAATTTCAGCGCTCACAAAGGCCAGCATATCCTGCTGCGCGCCGCCCGGGAGCTGTACGCCCGCGGCCTGGATTTCGCGCTGGTCTTCGCCGGACGCGGCACCGATTCCGCGGAGCTGAAGGCCCTGTACCGGGCCGAAAGCCTGCCGGAGGAAAAGGCCCGCTTCCTCGGCCTGCGCGACGACGTGGAGAACCTGCTCACGGCCGCCTCCGTCAGCGTGAACGCCGCCGTTAAGGGCGAGGCTCTCAGCGGCAGCATCCGGGAGTCGCTCGCGATGGGCGTGCCGGCCGTGGCCAGCGACATCTCCGGCAATTCGGAGATAGTGAAGGAAGGCGTGACCGGCCTGCTCTTCCCGCCCGGCGACAGCGCCGCGCTCGCGGCCAGGCTGGAGACGGTGCTTAAAGACCCCGGCCTGCGCGAAAGATTTTCGGCCGCCTCCGTGTCGCTGGTGCGCGAGAACTTCACTACGGCCATCATGGCGCGCCGCACGCTGGAGTATTACCGGGAACTGCTCGCCCGGGCGCGGCGGCCTTAGCCCCCGATTTCATATAATATGGGTATTCCAGCGCAGCAGGGAGAGACAGTGGACACCGCGACCCAACCCAAACTTCTGCTTACCAGCGTCATGCGCCCCATCGGCCCCGCCTACGGCGACGCCGAGAGCGTGGGCTACGAGCTGCTGCACGCGCAGGTTACCCGCGCGCAGGGCATGTTCAGCCCCCGCGCCGTCCACCGCCAGTTCTCGCTGGACTATATGGCCGAGAACCTGGAGAACCCGACCGTGGTGCTGCATTACCCCTCACGCCGCGAGCTGATCAAGGAGCTTAAGAAGGGTTACGAGTACGTGGGGATTTCCTTTATCATGGTGACCTATCACCGCATGAAGGAGCTCTCCGCGCTGGTGCGCGAGCATTCCCCGCAAAGCAAGATAGTCCTGGGCGGCTTCGGCACCGTGCTGCCCGACGAGGCCCTGACCCCCTACGGCGACCATATCTGCCGCGGCGAGGGCGTGGCCTTTATGCGCGATCTGCTGGGCCAGCCGCCGCTCGCCGAGCACAAGCACCCTTTCATCGAGAGCCGGCTGCAGGTGTTCTCCAAGACCGTCTCCTATACCGGCATGATCTTCGCCGGCCTGGGCTGTCCCAATGGCTGCGACTTCTGCTCCACCTCCCATTTTTTCAAGCGCCAGCACCTGCGCCTGCTCAAGACCGGCGCGGACGTCTACGCCGTGGTCGAGCGGCATCTCGCGGCCAACCCCGACGCGCAGTATACCATCCTCGACGAGGAATTCCTGCTCAACCGCGACCGCGCGCTGGAGTTCCGCGACCTGGTGGTGAAAGGCGGCAGGCCGCTGTCCATCTTCGTTTTTGCCAGCTTCAAGGCGCTTTCCCTGTATACCCCGGAGGAGCTGCTGGAGATGGGCGTGGACGGCGTCTGGGTGGGCTACGAGGGCGAGCGGTCCGGCTACGAGAAGCGCGCCAACAGCAAGTCCCCAGAGGAGATCATCGGCGCGCTTAAGGAGAACGGCATCACCGTCCTCGCGTCCATGATAGTCGGCTTCGACTATCAGACCCCGGAGATCATAAAGGCCGAGCACAAGCGCCTGATGGCGCTGAAGCCCGACCTGTGCCAGTTCATGATCTATAACCCGAACCCCGGCACGCCGCTTTACGATAAGGTAAAGGCGCAGAACCTGTTCCGCAAAGAATTCGCCGATAACCCCGAGCATTATTGGAAATGGGCCAGCGGCTTCCGTTCGCTGACGGAACACCCGCACATGACCGGGCCGGAGATAGAGCGGATGCAGGAGTACTGCTTCGAGGCAGATTTTCGCGAGCTGGGGCCCACCATCTACCGCGTCGCCGAGACCATGCTCAACGGCTACCTGAAGCACAAGGCCTCCCCCAACCCCTTCCTCCGCCTGAAGGCGGAGCGCTTCGCCCGTGAGCTGCGGGCCACCTACCCGATGTACCTGCCCGGCGAGCTGTTCGCGCCGACGCTGCGCACTCGCGCGCTGGTGCACCGCCTGAAGAAGCGCGTCTACGCCGAGTTCGGCGCGCCCGCCTTCTCCAACCAGTTCCTGAAATGGGGCGCGGTGGCCGCGGCCCTGTGGACCTCTTTCAAGCTGCGCTTTAACCTCTTCCAGAACCCGGCCCTGACGCGCAAGGGCTGGCGCCTGCCGCCCGAGCCGTTCACGCGCGAGTGGCTGGAGGCGCAGCTGCAGAAGCACAACGTGCCGCAGCGGCTGTCCGTGCTGGTGGAGGAATACGACGGGCGCCGCAACCAGCTTAAGGTGCGCCTTGAGGGCGCGCTGGACCGCTATCACGGCGAGAAGCTGGCCGAGGAACTGAGGACCTACCTTAAGGAAACAAAGGGCAAGCTGGTGCTGGACTTCGAGCGGCTCAAGATCACGGAGCGGGAGGCCGCGGCAGCTTTCAGCCAGCGGCTCAGCGAATACCGCTCCCGCGTGAGCATCTCGCTGCCGCGCAACGCGCCGGCGCACGCGGCGCAGCTGATGGTCATGGCGGAGATGTTCAAGTACTACAAGGGCTGACCCGCCCCAGCCAAAAGAAAAGGCCCGGTTTTCGCCGGGCCTTTTTCTTTTACCGGAAGTCTCCGGCGAGGAGCCGCTTTCTTTTTCTTTCCGGGAACCGCTCTATGGCGTAGCGCAGGGCGGTGCGCGGCAGGCGCGCGTAATTGGCGCGCAGGAAGGCCAGCAGTTCCCGCTCCGAGCAGCGCTTGCCGACTTCCCGCAGCATCCAGCCCACGGCCTTGTGCATCAGGTCGTGACGGTCGCCCAGCAGCAGGCGCGCGATCTTCAGGGCGTCGGCCGCGTCCCCCTCGCAAATGAACGTGAAGCAGGCGAGCATGGCGATGCGCCGCTCCCACAGCAGCGTTGAGGCCGCCAGCCTGTACAGCGGCGCGCGGCTTTTGTCCAGCAGCCAGCCGCCCACGACGCGCGGCGCGCTGACATCGACCAGGTCCCAGTTATTTATGCGGCGGGTGTTGCGCAGGTACAGCTCAAAAACGGCCTTCCTGACTTCTGGCGCGGCGCGGAACTTTTCGCAGAGCAGCAGGAGCGCGCAAAGGCGGTGTTCATGCCAGGGAGAGGAGAGCAGCTCTTGCACGGCTTTCAGCGGCAGTACTGCGTACTTTTTGGCGAGGGTGCGGGTGGCGGGTACGGTAAGGCCGAGGAACTTATCCCCCTCGGCGTATTCCCCTTTTCCGGTCTTGAAGAACCGCGCTAGCAGGCGTGCCCTGGCGGGATCGGCGGCCAGTAGGAAATCTTTTTTGAGCGCTTCCAGGTCCATGCGACGGCCTAGAGCAGTTTCCCCTGCAGCAGCCAGGCTGTGCTGAGGAAAGCGAAGAAGCCCACCACGTCAGTGACGGTGGTCAGGAAGATGCCGGAGGAATGGGCCGGGTCGAAGCCGAGGCGCTTCATGGCCAGCGGGATCAGCGCGCCGGAGAGCCCGGCGGCCACCATGTTCACCACCATCGCCAGGCCCACCACGAAGCCCAGCCAGGGATTGCCTTTCCAGAGCACGGCCGCGGCGGCGGTTATCAGGCCGGTGGCCGTGCCGTTGACGAGCGCTACCCAGAATTCGGTCTTAACCAGCTGCCAGGCGTTGTGCGGCGCTATCTCGCGCATCAGCATGCCGCGGATGACCACGGCCAGCGTCTGCGTGCCGGCGTTGCCGCCCTGCCCGGCGATGATGGGCAGGAACACGGCCAGCACGGCGACCTTGGCGATGAAATCCTCGAAGAGAGCGACCACGGAGCCGGCCAGGAAGGCCGTGGCCAGGTTGATGGTCAGCCAGGGCAGGCGGCGGGTTATCTTGAACCAGGCTGGCGAGAAAGCCCGCTCTTCGGCGCTGCCGCCGAAGAGCAGCTGCAGGTCCTCGGTGGCCTCCGCCTCGGTGGAGGCTATGATGTTCTTGGTGTTGACCACGCCGATGAGCCTGCCGTTCTCGTCGGTGACCGGCACGGCCAGGTAATGCTTGCGGGCCACCATGGCCACCAGCTCCTCGCGGTCCGTAAAAGGCGGGACTTTCACCACGTCCCGGATCATGATCTCTTCCACGCGGGCTTCGGGCGAAGCCAGCAGCAGGTCGCGCATGTTCAACACCCCCTGCAGGGCGCTGGCCCCGTCCACGACGTAGCAGTAGGTGGCGGCCGGCAGCTGCTTCTTGGCCATCTGGCGCAGGCGCAGGATCACGTCGCGTACCTTGGAGTCGGACCGGAAAGCCAGGAAATCCGTGTGCATCATGCGGCCGGCGCTTTCGCGCGGGTAGGCCAGGATCTCGGACATGTCCTTGGAAAATTCCTGGTCCAGCAGCGGGATGACGGCCTTGGAGAACTCCGGCGTGAACTGGCGGAAGATGTCGGCGGCCTGGTACTTGCCGGTGCGGTGCAGGATGCCGGCCGCTTCTTCGGGGGTCAGCGCCGCCAGCACGGCAGCCGCGTCGGGCGGCGGCATGTTCTCCACGGCCTGCGCCGCTACCGAGGGCGACAGGTCCCGCAGCACCTGCGCGGAGTCGCGAGGGGGCAGCGTCTCAAGCGACTGGGCGGCCCGCACCGGGTCGCTCTGTATGAATTTCTTTACCAGCTCTATGGCTGCTTCCCGCTTTTTCATGTTACCTCGCGGCCGCCCGGCGCAGGCGGTCCATGATGGCCCTGCCCAGCCCGTGCGGCGGCACTTTCTCCGCGTAGATGGTTTTGGCGCCGGAAGCTTCCAGCGCGTGCAGCGCGCCGAAGAGGCCGGCGGCGGCTTCGCGCAGGTCGCCCTTGCGCGAGAGTACTTTTACCGCGGCCCAGCGGCCCGCGGGCCTGGCGGAAAAGGCCAGGTAGGCCGCGCGCGCCGACGGCTTTACGGCGGCGCCGGGGGCCACGAGCTTGAGCCGCGCGTCGGGGGCGTAATGCTTCCTGAGGCAGCCCGGAGCGGCCGGTTTCCCGCCGGGAGCGGCTTTTGCGGCCGGGCCCGCCACTTTTTCTATCTCCTCGAGCGGCAGGCCGCCCGGACGCAGCAGCACGGGGCGGTTCCCTTTAAAAGTGATGATGGTCGACTCCACGCCTATCCGCGTACGGCCCCCGTCCAGGATGATGTCCGGGCCGCCGCGCAGCTGGCGCGCTACGTGCGCCGCCGTCGTGGGGCTCAGCCGCCCGAAGCGGTTGGCGCTGGGGGCCGCCACCGGGCGCCCGGCGGCTTTTATCAGGCGCAGTGCGCTGCGGCAGGCAGGCACCCGCACGGCCACCGTCGGCAGCCCGGCGGTGACGATATCCGGGACCTGCGCGGCCCTGGGCAGCACCAGCGTCAGCGGCCCGGGCCAGAAGCGCTTCATGAGTTTCACGGCCGCCGGAGGGACGCGCGAGAAAAGTCTCTTCGCGCGGGCCGGCGAGCATTCGTGCAGGATCAGCGGGTCGAAGCGCGGGCGCCCCTTGATCTCGAAGATCCTGGCGCAGGCGGCCGGGTTAAGCCCGTCGGCGCCGAGGCCGTAGACGGTCTCGGTAGGGAACGCGACCACCCCCCCTCCCCTCAGGGCGGCGGCGGCCTTCTTTATACCGGACGGGCCGGCCTTTAATATCTGCGTCATAGCGCCGCGCCCGGCAGGGCCGGTCGGCGGATTAATTTTAGCAATTTGGGGGCAGGGCGGGCTTTATTTCGCCGCGCTTTCCCGGAGCTCGGTGGCGACGATGAGCAGCATCGCGCCGGTGGCGCCCTCGAGCAGCTGCACGCGGGACTGCACCGCGTAGACGGAGCCGTCCTTGCGGCGATGCTCGGTCTCGATTATCAGCAGGGGCTTCTGCTTTTTGACCAGCGGGGTAATGGACGCGCGGAAGGTTTCCGCGTCCAGGTCCGTCACAACGTCGAAGACGAACTTGCGCTCTATCTCGGGGCGGGTGTACCCCAGGGCTTTCAAGGCGCCGGCGCTGGCGAAAGTGATGCGGCCGGTCTCGGGCTCGGCCAGGTAGATCTCGTCGCGGCCCGCCTGCTCCGGCGGGCGGCAGGCCAGCGGGGCCTTCTCGAAAAGTTTCCTGAAGCGCAGCTCCGATTCCTTCAGCGGGGTGATGTCGGTCCAGGACCCGGTGACCTCCCCGGAGGACTCGGGACCGGCGCGCAGCTGCGCGTGCACCCAGGTATAGGCCCCGTCTTTCCTGACCAGGCGGAAATCGTGCGCGATGGCGCCTTTCTTGAAGACCTGCGAGATCTCCCCCAGCACCCAGGCTTTGTCTTCGGGATGGACGACGCCCGCGAACCACTCCGGGGAGAGCATCTCCGCTGGTTCGTAGCCTATGACGGCCTCGGAGTTGCCGCTGACCCACTGGGGGAGCATGCGGCCGTTCATCTGGCGCAGGGTGAACAGCACCACGGGGGAAGCTTCCATCATGTGCGCCAGGTGGGTAGTGGTGCGCTCCAGCGCGCTCTGCGCCGAGCCATGTTTCTCGCCGGTGGAGATGGCCTCCATGGCCAGCGAGACGTCGCCCTTGACGGCGCCGAGCAGCTTGACCTCGTCGACGGTGAAGAAGCCTTTTTCGGCCGAGTAGAGGCTGAGCACAGCCGTCAGGGCCGTGCCTTCGTACAGCGGCACCGCGGCGGCGGAGCGGAAGCCCCGCTTCAGCGCCTCTTCCCGCCAGGGCAGCATGTCCGGGTCCGTCTCTATGTCCTGGCAGGCCGACACGCGGCCGGTGCGCACGGCCGCGCCCTCCGGTCCCCTGGAGGTGGGACCGTCCTTGGCGGAGATCTTTATATGGTCCAGGTAGCCGTCCGGGGCGCCGGCCGAGCAGATAGGCAGCACGCGGCCGGTGTCGCGGTCCGGGTAGCCCACCCAGGCCAGCTTGAATCCCCCCGACGATACGGCCACCTCGCAGAGCTGCTGGTAAAGGGTTTTGACGGCCTTGGTCTGCGCGGCGGCCTGGTTGATGTGCGCCAGGAGGGTGTAGAGCCGGAGGTTCTTGAGCAGGTCCTTCTGGGCTTTCTCCAGTTTCAGCTGCGCCTCTTTGCGCTCCGTAATGTCGAAGAAGCTGACGGCGAACTGGCCTTCCCGCGGCCTGAAAGCGTTGACCGCGAACCATTTCTTCAGGCCCACGGCGTGGTTCTCGAAATGCGCCGGCTGCCCGGTAAGGGCCACCTTGCCGTATTCCGCTATCCAGTGATTTTCGGTGGCGGGCAGCACCTCCCGCACGCGCCTGCCCAGGATGTCCTCTTTCTTCAGCCCGGTGAGGCGCTCAAAGGCCGGGTTGACGCTGAGGAAGACGTAGTCCGAAGGCCGGCCTGCCTCGTCGCAAATTATCTCGTGGGTGGCGAAGCCCTCCTCCATCTTCTCGAAGAGCTGCTGGTAGCGGTCCTCGCTGGCACGCAGGGTCTCTTCGGCGCGTTTGCGCGCGGTGATGTCCCGCAGGATATGGACGGCACCAGCGTATTTGCCGTCGGGGCCTATCACCGGGTCGACCACGACTTCGAAGACCTTGCCCCGGATGGCGTATTCCATGGTCTCGCGGGCCAGGCTGCGGCGCGCGCGCTCCACGGGACACTCGGAGATGGGGCCGGCGGTGCCGTGCACTATCTCCCAGCAATGCCGCCCCAGCACCATGGAAGCGTCGTGAGGGAAGAGCCGGCTGGTGGCGGCGTTCGCCCGCACGATGCGGTGCTCCGCGTCCAGCGTCCAGACCACGTCGTCGATGGCGTTGAAAGTGGTCTCCCACTCGCGGGCCACGGCCTTTATCTTTTCCGAGGCCTGCTTCTGCTCGGTGATGTCTATGGTGTAGCCGGCCAGGTAATTCCTCTTCCCGTCTATCTCGACGGGGAACTTGATGGTCCGGTAGTTCCGCCCGTTGAGCGTCTCTTCCACCACCACCTGCCGGCCTTCTTCCAGGATGCGCTTGTCGTCGGCGATCATGCTCCTGGCCAGCTCGGAAGGGAAGAGGTCGTCCATGGTCTTGCCGAGAAGTTCCTTGAGCGGCCGGCCCAGCATGGTTTCGTAGTTGTTGCTCAGGCGCAGGGAGCGGATCTCCCTGTCCTTGAAGAAAACATAGACGGGGCTGTACTTCATGAAGCTTTCGAAGATCAGTTCGCTTTCCCTCAGCCCCGCCGCGGCGGTATCTATCGCCAGTTCGTATTTGGCGGTCTGGACGCGGAAAAGCAGATAGGCCCAGCCGCCCGCGGTGGCGACCAGGAATAAGGTGAAGAGCAGCACCAGGGCCGAGAGGCGGCCCGAAGCGGCCAGGAGCTCTTGCCAGTCGGCCTTGACCACGATGCCCCAGTTAGTGCCGGGGATCAGCCCGATGGCGGCCAGCACCTTGTCGCCGTGGTAATCTTCTCCGGAAATGATGCCCTCTTCCCCGTTAAGGGCGCGGGCTATGGGCAGGCCGGAATTTGCCAACGGCAGCCGGAGCTTCATGCCGGCGTCCGAGGTCTTGAGCAGGTCGCCCAGGAACAGGATGTCCCGCCCGTCCTTGCGGGCCAGCACGGTTTCCCCGGTGCGGCTGTTGGTGGGCCAGGTCTGCAGCAGAGGGTAGAGGTAATCGTCCGGAGCTATCTCCAGCACCAGGTAGAGCGTCTTGCCGCCGGGGGCGGCGGCGGCCCTGGAGACCACGTCCATGCGGGGGCGCCCTGAGGGCCCAAGATAGAAATCCCCGATCTCGGTCTTGCCCGAGGCTATGGCCTTGGCTATCAGGGCCTTCGCCTCCGGCGGCAGCGGGCCGGTGTTCTCTCCTGCCGCGGTCGCCACCCTGCCGTCGGGACGGGCCAGCAGCGCGGAGCGGTACTTGTTGTGCCGGAGATAGCTGACCAGGCGGGCGCGCAGCTGCTCCCGCAGGGCGGCGTCGGAGGTGTCCGCCGCGAAACCATTCAGGACCTTCGACAGCACCGGCGTGTCCAGCAGGGAATTGGTGTCGTTGAAGCGGTCGGCGCGCCAGAAGAGGATCTGGTCCGTCTTGAAGCGCTTGATGGCCGAGAGCAGGTCCGCCGCGTCCCGCTGTAAGGCTTTCTGGTAATGGTGATGGTAGGCCAGGCCGCCCGCGAGGATGCAGACGGCTGCCGCCGCGAAAATGGCCACCAGGCGCTTCCTGAGGCGTAAGATCTCCGCTGTGAATCCGGTCTCGGCCATTTTTCCTCGATAAAAAAACCCGCAAAAGCGGGTTTTGAAAAGCCAGGGGAAGGACTGCGCCAGGCTTGGCGGCGTTTCCTGTCGTCCTGGCTTTTAGCTCGGCGAAAAAGTCCGGAGAGGAAGGGATTCGAACCCTTGATACGCATTTACACACGTATGCCGGTTTAGCAAACCGGTGCCTTCAACCACTCGGCCACCTCTCCATTTATGCAGCCGGTAACCCAAAACCGGCAGAGTTATTATATAAAAAAATATCAGTGGAATGTCTTCTTTATGCCTTCCGCGAGCGCCGTCCAGTCCTTCCGGCCGGAGGTCTTTTCCCAGAGCGCGGGCGAGGCGGTCCAGTTGGGGCCGGCGGCCTCCCGGGCCTTGTCGCGGTTCAGCACCGGGTCCGCGCCCGTCAGGGCGGTGACGCCCTCGTAGACCCACCCCACGGCGTAGACGGCCCAGGGCGGCAGCGAGAGCATGAGCGGCATCTTTACCCCCATGCCCGCGGCCAGCAGGCCGATGAATTCCAGCCAGGCGTAGGAGCGCGGCTCGCAGACGTAGAAAGTGCCGCCGTCGAACTTATCCGTCTCCAGCGCGTCCGTGATGGCCCGCACCAGGTCTTCGATGTAGACGAAGCTGAAGCGGCCGCCCGCCGAGCCGGCGTTGACCATGACTCCCTTGCGTACCCATTCAGCGATCTTGGAGAAGCCGGAGTCCTTCTTGCCGTAGATGATAGGCGGGCGCAGGACGACGAAAGCGCCGCCGGTGAAAGTTTTTACGGACTTCTCCCCCTCCAGCTTGCTCTGGCCGTAGAAGGAGGTGGGGCTGTCCGCGTCGGCTTCGGTGCGGGGCGCGTCAGCGGAGGACGGCCCGCCGGCGGCGAGGCTGGAGACGTAGACCAGTTTTTTGAGCGTAGGCCTGGCGTTGGCGGCGGCCACCAAATTGGCCGTGCCGGCGGCGTTGGCGCTCATGAAGTCTTTTCGCGAGCGGCAGAACAGCGCGGCGGCCAGGTGCACGGCCGCGTCGGCGCCGTCGAGCGCGCGGCCCAGGCTTTCGGGGTCGGAGAAGTCGGCCTCGGCGTAGGAGGCGCCGGGCAGCGGTTCGGCCGGCCTGCGGCGGGTTATGATCCGGACCGCGCAGCCCCGGGCCAGCAGCGCCTTGCAGAGCGCGCGGCCGACGAACCCCGTTCCGCCGGTGACGGCTATGGTCTTCATTTCAGTTCCTTCTGGGCGTTCTGTACGGCTTCGGCGGCCTGCTTGCGCAGCTCTTTCTCGCCGTGCTTCAGTTCCTTGTCGAGATCTATGCCGAAACGCTCAAGGCCCCTGTCCAGGTCGGACCGGTCAGGGTATTTCCCGGCCTGCAGTTTTTCGAGCACGCTGACTTTGTCGGCCTGCGGCATGGTGGCGGCCAGGGCCAGCCCCATCACCGCGAAAGCGGCCAGGCTGATAAGCGCGCCGGCCGCGCCGCTGAAGAACCTGACCAGGCGGGCCCCGGTGCTGACGAAGGCCAGGAAGCCGGCCCAGACCAGCAGCGAGATGCCGAGGTAATAATTGCCGAAGGGACCAGTGTCGGGGTAGCAGGCGAAGAAAAGCGCGTGCAGCAGCGCGGCCGCCGCCAGTTTGAAAAGCAGGTTCATACCGGTTTCTCCTCCGCGGCCGGCGGCAGCAGCCCCGGCGCGTCTATCCCTATCCGCCTCAGTCCGACGTAGAAAGAACGGCCGTCCGGGTAGACCCCGGTGGCCAGCTTGCGCAGCGCGCTGACGCCGTCCTTCTGCGGGAGCAGCGAGAGGACGGAAACCGCGACCGCCAGCGCGAAGGCGACCGCGATAAAGGCCCGGTTCTCGCGCGTAGCTGCGGACGCCGCGCGCGTGAGCAGCAGGGCGAAGGCGATCCAGAGCAGGCCCGAGATGTAGAGAAAGGTGACGCCGAACCTGCCGCTTTCTGGGTAGGAGACGAAGGCCCCGAGGTGGAGCAGGGCCGCGAGGAGGATCAGCAGGCTGAGCATCAGTCCATCGCCTTGAATTCCACGTGGACGGTGAGCCGGTCCTCGTAGAAATCGTCCGGCAGCGGCGCGAACGGGGCCGCGGCCTGCACGGCGCTTTCGGCCGCGTTGTCGAACAGCCGGTTTCCGGCGGATTTCTCGATGCTGACGCCGCGTACGGAACCGTCGCGGGCGATGGTGAATTTCACCGTGCAGCGCAGGCTCCCGGCGCTGGGCATGCGCTCGGTCCAGGCGTTCCAGAGAGCCTCGCGCACCTGCGTGATGTACCAGGGGTAGGGAAAATTGGCGGAGTCCATCACCAGCGGGGTGCCGCCGCCGCCGGCGGGAGCCGCCTTCGGGGTTTCCGGGTCGAAGAGTTTGGCCCCGCTGGCCAGGATGCTTGGCTTGGGCAGGGCGCCGCCTGAAAAATCGTCCTCGTCGGGCGCGGCCGGTTTGGCGGCCGCTTTCTGCGCCTCTTTCTGCGGGACGGCGTCGGCGCCTTCGGCCGCGGCGGCCTTCTCCATTGTGACTATCTTCGACGGGCCGATGAAGTCGATGTAATAGGCCTGCTCTTTTTTAGGGGCGAAGGAGCTGCGGGCGAACAAGAACAGCGCCGCCAGCAGCAGGAAATGGGCGGAAGAGGAGTAGAAGAGGTAGGCGCGCATGTTGGCGGTTAGGTTTGGCTGAAAGAAACCGGGACTGCGGCCGAGCCGCTAAGGCTCGGGTGCTCCGCGCTGTCCTGTTAATCCTCGGGCTTTACGGCTATGCCTATCTTGCCGGCGCCCAGGCGGCGGGCGGCGTCGAACACGGCCACTACGCGCTCCACGGGCACGGCCTTGTCGGCCTCCACAAGCACGGTTTTCTTGTAGGCCTGCTTGAGGCGCAGGCGGAGCTCGGCGTCCAGCTTCTTGAGCGTGACCGGCCTGCCGTCCAGGGTCATGGCCCCCCCGGCCGCTATCTGCACCTTCAGCACCTGGTCGTCGCCTTTGATGCCGGTGGTGGCCTTGGGCAGGCTGACCTGGATCTGCGACTGCACCAGGAACGGGGTGATGACCATGAAGATGATGAGCAGGATCAGCGAAACGTCGATCAGCGGGATCATGTTGATCTCCGCGATGAGGCTGCCTTTCTTGGTGTGGACGCGCATGGTTTAGACGCCGCTGAGCTCGCGCGGGGAGCGGTCTATGACCTGCTCGGTGACCCAGTTCACTTCCACGGCGAAGTCGTTGGCCTTGTGAGTGAAATAGTTGTAGGCCACGATGGCGGGGATGGCCACGCCGAGGCCGGCCGCGGTGTTGACCAGCGCCTCGGCTATGCCCAGGGCCACTACGGACGGGCCGGCGCCGGCGTATTCGGAGAGGTCGCGGAAGGCGCGGACCACGCCTATCACCGTGCCGAACAGGCCGATGAACGGGCTGATGCTGCCGATGGTGGCGATGGGGGTGAGGTTCTTGTTGAGGCGCGAGACGTGCCACTCCACGGCTTTCTCGGCGAGCTCGCGCTTCTCCAGGGGGCCGCCGAAATGGTTGATGACCTTGTGCACGATATCGGCCGCGGGGTTGCGGGACTTGGCGCAGAGGTCGGAGACCTGCTTGATCTCGCCGGCGCGCAGCAGGGCGTGGATCTTGTGCAGCAGGTCCTCCATGCCGGCGAAGGTGCGCTTGTAGATGTTCCAGCGCTCCCAGATGAGCGCTATGGAGTAGATGGAAAGGCCGGCCAGGAGGAAGAGTATGGGGCCGCCGGCTTTCAGCAACTGCATGATCGAGAATGTATTGTTCATCGCTTCTCCGGTGCTGTATTCTTTAAGGAATTATACCAATTAGGGAGGGCCCGCGAGGGCGTGAAAAAACCGGCGCCCGCAGGGCGCCGGTCCTCCTGGCCGGGCGGCTCAGGCTTTCTTGAAGGCGTATTTGACGCGGGCCTCGAGGTTCTCGAAATAGCCGGAAAGCAGTTTGAGCTTGGCGCTCAGGACGTCGTAGAGCTCCTCCTGCTCGCGGGACTTGATCTCGTCGACGGCCTCGAACTCCTTGATCTTCTGCATCGCGTCGAAGAGCTCGTCGCGCATTTTAAGGGTCTCCTGGTCGCGCCACTTCAGGTCGGCGCGCAGGCGGCCTATCTCGTCGCAGAATTTCCTGGACTGCTCCTCGTAGTCGCGGCGCTCGTCGAACATGATCTTCTGGAACTCCTCGTTCTTGCCGACCAGCGAGGCGATGTTGTCGCCCAGGGTCCGGGCGAGCATGTCCTTTTCTTCCACCTGGGACTTGAGCTCTTCCAGCTGGTCCTCCAGCGCGGAGATCTTTTCGGCGGCGTCGGCATCCGCTTTCTTCAGCGCGGAGTTGGCGCCCTCGGCGGCGGTCATCAGGCGTTCTTTGAGGTGGCAGATCTCGCCGGTCTTTTCGGCGAGGGCCTGGGTGGCTTCGGAGAGCTTGTCCTCGGCGCGCTTCTTGAGGGTCTTGTAGAGGGTTTCCCACGAGGGATGTTCCCCCCTCGCGGCCTGGGCGTTGTTGATGGAGCGGCGGAGCTTGTCGGTGAGGGCGTGGATCTCCGTCTCTTTGCGCTTCAGGGTCTCTTCGAAAGTGTGTTTCTCCGTGTGGTAGGACTTGCGCAAGTCCTTCACCTCGCGTTCGAGCTGGGCGTTCTTGGCTATGGCTTTCTCGAGCAGCGAGCGGGAGGCGGTCTCCTCGGCGGCCTCGACGGTCATCGGGGGCCGGGGCTTCTGCGGGGCGTTCGGCGGGGTTTCGATCAGGGCCTGGAAAACCGGCTCGAGCGAGGCTTCGCGCCACTGGCCGAGGAACTTCTCGGGGCACACTAAAGTGCCGCGTCCGAAGCCGGGCTGCAGGGCCGCGTCTTTGGGATAAAAAGGTCCGCGTATGGACTTTTTGATGAATACGTAATACCGCGAAATCTGTTCCGTCATGCTTAAATGATAACAAAGGGGTGTTACAAGAAGATTACAACACTATATATTCAAAAAAGAGCCGCGAGAAGCCGAGTCGGGGGCCTGGCAGGGGTACTACCCCCCGAACCCTGGAAGATGGAAACCCTTGCGTCGGTTTCCCCCCGCCTTGGGAATTTAAGGCGGGGCCCCCCCTTCCGCAAAGGGTTCGGGGGGCAGCACCCCTGCCACCCCTCCGTATATCCGCGGCGATGCTGCAACAGGGAAAGATCGGCGGAGACCGCAGGGGTAGGACAAGCAAAACCGTCGCGAGGCCGAGGCTTGCGTAGCGCCGAGGCCGAGTGTCGAGTGAGCGCACGGTGTGCGCGAACGCGTTTTGCGGTCCTGCCCCTGCGGTAGGCCGCCCGAACTCAGGTTGCTAGTTCGCCAGGTTCTTGATTATGTTGCCACGCGTGACAGGGCTGATGACGCCTTTTTCGGTGATGAGGGCGGTGATGAGGCCGGCCGGGGTGACGTCGAAGGCGGGATGGCGCACGCGCACGCCTTTGGGGGCGATGCGCTTGCCTTTGACGAAAGTGACTTCCTCGCAGGAACGCTCTTCGATGATGATGGCGTCGCCGTCGCGGGCCTTCATGTCGATGGTGGGCGTGGGGGCCGCCACGTAGAACGGGACCTTGTGGTGCTTGGCGATGACCGCGAGGCCGTAGGTGCCTATCTTGTTGGCGGTGTCGCCGTTGGAGGCTATGCGGTCCGCGCCGACGACGATGGCGTTGACGCCGCAGGTCTTGATGATGTGGGCGGCCATGTTGTCGGTCAGGAGTTCCGACGGCACGCCCTCGCGCATGAGCTCCCAGATGGTGAGGCGGGCGCCCTGCAGGTAGGGGCGGGTCTCGCACGAGTAGGCGTGCTTTATTTTTCCCTTCTTGTGGGCCGCCGTGATGACGCCCACGGCGGTGCCTATGCCCATGGTGGCGAGCGCCCCGGCGTTGCAATGCGTCATGATCACGCAGTTCTTCGGCAGCAGGGCGGCGCCGTAATTGCCCATGTCCAGGCAGGCTTTCTCGTCTTCGGTGGTGACGAGGCGGGCTTCTTTGTCTACGGCGGAGAGCAATCCCTTCAGCGCGGCCGGGGCGTACTTGCCGGGGTGGGCGGCCGCGAACTTCCTGGCGAAGGCCTCCATGCGGTCGGCGGCGTAGAACAGCGCGACGGCCGTGGGCCGCGCGGCCTTCAGCAGGTCGGCGGTCTTCCCGGCTATCTTCTCAAGGTCTCCGGCGGAGCGGGGCTTCAGGCGGCGCAGTTCCAGCGCGAAGCCGAAGGCCGCGGCGCAGCCGATGAGCGGGGCGCCGCGCAGGGCCATGTCCTTGGTGGCCTTGGCCGTGCCGGCCGCGTCCTTAACCGTTATAAATTTCACCTGGTCCGGCAGCAGGCGCTGGTCCAGGATCTTCATGCTGCCGGTCTTGAATATAAGTCGCGGAGGTATCATGTATTTCCCCTTAAAAGTAAGGGCCCGCGCTTTCGCGGGCCCGGCGTAAACCCCTCAGGGTCTACGGTATGGAATCGAGCACGTTCTTGAGCTCTTCCTCGGTCTTGCCGGTTATTTCCACGGTCTTTTCGCGGCCCTTGGCGCCGCGGATGATGTTGACCATCCTGCAGGGCACCTCGAAGAACTCTGAAAGGTAGTCCCTGAGCAGCAGGTTTATTTTCAGGTCGGCGGCGGCGGCGCACACTTTTACGCGCAGTACGCTGCCTATGCGGGAAACCACTTCGTTGTCTTCGCAGTTCGGTATTACTCTGACTTTTACGATCATGTTCCCTACCTCCACACTGTTGCGCGTCCTGTGGGCTGCGCGCTAACGTATTCCGCTCTAAGCGAAAAGAGAACTGCCGATGCGCGGCAGATCCGAGCCGGCTTCCACGGCCAGCTCGTAATCCCCGCTCATGCCGAGCGACAAATAATTGCCGGGGCCGGGGAAGTCCCTGTCGAAAATCTTCTTGGCGGCGGCGAAGGCGGCGCGCAGCTGCTCAGGCGTGCCTTCCGCGGGGGCGATGCCCAGGTAGCCGCGAGGGGCCAGGTGCTTGAGCTGCCGCACCTGCGCCAGCAGTTCCCCCGCCTGTTCCGGGGCTACCCCGCTCTGGGTGGGCGAGCTGTTGAGCTTGAGCTGCAGCATCACCGGCATGGTCTTGCCGGCGGCCTCGGCGTGGCGGTTCACTTCCGCGGCGATCTTGAGGCTGTCTATGCAGTCTATCCAGTCGAACAGCTCCACGGCGGCCTTGGCCTTGTTGGTCTGCAGGTGGCCTATGAAATGCAGGGTGACGCGCGAGCGCAGCGGCGCCAGGGCGCCCTGGGCCCACTTGGCCTTGGCATCCTGCACCTTGTTCTCTCCGGCGAGTTTTATGGCGCCCGCCTCTATAAGGTCTTTAACGTCCTCATCGGCGGCGTACTTGGTGACGGCTATGAAAGAGGGTTCCCGGGCGGGAAGCCCCGCCTGCTGCCGGGCCGCGGAGATGCGGCTGTTGATGTTCTGGAAATTGGAAAGTAGGGCGCCCTTGCGTGTTATTTCAGCGGTCGGCATGGTCTGGATATTTATATTTTAGCAAATAATGCCGGTTTTTCATAGGGAAATCGGCGCGCCGCGATTTGAGCGCGTTTTGAGGCGCGGGCGCGCCGTATTTTCTATGATATAGGGATGAGTTTGCCGCCCGGTTTCTGGATACTCGCAGCCGGCGAAGGCCTGCTGACGGCCGGCTACGCCATTTCTTTCCCCTTCCTGGCCGTCTACCTGAGCGGCCACCGCGGCCTGCCCATGGCCTGGGTCGGGGCTTTCCTGGCGGGCTCCATGCTTTTTTCTTCGCTGGCGCAGTTCATCGGCGGCGAGGTCTCCGACGCTATAGGCCGGCGCAAGGTAATGATCTGGTCCATGGCCGCGCGGACGCTGATGATAGCCGTGATAGCCTGGGCCATCTATACCTCCGCCCCGCTGTGGTGGGTGTTCGTCTTTCACCCGGTGGGCATGTTCATCGGGTCTTTCTTCCATCCCGCGGCGCGGTCCTGGGTGGCCGACTTCACGCCGCCCGCCGGGCGCATGAAGGCCTACGGCTTCCTGCGCATGGCCAACAACGCCGGCTGGGCGCTGGGGCCGGCGCTGGGCGGCTTCCTTGCGGAGGGCTCGTACTCGCTGCTGTTCTTCGTCACGGCGCTGGTGTTCGGCATTTGCACGGGCATAGTGGCGCTGGCCGTCACCGACCTGCCCGGCCTGGCCAAAGGGCGCTTCGTCTCGCCCAGCCTGGCCGGCGCGGCGCACGCGCTGAAGGATCGGGTTTTCCTGCGGTTCTGCGTGTTCGGCTTCACCATGAGCGCGGTAATGAGCCAGCTGGTGGTGTCCAGCTCGCTCTATTCCAAGACCTACCTCGGTCTCTCCGAGCGGGAGATCGGCCTGCTGTTCTCTATCAACGGGCTGATGGTGGTGGTGTTCCAGTATTTCGTGACGCGGCTGCTGGAAGGGCGCCGCATCACCGGGGGCCTCGCGGCAGGTGCCCTGTGCTACGCGGCGGGCTATCTCTCTTTCGGCTTTGCGCCGTCTTTCTTCTACGCGGCGGCGGCCATCGTGCTGGTGACTTTCGGCGAGATCGCCGTGTCGCCGGGCATGCAGGCGCTGGGCGCCAACATGGCGCCGCGCGCGGAGAAGGGGCGCTATCTCGGCTTGCAGGGATTGTTCCAGCAGGTGGGTAACTCGACGGGGATATTGATAGGGTCAAACGCTATCGGCCTGCTCAGCCCGGTTTACCAGCAGGCCCCGTGGTTCATCATCGCGGCCATCGCCGTGATCTCGTCGCTGGGATTCCTTTCGCTGGGCCGGCGCCTGACGCCGGAGCAGAACGGCCTGCGCGCGGCGCCGCCGCCCCCCGCCCCCGAGCAGGCCACGGAACCGGCTTAGATCCGCTATTGTTCGCGGCCGGCGTAGAAGGCGCCGAAGGCCAGCAGGAAGAAGACTATGGGGACCAGCACCCCCGGCGCCCCGGCCAGGCCCAGGCTGGACTCGCCGTGGTTCTCCGGGTTGTAGTAGACGTCTATGCTTTTGCCTTCCGCGAAGTTGTCCTTGAGGTCTTCCCAGGCCCCGTCCTCGCTGAAATAGAGTTTGTGTTTGTAGAGCTCTACCGGCCCGGCGCCGTAGAGGGTGCCGGCGGCGTTGTAGTTGTAGCTGATGTAGCTGCTGTAGGACGTGCTGCGGCGGCTGCGGCGTACCGTCACTTTGTTCTCCGTCACGCGGCCCGCCGCCTCGGTCCAGCGCCGCTGGGCCGCCAGGGCGTAGCGGAAGTCGTTGAGGAAGATGAGGCCCATCACTGCGAGGAACAGGGCCGCGAAATAATAACCCCAGGCGTCGCTGCCGCCGCGCCCGCTTCTCGCGGGGCGTGGCTCGTAATAAGTTGTTCCGCCTTGTCCTGCCGGCATAGTGAAACCATATATAAAAACCGCCCGCTCCCGCAAACCTCCGCGTGAGCGTAAGCAAAAAAAGAACCCCGCGCTTTCACGCGGGGTTCTCTCCGCTCAAGGAACCTGTCAGCGCACCAGTTTGAAGGCGTTCACCAGGCCGGCGCCCTGCTCGTTAGGCGTGAGGCCGGGCAGGCCGGAGGCCGCGCCCTTGAGGGCCGCGCGGACCTGGTCCGGGCCGGCGGCGCCGGCGCCTATGGCTATGGCGGCCAGGCCGGCCACATGCGGGCAGGCCATGGAGGTGCCCGACAGCGCGCCGTAGCCGCCGCCCTTCAGCGTGGAGTTAATCTTCACGCCGGGGGCTATGACGGCCAGCTCGGGGCCGCGCGACGAGAAGGACGCTATCTTGTCGGCCGAGTCCGAGGCCGAGACCGCTATGGCCTGCGGATACTTGGCGGGGTAGTTGACCGGGCCGGCGTCGTTGCCGGCGGCGCAGACCACGGTGACGCCGGCCTCGCCGGCTTTCTCCATGACCAGCCGCAGCGCCTCGTTGCCGGCGCCGCCGCCCAGGCTCATGTTTATGACCTGCATGCGGTGCTCTATGGCCCACTCAATGCCCGCTATGATCCAGGAGTACTGGCCGGAGCCGTTCTTGTCCAGCACTTTCACGGCGTAGAGGTCCGCGCCGGGCGCTACGCCGGCCACGCCTTTGCCGTCCTTTACGGCGGCTATGGTGCCGGCCACGTGGGTGCCGTGGCCCTGGTCGTCGAGCGGGGCCGCGGCGGGGTCTACGGCGTTGTAGCCGCCTTTATAGTTGGGGGCCAGGTCGGGATGGTTGAAGTCCACGCCGGTGTCTATGACGGCCACTTTTACGCCGCGGCCCGCTGTGTAGTCCCAGGCGGCCGGGGCGTTGACGCGTGCTATGCCCCAGGGGATCTCGGCTGAGGGCGCGGCGTCGGCTTTGGGCTCGGGGAGTCCCGGCAGGTCAGTTGCCTCGCGGATGGTCCTGAGGGCGCTGTCGAGCGAGGGCAGCGGGACCGCCTGCAGGGAGGCCGGGGCGGCCTCTATCCAGCGCCGGTAGGTGTCGTCGGAGACGTCTTTTACGCCTTCCACTGTATAGATGCTTGCGTCTTTCACGTGGTCGGGGAGGTCCGCCACCACGGCGTTGACGTATTTGAACTCGCGCACTACGCTGCCGCCCAGCCACTTGATGGCCGCTTTCACGCCGGGCTTGAAGGACTGGTCGTAGGTGATTATCTTCTGGGCCGCCTGCGCGCTGACCGAGGCCGCCAGTATTACCGCCGCCGCCATGATAAGTTTTTTCATCGGTATCCTGCCTCCATCCCGTGGGTGTTCTGACAGGTATATAATACAGTGCAATACACTGTTTTTCAAGGCCAAAGGGCCCAGGGCACAATAGGCCCTTTGGTCTAATCTGGAATTTTGGGTGTGGCCGCGGCTTTAGGCGGCGGCAGGGCGAGTACGGCTTCGCGCAGTTCGGCCAGCCGGTCGTTATTGCGGCGGGTGGGTTCCAGCTCGCAGACTTTGGTAAAAAGCTCCAGGGCGCCGCGCAGGTCCCCCCGCTTTACCTTGAGCTCCGACAGGCGCTCCCAGGCGGCGGCGTTGGCGGGGTCGCGCTGGGCGGTCTGACTGGCCTGTTCTTCTTCCTCGGTGAGCAGGGCCTCCCACATTTCTTTGGTGGCTTTCTCGCGCTTGATGCGCCAGGCGTAGAGTGAGCCCAGGACCACGCTGATGAGGGAGGCGAAGATCACCAGCGGCGCCAGTGTGCCGGTGAAGGCGAAGACGGCGAAGCCGCCGCCCAGGACAGCTAGTATGCCGCCGGAAAGTGCGAGGGCGTTGTTGGTAACATGCGGCAACTGGTTCTTTTTGCCGGCTTTGCCCAGCTGCTCCGCGGCCAGCGCCACTGCGATCGCGACGGCGGCGAAGGCCAGTATATAGGTAAGTACGGCTTTCATGGCGGAGGTCAGAGGGGCCGGCGGTAGAGGTCGCAGGTCTTGCCTTTGTACTGGACGCCCTCTTTGTCGAGGGCGAAGCCGTTGCGCTCCAGCACGCGGATGGACCTGTCGTTGTGGGGCACGACATAGGCGAAAAAGGATTTGTAGCCCGCCGTCCTCGCCAGGCCGCAGACCGCCTCGAGGGCCGGGGTGATGATGCCGGCGTGGGCGGCGGCGGCCCAGTAGCCTATCTCCGCGCCTTCGAGGTCCGGCGCCTTGATATCCACGTTGCCGCAGATGCCGCCGGCGGCGTCGAGTATGAGGAAGATGAAATGGGTGCGCTCGCGCCAGCCCTGGGCGGCCCAGTTCAGGAAGCCGGCCGCGGCCTCGGCGGTATAGGGTTTGCCGCCGAAGATATGGCTGAACAGTATGTCGTAGACGGGGCCTTCGTTGCAGATGGCGCGGACCTGCTCTATGCGCTCAGGGCTGGGCGCTACGGCGTCAGCCCTGACCAGGCGGTAGGCGAGGCTGGTCTTCTGGTTGGTGAAGGCGGCTTCCTTGAAAGCGTCCAGCGGGTGCGACCAATGTGTCTGCATGCCCGTAGTCTACCAAACCGAATTCCGGGGACACAATACTTAATTCCCGGGCTCGGCGGGCTGTTTGATAAAATAACACTATGCCCATGGCCGCAGACTGGAAGCCGCTGGAGGCCGGAGATATGCCGGCCGTGCTCGCTATCGCCGGGCGGCTGCACCCCGGGCTGCCCGAGCGGGCGGAGGTGTTCGCCGAGAAGCTGCGGCTTTTCCCCGACGGCTGCCGCAAGCTTGTCTCCGACGGCAAACTGACCGGTTACGGCCTGGCCCACCCGTGGCTGCTGAGCTCCGCTCCCAAGCTGGACGCTTTCCTGGAGGCGCTGCCGGCCTCGCCCGACTGCCTCTACCTGCACGACGCCGCCGTACTGCCCGAAGGCCGCGGCCGCGGCGCCGCCCGCGCTTATGTGCAATACCTGGAAGCCCTCGCCCGCAGCCTTGGCCTGGGCCGCCTTGCGCTGGTGTCGGTCTACGGCACGGTCCCGCTCTGGGAAAAGCTCGGCTTTACCGTGGTCTCCGCCGGCGCTCCCCCTACCCCCTCCTACGGCCCCTCCGCCGCCTACATGATTAAAGGGATCACCGTTTCATAGGTCGGGGCGGCCGGGGGTTTGGCCCTCGAACCCGGACTGCAGGGAACCGTTGGCCGTCTGATGAGCATAGCTCTTGATACGGCACGGGCATAGCCCAGCGCGGTTCCCCCCGCCCAGGGAATTTATGGCGGGGCCCCCCTCCCCAACGGGTTCTCGAACCAAACCCCCGTCCACCCCTCTGCCCCCCAAAAACAAAACCGACTGGCATTTCGGTGGCGGATATCGGCTTACTGAACGCGGCTGCCGGGGATCCCGGTTCGCAAATGGAAGTGTTACAATTGCGTCCGGGGGTGATCATGAAACCAGGGCATATTTACGCGCTGGCGGCCGCTGCGGCGGTGGCCGCCGTTTTTTCGCAGCCTTGGCTGACGAACGGCCGGATGGGGAGGCGGCAGGCAATGCCTGAAGCGGAGGACAGTTTTAAAAGCACCAGGGAGGACATGGTGTCGTCCCAGGTAGAGGCCCGGGGCGTGCTGGACCCGCGCGTGCTGAAGGCCATGCGGGCGGTGCCGCGCCATGAATTCGTTCCGCCCGGCCTTCTGGGCGAGGCTTACAACGACGGGCCGCTGCCCATAGGCCAGGGCCAGACCATCAGCCAGCCCTATATTGTGGCTTTTATGACCGAGGCCCTGGGGTTGAAGCCGGGCGACAAGGTGCTCGAGGTCGGCACCGGCTCCGGCTACCAGGCGGCGGTGCTGGCGGCTATTACGCCCAATGTGTATTCAGTCGAGATAGTGTGCGAGCTGGAGCGCGCGGCGCGGGAGCGGCTGAACCGGCTGGGCTATGGCTCGGTGAAGACCCGCTGCGCCGACGGCTACGCCGGCTGGCCTGAAGAGGCTCCTTTCGACGCTATTATTCTGACGGCGGCGCCGGAGGATATCCCCCGGCCGCTGCTGGAGCAGCTGGCCGAAGGCGGCAGGCTGGTGGCCCCGGTGGGCGGCAGGGGCTACCAGGAGCTGGTGCGCGTGCGCCGCAAGGGCCGCGAGTTCCTCACTGAGCGCCTGCTTGGCGTCGCCTTCGTCCCCATGACCGGCGAAGCCCAGAGGAAGTAATTCCCCGCCGCTAAGGCAAAACCGCCGGGTTCCCTCGACGGCGCAGTCTGGAAGATAGGAAGCAGCGTCCCCTATGAAGTAAAAACCCCCGGGCTTTTGAGGCCCGGGGGTCTTTATTGTTATGCGCTGACGTTAGTACATGTCGGCGCCGGGGGGCATGCCGCCCATGCCGCCGCCGGCCATGGCGGGAGCCTTCTTCTCGGGGAGGTCGGCCACCAGGCAGTCCGTGTTGAGCAGGGTGCTCGCGATGGACGCCGCGTTCTCGAGGGCGGAGCGGGTCACTTTGCAGGGATCCACGATGCCGGCCTTGAGCATGTCGACGTATTCCAGGGTGTCGGCGTCGAAGCCGATCTCCGTGGTGGAGTTCTTGATCCTGTCCACCACTATGGAGCCGTCGGCGCCGGCGTTCTCGGCGATGATCCGGAGCGGGGCGAAGAGCGCGCGGCGGACTATGTTCACGCCGGTCTTCTCGTCCTCGTGGTCGGTCTTCACCTTGTCGAGCACCTTGGAGGCGCGTATGAGGGCCACGCCGCCGCCGGGCAGCAGGCCTTCCTGCACGCCGGCCTTGGTGGCGTTCTTGGCGTCTTCGATCTTGGACTTCTTGGCCTTCATCTCGGT
>MGUG01000016.1 GCA_001799845.1 Elusimicrobia bacterium GWC2_64_44 | reverse complement strand
AGTACTGCGGGATGGCGATGGACGCCAGGATACCGATGATGAGCACGACGACGAGCAGCTCTATGAGCGTGAAACCCTTTCTGATCTTGTTCATAATGTTTACCCCTCCGAATAATTTAATCAAGCACTGACTTCTGCAAAAAGTATACCATATCGGCCTGCGCGGCCGGGTGTTTTCTGATGTGATTTTAATGTGAGTATTCCCGCGGCGCTCAGTCCGGCGCTGACCACTTGTAGCCCAGGCCCTCTACGGTAACCAGGCAGTCTTCCATTTTCCCGAGGGCTTTGCGGAGGTTCTTGATGTGCGTGTCTATCACGCGGCTGGTGTTCTCGTACGGCCTGCCCCAGATCCGCTCCATAAGGAACTGGCGCGTCATCACCCGGCCGCTTTTCCTGACCAGCAGGTAGAGGATCTCGAATTCCTTGGGGGAAAGGTCCAGCGCCCGCCCCGCCACGCTGGCCTCGTGCCGCGAGTAGTTTATGGTCAGCCCGCCGGAGGCGACCGTTTCCTCTGCCCCTTCGCGCTCGCCGGCGGCGAGGCTGCGGCGGATCAGCGCCTTCACGCGCGCCACGAACTCCGCGGGGCTGAACGGCTTGGTCATGTAGTCGTCGCCGCCCAGCTCCAGCCCCAGCACCTTGTTCACCTCGCTGCGGTCCGTGGTCAGGAAAATTATCGGCGTGAGCCGCGAGGCGCCGTCGGAGGCCCGCACGTGCCGGCAGAAATCCAGGCCGCTCATGCCGGGCAGCCGCAGGTCCACCACCATCAGGTCCGGCGCGAAACGGCGCAGCGTTTCCACCGCCTGCTCGGCGCTGTGGCAGGTCAGCACGTTGTAGCCTTCCAGCTCCAGGCGCTCCTTGACGGATTTAAGCAGCGCCGGTTCGTCGTCGATGACCAGGATGGTCTGCTTGGCGCTCATGGCTGCCCCTTCGAGGGCAGGAAGACGGTGAAGACGCTCCCCTTGCCCTCCGCGCTCTCGGCCTCGATGCCGCCGCCGTGCAGCTCTATGATGAACTTGGCGATGAACAGGCCGAGGCCGGTGCCCTGCCGCGCCGACGGGTAGTCGCGCCGGCCCGAGCTGATGCGGTAGAACTTGCTGAAGATATTCTTGAGCTCGCGGGAGGGAATGCCGGGGCCGGTGTCGCAGACGCGCACGCGCTGCCCGCCGGGGGCGGTCTCCACGAAGACGCTGACGGAGCCGGCGGCGGTGTACTTGACCGCGTTGCCCACGATGTTGGCGAGCACCTGGTAGAGCCGGTCCGGGTCGCCCCTGGCGCCCGGTATCTCCGAACCGACTATCAGCTCCAGCTTGAGGCCCTTCTGCGCGGCGTAGGCCTTGAAGGCGCGCACGGCCCTGTCTGCGAGGTCTTCCAGGTTGACGTCCTTGATCTCCAGCTTGATCTTGCCCGACTCGATGCGCGAGATCTCCAGCATGGAATCTATGAAGCGGTTGAGGCGCTGGGCGTGCTCGTTGATCGACAGGACCTGCTCGGGGACGCGGTCGTATTCGCGCTTTTCCGCGAGTTTAAGGATGATGTCCGCGCACAGCTCTATGCCGGTGACCGGCGAGCGCAGGTCGTGCGTGATGCTGGAGACGAAGTCCCGCCGGATGTCGTCTGACTCCTGCAGCTTGACGGCCATGTCGTTGAGCTCCGAGGCCAGACGGCCCATCTCGTCCTTGCCCTTCACCGGGATGCGGTGGCCCAGGCGGCCGGAACCTATCAGGCGGGCGGCCTCGGCCATGGTCTGGATCGGGTCGGCGATGACGCGCGTGATGATCAGCGTGCCGATGCAGCCGATGGCGAAGGAAAGGGAGAGGATGATGAAGAAGCCCGCCGACGACTCGCGCAGCGCGGAATCCATTTCCTGCCCGATGAGCAGCGTGGAAAAATCCACCCGGGCCGTTATTTCCGCGCCGCGGCTGCGCGCCTTGAACGAGGCCTTCAGCACCTCCACGCCGTTGTCGACGCGCGTCTCCCAGCCGCCGGTGCGCGGGGGGGAAAAGCCGTTGAAACTGAAGCTGAACGGGGAGGGCGCGGGCGTGTAGTAGCGCTCCTCCAGCAGGACCCGCCCGCCGGAGGTCTCGCAGGAAACCCGGATGATCTCCGGAGTTTTAAGGAAAGCTTTGAAATACTTGTAGGCGGCGGAGTGGCCGCCGGAGGCGTGCTGTTCCTTGCAGACCTCGGCCATCGACATCAGGATCTGCAGGTTCTTGCGCTGGCTGTTGGCGGAAATGGACGACCACTCGTTGCGGATATAGAGGACGGCCAGTAGCGCCGAGATCGCCGTCAGGAGGGTCAGGAGGAAAAGGATGAGTTTGGTGCGTATTCCCATGGAAAGGGTGTGCGCCCGGCGCGATTCGAACGCGCGGCCACCCGCTTAAAAGGCGGATGCTCTACCACTGAGCTACGGGCGCATAACTTCCAAACTGCCCACTAATTATAGCACAAATCCCCGGGCGGGCAAGCGGGGCGCGTCTTTCGCCTTTATATTTGAGCGGAAAAATCCGGATATTTCATATAATATCCGCACGATGCCGGTCAGACGAAAAATAAAGGTGCGGGTGCGCGGCAAGGTGCGCAACCAGCTGCTGCGGCGCGGCGGCATGGCCGCCGGGCTCACTCTGGGCCTGCTGCTGGGCTCGTGGCTTTTTGGGGCCGCTATAAAGAACTACCGCCGCATCCTGGCCGACCGCCTCTCTTTCAAACCGGAACTTTTCGAAGTCAATTGCCCGTCACGGGAGGCAGCGGAGTCGCTGCGCGCCCTGGCCGCGGACGCCGCGAAGCGTCCCTTCAGCTCCCGGCGCGCCGGGGAGCTGGCCGCGGAGATGCGCCGCCTGCGGCCCGGCCTGGCCTCGGTCGATATCTCCAGGAATTTTTTCACCGGCAAGGCCTCGGTGAAGGCCGTGCCGGAGCGGGCCGTGGCCGCGGTGCTGGCCGACGGGGCCACCGCCTACCTGGGCGTCACCGGGCGCCTGATGCCGGAGGATCTCTCCGCGAGCGCCGGGCTGCCGTTCGCCGTGCAGCTGCGCGGGGCCCCGCGCGAGGCTCCCGCCCTCTCCGCTTTCCTGGCGGGGCTCGGGCCGCTGGTCCCGCTCTTCTATTCGGCCCCGCAGGCCCTTTCCTGCGATGGGACCTCCTGGGACTGCCGGCTGAGGCTTGCCGACGGTTCCGTGGTGCTCTGGGGCGAATTTGAATTCACCCGCCTAAAAATATTAAGATTGAACGAAGTAATGAACGACGCCCTTCAGAAGTCCGGGGGCCCGCTGCGCGCGGACCTGCGGTCTTTCAGAGAAGGTAAGATTTTCGTTTCCGCATTAACGCAGCCCTGAAGCCGGCCCCGCCGGCGCCTTTGCTGAGAAGCGGTTTCTTGCTGGAGCTCATATGGGAAAATCCGAGATCATCGCCGGGCTTGACATGGGGTCGGGCCGGGTAACCTGCGTAATAGCCGAGCGCGACGACGAGCATAACAAGCTCCGCGTGCTCGCCGGGGCCACCGTGCCCTGCAAGGGCCTCAAGGGCGGCGTGGTCGTCAATATCGAGGAGGCCGCGCGGGCCGTAGAACACGTGATGGACGCCGCCGAGAGCAAGGCCAACGAGGTCGTCGGCGAGGTCTACCTCGGCGTGCGCGGCGCGCACATCCAGGCTTTCGACAGCAAGGGCGCCTACAACATCGCCCGCACCGACAAGGAGATCACCGGAGAGGACGTCGCCAACGTGATCGAGACCGCCAAGGCCTTTCAGCTCTCCCCCGACCGCGAGATCCTGCACGTGATCCCGCAGGGCTACTCGCTGGACCGCCAGCGCGGCGTGCCGAACCCGGTGGGTATGGAGGGCGCGCTGCTCGAGGTCGGCGTGCACATCATCACCGCCGCCAGCCCCGCCATCAGCAACCTGTTCAAGTCCGTCCACAAGGCCGGCTTCCGCGTGGTGGCCCCGGTCTACACGCTGCTCGCCGTCGGCGAGCTGATCGTCTCCGAGGAGGAGAAAGAGCTGGGCTGCATCCTGATCGACGCGGGCGGCCAGACCACCTCCATCGGCATCTACTCCGAGGGCAGCATCCATTTCTCCCGCGAGATCCCGCTGGGCGGCGACAGCATCACCCGCGACATCGCCTACGGCCTCGGCACCACGATAGCCGCCGCGCAGGAAATAAAAGAGAAGCACGGCGCGGTGCTCTCCAAGATCATCGAGGAAGAGAGCCCGCTCACCATCACCAAGCTCGACGGCCGCACCAAGAAGGAAGTGAAACCCCGCGAGCTGCTGGACTTCATCCAGCCGCGCGCCGAAGAGACTTTCGAGAAGATCAGCCAGGCCATACAGACCTCCAGCTACCAGGACCTGCCCGGCGGCGCCATCCTCACCGGCGGCGCGGCGCTGCTGCGCGGCATGCCCGAGGCCGCCGAGGTAATGCTGGACCTCAGCCAGTCGCGCCTGGGCCTGCCCGCGCAGGAATTGCTGCAGTGCCCGGAAGAGTACATGACGCAGCCCTACGTGGGCGCGGTCGCGCTGGTCTGCTACCCGTACCTGAAGAACTGGACCGCCGACGTGTCCGTGCCGGCCCGCGGCGGCGCGATGGAAAAGAAATTCTGGCGCTGGTTCAAGGACCTATTTTAGCGCGGCCCGGGGGCGCGGTTTATGTCTGAAAACAGGATACGCTACAATAACGATTTCCGCGACCGCGAGGCCGTGATCAAGGTGATCGGCGTCGGCGGAGGCGGCGGCAACGCCGTGAACCGCATGGTGGACGCCGAGATCCGCCTGGTGGAGTTCGTCGCGGTCAACACCGACGCGCAGGACCTGCGCCGCAGCAAGGCCCCCAACCGCATCCAGATCGGCGAGACCCTGACCAAGGGCCTCGGCGTAGGCGGCGACCCGGCCAGGGGCGCGGCCGCCGCGACTGAGTCCGTGGAGCTGCTGCGCGAGGCCGTGGCCGACGCGGACCTGCTGTTCGTTACGGCCGGCATGGGCGGCGGCACCGGCACCGGCGCCGCGCCGGTGGTGGCCAAGACCGCCAAGGAAACCAATCCCAACGCGCTGGTGATAGGCGTGGTCACGCGCCCGTTCGCCTTCGAGGGCAAGCAGCGCGCCGAGCAGGCGCAGGCCGGCATACACGAGCTGAAGACCCACGCCGACTGCCTGCTGGTCATCCCCAACGACCGCATCCTGTCCGAGGCCAGCCGCACCACCAGCACCGAGGACGGCTACCGCCTCGCCGACGACGTGCTGCGCCAGGCCATCCAGGGCATCTCCGACGTGATCACGCGCGCTGGCGCCATAAACGTGGACTTCATGGACGTGCGCCGCATCATGAGCAAGTCCGGCGAGGCACTGATAGGCATAGGCAGCGCCTCCGGCCTGGACCGGCATATCGAGGCGGCCAAGAAGGCCATCCATTCCCCGATGCTCGAGAGCGCCGTCATCGACGGCGCCAAGGGCATCCTGGTCAATTTCACGGCTTCGCGCGAAGTGATGATGGTGGAAGTGCACGAGGCGATGGAGTACATCAGCAAGAACGCCAACCCCGAGGCCCTGATCAAGTACGGCCAGGCCTTCGACGACACGCTGGGCGACGAACTGAAGATCACCGTTATCGCCACAGGCTTTACGGCCAAGCGCCACGACCTGGCGGGCGAGCTGGTGCGCCGGCGCGCCCTGGACCGCAGCGGCAAGCCGCGGCGGCCCGACGACGGCGCGCCCCGGCTGGAGCCGGCCGCCACCGGGGAAGACCTGGAAAAGCCGGCCTACCTGCGCCGCGACCGCGCGCGCAGGCTGCAGTGACGGGGCGGGGAACAAAAAAGTTATGGCGATAAATCTAAACCTGCTGCTGAAAGTGATGGTGCAGAACAAGGCCTCGGACACGCACATCCGGGGCGACTCGCAGGTGTTCCTGCGCATCCACGGCAACATCACCCCGATCAATTCCTCCAACATGACCGAGAAGGAAGTGCAGGACATGGTGGCGCCCATGCTGACGCCCCGCCTGAAGAAGATCTTCGAGGAAAAGCACGAGTGCGACTTCTCCTACGACGGCGGCGAGCTGGGCCGCTTCCGCTTCAACGTCTTCCTGCACAAGGGCCGGACCGGCGTGGCCATCCGCCATATCCCGCTGAAGATCCCCACCTTCGAAGAGCTGAAGATGCCGACGGAATCCATCAAGAAGATCCTGACCAACGAGCGCGGCCTGGTGCTGGTGACCGGCATCACCGGCTCCGGCAAGACCTCCACGCTGGCCGCGATGATAGAGTATCTCAACTCCACCTGGGACGCGCACATCATCACCATCGAGGACCCGATAGAATTCTCGTTCACCGAGAAGAAGTGCATTATCAGCCAGCGCGAGATCGGCTCCGACACGACCAACTTCGTGGACGCCCTGCGCGCCGCCATGCGCCAGGACCCCGACATCATTCTCGTCGGCGAAATGCGCGACCTGGAGACGGTCTCGGCCGCCATCACCGCCGCGGAGACCGGCCACCTGGTCTTCGGCACGCTGCACACCATGAACGCCGTGCAGACGCTCTCGCGCATCGTAGACCTCTTCCCGCCGCACCAGCAGGTGCAGGTGCGCATGCAGCTCTCCGAGAGCATGCGGGCCATCATCTCCCAGCGCCTGCTGCCGTGCACCAAGGGCGGCCGCCTGCCCGCCGTGGAGATCATGACTGCCACGCCGCACATCAAGAAGATGATCGCCGAGAACACGATGGACGCCGTCACGCAGGCCATAGCGAAGGGCGGTTTCTACGGCATGCAGACCTTCAACCAGTCGCTGGTCAAGATGCACAAGGAAGGGCTGGCCAAGCTCGACGACATCCTCCAGGCGGCGTCGAACCCCGACGACGTGCTGCTGGCGATCAAGGGCATAGAGCAGGACATCAACGCCAAGGCCTAGGCCTGGCTTAGCCATAGACAGTTTCCGGAGGGACTATGTTCGCAGAAGGCTATATCGGCATCGCGGGTATCATCGGCGTGGGCAAGTCCACGCTGACCATGGAGCTGGCCAAGGCGCTCAACTTCGAGCCCGTGCTAGAAGAGGTGGGGGGGAACCCTTACCTCGAGGGCTTCTACGGCGACATGAAGCAGTTCGGCACGATCATGCAGATCTGGCTGCTGAACCACCGCTTCCGCCAGCACCGCGAGTTCGTCTCCCGCATCAGCCTGGGCAAGATCCGCGGCGTGGTGCAGGACAGGACCATCTGGGAAGACACCATCTTCGCGCGCATGCTCAACCGCCACCCCGACAAGATCATCTCGGACATGGACTACAACACCTACCTGGACCTGTTCGACAACATGGTCCTGCGCGAGATGGTGTTCCCGCAGCTGATGATCTTCCTCGACTGCCGCGTCG